>CAYWOQ010000024.1:0-11843 GCA_964459925.1 uncultured Roseivirgaceae bacterium
AATATCCAAAACTCTAGCCCACCTTTTGATTATTCTATTGAATAATCCGGGTTAATTATCTCCTCCGTCTTCTCCCTTTATTTTTATCAGTCTTCTTTCTTGCATTTCGCTCTGATCGGACTTTCTTTTTACTTTTTCTTTCCTCAGCAGGTCGATCGTTATCTCTATTCATTCTAATATCCCTCCCATTATAAGAAACCTGACTAAAGCGATTGGTGAATTCCTTATCATAGCGTTTATCCATTTCAAAGTACGAATGATTCTGTTTAATCGTGACTTCCCCGATAAACTTCCTATCCACTTTACCAACCTCTGATACAAAATCAACAATGTCTGGTTTTTTCATCTCGTCAATCATTCCCAAATTAATGAAGTATCGGTTGAAGTTAGACTTATCTCTCCGCTCCGGTGATCCACCAGTAGACTCATTGAGGTCCTTCTCCTCTCCATCCAGCATTAGCTGATTTAGTTGAGAAGTAATGATCTTTTTTAGAATATGTTCTTTAGATAGCTCTGCAAAATTTTCTTTTACCGCTTCGTAAAGTGCTTCGCTTTTGGAATCAATTTCAACATTTATGATACTAGAAGCCCAATTATGGAGTCGACCCTTTTCTATGGAGTCGATATTGGGTACTTCGATTTGTTCGAACTTTACATTTAGCTTTCGTTCTAACGCCTGAATTTTTCGTCCTTCACGCGGATTGATAAATGCAAGTGATATTCCTTTATTACCTGCTCTTCCTGTACGCCCACTTCGATGTGTATAGCTTTCCAACTGATCTGGTAATGTGTGATGAATCACATGGGTTAAGTCATTTACATCTATCCCTCTTGCGGCTACATCAGTAGCTATTAATAATTGCATTGATCTCGCTTTGAACCTTTTCATCGCCGCATCTCTTTGCTGTTGTGAAAGTTCTCCATGAAGGGGCTCTGAACTATAGCCTAGATCGTTTAATTGATCTGCAATTTCCTGGGTCTCTCTCCTGGTTCTACAAAACATCACGCCTTTCATTTCAGGTTGTAGATCTAAAAATCTTCTTAATGCTACAACCTTATTTGCCGATTTTGTAATTACATACTGATGGGTAATATCCTTGTTGGACTTTTCTTGCTGATTTATAGATACCTCAATAGGCTCTACCATGTATTTCTTGATGATTCGCTTAATCTCAGGTGGCATAGTCGCAGAAAACAACCAGTTAGATTTGGTTTCCGGTGTATGGGATAGAATTTCATCAATAGCCTCTTTAAAACCCATGTTAAGCATTTCGTCTGCCTCATCAAGCACAATATGGCTTATGTTATTCAATTGGATTGCCTTACGTTTGATAAGATCCAATAATCTGCCGGGAGTGGCCACTACAATTTGTGTTGGCTTACGTAATGCTTTTATCTGAGCAACAATGTTTGCACCACCGTAAACTACTTCGACATTGAGTTTTCCATAGTGGGACGAAAAATCCACAAGCTGTGCGGCTGTTTGCTGACCTAACTCTCTGGTTGGGGCCATGATTAGCGCCTGAGTAACAGGATTATCTACATCAATGAGTTCTATTAAGGGTAAACCAAATGCAGCTGTTTTACCGGTTCCGGTTTGTGCAAGTCCAATAAAATCGGTCGGATCTTTTTCCAGTAGCTGCGGTATTGCCTGAGATTGAACAGGGGTTGGTTCAGTAAACCCAAGATCTTCCAGGGCTTTCAATGTATTGGGAGATAGCCCAAGATCTTTGAATGTCTTCAAAACGAATTATTAAAATGGAGCGCGAAGGTACGTGAAATTATCGACTGCTTATAGCTAATTAGCAAAATACGTTACTCATAAACCCTCCACCATTCATCCAATTCAGTGCTATCTTGAAACGAAACCATCTGTCCTATCTCAGGTGTAAAGAGTCGGATGTTCTCTTCTTTTGCTTTCCTGGATAATCGATTGACTGACTCTTTCCATGGGTGCAAACTCAAATCAAACTTCCCCCAGTGAATAGGTAACAATAGCTTTCCTTTAAGATCCAAATGTGCTTGTGCAGTTTCTTCCGGGAACATATGTATCTCACTCCAACCTTCATTATAAGCCCCACATTCCATAAAGGTTAAGTCGAATGGTCCATACTTTTCACCGATTTCCTGAAAGCCAGGGAAATAGCCACTATCCCCACTGAAGTAAAGCCGTTTGTTCGATCCAATAATAACCCATGAACCCCAAAGGGTATGAAATCGATCTCTCAACCCTCTTCCAGAAAAATGACGTGTAGGTGTAAACACCAATTCTAACCCATCAAGCGTTACCTTTTCCCACCAATTGAGCTCGGTAATCTTATCTGGAGAGACACCCCAGTGCTCAAAATGAGCCCCTACACCAAGAGGTAAAAAGAATCGCTCAACACGATCCTTAAGAGTCTTAATGGTCGGGTAATCCAAATGATCGTAATGATCATGAGAAAGAATTACCGCATCGATTTTCGGTAAATCATCTATCTGAAGGCTGGTTGTATAGTCAAATTGCTTCGGACCCATAAAAGAAAACATAGAGGCTCTTTTCCCGACAATGACAGGATCTGCTAACAGCGTAACCCCATTGACTTTCACTAAAATGGTGGAATGTCCAAACCACACAAAAGCAATACTATCCTCAGGAATAGATTCAAATGACTGTTTATCAAAAGCGTGAACCTTTAGGCGTGTTTGAGGATTCTTATCACTTTTATCTTCAAGAAAATAATGCCTTAGCACTTTTCCCATCGTGCCTTTTGGCATCTCCATTTTTGTTTCAACGGTATTTAAAAAAACAGGGTATTTATAGTTGGATTGAATTTTCATGCGTTCCAACCTTCCTCCTTTAGCAGGAGCTCCTAGTTGAGGAGCAGTGTAGAAAAATACGATTACTCCAATAATCAAGAGAAGAATTAACCCAAAAAGTGCTATCATTATCTTTTTAAAAATGCTCATATTTCAACGCAATCTAATTAGATTTTGCAAATAAGTGAGTGGTTACTTACTTTTATGACTGAAAAACAAGAACGTATTTTGAATGCTGCATTACATCTTTTCGCAGAAGAAGGGTATCGGGTCACTCCTACCAGCAAAGTAGCCAAGCAAGCAGGTGTTTCAGAAGGATTAATTTTTAGGCATTATGAGAATAAAGAAGGTTTACTGAATGCGATCATTAAGATGAGTGAAGAACGATTTAAAGAACTTTTTGCTAATGTGCTTCAGGAATCAGAACCTTCAAGGGTAATCAAACAAACCCTGGAAATATATGATATGAAAAACCTTACTGAAGAAGATGTTAACTTCTGGAAGCTAATTTTTAAAATCAAATGGGAAATGGGAAAAGACGATGATGAACAGCTGAAACCCCTTGAACAAGCATTGACTAATGCATTTGAAAAACTGGGATATAGTAAACCAATAAAAGAGGCTCAACTGTTAATGGTTACGCTGGAAGGGTTAACAACAACTACTTTTCTCAACCAAGCATTTGATAATAAAGGGATGATAGAACTGCTTAAAGAAAAATACGATGTTTAAAAATAGTTTATATTTAATAAGTGATTACTCACTTCAAAACAACATAGGGATAACTTAACTATGTACTTTATTAGCGAAATTAGATGAATTACTATTTGAGCTTACTGACCTAATTATGAATAAAAAACTAGCTATCCCAATATTGCTGACACTTTTGCTGGTTAGCTTATCAGTCGCTTCTTTCACCTCGGCAGAGGACGAAACAAAAACTGATGCTACTATTAAAAATGCGTCTGGTGAAGAAAATGAGAGTGTAATAGCATTTAATAAAATGATGGATGTACTCACTCACCAGCGTTGTATAAATTGTCACCCATCTGATAATATCCCAAAACAGGGCGAAGACAGTCACGCCCATAGATTTGGCATTACACGGGCAAATTCCATGGATGCGACGAATTGCAATACATGTCACCAAGCAGCCAACAATAACTTTTCGGGTGCACCAGGGGCTCCGGAGTGGTCACTTGCACCACATAAAATGCGATGGGAAGGATTATCAAGAGTTGAGATTGCCAAGTCGATGATGAATAAAGAAAATAATGGCAATCGATCAGCAGAAGACATCATGCATCACTTGACAGAACACGAGTTGGTGTTATGGGCATGGGAACCCGGTGTTGGAGTTGATGGTAAACCAAGAGAACTACCCCCTGTACCGGTTGATGAGTACATTGACGCAGTAAAGAAATGGATTGAGCTAGGTGCTCAAATCCCGGAAGAAGACGCTCAACCCTAACTTTAATACTTTAGAAATATGATGATATCATTTAATCTTAACGGTACCTCTCAAATGGTAGAAGTGGACGGAAACACTCCATTGTTGTGGGTCATACGTGACATGCTGGATTTGAAAGGCACCAAATTTGGATGCGGTAAAGCAGCTTGTGGTGCATGTACCATCCATGTGGATGGAGAGGCCGTTAGATCCTGTTCCTATGCAGTGAAATATGCGGATGGGAAGGAAATTACTACCATTGAAGGACTGGGCACCAAAGAAAATCCCCATCCGGTTCAGCAAGCTTGGATCGAAGAAGTGGTTCCACAGTGTGGATACTGCCAGCCTGGATTTATAATGGCTACAGCAGCATTGGTAGCAAAGAATCCTAATCCGTCTGATGAGGACATTGATCAAAACATCATCAATATCTGTAGATGTGGCACCTATTACCGAATGCGTAAGGCCATCAAGAAAGCAGCAGAACTAAAGTCTAACTCCATCCTAAACGCTTAAGATCATGGCAAAAGAAAAGAAAAAATTCTCGAGACGTAAATTTTTGATTCGTGGAGGATTAGGGACGATAGGTGTGCTCGCTATAGGCACCTATATTGCCAGGAATCCTTTAAGAAGAGTGATCCTTGAAGCGGCAGAATCGATGGTTCCACCTTACAATGGAACAGGAACAGAAGCTACGTTATGGTTTGAACTCACCAAAGACAACAAAATACTTTTTCACTCCCCAAAAGTAGAAATGGGACAAGGCATCTTTACTGCATTTTCTCAAATGATTGCAGATGAAATGGATGTCATGTTGGATCAGGTAAAGGTTCAAGCTGCAACATCTGATTCAGGAGTTATTGACGGTATGAGCACAGGAGGAAGCCTTTCAATAGCCTCTTTATGGCAACCTTTGAGAGAGCTCGCCGCCATGATGCGTGAGACGATCAAAAAAGAAGCAGCCAGTAAAATGGGTGTTGAAGTTGGTTCGTTAGAGACAAAAGATGGTGTGGTATCTGGCGCAGGTAAAAGCATGACCTATGCAGAAGTAGCAGAGGGGGTGTCTGAGTGGAGTGAGCCAGAAGAAGCACCCAAGCCAAAAACCAGTGGGTTTAAACATATTGGGAAACCCATCCCTCGAGTGGATTTGAATGATAAGGTTTTTGGTGAACCTATCTACGGGATAGATGCTGAAATGCCTAACATGCTTTATGCATCCATTACCCGACCGGATATCGTAGGTGCAACATTTAAAAGTGCCAATACCAACGATGCAGAAAAAATGCCTGGAGTAGTTAAGGTCGTTCAGATCGATGATTGGGTGGGAATTGTAGCCAAATCCTACTCCGAGGCCTTAGCGGCAAAAAATAGGTTGCAGATAGAATGGAACGTTGAGAAGGAATGGACCGAAGAAGAGCTCAGAGACCTGCTCCAGGTAGGAAAAGGAAATGATCAAATTATACAGAAAGACGGATCTGCTTTAAGTAACGATGATGAAAATGCAGTTACATTAACGTTCACTTCACCTATAGGGGCGCATGCCCAAATAGAACCAAATGGTGCAGTGGCCAGCTGGGAGGGCGATAAGCTGACTATCATGATATCAACACAAGTAGTTGGGATCACACAAAACCAGGTAGCGGAAGCTTTCGGAATAGCGAAAGAAAATGTTAACATCGTTCCAAAGCAACTTGGAGGTGGATTTGGAGGAAGACTAGATACTAATCACGCGATTCAGGCCGCTCAACTAGCGAAGGAGGTTGGACAACCAGTTAAATATATTTTTACCAGAAAAGAGGAGTTTCAGAAAGACAAGTTCCGTCCACCGACCCATCATATCATGAAGGGTAAATTGAATGAGGATGGTACCCTTAAACACCTGGAGCACCACTACGCGAGCGGAGATGTGGCGATCAATTCCCCACTATTCCCTTCGGCGATACATTCCGTTCTTGGTACAGATTTAGGTGCAGCTAGAGGAGGCTCCATCATGTATGATAAAGTACCTAATAATCGAACAGTGCAATGGCATACGACTCTGCCTTTTGCTACCAGCTGGTGGCGTTCATTGGGACTCATGGCTAATACATTCGCCATTGAAAGCATGGTGGATGAGATGGCTATTAAAGCAGGTAAAAACCCCGCAGACTTCAGACTCAACATGCTCAGCGACGAAGTAAAAGCCAGCCGTATCGCTAAAGTGATTAAAGTGGCTGTGGAAAAAAGTGGTTACAAAGATCAGGTAATTAACGGCCGTGCTATGGGTCTGGCTGCTTCTATCGATGCAGGTTCTCCCTGTGCACAGGTAGCTGAAGTATCTATTGAAAATGGACAAATCAAAGTACATAAGGTGACAGCTGCTTTTGATTGTGGATTAGCAGTCAATCCGGATCAAGTAAGAGCTCAGGTAGAAGGATGTATCGTCATGGGCATTAGCGGAACCATGTTCGAAAAAATGACATTGAAGAATGGTTCGCTAAGTCCAACCATCTACGGACCCTACGAAATGGCCTTGATCAAGCATGCACCAAAAGAAATTGACGTTCATTTGGTGCAAGGTGCGGATGTGCCCCTACCGGTTGGAGAACCTCCGTTAGGACCTATCGGACCTGCTATCGCTAATGCCGTTCGGAGACTAGCAGACATCAGACTTACTGATATCCCCTTGCAACAAGCCTTTACATCAGCTATGAAAGCGAAAAGAAAAGAACAGCTTTCTACTATTACAGAAGAAGTCAAGTCCAATTTCAGTTAGGATTAATTTTGATCCCATTAAAAGCCGGCAAACGTCAGCTTTCCAATTTTATCCTCTTAGGCTGATCAGAATGGTGCAGACCAATAGTATAGGAAATATGCTAAGATCAAAGCCTTTAGCTATACCACTCTTTCTAAGCAATGGATAAAATGCTTCCTTCCTATTAGATTTAACTTATGAACAACGAAACCCAGCTACTCATCAATGAAAGATTTGAAGCAGTTAAAGCGAAATCAATTCAGTTGAGATATGCTCCAATAAATGAGCGGAGAAAAAAACTTAAACAACTAAAAAAATGGATACTCAAAAACCGTATTTCGATTGAAAATGCTGTTTATAAAGACCTTCAAAAACCGGCATTAGAAACTGAAATCAACGAGTTATTTGTTGTTCTCACTGAAATCAGAACAGCACTTAGCAATTTAAGGAACTGGGCTGCTAATAGATCTATAGGGTCTAGTTTGACCTATTTTGGAACAAACGCTTATGTCTATCATGAGCCAAAAGGAGCATGCTTAATAATTTCTCCCTGGAATTACCCATTTCAATTAGCCATAGCACCTCTCGTTTCAGCTATTGCTGCTGGTAATACAATAATGCTAAAGCCTTCTGAAGTCTCACGCCATACCAGTGAGCTCATAGAGAAAATGTGCCATGAATTATTTGAAGAGAATGAAATTTGCGTCGTTCAAGGAGCTGTTGAAGAAACTACTACTCTATTAAAGCTTCCCTTTGACCATATTTTTTTCACAGGGAGTCCTCAAGTGGGTAAAATTGTCATGGAAGCAGCAGCAAAAAACCTTACGTCCTTCACCTTAGAGCTTGGCGGAAAATCGCCAACGATAATTGACAAATCAGCGAATATTAAAGACGCAGCTCAAAAGATCGCATGGGGGAAATGGCAGAATGCAGGTCAGGTGTGTATTGCTCCGGATTATTTATTTGTACATAAAGATGTAAGAGAACAATTAATCAAAGAACTAGAAGATGCTTCTAAAAATATCTATGGAGAAAAAGAAAATTATGGAGGAATCATCAATAGTCATCACTTTAGGCGTGTCAATGGAATTATGGAAGATGCCATAGCTAATGGCGCAACCATTGAATTTGGAGGGGATAAAAGTGAGTCAGAATTAAGGTTCTCCCCTACGTTACTGTCCAATGTCACTACCGATATGAGGATTCTTGATGAAGAAATTTTCGGCCCTATAGTCCCGATCATGCCTTACACCGAATTGGATGAAGTTGTTGAATTCATCAATCACAAACCAAAGCCTCTTGCACTTTACGTGTTCTCAAAAAGCAAGAAAACCATCAAGGAGGTTCAGCAAAGAACAAGCTCAGGAATGCTCACCATTAACGATACCGTTTTACAATTTGGTCATCCCCATTTGCCAATAGGGGGTGTTAATAATAGTGGTATTGGAAAATCACATGGCCATGATGGTTTTATCGCATTCACCAATGAAAAAGCCGTTCTAAAACAACCTTCACGATTTACCGTAATTAAAATGGTTTATCCGCCCTATTCTAAGTTAAAGAGGTTTATCGTGGATTTCATGGTGAAATACTTATAAGAGCATTAAATACAAAAAGCCGGCAAATGCCGGCTTTATTCAACTTAATCCTTTCCTAACGCTCCTTCGGCCTGAAACTCAATCTCCTCAGCTCTCGAACCGTATTTATGGAATAACTATCGTCAAAAGCTTTAGACTTACTTAATTTCAGAAACGCCTGTAATTCTTGTTTAATTTCTTTTTGACGCTTGAGGTTTGTATTCAACTTACCCAGGAAATATTCATCCTCTTCATCTGCAATAAGTTCCTCGGTGTACTTGATGTCTGAATCCAGAATTGGCAAAAGCGACTTCACTAAAGACTTAGCTTTTTTCAAATCCAATTCTTCAATAGCTACCTGAATATCTGAATGAAATTGCAAATAGTCGTTGGTAGTTCTCGTAGATGCTGAGGTGGTAATGACCACACTAAAAAGGCAAAGAGAAAAGAGGGAAGTTTTCATAGGACTGTTCATTTACATAGCGTTTGATATCTCTAAGCTATGGATGAACAGTAAATCAAGACCTCTCCCTTCGATCAATGACCCTCATTATTCGTTCTTTGAAAAGTTAAAGAAAAACCCCTATAAATTATACTATTTCAAGTAGTAAATAAGCTTAGTACAATCTAAGAGGAAGTACTTAAATTATAGCATACCTAAAATTTTCACTCTAAAATTACAGTGCTGTTTATGCTCCAACTTGAATGATACTATTCAGAGAATTTGGCAATTAATCTCTTAAACTGTTTCTCTACTAGCCCTGGAAACCACTTCTTGATAAAGTGATTTCTCCTAGCCTCTTTTGGATGTATGATCTGAAATTTTCCTTTTGCAGCCTCAGTCAGAACTACTTGTGCCATCTCATCCGCATTAGTCGTTGAATATTTCATCTGTTTCTCTGCAAAGTCAACAAACTTTTCAGAGCCACTTGCCTGACTCATGATATTCGTTTTAAAGAAGGTGGGAGTCACCACACTCACATGAATATTTTGAGGTTTCAATTCATGGTAGATCGTTTCTGAAAAAGAATAAACGGCAGCTTTAGAAGCATTGTATGCAGACATACCCGGAGCATTCATAAAGCCTGCGGCACTACCTATATTGATGATCATGCCACTAGAATTAGAAATCATTGGAAGTAAATACTTGACCCCATAGTAGGTACCGAGTAAATTCACTTGAATCATTATTTCCCATGCCTCCACTTGGTAATGCTGTATTAGTTCACCATCACCTATCCCTGCATTGTTAATGAGTAAGTCGATTTGCATACCATTCATTCTAATTTGTTCTGCAACCGCATTGAAATTATTCTTGTCAGCTACATTTAATTGGTATGTGGTTACTAAATCGTGATTTGGAAGGTTTTTTTTGAAATCTTCTAAAGCCTTTTGATCAATATCTGAAAGCAGTAGTGTCCAGCCATTTTCAGCCAGGAGTTTTGAAAATGCTGCACCCAATCCGGAAGCAGTTCCTGTTATGAACGCACATTTTCCTGGTAACCGATTATTTAATTTGTCTAAAGTCATATGCCTTTTTTTATCACATTCTCGCAGGTTTTGATCAAATAATTGGAGATCATCCAAAAGTTCTTAAAGGTCTTATGTTTGATGTAACCTTTCGAATACCGATAATAGATCTGCTGGGCTATTCCGGCTAATCTAAACAACCCGTAGACCCGATAAAACCGAAAATCATCAATAATCTGACCTGTCTTATCCGCATAGTAGTTAATGATTTCTTTCCGTTTCAACATGCCTGGCACATTGCTTGGCTGCCTTCGAATCGATTTGATAAAGAAGTTCTCGTCATCTTCTACCCAATAGGCCATGCTATTACCTAAATCCATAAGTGGATCACCAATCGCTGCTAGTTCCCAATCCAAAACACCAATAATATTTGAAGGATCTTCAACATCCAGCACTACATTATCCAATCTAAAATCATTATGTGTAATGCACAATCGTTCCTCTTCTGGCATATTATTTTCCAGCCACCTCATCACCTTTCGACCAGACAGCACATTCCAGGTTTTCGAGTTAGTGTATCGTTTATTCCATCCCGCAATTTGCCGCTCTATATAACCTTCCCCTTTACCTAGATCATCTAAACCTTCCTTTTGATAATCTACCTGATGCAGCTCGATCAGTTTATCCCAAAAGGAATGACATAGTTTGTTTACTGTACTTTCATCCCATTCGACTTCACTTGGAAAGTTCTTTCTTGGAATGATTCCTTCTAGCCTCTCCATAAGGTAATAGGTCGACCCAAGTACAGACTCATCCTCACATACTGCAATCATTGCTGGGACATAAGGAAAATATGGTTTCAATTTTTTCTGCAAATAATACTCACGCGGCATATCATGTGCCCCTTTCGCTTTTTTGCCTAAGGGAGCTCTTCTAAGAATTAGATCATGATCAGAGAATTTTAGCCTATAGGTCCAATTAGAAGCACCTCCTGAAAACTGTGTCACTTTTGGTTGACCATCCAATCCATCAACCTGTTCTTTCAGCCATGGAAGGAGCTTTTCTAAATCCAATTCTTCTCCCGGACGCTGAGACTTCTCCAGATCTCTTACTGCAGACATCAGGATAAGTATTTTTTGAACTCAAGTCTGGATATCATTCGCAAATGCACTTCATCCGGACCATCAGCTAACCTGAGTGCCCTGGCCTGTGCAAAAAAACTGGTCAATGGGAAATCATCAGATATACCTGCTCCACCATGTATCTGCATCGCCATGTCCGTTATCTCCTGAAGCACATTAGGAGCTACAACTTTGATGGCAGAAATCTCAGTCATGCTATCTCTAACACCTACCTGATCAATTTTCCAGGCTGCATAGTGAGTAAGCAATCTCGCCTGATCAATGGCAATCCTGGCTGTCGCAAATCGCTCAGCATTCCCACCAAGTCTTGCTAATTGCTTTCCAAATGCTTCTCTTGTTCCGCTTCGGATAATCGCTAATTGAAGCGCTCTCTCAGCCGCTCCAATGCATCGCATACAGTGATGAATTCTACCGGGACCCAGTCTCCCCT
The DNA here is from genome assembly GCA_964459925.1 of uncultured Roseivirgaceae bacterium. GTDB lineage: Bacteria > Bacteroidota > Bacteroidia > Cytophagales > Cyclobacteriaceae > Ekhidna. The sequence continues at coordinate 11,603 of CAYWOQ010000024.1, forward strand.
GAGCTATCGCAAAACCATCGCCAAAATCCATTAATAGATTCTCTTTCGGCACCCTCACATTATTGAAATGTACCTCTCCATGTCCAGCTGGGGGATCATAGGCTCCAAAGGTATTTTGCATCCGTTTGATCTCTACACCAGGTGTGTCCAGTGGGACAAGTACCATACTCTGCTGATTATGTCTACTTGCGTTTTCATCGGTTTTACCGCCGTCTGCATCTTCTTTCGATAGGAAAATGTC
>CAYWOQ010000024.1:11853-12958 GCA_964459925.1 uncultured Roseivirgaceae bacterium
TCGGTTTTACCCATCACGATGGCAATCTTCGCATTCGGGTGGCCTAAACCTGACGACCACCACTTCTTACCATCAATCAGAATTTCATCTCCTTCTGGCCGAATGGTTGTTTTAATATTGGTTGCATCTGAAGAGGCAACATCAGGTTCCGTCATGCAAAAGACGGATTTAATCTCACCAGTAAGTAACGGTGTAAGCCACTCATCTTTTTGCGCTTCATTTCCATAGTGATAAAGGACCTCCATATTGCCGGTATCCGGGGCATTACAGTTGAAAAATTCTGCTGAATTATACACACGACCCATTTCCTCAGCCAGAGGAGCATAATCCAGTACACTAAGTCCCTGACCCAGCTTTTCATCTGGTAGAAACAGATTCCAAAGTCCTTCCTCTTTGGCCAGTGCTTTAAGTTCTTCAACTCTAGGATGTTCTACCCAGCTCTTCCAGTTTCCATGTGGATTTACGTGTTTATGGTGATCCATATATTCCCTTTCAAAAGGGAAAATGTGTTCATCCATGAATGCCTTTAATCGAGTGAGATAATCCTGCGACTTTTTAGAAGGACTAAAATCCATAACTATTATTTTAAAATTTTCTAAGTGCTTTCAGTGACATGAATGGCATGTAAAGTTTAAAGAAATACCATGGCCAATAAGGCACATATGCATTGTTCTTCTCTTTATTGATAGCCTTTACTAAGAGCTTTGAACCTTTTTCCAGATCAATCATGAATGGCGGCCGTTTTTCAATTTTGTCTGTCATCTCTGATTCAATATATCCGGGAAATATCGTGGAGACCTTTATCGGTTTCTTCAGTAGATCAATCCTAGCTCCTTCAGCCAGGTTTCTCAAACCGGCCTTTGTTGCGGCATATACATTCATCGCAAATGGATAACCCCGAAAAGCTGACATAGATGAAATAGCTACCAAATGACCATGATTTTGCTGCCTGAATATTTCCAATGCCGCCTCAAATTGACTGATTGCACCACAGAAATTGATCATGGCTGTTTGCATATTTTGGCTTGCATATCCTTTTCCCAAAGAAGCACCTTTTCCAATTCCAGCATTTACAATCACCCGATCCAGCTGCTCTCCAACATCT
>CAYWOQ010000024.1:12968-46270 GCA_964459925.1 uncultured Roseivirgaceae bacterium
AATCCTGGTTGAATTCTTGGAAAACTTTAAATACATCATCAGGAATGGATACGTCCAGTGGACGAATGAATACCTTGATTTTTGAATTAAGTTCAAGTAGTTCTCTTTTTAGCTCCTCAAGGTTTTCAATTCTTCTCGCACAAAGAGCCAGATTGTGGCCCTGCTTTGCGAATTCAAGAGCCATTCCCTTTCCTAAGCCAGAACTCGCACCTGTGATTAATACGTTCTTTCTTTTCACAGCTTTAAGATATCATTTATTTGGAATTCTTAGCTGTGTCCTTTAGAATTTCAAGAATCTATTTCCTATCCCTCAGATAATACCTTACCAATCTTGCGAACGACTTGATCAAGATCTGTTATGTTGTTTTTAAGCTGTGTGATCTTTTCAGAATTACTATCCTCAACTATTTCTATCAAGCCCATAATATTAGCGATTGGCGCTCTTATTAAATGAGCATTAATAAAGGCATATTCCAGATCTAACCGATTTTCCTCCTCAAGTTGCTCACTTCTTTGTTTTACGATTTCTTCTAGATTTTCTTGTAGGGTTTTGATCTCTAAATTGTATTGCTCAAGCTCTTTCGATTTTTGATTTAATGATTCATTCAGTTCACTTATCTCCAGGTATTGCCCTTCTAAATTTTTTTGTTCCTGATCCATTGCCAGCCTGAAGAGACTTAAGAGAATCGTTAGAATGACAATATTCAAAACGTAATCAAACATCAAATGAGGATAAACAATATCTACCGGAGATTCGAAATCAAACGAAAGTAATCCAAATATCAAAACCACGATTAGGGCAGTGAAGATCAGCTGTAGCTTTTTGTTACTCATTAAAATAACAAGTACAATTACTACCGTAAAAACATATGAACCACCACTTGCGACACCTCCAGAAATTACCCAATAAAAGGCTCCACCAAGTATGATAAGAAAGCAAAAAAAATGAATGAAATATGGAAGAAGTCTTTTTTTCCTACTTAGATACAACATTAAGAGACACACAGCCAGTAGTATCATATCAAGTACCGTAAAGAGCAATGGTGCATTATTTAGGTAATCAAATAGCATACTACTACCGAAATAAGGGATAGCAAAAATCAAAGCAATCAAAAAAAGTCGATTTTCAACCTGATCTACTACGATCCAGCTCTTAATTTTTTCAATTACTTGCATTCACCTTCTTTTTTAATTCTTCCAACTCCAAAGTCAACCTTTCCGCTGATCGATTAAGCATCGATAGGTATTCACTATTACCCTGCATCTTATTCAGATTATTAATTGTGTCCAAAGTATCCTTATACTTATGAATCAATTCGTTGAAGGTTATCGAAATATACTTTTCACGCTTGCTTTTTTGACTTTTTAATGCAGCAGTCCTGGCAATAACTTTATTGTCTAACTCGAGTGTTAATTGCTCTAAAGCGTCCTTCTGAAGCATTAGTTCTTCATTCTTCTTGGTAAGTTCTTCAGACTTCCGAATAAGTAACTTAGTGTTGAACTTCAGTTCTCTTCTTCTTTTCTCAAATACACTTTTAGCAAAAAAAGTGAATCCTATGGTTCCAAGTGTTGCAAATAAAAAGTTGATATCACTAAAATGCCTGTCGACATAGTCAACCGAAAAACCATACTTATAATCCAGATATAACAAAGCACCCAGGACGCTAACTATCAACAGAAAGGATAAGTAAATTGGAAGTCTATTTCTAAGAGTAAAAAAAATTAGAATTAGCCCTGCAAAAATGTTATGCTCGGTACTACTCTGCAGACCATTGGAGTTTATAAAGGTTATTACTAGAAGGGAAATAAAGGCCACATAAAAGATGATCAAAGAGCCCTTAGAGGCTTTCTTGAGCACCAAGAATATTCCCATGAAGAGAAATAGCAGCGTAAATGAAAAGTCAGCCCAATAGTCACTATGAATTACAGAGTCACTTAAATCATCAATAACCGCAGACAAAGACCTGATAAAGCCAAGGGCACAAGCAACGATAAGTACATTGCTTTCAAATTGAAATTTGGATTGAATCCTTCTCATCTAATAATTTCCCTGCACATTGAAATTAAGAGTATTTCTTAAAACTTGTTTGAAGTTTCTTCAAATCAACCTCAATATTCTATTAATTTTTTTAGTCGTTCAGCCGCAGACTCCAATGTTTTAATTCGTTTTGCAAAACAAAGCCTAATGACTTTATCACCTGGATCTTTTGAATAAAATGGAGAAAGAGGAATTGCAGCAACACCAATTTCAGCGGTTAAATATTTTGCAAAGTCCTGATCATTCATCTCATTAATACCTTCATAGCTGTAAAGCTGAAAATATGTCCCTTTTGATTGAATGGGTTGTAATGGGAGGTCATTAAAATGCTTAAGCATGTGATCTCTTTTTGCTTGATAGAAACTAGCAAGACCAAGATAATTTTTTGGCTCCTGCAAGTAATCAGCTATGGCATATTGTAAAAAGGAGTTAACACAAAACACATTCCATTGATGGATGGATTTAAAGGCACTAATCAATTTTTCAGGCCCTACAATATACCCAAGCTTCCATCCTGTAGCATGTAAGGTTTTTCCAAAGGAAAATACAGCCATACTTTGTTGAAATAAAGTTGGATATCTCAGAACACTTTGATGCATTTCTCCATCGAAAATGATATGTTCATACACCTCATCACTAAGTACCACTATATTTTTTCCAGTGACTAACTTTTCAAGCTTTTTTAAATCATCAGATCTAAGAATAGTACCTGTCGGGTTGTGAGGTGTATTAATGATGATCATTCGTGTCCTATCGGACACCAGTTTGCCTAATTCATTCCAGTCTACCTGATAATTGGGATATTTTAATTGGTATGGAACTGCTACTCCACCCGCCAGTTCAATTTGAGGTTTATAGCAATCATATGCTGGTTCAAGTATAATTACCTCATCACCTTTATTAACGACCGTCGCTACAGCGATATGTAAAGCTTGCGTAGCACCCGCGGTTACACATATTTGGGAGGTCGGGTTGAGTTTCATTCCATAAACATGAGATACCTTATCGGCCAAAACCTCTAAAAGCCTTGGTAATCCGGCAAGTGGACAGTATTGATTTTTACCCTCACGAATGTATTTTTCCACCAATTCAAGAAGTCTGGGATCGGCATCAAAATCAGGAAATCCCTGGCCCAAATTGATAGCGTCATGTTTTTGGGCCAATTTTGACATGACAGTGAAAATAGTGGTTCCAGAATCTTGGAGTTTAGGGCTTAGCTGTATTGAGGATTGCATCCTTCAAATGTAACTCAAGCCAAATTAGCTGTCATCAATTTGAAGCCAACAGATATGACAAACCCCTTAAGATAAAATTAAAGCCAACAGTTTTGCTAGGCTTTTGGGTAAAATTCTTAGATGGAATCAATAATGGAATTCAAGGTCTCGCTTGCCCTCATGGCTTCCGTAGCTAGTCCTTCATCTGGTTGATAATAACCTCCAATATCTACCGGTTTCCCCTGGGCCGCAATCAACTCATCATTGATTTTATCCACATTCGCAGATAGTTGCTGATAGACATTTTCAAAAACACTTTTAAGGCCTGCATCTTTATCTTGATTCGCCAACATTTCTGCCCAATACATTGCCAGATAAAAATGACTACCTCTATTATCTATCTCATTTACTTTTCTTGAAGGAGATTTATTCTCTTCCAGTAGTTTTGAAGTTGCCTGATCCAATGTTTCACTTAATATCAGTGCTTTAGCATTACCGTATTTTTCACCAAGATGTTCCAAAGAAACAGCCAGTGCGAGAAATTCTCCCAGAGAGTCCCATCGTAAATGACCCTCCTCCACAAACTGCTGCACGTGTTTTGGAGCAGATCCTCCAGCTCCGGTTTCAAATAGTCCACCACCATTCATTAAGGGTACAATGGAAAGCATTTTGGCACTTGTGCCAACCTCAAGAATTGGGAATAAATCGGTCAAATAATCTCGAAGGACATTTCCTGTGACCGAAATCGTATCAAGACCTTTTCTAATTCGATCAACCGAAAACTTCGTTGCTTCAACCGGTGATAAAATATGTGTCTCAAAATCAGATGTATCATGATCATTTAGGTAATTTTTTACCTTTTTGATTAGTTCTGCATCATGCGCTCGATCTTCATCTAACCAAAATACTGCTGGCGCACCTGTTGCTTTCGCACGGGTCATAGCTAGCTTCACCCAGTCTTTAATTGGCGCATCTTTCACCTGACACATTCTGAAAATATCTCCTTCACTGACTTGCTGTTCGAGCAATACGTTTCCTTCAGCATCAATCACTTGAACCTTGCCCGCTTTGTCAAGTTGAAAGGTTTTATCGTGAGATCCATACTCCTCTGCTTTTTGGGCCATAAGTCCTACATTGGGAACACTACCCATTGTGGTGGGATCATACGCGCCGTTTGCTTTGCAATCGGCAATAACTGCCTGATACACTCCAGCATATGACCGATCAGGAATTACCGCCTTGGTATCCTGCGTTTGATTGTCTTTATTCCACATTTGACCAGAGGTCCGTATCATAGCTGGCATAGAAGCGTCAATAATCACATCACTCGGTACATGAAGATTTGTGATGCCTTTGTCTGAATTGACCATGGCAAGTGCTGGGCGTTCCTCATAGACTTTTTCTATCGCCCTTTCAATTTCTGTGCGTTTTGATTCATCCAAGGATTGAATCTTATTGTATACATCCCCTATTCCGTTGGTCGCGTCAACACCTAATTCAGAAAATAAATCAGCATATTTTTCAAATACCTCTTTATAGAAAACTTCTACCACTGCACCAAATATGATTGGATCGGATACTTTCATCATGGTTGCTTTCATATGAAGAGAAAAAAGAACATTCTTCTCTTTCGCATCCATAATTTCTTGATCAATAAATCGCTTGAGTTCGTTCATTCTCATGACTGAGGTATCGATAACCTCACCTTCTTGCAATGGAAAAAGATCTTTCAGAATTTCTGAACCGTCTTGCGATTCAAAAACGATTTTTACCTGATTTTCTTTAGAAAGTGTAGTCGATTTTTCGCTTTCGTAAAAGTCACCCTGTGACATGCTTGCTACATGTGATTTTGAATCACTATTCCATTTACCCATTGAATGCGGAAACTTCTTAGCAAAGTTCTTTACTGCTTTCGGAGCTCTTCTGTCCGAATTCCCTTCTCTAAGAACCGGGTTTACCGCAGATCCTTTTACTTTATCATATCTAGACTTTATTTCTCTTTCTTCATCATTTTGCGGCTCATCCGGATAATCAGGCAAAGCATATCCCTGGGACTGAAGCTCTTTGATTGTTGCTTTTAATTGAGGGATGGATGCGCTGATATTTGGAAGTTTAATGATGTTTGCCTCAGGTGTTTTTGCTACTTCACCAAGCTCTGCTAAAGCATCATTGATCTGCTGATTACTATTCAAATAATCTCCAAATTGTGAAATAACTCGACCCGCTAAGGAAATATCTCTTGTTTCCAGGATCACATCAGCTACTCCTGTAAATGCTTTTACTATTGGAAGCAATGATTTTGTTGCTAGCGCAGGAGCCTCATCCGTATGTGTATAAATGATTTTAGCCATTCAATTTAATCTTTAAGTAATATGGTTAGTAATTGATGTATTTAGCCTTAATAAGATTCTTTTTCATTAGGAAACTCTTTTGCCTTGATGTCTGAAACATAATTTTCAAAAGCTTCCGTCATCACTTTATTTAAATCTGCATATTGTCGAAGAAATCTTGGTTTGAAGTCTTGTGTGATGCCAAGCATATCATGAACAACCAAGACCTGTCCATCTACATGAGGTCCCGCTCCAATTCCAATGATTGGAATGGAAACAGATTCTGCCACCTGCTTGGCTAACTCAGAAGGAATCTTTTCCAGCACTATTCCAAAGCAGCCAAGCTCCTCAAGAAGCTTTGCATCCTCCATTAATTTCTTCGCCTCTTCCTCTTCCTTTGCTCTTACGCTATAGGTTCCAAACTTATAAATTGATTGTGGAGTAAGACCTAAATGACCCATTACAGGTATTCCTGCAGACAAAACTCGCTGTACACTTTCTTTTATTTCTAATCCACCTTCCATTTTCACAGCATGTCCACCAGATTCCTTCATGATTCGTATACAAGATCTCAATGCTTCAGAAGAGTTTCCCTGATAACTTCCAAATGGAACATCTACTACTACAAATGCTCTTTTGACAGCTTTTACAACTGAAGTAGCATGCCATATCATGTGATCTAGAGTAATTGGCAAAGTGGTTTCATTTCCTGCCATCACATTTGAAGCACTATCTCCTACTAAAATGATATCAATGCCAGCCTGATCAATGATTTTAGCCATTGAATAATCATAGGCGGTCAACATAGCGATCTTCTCGCCTTTTGCTTTCATCTCCCGAAGCTGGTGGGTAGTAACAATTTTTATTTCTTTCTGAACACTCATACGTTAAAATTGGAAATGCAATTTAGATATTACTGGAATTTTGAGACGAAAGGAATCAGATAATTACATGACATATCCATTGAATTAATAATCTCAACTTAAAATGTTATGTAAATGCGAAGAACCGATTAAAAATCCCCAATTCACTGGAACTCATTTTCCTAATTTTCTAATTTTAGCAGAAACAGAAAAAGAATGAAAGCGCTAACTATTTTAATTTTTTCATTTATTCCTACCATTTTCCATTTCAGTGCATCCGATCAAAATCAAGAGGCTGTGATTATCGAAATTCGTTTCGGAACGAGTTTTGGTAAATGTTCAGGGTATTGTATACAAGAAGTCACTTTTACGGAGAAAAATGTCAATAAAAAATTAATCCCTCATAGAGACAAGTCACTTGATGTCAAAACATGTAATCAGGACTTTTCAGAATTCAATACATTGGCATCATTAGTCGACATTGAGTCTTTCGATCAATTGGAAGTGACTATTGGATGTCCGGATTGTGCTGATGGCGGTGCAGAATGGGTTCAAGTTTTTACAAGTGAAGGATATGATAAAAAAGTCACCTATAGCTACAATAAAGAACCAGAAGCAATGACTCCTTATATTTCAATACTAAGAGAATATTACGAATCGATTGGGCAATGTGATTAATTGAAACAGGAGATTAATCTTTCCACTTGATACTACACCCAATGCTTGGATGCTGAGGATCAACGTTCGGTTCATCCTCTAAATGTCTTTCAATCGCCTCAATTAAACTATCACCAGTTACGGGCTCTGGGTTGCCAGGAGTACTTGCATCAAACCTTCCTCGATAAATCAACTTTAAATCTTCATCGAACAAATAAAAATCTGGTGTACAAGCTGCTTGGTAAGCTTTAGCAACTGCTTGTGTTTCATCATAGAGGTATGGAAATCTAAACTCTATCAATTCCGCCTGACGTTTCAGTCCTTCTGGGGAATCTTCCGGATAAGCAGTTGCATCGTTAGATGAAATAGCAGCAAAACCAATTTTCGAATCTGTGTATTGTCTGGAAACTATTGCAATTTCCTCTTCTATGTTTTTTACATAAGGACAATGAGCACAAATGAACATGATTAATAGTCCATAGTCCCCACGTAAACTGTCGAGACTATAGTATTCACCGGAAACAACGTCCATCAATTCAAAATCAGGTGCTTCAGTACCGAGGGGTAGCATATTTGATTCAACTGCTGCCATACCTTAGTAATTGTTTATTTTTAAAATCAAACTAAAAATAGTGCAATCGTAAATATGAAAAAATTCTATTCCGTATTAATTCTTTTCTTAATAAGTTCAGAACTAGTTTCACAAGTAATCTCTGCACCTGCTAGAACAAGAGGAAATGGGCCATATGAGTCTATGATCATCAGAGGAGCAATTTTGATCAATGGAAATGGAGCCCCACCCATTGGCCCCGTTGATATCGTAATAGAAGGTAATATAATTAAGGATGTACAAGTTGTTGGATACCCCGGAGTAGAAATCAATGAAGAGAAAAGGCCTAAATTGAATGGTAAAGGAATAGAAATAGATGCGCATGGCATGTACGTTCTGCCCGGCTTTGTTGACATGCATGGTCATATCGGAGGCGAAAGCCAAGGTACACCGGCGGAGTATGTATTTAAGTTGTGGCTAGCCCATGGGATTACGACAATACGTGATCCAGGCTCATTTAACGGACTGGATTGGGTACTTGAACATAAAGAAAGGAGTAGCAAAAACGAAATCACTGCACCAAGGATAATAGCTTATACAGGATTCGGTCAAAACTTAACCGAAGTGGACAGAGTAAGAAATACTCCTAATGAAAAAGGAGCAATCTCTGAAAAACTGGAGGGACCAATTACCAACGCAAATGAAGCACGATCGTGGGTTCAGGCCAATTATCGAAGGGGTTCTGATGGAATTAAGTTTTTTGGTGCCTCTCCCGAAGTGATGCAAGCAGCGATAGAAGAAAACAAAAGATTGGGACTAGGTTCTGCTTGTCATCATGCTCAGCTTAATGTAGGCTGGTGGAATGTGTTAAACTCAGCTAAAGCAGGTCTAACAACCATGGAGCATTGGTATGGTCTTCCGGAAGCACTTTTTGATGATCGAGTAGTCCAGAATTATCCACTTGATTACAATTATCAAAATGAACAACATCGTTTCGGAGAGGCAGGTAGATTATGGAAGCAAGCAGCTGAACCATATTCTGATAAATGGAATGAGGTAATGAATCAATTATTAGCATTAGATTTTACGCTAGACCCAACTTTCAACATTTATGAGGCTAGCAGAGATCTAATGCGAGCTCGTACCGCTGAGTGGCATAATGACTACACCTTACCGAAACTCTGGAGATTCTACCAACCTAGTAAAGTGTCCCATGGTTCCTATTGGCACTTCTGGGGTACTGAAGAAGAAGTTGCCTGGAAAGAAAATTATAAATTATGGATGACATTTGTGAATGAATATAAGAATCGCGGGGGAAGGGTCACAACAGGTTCCGACTCAGGATTTATTTTCCAATTGTACGGGTTTGCTTACATAAGAGAATTGGAGCTATTAAGAGAAGCAGGCTTTCATCCATTAGAGGTTATCAGATCGGCTACACTAATGGGAGCAGAAGCATTAAATATGCAAGATCAGATAGGTACGATTGATGTAGGTAAGCTAGCTGATTTGGTAATCGTAGAAGAAAATCCACTTAAGAACTTAAAAGTACTTTACGGAACGGGTGCAATTAAATTGACTGACGATAATGAAATCGCCCGGGTTGGTGGTGTCAAATACACAATCAAAGATGGTATTCTATATGATGCAAAAGAGCTATTGAAAGATGTAAGAGAGATGGTAAAGGAGGCCAAAAATGGCAAAGAACTAAAGCAACCTGGATACCCTAATTGGAAAGAATAAAACATGCGAAAAATCACCCTATCATTTTTCTTTTTGGTCCTAATGATTTCTTGCCAACCTGTAGGTCAGTCTGAGGATAGAAATCAAATACCAAGTGTTACTCCTCCCGAGGCAAAAGATCCAAACAAGATTTATAACTTAATTGGAGAGGAATTACCTCCTTTAGTAATTTCTGATGCAGCAAAAGAAACATATCAAGCAAAGCTTAACATAGCAATTAATAATCTGAATGAAAATCCAGATAGTCTTGACTTAATCATTTGGCATGGACGAAGATTGGCTTATCTAGGCAAATATTTGGAAGCAATTAATGTTTTTTCCGATGGTTTAAGAATTTATCCAGATTCGTATCACCTTTACAGACATAGAGGTCATAGATACATCACAACCAGGCAGCTAAACAAAGCGATTAAAGATTTTGAGTTAGCGGCATATTATAGCCTAAATAAGCCAAATAAAATTGAACCCGATGGCCTTCCAAACAAGCTAAATCAACCACTTAGCAATGATAAATTCAATATTTGGTACCACTTTGGCCTTGCTAATTTTTTAAGTGGAAGATATGACAAAGCATTATCAGCGTATAAAAAATGCATGGAGTTTAGTGATAATAATGATTTGCTCGTTGCCACTACCTATTGGCAGTATCTGACTTACATGAAATTAGGTAATAAAGAACTTGCCAGCGAACTTATTAAGTCTTTACCTCTGAAAATGAAGTTGATTGAAAATGATGCCTATTATGACTTACTCCTTCTTTTCAAGAATCAGGAAGAACCCAACAGAATTGAAAAAAAAGCAACAGATGCAGCTAATCAGCTAGATCCAACCCTAGGTTATGGATTGGCTAGTTTTTACCAACAAACGGGTAAACTGGACAAAGCAAATGAACTGTTCTTGAGAATTCTGGAATCCCCAAAATGGAACTCCTTTGGATATATAGCTGCTGAAGCTGAATTGAAAACTATTTTTCCAGTGCCTTAATATCTTTTCTTAACTCCATGGCCACATCCGGAAAATCGGTAATGATACCATCTGCACCTGCATTGAGCATTTTAATCATATCATCTCGTTCATTTACAGGATAAGCATACACCTCATATCCTTTTGCATGCATTTGAAAAATCCTTCTTGGAGACAAAGATTCCCAATGAGGATTAATGGCTTTGGTTCGATTACTCTCTTTAGCACGACCCATATGTATCCTGGTTTCAATATAAAAAGCCAGCAATGGAGCAGAGTCTTCTCCAACTATTAATGCTTTAGTTTGAATTAAAGGATCTAATTCATGAACTTCATCCAAATATTTTGGTTCATAGGACTGAAGTAAAATCCAATCTTCTCCATTTTTCTCCTGAAGCACCACTTCAACGAGTTTTTCAGCAAAATCGTGATAATGTGGATGATCCATGTGCTTGATCTCAATTAGTACTTCACATTTCCCATCGATATAATCTAACACCTCTTTTAAAGTAGGAATCCGCTCATTTTTGAACTGCGAATCAAACCAGGAACCAACATCGAATTGCTTTATTTCAGCAAGTGTATAATCATGCACATCTCCAGTAACTTGATTTCCTAAGGTATCTCTTGCTATTCTATCTAGTCGTTGATCATGAAATACAATTATTTCTTCATCTTTGGTATGTCTGACATCCAATTCGATTTGATCAACACCCAGCTCGAGTGCTTTTGCAAAAGCTGCCATGGTATTTTCAGGTGCTAATCCGGATGCTCCTTTATGAGCAATTATTTCAAATTCTTTACCACCAAGCCTATCTAAGCTAGTATTTGCAAATACAAACCTGTACATATGAGGCTCAAAAAGAGATAAGGCTCCGAAAATTAAGAAAAATGGAGTAGTATACAGAAGAAACTTCTTGGTCATGAAGTATGATTTTTAACTACGAAATTATTAAAAAAACATTGAAAATTATGATTTAGTTGCCGCAACCAAATTAATTCCTAATTCTTCTAGCTGTTCATTCGAGATAAGAGAAGGAGAATCGATCATAACATCTCTACCAGAATTATTTTTCGGGAAGGCAATGAAGTCTCTAATGCTTTGCTCACCAGCCATGATTGCACATAGCCTGTCAAAACCATAGGCAATGCCTCCATGAGGCGGAGCTCCATATTCAAAAGCACCCATCAGAAACCCAAACTGGGCCTCTGCCTCCTCTTGGCTAAAACCAAGCACTTCAAACATCTTAGCCTGGAGTTCTCGATTGTGGATTCTAATAGATCCGCCACCTGCCTCAACTCCATTGATCACCATATCATAGGCATTAGCACGTACTGCTCCAGGATCTGAAGATAATTTTTGAATATCCTCTGGTTTTGGTGATGTGAACGGATGATGCATGGCATGATACCTTTGAGACTCCTCATCCCATTCCAATAAAGGAAAATCCAGCACCCAGGCTGCAGCCACTTTTTCTTTATCTCTTAACCCCAGTCGTTCTCCCATCTCCAACCTGAGCTCATTGAGGGCTTTTCGTGTTTGATCTACATCCCCAGCTAAAATCAATAGTAGATCCCCAGCTTTTGCGTCATATAATTCTGCCCAACCTCTAAGCGCCTCCTGATCGAAGAATTTATCGACCGAAGATTTGAATGTGCCATCTTCATTGCACTTAACATAAACCAATCCCTTGGCACCGATCTGTGGTTTCTTTACAAAATCTGTCAAAGCATCTAACTGTTTCCTGGTATATTCTGCACAACCCGCTGCATTAATGCCCACAACCAATTCAGCATTATCAAAAACGCCAAATCCTTTACCTTGAGTCAATTCGTTCATTTCACAGAATTCCATTCCAAAGCGAAGATCCGGTTTATCAGACCCATATCTCTTCATTGCTTCGTCATAGGTTATTCGCTGAAAATCACCTAATTCAATTCCTTTAACCTCCCGATAAAGGAATTTGGTCATGCCCTCGAATGTCTGAATAATATCTTCTTGTTCAACAAAAGACATCTCACAATCAATTTGTGTAAACTCCGGCTGCCTATCTGCTCTTAAGTCTTCATCCCGGAAACACTTCACGATTTGAAAATATCGATCCATTCCAGCAACCATTAATAATTGCTTGAAAGTTTGCGGTGACTGAGGAAGTGCATAAAATTGATTCTCATTCATCCGTGATGGTACGATAAAATCACGAGCCCCTTCTGGAGTAGATTTTATTAGGTAAGGCGTTTCTACCTCAACAAATTGCTCTCCATTTAGGTATTCCCTCACCTTTTGCATCGTTAAGTGACGCAACTCTAATTTTTCACGAATAGGGTTTCTACGAATATCGAGGTAACGATATTTCATCCGTAGGTCCTCTCCGCCATCTGTTTCCTCTTCTATTGTAAAAGGAGGAGTAATCGAGTTGTTCAAGAATTCTAATTCTGTTACCCTAACCTCAATGTCTCCGGTAGGCATTTTATCATTCTTTGCATATCGCTCTACCACCTCTCCTGTAGCCTTAACTACGAATTCTCTACCTACACTTTTGGCCTTTTCTATCAAGCGACTCTCAGTTACCCCTTCTTCAAATATCAATTGTGTAATACCATATCTATCACGAAGGTCTATCCAAACCACTCCTCCTTTATCTCTAGATCTTTGCACCCAACCGCAAAGTGTAGTTGCTTGTCCTACATGATCTTTTCTTAATTCACCACAAGTATGTGTTCGTAGCATTGCCTGATATTATGATTTTTATTTAAAGAAGAGGCAAAGGTAGGTTCATCAACGAAAATAGCCAGCTACTTTTTAGCTTTGAAACATGAAGTTGCTAGTGACATTATTACTCAGTTTTTTAGGGCTTTTATTATTTGGCCAGGAAAGGCTCGAAACTGTGAAAGTTAACGATAAAATCTCCCTTAAGATCCCTGAAAGTTTTAATTCAATGACTGATGGAGAACGAGTGAATAAGTTTGTCTCTTCCAAAACTCCACTTGGCATGTATACCTCAGAGGATCGTACGATTGATTTGGGAATCAACACAAATGTAATGCCTTGGATACCTGGAGATGAGGAAAAACTCCGAAGCTTTTATAAAGGAACCTATGAAACATTATTTACAGAGGTTGAATACTTCCAAGATACCATTAAAGAGATCAATGGTAAGAAGTTCATCGTTTTCGAGTTTTTATCAACCCTTGTAGAAGATAATGCCATAAGCGGGACTAAAACTTCCAGATATTACTCGTACATTCAATATACTTCCTATAATAATCAGATTCTGCTTTTCAACTTTGGATGTAAACCTAGCCAAATGAGAACCTGGCAACCCGTTGCTAAGAAAATCATGGAAAGTGTAAAAGTGAGGAAATGAGTCTGACCATTCATAGTGATGAACATTTCATGAAGCAGGCGCTTAAAGAAGCGGAGTTAGCATTCGAAGAAGGAGAAATACCTATAGGTGCAGTAGTAGTTTGTGAAAATAAGATCATTGCGAAGGATCATAATCGAGTGGAGAGATTAAATGATGCTACTGCCCATGCAGAGATGTTAGCCTTAACTGCTGCTCAAAATCATCTTGGATCTAAGTATCTAAATGAATGTACTTTGTTTGTCACATTGGAACCATGTAGCATGTGTGCAGGTGGACTTTTTTGGACTCAAATCGGGAAGGTGATAATTGGTGCACTAGATAAGGAGAGGGGATTCTCAAAATTCAATAAAACGATCATTCATCCAAAAACAGAATTAAAACAAGGTGTAATGACAAACGAGTGTGAAGTTTTAATTAAGGATTTCTTCAAAAAAATTCGAGGCAACTAAACCATATAATTCCTTGTTATACTTACCAAATTATTTTTTAACCTAAAAAACCAACAAATATGGCTTTTGAATTACCAAGCTTACCTTATGCACATGATGCATTGGAACCACACATAGATGCTAAAACCATGGAAATACATCATGGAAAGCACCACGCGGCATATGTTTCTAAAGTAAATGCAGCAATTGAAGGAACGGATATGGATGGACATTCCATTGAAGACCTTTGCAAAAATCATTCGGACAATGGTGCCGTTAGAAATAATGGTGGTGGTCACTATAACCACACATTGTTCTGGTCAGTGATGAGTCCTAATGGTGGTGGAGAACCATCAGGAGCATTAGCAGAAGCGATAAATGCTGCATTTGGATCATTTGAAGAATTTAAGACTGCATTCAGTAATGCAGCAGCAACCCGATTTGGTAGTGGCTGGGCTTGGCTTTGCAAAAATGACGATGGATCCGTTGAGGTTTGCTCCACTGCAAATCAGGATAATCCACTAATGCCAGATGCAGGATGCTCCGGTACTCCAATCTTAGGTCTTGATGTCTGGGAGCATGCATATTATCTCAACTATCAAAACAGACGACCAGATTATATTAATGCATTTTTCAATGTAATCGATTGGAACGCTGTAGCTAAAAATTATGAAGGGTGATTGATTTTTTAAAAATCAGATCTATCTTCGCAGCAAATGAGTAATAAAGAATTACATCATCATTTACATCATTTTGCCTCTTTAAATAGACGGTAAGGTAGGTGATTGTAATTTTTGAAAATAAATGCAAAACCCTGACGATACCGTCGGGGTTTTTTATTGCTATGCCATTAGAAGGTTGGATTAAATGATCCAATAAGAAATATAAAATCAAAAAAATGAATGCAGTGTTGAAAATAGCCATTCAAAAAAGTGGAAGACTTAATGAAAAAAGTCTCAATCTGCTGAATGAGTGTGGCATCCAGGTTAGAAATGGAGGTAAGTTGATGTCCAAAGCTTCTAACTTTCCTTTAGAGGTCTTTTATTTAAGAGATGATGACATTCCTCAATATGTAGCTGAGGGTGTTGCGGATATTGGAATTGTAGGAGAAAACGAATACCTCGAAAAAGCTGAAAAAGTAGACATTATTAATCGACCTGGTTTTTCACGATGTAGACTTTCGCTAGCTATCAAAAGAGAGGAAGAATATCAAGGGCTTAAGTGGTTTGAAGGAAAGAAAATTGCTACAAGTTATCCTGTAATTCTTGAGAATTTTCTAAAAAAACAGGGAGTTAATGCAGCCATAGAAGAAATAAGTGGTAGTGTAGAGATCGCTCCAAGCATTGGACTTGCAGAAGGCATTTTTGATATTGTTAGTACTGGTAGCACGTTATTGGCAAATGGTCTTAAAGAAGTTGAGGTGGTTTTAAAAAGCGAGGCTGTTTTAATAGCAAACCCATCTCTTGATGACGAAAAGAAAAACCTTCTTGACAAGATACTTTTTCGCATCGAAGCAGCGAAGGCGGCTAAGCAGAATAAGTACATACTTCTAAATGCGCCCAATGAAAAGCTAGAAGAAATTGTCCAGCTACTTCCCGGTATGAGAAGCCCTACCGTAATGCCCCTTTCAGATAAAGGATGGAGTAGCGTTCACAGTGTAATTAAAGAGGATGACTTCTGGGAAGTAATAGATCAACTAAAAGAGCATGGTGCAGAAGGCATTTTGGTTTGTCCGATCGAAAAAATGATTATTTGATTATGAAGGTTTACAAATACCCCAAGCAAGCTGATTGGAAGTCTCTTTGTGAGCGACCAACTTTCGATCTTACTGAGCTAGAAGATAAGGTTCTGGGCATATTAAATGAGGTTAAAGAAAAAGGTGATACTTCACTACTCGAAATGGGTGAAAAATTTGACAAGGTGAAGCTTGATTCTGTCACACATTACCTGAACTCACAAAAATTCGAAATCGACCCGAGTCTGGCAGAAGCCATCAAATTAGCTAAGACAAACATTGAGAAATTTCACTTTACCCAGAAAGAAACAACCCAGAAAGTTGAAACCATGGAAGGAGTTGCGTGCTGGAGAAAAAGTGTTGCCATCCAAAATGTAGGACTATACATTCCTGGCGGATCAGCTCCCTTGTTCTCAACACTGCTGATGTTAGCAATTCCGGCACAAATTGCTGGTTGTAAGAACATAATAGTATGCACCCCACCAACAAAAGAAGGAACATTAAATGAAGTAATTGGATGGACCTGCCAGCTTCTAGGTATTGAAAAAATATTTCTGACCGGTGGAGCTCAGGCCATTGCAGCCATGACATACGGAACGGAATCTATCCCAAAAGTGGATAAGATTTTTGGACCAGGAAATCAATATGTAACAGCAGCCAAACAACTGGCTCAAAATTTTGGTGTAGCGATAGATATGCCAGCTGGCCCAAGTGAAGTGTTGGTAATTGCTGATGATTCAGCGAATCCAGCTTTTGTAGCCGCAGATCTATTATCACAAGCGGAGCATGGACCTGATAGTCAGGTGGTTTTAATTAGTGATTCGGATCAATTGATAGCAGATGTTCAAAGTGAGATCAATCAACAAGTAGAAGAATTACCTCGAAAGGAGGTCGCACATCAAGCATTGAAAAATAGTCAATCCATAGTAGTCAATAATCTCACAGAAGCTGTTGATTTCAGTAATACCTATGCCCCAGAACATTTAATCATTGCCACTGAAAATGCTGAGGAGTTGGGCGAACAAATCACCATTGCCGGGAGTGTCTTTTTGGGTAATTGGAGCTGTGAAAGTGCGGGTGATTATGCAAGTGGTACTAACCATACTTTGCCAACCAATGGCTATGCAAGGAATTATAGCGGTGT
Organism: uncultured Roseivirgaceae bacterium; assembly: GCA_964459925.1. Classification (GTDB taxonomy): domain Bacteria; phylum Bacteroidota; class Bacteroidia; order Cytophagales; family Cyclobacteriaceae; genus Ekhidna. The sequence goes on from CAYWOQ010000024.1 coordinate 30,002, forward strand.
ATCATTGGATAGCTTTGTGAAGAAAATTACTTTCCAGAAGATTTCAGAAACAGGAATAAAAAACCTTGGTCCAGCGATTGAAAAAATGGCTGAGGCAGAACAATTACAAGCACACAAAAATGCAGTTACTATTCGGCTAAATGCGCTAGGAAATGTTTGATATCAATAAAATAACAAGACCCAACATCAAAGCTTTAAACCCTTATTCCAGTGCAAGAAGTGAATTTGATGGAAAAGCTGAGGTCTCATTAGATGCAAATGAAAATCCGTTTGGATTTGGTCTCAATCGATATCCCGACGCCTCGCTGAAAAAACTAAGTCATACATTTTCAAAATTTCGAGGAACAGAAAATGACCGGTTAATCTTTGGAAATGGAAGTGATGAAATTATTGATTTACTGATTCGAGCGTTTTGTGAACCTGGGAAAGATAAAATCATGACTTTCCCTCCTACTTTTAGCATGTATGGAGTTTCAGCCACCGTGAACAACGTTGAAAACATACAGATACCACTAACTGATAATTTTCAACTCGATCAATCTAGGATTGAAGATTCAATAAAAGACGAACACCTTAAACTCATTTTCATATGCTCGCCTAACAACCCCACAGGTAATTCGATGAAACAAGAAACCATACTTGCCCTTGCAAATTCATTCTCTGGTTTGGTTGTCGTAGATGAAGCGTACATTGATTTTTCAGGGGGTTCAATGATTCATGAAAAAATTCCTAACCTGTTCATTCTACAAACATTCAGTAAAACTTTCGGTCTGGCAGGAGCTCGATTAGGCGTGGGTATTGGTCTACCAGAGGTGATTGAGGTCTTGAACAAAATCAAACCTCCTTACAATGTCAATTCACTTACCCAGGAAAAAGCAATTGAGATGCTTGAACGACCTGAATTGATTAAAAGACAGATCGAAATACTCAAAGCTGAACGGAAAAAGCTAGAAGAAGAACTGCCTCAAATTGAAGAGGTAAAAAAAATCTACCCTTCAGATGCTAATTTTTTGTTGGTGGAATTCCAGGATGCAAAAGCAACTTATTCTGAAATGCTAAAAAAAGGAATTGTCCTCAGGGATCGAACAGGTCAAGTCCCAAATACCCTTCGCATCACAGTAGGTACTCCTGAGGAAAATGATCGACTGACTAAAGCTTTAAGGAAAGAGGAAAACGAAAATACAGGGCGCATTGGCAGATGTGTTCGTACAACTTCAGAAACCAAGATCAGTGTGGAGGTCAATCTTGATGACCACACGGGTTCCGTAAGCTCTACAGGAGTAGCGTTTTTCGATCATATGTTGGATCAAATTGCCAGACACGGTTCCATTGGACTCAAAGTCGAAGTTGAAGGTGATCTAAAAATAGACACACATCACACGATTGAAGATACCGCGCTGGCCTTAGGTGCAGCTTTCAATGATGCGTTAAAAGAGCGAAAAGGGATTGAACGTTATGGATTCTTGCTTCCTATGGACGATTCATTAGCACAAGTAGCGATTGATTTTGGAGGCAGGCCATGGCTGGAATGGGATGCAAATTTTAGTGCAACTCATGTTGGTGAAATGCCAACAGAAATGGTTTCTCACTTTTTCAAATCATTCTCTGATACCGCAAGATGTAATTTGAATATCAAAGTTGAAGGAAATAACGACCATCATAAAATTGAAACTATTTTCAAGGCATTTGCTCGCGCATTAAAAATGGCTGTGAGAAGGGATGATAGTGGAGTATTACCAAGTACTAAAGGAGTTTTATGATCGCAATCGTAAAATATAATGCAGGCAACATTCGATCTGTCATAAATGCTTTGGATCGACTAGGTGTTGAATCCTTATTAACAGATGATCCAGAAGAATTAACGAATGCCGAAAAGGTCATTTTCCCTGGAGTTGGAGAAGCAGGGACTGCCATGGACTATTTGAGGGCAAGAAAACTGGATGAAGTGATAACATCACTCACTCAACCCTTTTTAGGTATCTGCCTAGGAATGCAACTCATGTGCTCTCACTCTGAAGAAAAAGACACTCCATGCTTAGGCATCTTCAGAGAGAACGTTCTGAAATTTCCTCCAAAAGGCATTGTTCCACACATGGGTTGGAATGAGTTTTCTACCAAAAAAGGGCCACTTTTCGCTGGTCTTGATAAAACAGCAAATATGTATTTTGTGCATAGTTATTACGTAGAATTGGGAGAGGACACGGTAGGAGTAACAGATTATCTGGTTCCTTTTACTTCCGCGTTACAGAAAGATAATTTTTATGGAGTTCAGTTTCACCCGGAAAAATCCGCAGATGTTGGTAGGAAGCTAATTGAGAATTTTTTGAATCTATGAGAATCATTCCAGCCATCGACATCATTGAAGGTAAATGTGTACGACTCTCTAAAGGAGATTACGCAACCAAAAAGATTTACAATGAAGACCCATTGGAAGTTGCCAAGCAATTTGAAGACGCAGGTCTTCAATACTTGCACCTCGTAGATCTGGATGGTGCTAAGGCCAAACACATCGTGAATTGGAAAGTATTAGAAAAGGTATCAACGAAGACAAACCTGACTATTGATTTTGGAGGAGGAATTAAATCCGATGAAGATCTAAGAATTGCTTTCGAAAGTGGCGCCAAACAGATTACTGGAGGGAGCATCGCTGTGAAAGAACCTCAAACGTTTGCCGGATGGATTAATGCGTACGGATCAGATAAAATTATTCTTGGAGCTGATGCAAAAGATGGTAAGATAGCTGTTGCGGGTTGGCAAGAAGAATCTAACCTTGAAGTTGAGAAATTCATTCAAGACTATTACGATAAAGGTATTCTTTATGTGATATCAACCGATATTGCCAAAGATGGGATGCTGGAAGGTCCTTCGTTTGAATTGTACCAATCCATTCTAGAGAAACTTCCTGATCTAAAATTAATCGCAAGTGGAGGCGTCAGTTCTATTGATGATTTAATCAAACTGAAGGAAAATGGTCTTGAAGGAGCCATTGTTGGGAAAGCGATTTATGAAAACAAAGTTTCACTCAAAGAACTTACAGGAATCAATGCTTAAGAAACGAATCATACCCTGCCTCGATATCAAGGATGGTCAAACCGTGAAAGGAATCAACTTTGTGGATATTCGAAACGCAGGAGATCCTATTGAGCTGGCCAAAAGATATGTAGAGGAGGGCGCAGATGAAGTGGTTTTTCTTGACATCACAGCAACTGTAGAAGGCAGAAAAACCTTTGCAAAGCTTGTTGAGGAAATCGCCCATGAAATCAATATTCCATTTACTGTTGGAGGAGGTATTTCTTCTGTTGAAGATGCTGGTATACTGGTCAAAGCGGGTGCAGATAAAGTCAGTGTTAATTCAGCTGCTGTGAAAAGACCGGAGCTTGTCTACGAAATTGCTCATGAATTTGGAAGTCAGTTTGTGGTAGTCGCCATTGATGCCGGATTGGTGAATGATGAATGGAAAGTCTTTGTCAAAGGGGGAAGAGAAGCAACCGATATCAACGTCTTCGAATGGGCAAAAAAAGTAGAAAAGCTTGGTGCCGGTGAAATACTGCTCACATCTATGCAGCATGATGGGACTAAAAGTGGGTTTGCCATAGAACTTACTGGAAAACTTGCTAATGACTTAAAGATTCCAGTCATAGCTTCTGGGGGTGCAGGGACAAGTGAGCATTTTAAAGAAGTATTTGAACAAACGACAGCCACTGGTGCACTAGCTGCCAGTGTCTTTCATTTTGGTGAAATACCCATTCCGCAGTTGAAGAAAGAACTTAAAGAACATAAGATTGAAGTAAGAATATGAATCAAGAATTAACCCCTGCCATCATTCAACATGCACAAACCAATCAGGTATTGATGCTGGGATACATGAATGACGAATCATTTGCGAAAACAAAAACAGAGGGTAGGGTCACATTCTACAGTCGATCGAAACAACGATTATGGACCAAAGGAGAAACTTCTAAAAACTTCTTAAATGTGGTAAGCATTCAAGAGGACTGTGACAATGACACGTATTTAATTAAAGTAATTCCTGAAGGAGAAACCTGCCATACTGGGACCTACACATGTTTTGGGGAGAAAGAACCTACTGGTTTCTTGCATGAGCTACAAGGTGTGATCCAATCTCGCAAAGCAAATCCATCAGAAAAGTCCTATACTACCGAGCTATTCCAAAAAGGAACTAAAAAGATAGCCCAAAAAGTAGGTGAAGAAGCTACAGAGGTAATCCTGGAAGCGATGGATGGAAGAAAAGACCTGCTTATTGAAGAATCTTCTGATTTATTGTACCATCTACTGGTTCTATTTGCAGATCAAAACCTGAAGTTGGAAGATGTAGAGACTAAGCTAATGGAAAGGCATTCAAAAAAATAGTCAAGCTATTCTGTTAAAAAATATAGTTCTTGGGTAAAATATTAGTTACTCTATTCTTTAACTTAAAGAATCTTTTTCGTTCTGTTTCAAATTGATAACCAACTAGAATAAATAATATGGGGAGAAGAGGCATCAAAAATCTCCCATCCCAATCAGCAGCTGTGATGCCAACGCCAATTATATGAGTCAGAAAATAAAAACCGGAAAACCATTTTATTTCAAAATAAACTGATTTATTAATCAAACTCATCCCATATAAGACATAGCAAATTAGTAGAAACAATCCATTATATATATTGTGAAAGATTGACCATAAAGGCCTAACATGTGCAACCATGTAAAAAACTTTAGTTGCAGTGAACTTCAGCCAATACGGAAAATTAGCTAGTGCAAAGTGTGAGATACGGACCAACTTAGGATAGCTTTCATCTAAAACTTTCAAATTTTCTGGAACAGAAATCAAATAGTTCTCAACTCCTTTGATGTGCTTAACGGTTGAAACACCTGAAATTACTTCACCGGTCTGATAGTTATCAATAACCTTATAGGTATCTAAATACTTATTAGTCAAGACAAGACTTCCAATTAAACACAAGGCCAATAAAATAATCGTATAACTGCGACGAAGATTTCTTTGAAAATAGAAAAAAAGCGTAGATATAAGTGCAAGTCCAAAAGCAATTCCAGTAGGTTTGATCAGAGCCAAGAGAAAAATAAATAGTAAAACAACTATTGCATTCTTATAAGTTGTAATCCGATAAAACTTTACCAGAAAGTATATTGCAATACATGTTAAACTCAAGTAAAGTGATTCACAAAGTACATATGAATTCCAAAAAATTATTTCGACAAATAGGATATAAATAGCTGTAGTAATTCCAGCAGATTCTACTTTATCAAATAAGGTTTTAGAGGCTTTATATAAAAAAATGGTGGCAATACCACTGATCAAATATTGGAAAAGGACAATCGTTAAAATCAGATCGTTAATTGGTAGTTTCTCTACCAAAAAAATAAAAACCACATATACAACGTATCTAATATTATGCCTTTCAATATAAAAACCTTTTTTCAGGTTTTCAGCATACTCCAAATACCTAAATGCGTCTCCAAATGCCTGATAACCATTCAACCAAATGGACAGGCTTGTCACTATAAGGAAGAGAATCGTAAGTGCTAAAATCAGAAATCTCTCACTTACAATAATCTTCATCAATCAATCGGATATGGTACAAATACAAAATTGGTAAACTCCTGATCTATCACGAACAAACAACAAAATTCGTCCGGGTCCTTATAATTCTCTGTAAAGATCTTCTCATCAGCAATCAACCCTCTTTGTACAAACTCCTCTAGAAAAGAGGCATAATAATGCCAATCGTTTTCCGCTTGAAATGCCTCTACTAACACCTGACCTATCGGTTGACTGACCTGACACATCGGAAAAATAGGATATTTAGAAAATTCCTTTTTGATTATGGCATAGGAGGCCTCTTTTAAAGTCTCCGCAACTTTTACAAAGTCAGAAGAAACTCTACCTAATTGTTTGGGGTTTAATTCCGGATCATTTTCCATTTGGATTCAAAGTTAATTCAGCGGACGACTTTCTTTCAGCCCTGATTAAAATCATATTTCTGCCTGCTGCTATTAAGGCTTAGACTATATATAGTATGGTATTTTGCGATCCAAACATTTTAAGCCCATGAAAAGTGTATTGGTTTTAGGAACTGGATATGTAGTTAAACCCATGGTTGACTATTTCATCGACAAATGTAAGTATCAGGTGCTCGTTGCAAGTCGTGATCCGCACCACCCTAAACCAATCATTGCTGACAGACCCCTTGGTAAACGAGTGATCTGGAATGCCACACCTCCTTACAGTGAATTAGATAAAATGGTAGAAGGGGTGGACTTAGTTGTAAGTATGATTCCTCCATACATGCATCCCATAGTAGCAAAAGCATGTATAAAGCATCGAGTCAATATGGTCACTACTTCTTACATCAGTCCAGAGATGGCCGCTCTTAAAGAAGAAGCGACAAAAGCCGGAATTATCATACTGAATGAAATTGGAGAAGATCCCGGAATGGATCATATGGGAGCTATGCTGATGATCAACCTTGCGAAAGAAGAAGGTGGAAAAATCATTGACTTCAAATCCTACGGCGCAGGTATCCCATCATTTGAACATAATAATAATCCTTTCGGATATAAGCTTTCCTGGAGTCCTAGAGGACTTTTAGCAGCAGGTCAGACTCCAGCTGTCTATATCAAAGATGGTGAAAAAGTAGAGGTCTCGGGAGAAGACCTTTTTGACAATAGCTGGCTGGTAGATGTAGAAGGACTAGGGACTTTTGAGACCTATCCGAATCGAGATGCCACACGTTACATAGTGGACTATGGACTAGAGGGAATTAAACATTTTTACAGAGGTCTATTGAGATTTCCCGGGTACTGTAATTCCATGCAGGCATTTAAGGACTTGAACCTTATGAACGATGAGGAAGGACATACATTAGCTGAAAAAACATACAGACAATTTACTGCTGACCTTTTAGGAGTGGCTGAACATGAAGTTGAAAAAGAAGTTGCCAAGAAACTAAATCTTAAAACTTCATCGGATATTGTCAAACAACTTAAATGGCTAGGGTTATTTGATGATCGTCCAATACCAACACTTAAAGGAACTAATGCAGATATATTACTAGGTCTCATTAATGAAAAGCTTTCTTATAAAGAACATGAAAAGGATATGATCATAGTACACAATGAAGCATTCGTGGAATTTCCAAAACGCATTGAACGAAGAACGGCTACCATGAAGGTGGAGGGAACACCTTTCGGCCATTCTGCCATGTCCAGAGCCGTATCATTACCTGCAGCCATTGCCTCTAGGATGATCCTGGAAGGGACGATTAACGTTAAGGGAATTGTAAAGCCAACGCTAAAAGAAATATATCAACCGGTATTGAATGAACTTGAACAATACCATTTCAAATTTGACTACAAGATGAAAGTATTGTGAGATTCTATTCACTTCCCTTCATTTGGCAGTGGAATATCTTCTAAAAATCAAGACTAATCCAGCGAAAGCAACCAGGGCAATCCATGGGATCAAATCTCCCGCCCAGTCTGTACCGATACCTGTAGGTGTTTTTCCCTGAGAAAAAGCGACAGCTGCTATTCCGATTCCCATCAGTCCCTCTCCCCCTACAAGCCCAGAACCCAGTAGAATACCTCGCTCACGCTTCTCATCCTTATCTTCTTTGGATTTGGCCCTTTTTTCAATAAACATGCGCAGTAAACCACCGATAAACATCGGAGTAAATGTGCTCAAAGGGAGATATACGCCTACTGCAAATGCTAAACTTGGTATTTTAAATAACTCACAAACCAGTGCAATGCCAACACCTATGGCTACTAACGTCCATGGTAACTCATTTTGAAGAACCCCTTCAATAACTACCTTCATCAGAGTAGCTTGTGGAGCGGGTAGTTCTTCAGTTCCAAAACCATAAGCCTTATCTAAAAGTATGACAGATAAACAAACAAAAGTGACGGATGTAATAACTCCAGCTAACTCCCCAATTTGCTGATTTCTAGGTGTGGCACCCAATAAAAAGCCCGTTTTCAGGTCTTGCGAAGTATCCCCTGCAATGGAAGCTGCAATAGCAACTACACAACCTACTGTCAATGCAGTTACTTTCCCAATATCATCATCCCACCCTACCAATAAAAAGATTGAAGCCGTTCCCAATAAGGCAGCAATGGTCATACCGCTTGTAGGATTGGAGGTAACTCCTACTAAACCCACGATCCTGGATGAAACGGTAACAAAAAAGAAGGCAAATACGACAATCAATATTGAGCCCAATATCCTTACGGCAATTGAGTCGATACTACCGAAAACATAAGGCACACTTACCATAGCCACAATAATTATGGCTGCTCCAATTCCAACAACTTTCAACGATAAATCCTGTCCAGTACGAGGAATGACTTCTGCGACTGTATCTACTCGTTTTTTAAATTGCTCTGCGCCGATCTTAAAGCTTTCTATCATTGTTGGGAAACTCTTGATGAGCGTAACAATACCACCAGTTGCCACTGCACCTGCTCCTATGTAACGAATGTATCTGGTCCAGATTAATCCAGGACTCATATCAGCAATAAGTAAATTAGTTTCTGGGTACAGTGGCGTGACCTGACCTTCTCCCCAGTAAGCAATAGCTGGAATAATTACCAACCAGGATAACAGACCCCCTCCGACCATTATGGTAGAAATTCTGGAACCTAAAATGTAGCCAACCCCAAAAAGTGCAGAAGAAATATCCATTCCTACCTGGGCCTTTTTTATAAAAGGTACATTGAAGCTCACGTCACCAGGGATGACTCGTATCCACCCCGTCAAAAACTTAAAGAGTGCACCCAAACCCAGGCCGATAAATACATTCTTAGCTCGAGCACCTCCTCCCTCACTCGCTATAAGTACTTCAGCACAAGCTGTTCCCTCCGGATAGGGTAGCTTTCCATGCTCCTTGTCTATCAAAAATCTTCTAAGTGGTATCATGAAAAGAATACCTAGTAATCCCCCAAACATGGCCAATAAAGTCATTTGAAGAAGTGAAGGATCAAACCCCCAAAGAAAAAGAGCTGGCAAAGTAAAAATCACACCACTTGCCACCGAGCTGGAAGCAGATCCAATCGTTTGTGAGAGATTTGCCTCAAGAATATTACTCTTTTGACCCATCGTTTGTAGAAACTTGAAAGCAGCCACAGTCATTACAGCTACGGGTATAGACGTAGAAATCGTAAGGCCTGCCCTTAATCCAAGATACGCATTAGCAGCCCCAAATAGCACACCAAAAACGATTCCGGCAAAAATGGATTTGACGGTAAATTCTTTAGGACTTTGACTAGCAGGCACATAGGGATTGTATTCCTTCCCTTCAGCAATGGGTTCATAAGCTTCGGTTGACAGACCTTTTTTCGAATTCATGTGGGTTAGATTGTTGTATTATGATTTCTGAATATTAGTAGAATATTCTATGAATAGCAACCTCGCGATTTATTTGGTTATTTTAGTGGTGCATAATTATCCTGTATTAATCGTTTATTAATGTACGGCAAAAGACTTTCACCCATCTTACTGTCAGTATTTCTCACTTTTGGTTATCTCTCCGAAACCGCTGCTCAAGAGTATCAATCAATAGAAAAAAAGGCCATTAGGTTCTTTAAAAAAGGTAACCTGGTCAAAGCTAGAGACCAATTTCAGCTTTTATATGAAGGTGCCTATAATCCAAATTCCACTGCCTCTTATCTCGCTAGGTGCCATTTAGCACTACACGAATACAATCAGGCCTTAAAAGTGTTGGAGGGACTCAATAACTTGAATGAAGAGAACCTCTATTTATACGCTCGGTCAAATATCTTCAGTGAGAATTTCAAAAAAGCAGACAGCCTGATCAGGCTTCTTGGAGATACCAGCCGTTTCGATTTAAACCAAGCTAAGCAAACCATTACACAAGCTCAAGATTACTATGAGAGCAGCAAAGGTTACTACGTGCAAAACCTTGGTAGTAGGATCAATACCAAAGACCGTGAGTACAATGCCATCATGTATGATAATTACAATGAACTGATTTTCACTAAACGAACGGAGGCTTCCGAAGATATAGATTCAGATGGGTTAGCTTATGAGATGATTTATTATACAAAAACTGATTCATTGAATAATGGTGATTGGAAAGATGCAACTCCCTTGAACATGGAGGGAAATAGGGCTGATACCCATGATGCAACAGTTCAAATCTATAGAAATGGAACCCGCATGATCTCTTACAGTGATGGAGATTTATTTGGTCATTCCTTGGTTGATGGTGTATGGAAAAGGGATGAAGATTTGTTCATCAAAGGCATAAAGGCAAATAATACCCATTGTTTTATCACTGAGGATGAAAACACACTGTTTTTTGCTTCCGATTTCCAGTCTGGCGGAGAACAACTTGATCTATTTGTGATGCAAAAAGATTCTACTGGTATTTGGGGTGAACCAGAACCCATTACTGAATTAAACACCGCCTTTGATGAGGACTCTCCCTTCTTAGCGCGAAATGGCATTTTCTATTTTAGTTCAAGAGGTCACGATTCGATGGGAGGATATGATATCTTTCAAACAACCTATGATTCCACTGCCCAAAAATGGAGAGAGCCAGAAAACCTTGGCCATCCAGTTAATACAGTCGCAGAGGATACGTATTTCAGTATGGATGGGAAACTGGGGTATTTGAGCTCAACCAGAGTTGGTGGTTACGGTTCTCTAGATGTTTACAGGGTGTTTTTATTCAATAAGGTGAGTGTTGCCGGGCAGCTACTTGATAGCGCAAATAATCCAGTTACAGACGCTGAGGTAGATATATTGTATGATTCTATCCACCTGAAGACGTATACAGATGGCAATGGAGCTTATGAGTTATTAGTACCAATCTACAAAGAAATGAAGCTCACCTTCGAGAAGGACAACCGTAAATATCATGAAGGTGAATACGTAGCTCATGTCTTTTTTAAAGACAAAAACGATAACACGTTCAACTTCTTTTTTGAAAACAATGAGGATACAGAACTGGGTAAACAGACTTCTTCTGCCAAGGTAAAGCACATCAATGTTAAAGTTCGAAACGATTATTCTGAAAATCTCATAATCGAAAATGTACCGAAGAAGCAGGAAGTAGCCTGGGCAGATAGTGTGAACACAGCGGATAGTGTGAATTATGTCACTGATTTTTTAGCGCGAAATGAAGAGGTCCAACTCATCAAGGAAACAGTACGTGTAGCCTCTACTAATTTCAAGCTCAATGACATGGTCATCATTAAAAAGATCGAGTCCAAAGAAGAAGAGACTGGTAGTCCTGAATCAACCGATCAGCGAGATGCAAATAGTAAACTATACACAGTCCAGATTCTTGCGATCACCATGCCCAATGAGCCTGATCAGAACTATTTCAGCAAACTAGAGCCCAGATCCATTGTACTAAATGTGCAAGGAAAAGATGGATTGAACAGATTCTATTTAGGCGCTTATGAAACAAAGAGGGAAGCAATCAAAGCTATGCGCCAGCTTAGAAAGACAGGCTATGAGGATGCCTTTATACGGAAAATCAAGATATACGAGGAGTTGTAAATCATTTCTTCAGTTCTAATAAAACCACACACTCTACGTGCTGTGTCTGAGGGAACATATCTACTGGTTGGATTTTCTTCACCTCATACGATTGACTAACAAAAACGACCCCTTTGGAACAAGAGGTCGTTACTATTCACTTAAGAATAGTCTACCACCAATAGCTTTTATAATAACCTCTTTGCTTAAGGAAGGTCGATATCAAAAGAAATCTCTTCTTCGAAGGTGAAGCCGTACCACTCAAATGAGACTGTAGTAGTTACTATAGCTAGCTGGTCACAGTTCCCATCCCCAAAGTCAATATCAGAAGGAAATTCATATCCAGCCCCATCTATTCTTAGGATACCAGATACAAATTCGTAACAATCTGATTCATAGTACAGGGTTTCACGCAATGTTAAGTCAAGATCAACCTCTCCCTCTTTGACCAAATTCATGGTAAAGGCCGGGATCTCCAGATCATCATCAGTCAAGTCATTTAATGTATTTAGCAACCAAACAGTAGTAGCACTGGCATCCAAGGCAAAGGTTTCACTTGGTGTAGTTACAGAGGCACCTTCAACCTCAACTGAGAAACTTATTTTTCCATCTCCGAAAACATCAACCTCACCTGTAGTTAAAGTGAAAGTTCCGGACAATTCAACTGTATCTAACACCACAAAGTCAGTCAATGTAAGAGAAATATTACTGCTTTCCTGTCGAAGTGGGGCACTCAACTCTGCAGTAATGCTTCCTTGAATGATACTCCCATCTTCTCGATAGTCACAACCCTCACCAAAATCAAGTGTAATGGATTTTGGAAACTGTGCGCCACTAAATTCTACAGACGGGCAATTTCTTTGTTCAAGTCTTCCATTGTCATTGCCTTCACTATTTAGTAAAAAAACTTCAATGATTGTAGTATATGCATGGACTACCACGTTGGGTAAATCGGCCATACGTTCTTCGATGGAGGATCTTAAATCTTCAACAGTCTCTGGAATGGTTTCAATGAAGTTAGGAAGAGTAATCTCATAGGTATGCTCCTTCTCAATTTTTTCTTCATCCTTTTCAATGATGATTGTTGTATTAATAGTGGCCTTGCCATCACAGGTACCATCACCAAAATGAAGACTTGCTATGCTTCCGTTATTAACCGCAGTAATCGACAGATCACCGCTTACAAATTGGAAGCACTCTGCTTCATAGAACAGTGCCTCATCTAAAGTAACATTAACCTCACCACCATCTTCCTTCGTTATGTTCATAGATAATGTTGGGATTCGAAGGTCATTATCAGACAATTCTTTTAACTCATTCAGCATCCGCTCAACTGTCATATCAGCATTTAAGGTAATAGTTTGTTCGGGAGTGCTGATAGTTGCCTCAGAAACATTCATACTTAAGCTGACTATCTTTTTTTCCAGGATATCTACTTCTTCTACTCCAAATGAGAAATTTCCAGCTACTTCAAGCGTGTCTTCAATGATGAAGTTGTTAAGAGATACCGAAATAGTGGATCCATTCTCGTATAAGGGAGCAGAAAGTATTGCTGTTGGGCTACCTTGTAGTTTTACCTCATTTTTGCCATACTCACAACCTTCTCCAAAGTCGACCGTAAGGGTTTTCGGGTAGGTAGCTCCGTCAAAATCAACAGTTACACACGAGTTTTGATCTAAACGCCCATTATTGTTTTGATCACTACTCAAGAGAACCAATTCTGAAACGGTATTCATCGTGTAGAGCATCTGATTCGATAATTCAACCTCTTCCTCAAAACTACTTGAAAACAAATGACAAGGTCAACCCTGCACTAAATGGCTTTACTGATAAAGTTGGAGCTTTATCAGAGGAGGATCTAAGAAAAGAATAGCGAATATTTGGAATAATGGTAGCATTAGCTATTCGAGATTCGAACATCTTTTTCCTAATACCTGCGCTTATCATCCATTGATTTGGATAGAAAGTATCATAAGATTTCTCCTCGAAAATAAATTCATGAGTTGGATTTAAAACTTGATTATACTCTGCGGCCAAATAGAAGGCATCATACTTATTTGGTAAAACATGAAAATCCCAACCCGCTTTAATTCCAGTAGATACAATAACATTTCTCATCTCTATGGTGCTATTGGTAAATACCGAAGAAAATGTAGTAGGTTCAGAGGCTTGGACAGCATCGGTAGGAGCTATTTCTCTTACGTTAAAAGTGAAATTTTGCTGATACACATTCAGGTTTACACCCAAATTAAGGGAAGTCTTTTCTGAGAGTTCCTTCTTAATTCCTATCTCTATCAATGCTCCTACCCGATTCAAGGAAAAGCGATCTGCTCCTTTAAAATCATCTATAATTACCTCGTCAGATAAATCCGGCTCAACTTGCTGATAGAGGAAGAAAAGCCCCGCATCTGCATAAAAATCAAACTCGATAGGATTTCTTTTTTGTGCAGGTAAGGTACTCACACTATCCTGTAGCCCCTCAAACTCGATAAAATCAAACTCATTTGTTTCGGCGAACGCTAGACCTACCTTTTTACTTAGCATTTTAGAGGGCACCTTATACTCGCCTCTTGCCCGATCTTCAACAGCTATTTGCTTTGATTCGCTGCTATTATTAGAAGGCGTGTTGAAAGACTCTGTAAGAGGGACCTCAACTTGTTCGCTTTTTGCAATTATCTCAGTTTGGATTTCTTCTATTTGAGCATTTGTGGAGTAAGTAATGGCATTATTGTCACTGTAAGGACTCGTTAGTTGGGATGAAAAGGTGGAACTATTATTCAGAGGCTCTTGGGAAATATAGACCGGAGTAATCATTACTATGCTCCACAGACATAAAAAACGAGTGAGGGCGAGAAATGGAAATCTACTCTTAGTCAGACCTGTGCTTTTGCCAAAGAGCATAGCTTTTTGATCTGCAGAAGGGGACTTTTTATAGTCTGCGAGCTTCTTCCTTAATTTATCTTCAAATGACTGACTCATACTTGTTTATTCCAATCTTTCGAAGTTTATCTTTCAATACTTTCTTAGCGTAAGTGAGCTGAGAACGAGAAGTACTCTCAGTTATACCCAGCTGTTCGCTTATCTCCTTATGACTAAAGCCATCAATTATATATAGATTCATCACTGACCTGTAGCCGCTTGGTAGTGAGTTTAGAATAAGAATAATTTGCTCCTGCCCAAGTTGATCTAAAAGATCAGAAGAATAGTGGTCTTCGCTATCAACCTTTTCGAGCGGAACCATGTAGATCGTCTCTTTTTTTAAATGATTGAGGCAAGTATTAATTGTACATCTCTTTATCCATCCCGGTAAAGCCTCTGCGACTTTCACACTTTTCAGATTTTTTAAAACATTCAAAAAACTCTCCTGAAACATATCATCAGCTTGAGAAGCATCTTGACTATACCTTGTACAAATACCCATTACCATGTCACAAAAAAGATCATAGAGCTTTTCTTGATAGTGCCTATTACCTGTTATACTTTTTTTTATGATCTTCTCAAGAGAATGCATTTCATAAAATGAAGCCTGATCTCTCAGGCTTCAGTGCTATTGAACTTTATTACATTTAATATTTAACTAATCAAGCAAAATGGTTATATCAGCAGTATCGCATTCATCTCCGAAACAAAGTTTATATTCCGATGTAACTGCAAGACTATCTCTCTGATCATATTCATACTTCATGGTATTATCATCCAACAGAGTCAACTCTCCCTTTTCAGGTAAACTCATAATCTCTAATATATACCCTTGATTACATAAAAGATCATTTTCTAAAGGATTGAAATACCATTCTGTAACCGCAACAGAATCTACATCCCCGTAACTAAATTGATAGAAATCATCAACTGCCTCAAAACAAACCGTCTCAATCGCTTCAATTGTTATGAATGCACTGCTTTCATAAACTTCATCCTCAAGATCAACCAGCTTTAACGTGTACATAAATTCAGTAGAGCCTGAAAAATCTGATGGTGAAATAAATATTATAGAATCTGGGCCAACTTCGATTAAGGTCCCGATGGTTGGTTTGTCTATGAATAGCTCAACCGATGATACTTCATCTGGACAGTATCCATCATTTATCAAAGGGGACAAAGTAAGCGATTGATTAGGTAGTAATTGATACGAGTCTGATATAGCTCCTCCAAAACAAGACACCATTGTAGTATCGGTTATGATTTCAATACCAATGGTATCAATATCTATCACTCTATCACCAGACGAGATGGAAATAGAAAAAAGATCATTTCCAGAAGCCGTTTTCTCAAGCGTGTATTTTAAGAATCCGTTCTGAACAAACTCCAGTTCTCCCTTTTCGGCATTTCTTTCGATACCATAAGTTACTTCGCTTTCTGAATAATTTGCTTCTTTCAGGTCTATCAAAATAGAAGCTCCTGGTGTGACTTGTCTACTGGTTACCACTTGTAAAAGACTTTCATCTTCCAGTTGAAGGTCATTTTCAAAATCGTCACAGCCTATTATGATCATTGTCAAAGCCACTAATAATGACTTAGTTTTAAAATAGTTCGGTTTCATAATTTCTAATTTGTTTTATTTAAGGACAATTGCCCTCGCTAAAACGCTGTATCACTAAAAAAATAGTTTCACTAAAAACTAAAAAAATTAAGGTGATTTCTATCAGTCTCGGCCTCAACAAAAAAACCAGCCTAAGCTGGTTCCTTTTAACCCGGATTATTCAATAGAATAATCAAAAGGTGGGCTAGAGTTTTGGATA
>CAYWOQ010000025.1:0-45235 GCA_964459925.1 uncultured Roseivirgaceae bacterium
GTGTTCGGGACTTCCACCCTATAGTTATCGCCCATGCCGGGCACACAACAAAAAATCCTGTCGTGTGGACAGGGTTTCAAGTTATCTTAAAGTTCACAAACTACTTTAACTGATCGATCTGTGTATTGACTTCTTCCTTACTACCTCTCAGAGTATCTACCGTGATCCTTGATTCACCGTTTTCAACTACTTCCACTGTGACAATAGCTTCAACTTCTCCTGCATCTAATGTACTCATTTCAATTTTAACTTCTTTACTCTTAGCTATCTCATTTACGCTTGATGTCATCATAGAAGCATTTACTTCTACTGTAGTGGACTCCCCATGCGAACCTGATCCGTAAATCTCACCCAATATTGGAGCGATCACGAGACCTACCAGACAAGTAAGCTTGATTAAAATATTCATGGAAGGCCCTGAAGTATCTTTAAACGGATCACCAACTGTGTCGCCAGTAACCGCTGCTTTATGAGCATCAGAACCTTTGTAAGTCATATTACCATCTATCTCAATCCCCGCTTCGAATGATTTCTTTGCGTTATCCCATGCACCACCCGCATTATTTTGAAAGATGGCCCAAAGTACCCCTGAAACCGCAACACCAGCCATGTAACTACCCAATGCTTCAGGACCCATTACGAAACCAATAATGATAGGAGCTACAATTGTAATTAGGCCAGGAAGCATCATTTCTTTAAGTGCGGCCTGAGTGGAAATATCCACACATTTTCCGTATTCTGGCGTTCCCGTTCCTTCCATAATTCCAGGAATTTCCTTGAATTGCCTTCTTACTTCTTTCACCATCTCCATGGCTGCTTTACCTACTGATTTCATTGCCAATGCTGAAAATACAACCGGAATCATTCCTCCAATGAATAATGCGGCTAAGACATCCGCTTTGAAAATATTGATACCATCAATTCCTGTGAATGTAACATATGCGGCAAAAAGAGCCAATGCAGTTAAAGCTGCAGAAGCGATAGCAAATCCTTTTCCAACTGCAGCAGTCGTATTACCTACAGAATCTAAAATATCTGTTCGTTCACGAACTTCCTTTGGAAGTTCGCTCATTTCAGCAATTCCACCTGCATTATCTGCGATAGGTCCGAAAGCATCAATAGCTAACTGCATAGCGGTAGTAGCCATCATTGCAGAAGCTGCTATACCTACACCGTAAAATCCTGCTAAAGCGTATGCTCCCCATATTGCACCTGCAAAAATGAGAATTGGAATAAACGTAGAAAGCATCCCAGTGGATAGCCCGGAAATGATATTAGTAGCAGCCCCGGTAGCAGAGTTTTGCACAATATTTACTACTGGTTTCTTGCCTAGTCCGGTATAATACTCTGTGAAGTAAGAAATGGCACCCCCAACGAATAATCCCACAAGCACTGCATAAAAAACATACCTTGATGAAAATTCCTTGAGTCCCTCACCGAAGAAGTTCATAACAACTGTTTCTGGCAGCAATAATTTGATGACAAACCAACAGGCGATAGCTGTTAATATTATCGCCCCCCAGTTACCTCTGTTTAGTGCAGATTGAACCTGGGCCTCTTTTGCGTCATTACCTGATATTTTTATGAAAAGGGTCCCAGCAATAGAAAATATAATACCTAAACCTGCGATCACTAATGGTAATAAGATTGGACCGATTCCGTTAAAGGCGTCATCGATTGATCCGCCCATGTCTCTAATGACATAATTTCCTAACACCATGGATGCAAGTACAGTAGCTACATACGAACCAAAAAGGTCAGCTCCCATACCAGCCACATCTCCTACATTGTCTCCTACATTGTCAGCGATAGTTGCAGGGTTCCTCGGATCATCCTCAGGAATTCCTGCTTCAACTTTTCCCACCAAGTCAGCTCCTACATCAGCAGCTTTTGTGTAAATACCTCCACCTACTCTTGCAAAAAGTGCAATGGATTCAGCTCCAAGAGAAAAACCTGCTAAAGCCTCTAAAACGATTGTCATATCCTCATTAGATGACCAAGTGCCTCCCATGAAATACTGGAATAAAAAAATAAAAATCAGCGAAAGACCAAATACCGCAAGACCGGCTACTCCTAGACCCATTACAGTTCCACCAGAGAATGAAACTTTCAGCGCATGAGGAAGACTTGTTCTGGCCGCCTGAGTGGTTCTTACATTAGCTGCAGTTGCAATCCTCATCCCAATGTTCCCAGCGAAAGCAGAGAAAAATGCTCCGATTACGAAAGCAATAATGATGAACCAATGTGTTGTCTCAACAACACTAGAAATAACACCCAACAACACACCAGCAATAACAACAAAGATGGCAAGTATCCGATATTCTGCGCTAAGAAATGCAAGAGCACCTTCACGGATGTGATCAGCGATTTCCTTCATCTTGGTCTCCCCAGCATCTTGACTAATGACCCAGCGCGATTTTACGATCATTACAAGAAGACCGATCATACCCAGAACGGGTACTAAATAGAGTATTTTATCCATGATTTTTTAAATGGTTTTCAAAAACAATCCGCAAAGATAGAATAACTCCTAATTCTAAGAAATGAAATGGCTGCTATTTGAAACTAGCGAAGTTTAGTGTCAGAATTTATGTAATTCAAAAATTCGTTTTTGTAATTCTGATCTAAAAACTTACCGTCGAAAAATGCAGTTCCGGTCGTGCTATTGGTATCATTGACTCCTCTGGAAGAAACACACATATGATTGGCGTCCATCACAACAGCAACATGATCTGTATGCAGGATTTTCTTTAATTCTTTTCCGATTTGAACGGTTAGCCTCTCTTGTACTTGCGGTCTCTTGGCAAAGTATTGTACGATCCGGTTAATCTTAGAAAGACCAATTACTTTTCCATTGGGGAAATATGCTACGTGTGCCTTCCCGTATATTGGAACAAAATGGTGCTCACAGTGAGAATAGAATGTTATGTCTTTCTCAACGAGCATTTGATCATATTTATACTTATTGGCGAAAAGTGTTACTTCTGGTTTATTCAATGGATTAAGCCCAGAGAATACCTCTTTTACATACATTTTAGCTACCCTATTTGGAGTTCCAGCGAGACTATCATCGGATAAATCCAAACCTAGTATTTGCATTATCTCCTTAAAATGTTTGGAAATCAATTCAATTTTAAGGTCATCGTCTTGATCAAAAGCATCTGGTCTTAATGGAGTCTCAAAAGATGATCCAACATGATTTGCTCCGTAATCGTCAGTTTCCTCAATCTGCGGGGTATTCGACAAAGTTTCTTTCTGTTTCATATAGTTTGATTTTTATCTCATACTCGTCTTCGATTCTATCCCGTAGCAAATCATAGATTACAATTGCGATATTTTCCGCTGAAGGGTTGAGATGTTTGAATTCTTCTGTATCTAAATTTAAATTTTTGTGATCAAACCGATTGATTATTAGTTCCTTAATTAAATCACTCAGCACTTTCATATCGTAAACATATCCAGTGTTTGGGTCTACCTCTCCTGTTAGTTTTACGAACAATTCATAGTTATGGCCGTGCCAGTTCGGATTATTACACTTACCAAAAACATCTTCGTTCTTCTCATCGTTCCAATTTGGATTATGAAGTCTATGTGCTGCATTAAAATGCTCTTTTCTGTAAACAGATACTTTAGCCATAATTAAAAATTACGATAGCTATAACAGCTATCTGGATGAAAGTGTTTCATCTTTAACCCTTAAAAGTTCAACAAAGTTGATTTTAAGGAGAGAATCAATCCATCAATAACACCTTCCAGGCTGTATCTACCTCACCTTCGTTTAATAAATCCGCGGCTAGTTTATGGAGTTCTAAATGCATATTTTCTTCATCATCAAATGAATCAAGAATGGCACGAACTTCCGGCTCATTCGAAAAGTTTTCAATTTCCTCTTGTGTTGGAAGATGATCAACATTCCCAAGCATCCCTAGATGGTTACCTGTTAGTACAGTACTTACTCGTATGCGGTCCGGAATTTGATCGACTCCTATACCCATATTTTTTAAAGGTTTGGCAACTTCAAATATAGCATCTCCAGAGGCTCTTACATACCAATCTCCACCCATTCTTCCCACAGGATCCAATTTATATGGATTGATTTTGCCATTCTCATTTAATACCTCATCCTTAATATGAATTAATAACACTTCACAGATTACTAATTGACCCGCTCCACCTTTCTCACCCAGAGATTTTACTTCAAGGACCTTGCATTCAAAAGAAACAGGTGATTCCTTAACAAGTGGGGGTTTTACCTTTTCAGAGGGTTCTTCTGTAAACCCCGATTTTATAAATTCATTTATCCCTTTCTCATATTCCGTACTACTCAAAGACATCTGTTGTACCATGCTATATGATACGACATTGACTGTTGTTTCTGGATGTTCCAGCACATTTTCCAAAGTGTGTTTCGTGGTGTTATCTCTACCTCTTCTTGAGGGTGAAAAAATCATTATTGGTGGATTGGCACTGAACACATTAAAGAAACTAAACGGGCTAAGGTTTACCTTTCCATCATTGCTGATCGTACTCGCAAAAGCAATCGGGCGAGGAGAAACGGCACCAAGTAAATAGCCGTGAAGCTCCGGAGTTGAGATTTCGTTTGGATTGATAATCATAACGCAGGTAATACTTTTGTTGAGACTTCTCCAAAACCAATTCTGAGATCGTTCTGTTTAGCATGTCCACGCATAATCACGGTATCTCCATCTTGTATAAATTTTCGTTCCGTCCCATCAGGCATAGGTACAGGTTTAGTTCCTCGCCATGAAATCTCCAGCATGGAACCAAATTGACTTGGGTCAGTACCAGAGATTGTCCCACTACCATACAAATCACCCGTTTTAATATTGCAACCATTTATCGTGTGATGGGCAAGCTGCTGTGCCATGTTCCAATACATGTATTTAAAATTCGAATGCGTTACCACCATCTCTTCAGATCCTTCAGGCTTAATCGCTACTTCCAGATTGATATCAAAGTGCTTATCTCCTTCATACTCCAGGTAGGAGAGTACTTTTGGTTCTTGCTTAGGCCCTGGGATTCTAAATGGCTCCAGTGCATCTAATGTTACAATCCATGGTGAAATGGAAGAGGCGAAATTTTTGGCTAGGAATGGACCTAATGGTACATATTCCCACTTCTGAATGTCTCTGGCAGACCAGTCATTAAACAATACCATCCCAAAAATATGGTCTTCAGCATTATCTGTAGAGATTGATTCTCCTAATTGATTTTCACCACAGGTTATAAACGCCATTTCTAATTCAAAATCTAACAGTTTGCAAGGCCCAAATATGGGAGGTTCATTATCATTTGGTTTTTGTTGACCTTTAGGTCTGTGAATAGGAACCCCCGATTCAATGATGGAGGAAGCCCTTCCATGATATCCTACAGGAATATGTTTCCAATTTGGTAATAGTGCATTATCCGGATCACGAAACATACTTCCCACATTAAAAGCGTGTTGTTCACTTGAATAAAAGTCTGTGTAATCACCCACCTCAATTGGCATACACATCCTTACCTGACTTTGAGGAATCAACAAGGATTTGACCGAATAGTGCGACTTCAATTCATCATTATCTTCTTGCAGTAGGATGGATAGTCGATTTCTCAACGTGCGACTCATCTTTTTTCCAAGCATGAGGAAACCATTTAAAGTACTTCTCTCAAAAATTCTGTCTGGTAATCCTAAACCATTTAGAAATCCATGATTTTGAAGACCTGCAAGATCCAAGACCATATTACCTATGGCAATTCCTGCACGTCGATATCCCTTTTGTTCAAAGATGCCGTAGGGAAGATTTTGAATGGGGAAATCAGAATCAGGGTGTACTTCTACCCATGATTTTAGCTTGGGGTCATTTGCTGCTATTTCGATCATAGAACAAGTTTAATTTTTTAATTGGGGTTCACAAAGTCATAAGCTGCTAAGCAACTAATTTTGCGGCTTAAGCAATAATTGAAGAACATCAATAATGAGCATTTCTGCACAATACGATCCTACCAAAGTTGAAGATAAATGGCATCAATACTGGATGGATCACAACTATTTCCATGCAACTCCAAAAGCTGACAAAGAGTCTTATACTATTGTGATCCCCCCACCAAATGTGACAGGAGTCCTGCACATGGGTCATATGCTCAATAATACCATTCAGGATGTTCTCATAAGAAAAGCCAGGATGGAGGGTAAAGAGGCTTGCTGGGTTCCGGGAACTGATCATGCATCCATTGCAACGGAAGCAAAAGTGGTGAAGATGCTACGTGAGAAGGGTATTAAAAAAAGTGATTTATCACGTGAAGAATTTCTGAAGCATGCCTGGGAATGGAAAGAGAAATATGGTGGTGTCATTCTTAAACAATTGAAAAAGCTGGGTGCCTCATGTGACTGGGATCGAACAGCCTTTACTATGGATGCAAGCTATCATAAGGCGGTTATCAAACAGTTTGTTGATCTGTATACTAAAGGATACATCTACAGAGGTTTGCGAATGGTGAACTGGGATTGTGAAGCACAAACAACGATCTCAAATGAGGAAGTGATTTATAAAGAAGATGGAGAACGAGCTGTACTTTATCATGTAAAGTATCAAATCAAGGATTCGGATGAATTTGTGACTATTGCTACTCAGCGTCCAGAAACCATTATGGGGGATACTGGAATAGCCGTGAATCCCGATGATGAAAGGTTCAAACACTTAATTGGTCAAAAAGCACTGGTTCCTTTTATTAACCGGGAAATTCCCATCATTGGCGATGATTATGTAGAGTTGAATTTTGGAACCGGGTGCCTAAAGGTGACCCCAGCCCATGATCCTAACGATCATGAAATAGGTTTAAGACATGATCTTCAAATCATAGATACCATTAACCTTGATGGTACCCTCAATGAGAAATGCGAGATTGATAAGTATGTAAATGAGGATCGCTTCAAGGTTAGAAAAATGATCATCAAGGACCTTAAAGAGGCTGGAATTCTAGTAAAGGAAGAAGAGTTCATCACTAAGATTGGAAGATCTGAACGAACAAATTCCGTGGTAGAACCCAAGCTTTCACTGCAATGGTTCATCAAAATGAAAGAACTTTCAAAAAGAGCTCATCAGGCCGTAATGAATGATGAAGTCAAACTCTTCCCATCTAAATTCAAAAACACCTACAATCATTGGATGGAAAATGTACGTGATTGGAATATTTCAAGACAGCTTTGGTGGGGCCAGCAAATACCGGCTTATTATTTCGGAGATGGTGAAAAGGACTTTGTAGTAGCTGAATCACCAGAGGAAGCCTTATTAAAAGCGCAAGAAGCAACGGGAAATACCAGCTTAACCTCAAATGACCTACGTCAGGATGAAGATGTATTGGACACTTGGGCTTCATCTAACCTATGGCCAATCGCAGTTTTTGATGGATTTAATGATGAATGTTTTGACGCAGAGAAGGGAAAGATTGATAAGAGTAAAAACGAAGATCTTAATTTCTTTTATCCTACTCAAACACTCGTAACAGCTCCGGAAATCTTATTCTTTTGGGTAGCAAGAATGGTGATTGCTGGATATGAATACCTGGATGAGAAACCATTTGAAAATGTATATCTAACCGGAATTGTGAGAGATAAGCAGAGAAGAAAAATGTCTAAATCTCTTGGAAATTCTCCAGATCCATTGGCACTGATTGAACAATATGGGGCTGATGGCGTGAGAACAGGTATGCTATTCAGCTCCCCGGCAGGGAATGATCTCCTGTTTGATGAGAAACTTGTAGAACAAGGAAGAAACTTTTCCAATAAAATATGGAATGCTTTTAGACTAGTAAAGGGGTGGGAAACCATTGATAATGAGCAACCTTCAGTTAATAGACAAGCAATCGATTGGTTCACCAATAAATACAATAGTGCATTGAATCAACTTGAGGACCACTTCTCAAAATTTAGAATGTCAGATGCGTTGATGTCGGTGTATAAACTCATTTGGAACGACTTCTGCAGCTGGTACCTGGAATGGATCAAACCTGAGTATGGTAAACCAATTGATCAGGCAACCTATGATGCAACGGTAGAACTTTTTGAAAAAGTACTCAAAATACTTCACCCATTTATGCCATTCATTACTGAAGAATTGTGGCATGAATTAAAAGAGCGAAAAGAAGGAGAAGCCCTCATTATTGCCGAATGGCCAAAGCCAGCAGGTTATCAGGACGAGATTTTAAAGGAAGCAGATATTCTCTTTGAAATCACTTCGAATATTAGAAATATACGGAGTTCCAAGGGAATTTCACCCAAAGAAGCATTGGAGTTGATTACCTCATCAGGAAGCATCGGTGCCATTAGTGAATCAATCAAAAAATTAGCTAATGTTTCGACTATTTCGAATGCAGAGAAACCCAACAATGTATTCAATTTCGTCATTGGATCCGACGAGTTTTTTATTCCTGCTTCTGACACAGTTGATATTGAGGCTGAACGTAAAAAAATGACAGATGAACTGAAGCGAATGATTGGATTCAAGACAACTACCGAGAAAAAGCTATCCAATGAAAGATTTGTTCAAAATGCACCTGAGCAAGTCGTAGCAATGGAACGCAAAAAATTGGCAGATGCAGAAGCAAAGATTAAGACTTTAGAAGAAAGCTTAGGCAGCCTTTAATAGGTGTTCTTTTCAACTATAAAAGAAATACGGTTTGGGAAAATATGCTGCTAATTGACCTAAACAGTTGACTCGTTATTGAGTTAAATCCTTGCAGCCATAAATAAGCTTAAGTCCTTAAATCCCAGGTTAAATTTCTTGGCTAGGTCAAGATTCGTCAAAGTTCCGTGATAAGAATAAACGCCCTTTTGAAGCCATCTTTTCCTGTAAATCATCTCATCAAAACCACCAAGATCACCTGCTTCCAACAAAATCGGTGTAAAAATATTTGAGATAGCGAGTGAAGCAGTTCTTGCCACCCTTGATGCGATGTTCGGCACACAATAGTGTGTGACTTCATGCTTCACAAATACTGGTTTATCATGATTTGTCATTTCAGAAGTTTCTATGCATCCCCCTTGATCAATGCTTACATCTATAATCACCGATCCGGGTTTCATCTCCATGACCATATCTTCTGATATGAGCATTCTATTTTGTCCCTTTTCCATCCGAAGTGCTCCTACCAAAACATCAGCTTCACGAACTTCTTTTTCAATTATCGTGGCGTCAAAAGTGGAAGTATAAATTTCCTGCCCGATTAAATGCTTTAGGCGACGCATTTTATAAATATTATCATCGAATACTCTTACTTCTGCACCATGACCCAAAGCAGCTCTAGCCGCAAACTCAGCAACAGTCCCCGCTCCAATTATTAAAACCCTGGTCGGAGGGACCCCTGTAATACCCCCCACTATTATCCCTCTTCCTTCATTGGTAGTACTTAAGTACTCCGCTGCGATTATCATTACGTTACTTCCAGCTATCTCACTCATTGCACGTATTAACGGCAACCCTCCCCCTTTATCCTCAATAAACTCATACCCTATGGCAATTAGCTTCTTTTTATTGATGGCTTCTAAATATTCTGCATTTTGTTTTCCCGCTTGAAAGGCAGAAAGTAGTGTGCTACCAGGTTTCATCAAGCCTATCTCCTCAATGGTTGGAGGTTCAACTTTTAAAATGGTGTTACATTCAAATACTTCCTGAGCACTGTAGACAATCCTGGCACCTGCTTCACTGTATTCTCGATCTGAAAAATTGGATGCGTTTCCGGCCTTCGATTGAACCACTACTTCATGGCCATTCGCCACCAAGACACCTACAGAAGATGGCTTTAGCGGAACCCTTTTCTCTTGCTCTTCAATCTCCAATGGAACCCCAATTTGAATTGATTGGTTACTCTTAGCAATTTTAGCAGGTGCTTCCTGAGGATATAAACTTTGTTCTTTTGCTAATTGTGCAAATCCCGATTTAGAGGTGTCGTTCATTTAGGTAGGGCAGTTAACGATCGTGCATTATCGCTTACTAATTTAATATTTATTTTCAGGTATTCTTCAGGTAAAACTGGTTCCACTAATTCAGGCCATTCCACAAAACAAAAATTTCCTGAATCGAAGTACTCCTCTACGCCAATATTCACAGCTTCCTCCAAATCTTTCAGTCTGTAAAAATCAAAATGATACACAGCTCCATTTTTTGTACTCTCATACTCATTTACGATGGAGAACGTTGGAGAACTCATTTCATGAACTACCTGAAGCTCATGACAAATCTGTTTGATCAATGTAGTCTTACCAGCTCCCATTTCTGCATAAAAACACCAGACCTTTAGATGACTAAAATTACTAATTAGCTTTCTTGCCACTTCTTGTAGCTCCTCCTCTACGTAGTTCGGATAGTTCATTTAGTGCTTAATGTGACAATTGGAATCAATATTTCCTCCATGGAAATTCCACCGTGTTGGAAGGTGTCCTTGTAGTGTCTTGAGTAATAATTATAGTTATTAGGATAAGCAAAAAAATGATCATCTTTTGCAAAAACAAACGTGCTGCTCATGTGAGATTTGGGGAGTCCAATTCTCTCAGCATTTCTGTGGAAATAAACACTCTTCTCATCAAATGCTAAATTTCGTCCAACCTTGTACCTCAGATTGGTATTGGTTTTCTTATCACCAACAATCTTCTGTGGTTTATTCACACGAATAGTCCCATGATCGGTGGTAATGATTACTTTCACCTTTTTTCTTGAAAGAGCCTTAAGCAAGTCTAAAAGGGTGGAATGAGAAAACCATGACCTTGTTAAAGAGCGATATGCTGATTCATCTGGTGCAAGCTCCCTGATCATCTGCATGTCGGTCCTTGCATGTGATAGCATATCTACAAAATTGAATACAATAGCATTTAAACGATTCCCAATTAAATTGGAGACGGATTCACTTAGTTGCTTTCCTTCCTCCGCTTTTAAAATCTTATGGTAAGAGAATTTACCAGATACTCGATTTTTTAAAAGATTGGTTTCCAAAAGCTCTCTTTCGAATTTATTTTTCTTTTCATCATCCTCCTCGTCAACCCAAAATTCGGGATACCTACTAGCGATTTCAACGGGTGTAATTCCAGCAAATAAGCTATTTCTCGCGTATGCAGTTGTAGTAGGAAGTATCGAGTAATACAACTCTTCTGAGTCTATGGAAAATAAAGGAGAAATTTCCGGCTCAATTATTTTCCATTGATCATATCTCAAATTATCAATGACTATCAGAAAAACAGGCTCATCATCTAGTAACGGTAGTACTTTGTGTTTAATAAGGTTGTGAGATAATAGTGGTCTCTCTACATCCGGATCACTGATCCAAGATTCATAATTCTTTACAATAAAATTTGCAAAGTTTGCATCAGCCTCCACTTTCTGTGAATGAAGCACCTCGATCATACTTTTGTCTTGTGTATCGTTGATCTGAAGTTCCCAATAGGTCAATTTTCTGTAAATATCTTCCCAATCTTCGTGATCACGTGCATCCATTACCTGCATAGCCAATTGCTGAAAATCTCTTTGATAACTTTGATTCGTTCTCTCAGAGAAGATTCTTTTATTGTCCAGGATTTTCTTTACCGAGAGCAATATCTGATTGGGATTAAGTGGCTTGATTAAGTAATCCGCAATCTTTGCTCCAATTGCCTCTTCCATTATTTCCTCTTCCTCACTTTTAGTGATCATAACCACGGGCAGTGTAGGATGCGTCGATTTGATGTAATTAAGCGTTTCCAATCCACTCATACCGGGCATGTTTTCATCCAAAAACACGATATCGAAGGAATGATGGTCAATTTCCTCTAAGGCATCAGATCCACTGTTGACTGGAGTAAGGTGATATCCCTTTTGCTCCAAAAATAAAATGTGTGGCTTTAGAAGTTCTATTTCATCATCCGCCCACAAGATTTTATATTGCTGCATAATTTCCGTTTAGCGATCACTAAATAAATCACTAATTCACTTGAACAAAAGGAAAATCCTAAACGATCCAGTTTATGGGTTCATTAATATCCCTAACGACCTCACTTTTGATATTATTGAACACAGCTATTTTCAGCGCCTAAGAAGAATCAAGCAGTTAGGATTATCTGATTTCGTCTATCCTGGTGCGCTTCATACACGTTTTCATCATGCACTTGGTGCAATGGATTTGATGCAAAAGGCACTTAACTCACTGGAGGACAAGGGTATTCTGATAAGTCAGGAAGAAAGACAAGCAAGTATATTGGCCATATTACTTCATGACATTGGACATGGGCCATTTTCCCATACACTAGAGTTTTCATTATTTAAGAACATTAGCCATGAACAAGTCAGTATCTGGATGATGGAAAGACTAAATGAAGAGTTTGACGGAGCATTAACGCTAACATTGAAGATTTTTACTAATCAATACAAAAGAACCTTTTTTCATCAACTGGTTTCCAGTCAACTTGATATCGACCGGTTGGACTACCTAAAAAGAGATTCGTTTTTTACTGGCGTTTATGAAGGATCCATCGGATCGGAAAGAATTATCAAAATGCTCAATGTGGTGAGTGAACAATTAGTCGTAGAATCTAAAGGTATCTACAGTATTGAAAACTTCCTGAGTGCACGCCGATTAATGTATTGGCAAGTTTACCTTCATAAAACTGCGGTAAGCGCAGAGGTGATGTTGATTCGATTGATAAAACGTGCGAAGGAACTGGTACAAGAAGGACATCAGCTCATAGCTACTCCAGCACTCAGCATTTTTCTTGAACGAAACATCACAAAGCAAGATTTCAAGGAAGACCCTGATATACTGGAGATATATGCTTTATTGGATGATAGTGATATTTGGGGTTCTATCAAATTCTGGCAAGAACATGAAGATTTTGTATTAAGAAATTTCAGCAAAATGCTTCTTGAGCGGAAACTACTGGGTATATCGTTTTCCAATAACGAGATTGGCAGAATTGTTACCGACGACCTTATCCATAGGCTCGCCAAAAAATGGAACATCGAAGATGAGTTGGCTCGGTACTTCATCAAGACAGGTAACGTGAGTAACTCCGCTTATATCGCCTCCGGACAATCAATCAAGATGCTGAGAAAAGATGGTCATGTAATTGATGTGGCAGAGGCCTCAGACCTACCAAATATCAAGGCGATGAGCCAGATTGTGAAAAAGCACTATCTATGCGCACCAAAATCAATTCTGTAAAAAGCCAATTGAACATTGAGGCAAAAAATATCGGCAAGAAATTCGGAAGGAATTGGATATTCAGAGAGTTAAACTTTGAAACCCGTACTGGAGATCGAGTGGCAATTACAGGAAACAATGGTTCAGGCAAATCAACCTTACTTCAAATAATCAGCGGGTTCTTAACGCCATCTAAAGGGGAGATATTCCATAATGGTAGCAGAGATATCGACACTACTTCGATCTCTTTTATTGGACCTTATATGGATATCATTGAAGAGTTTTCGTTGAGGGAGCACTTAACCTTTCATAATCAATTCAAAAAACCATTAATAGCTATTGAGGAAATGGCTGAAAGAGCCTCCATCCCATTAGATAAACAAATAGCAGAGTTTTCTACTGGGATGAAACAGCGAGCCAAACTCATTACTTCTTTCTTTTACGAAAACGAGATCATTTTTATGGATGAACCCACCTCCAACCTTGACACAGAAGGTTTTGACTGGTGGAAAAGTGAATTAGAACAAATGGAAGGTGTAACAATTTTCATTGGCTCTAATCAATCCAATGAAATAGCCATGTGCTCTACTTCAATAAATCTTTAAAAAAAGATTAACTAACTGATAATTTATCTCGGAATAATTAGTTTAGTAGGTATAAATTATAAAATAGTCTACTTTTGACCTATAACAATAAATCTATTCGATACTGAATTTACATTATGAAAAGATTATCAAACCTACTAGCTGCCTTAGTTTTTGCTTCCTTAGTTATTTTTATGTCATGTGGTGGCGGTAGTGACGATCCACCTGTAGATCCATTACAAGACGAGCTAGACAACCTTACGGTTTCTGGCGGATGGTCTGCTCCAAGTACTGTAACAACCGATAACGGTGCTCCTGATGGAGATTGGTCTTCATTTGGTATTTCATTTACTGGAGGTCTTACTGGTGGATCTTACACAGTTAGTAACGTCCCCGATGGATTCGGTGATGTTTGGTCTAGCGGAACTTGGACTTTTGGAAACGATCAAGGAACGGTCATTACCAAAGTTCAAAATGGCGTTGAGACAGACATGACTGCTTCTATCTCAGGTACTCAATTGAGTCTTCAATTTGATGTTGCTGAACCTACTGCACGAACTAATGGTATTGCTGGAACATGGGTATTTGTTTTTAACCTATAGCATCCAACTACAAAATTTTAAAGCGATCCTCTTTCAGGATCGCTTTTTTTATGTCCATAAGGTTGTTCTTGACTTAAAAGGAGCATTTTCTATATCTTTGCACTGTGCAAATTGAGGACAAATACTTTCTTCAAGACAAAAATTATCTCCTAAAAACTGTCCAGGCATTTTCCAAGGAAAGTTTATTGAATCAGTGGCTTCAAGAAATTCTGAACGCTTATAATCTTCAGCATAACCCAATGGGGTTGGAGGATGATTTTACCCTGGAATTGAAAAGCAAGATTCATAGGGCTAAAGGACTTCTAGAAGATCCCTACGATATTATTGCTGCGATCTACCGATTGGATTATGGTGATAATCAACTTACGTTCCAGTGGGACGGTAGAACACATATGGAAGTATACGATGCAGACTGGAAAGCGATGTATGGACATTGGATACAACAACTTTCATTGATAAAAGAAGTACAACGTCCCCTTTTGCGATTTGCTGTTTCCGGTATCCATACCAATACCGACTTCCTAACACAGTCAATAAAAAAAGGAATTCTGAGTTTTTTTAACATAAGATTGAGGTCTCAAACCTTGTATCGAGTTAGTGCTTAGTTCCTTTCAGTGTTTAATCTTACACACTTTGCAAAACTTTTGTTTTCCTGGTGGTCGCTTTTTGGGAGGTCTTTTGTGGCCGAAATAACCATCCTTTTTGCGCTCCATCCTATCAATTTTGTTCTGTTCTTTGGCTTTTTCCCTGGATACTTTTTTTATTCTGGCTCTAAAAGCAGCTTTTTCTTCTTCTGCACTTTTTAACTGGCTTGAATTATCTTTTTTTAAAAAGGCAAAGAATCCTTTTTTCTCTTTTTTATATGCTTGATAAGCCGGTCTAGGAGGTTTGGGAGAATCTACATTTCGTGTATCCTGAGCAAATGTGATAATCGAAAAAGCCATGATCAAAATGCAGATGATACCTCTACTCAAATTCATATATGCTTAACGGTTGAAAAATCAATTATTGCCAGAATTCATAAAAGAACACAACTTTCATCAATATTTGGCTGTTTATTTGCCTACTGTGTGTGGTAATAAACCAAAAAAGCAAATAAGGCGTTATTCGGATTCATGAGAATTTTTCTTTCCTCTATTATCATTTTCTTATCTCTCACCACCTTTAGCCAAATCATTCGTGAATCTGAGTTAGTTAGAAGGATTGATAAAGGTGCTGAGTTGATGGCATTAGGAAAGTATGATAGTGCTCAAGTCCTTTTTCAGTCTGTGCTTCAAAACATGGAAAAGCTTCCATCTGAAATAGCCTATTTTTTTGGAAGAAATAGCTATCACCTGGGCAAATACAAACAAAGCATCAATTGGCTTAATAAATACATTCAATTGAAAGGAACAAAAGGAAGGTACTACGAACCAGCTATTCAGTTTCTACAATTTGCAGAGGATGAATATCTAAGAATTCAACGAAAAGCAGCCAAACAATTTGAAGTCGATCTTGAGAGTGCAGCGTACGATTGTGGTGGATTGGAAAAAATGCTCTGCCCCGTCTGTCACGGGTCAGGTGTAGTGATTCAGACCGGACTTTTTGATCAGGTCTATAAAACATGCCCCTATTCCTTAGGTGAAGGATATTTATCATGTAAGGAATATAATCTCTTTATGCGGGGGGAATTAGAACCTAAACTAAAATGACCCTATGAGAGCTTTGATTTAAAGTCACCATATTCAAAAGTTCTGATTAGTTCGAAGTTCCCGTCTTTTCTTAGCATACCAATCGATGGATGAGTAACACCATTAAAAGTGGATGTTTTTACCATGGTGTAATGCATCATATCCTTGAAGATTAAGCTATCGCCGATATTAAGCGCTTTCTCAAACCAATATTCGTCTAGATAATCACCCGCTAAACAACTTACACCTCCTAATCTATAGGCATGCCAGTTATCCTTAGCTGTTGAAGATCCGTTTTCTATCTCGGGCCTATATGGCATTTCTAAGCAGTCAGGCATATGACACGTGAAAGAGCCATTGAATATGGTAGTTTTTTTTCCTCCATTCTCAGTTATATCGAGAATGGTTGTATGTAAGTCTCCGACTTGCCAGGCAAATGCACTTCCAGGTTCAAGAATTACTTCTACTTGATATTTATTTTTAAAAGCTTTCAAAAGCTCAATAAGGTGATCTAAATCATAACCTTTTCTTGTCATTAAGTGTCCACCACCCATGTTTACCCACTTGAGCATAGGAATGAATTGACCAAACCTTTCCTCAAAAGAGGTTAACACCTTTTCAAGTGCATATGAAGAAGACTCACAAAGAACATGAAAATGTAATCCCTCAACCTGCTCTGGTAGCTCATTTAGTGCTTCTGATCCCAAACCTAATCGAGAAGAGGGACTTGAAGGATTATACAGTGCAGTATCTACATCAGACCAGCCAGGGTTGACTCGAAGCCCCAAACTAACGTGATCTGGAACTTGATCGACAAAACGGTTGAATTGACTCAGCGAATTAAAGGTGATATGTGAAGACTTTGCTGCAATTTCACTGAATTCAGAAGGATCATAGGCTACACAATAGGTATGAGCCTTCACTCCCATCTCTTCATTACAAAGTTTCACCTCATTCAATGAACTTGCAGTAGCTCCGCTTATATATTTCCTCATAGTAGGAAATACACTCCACATAGCAAAACCTTTAAAGGCAAGAATGATTTTAACATCCGCCTCACGTTGGACCCGATCAATTAGTTGAAGGTTATGAATGAATTTTGCTTCATCCAGCACAAAACATGGAGTAGGAATAGCCATTAGATATATTTCTCCTTAATTACTGCTAGGTGATGAAATGTATGACCGCTAATGATATATCCAATCATATCAACTGACATTTCCACACCATTTGATATCCCTTTTTGAGAGAGTTCAGATTCGCTCAAATTCGTAAACAAATCAATGCTGGACTGCCTGATATTATTGAAGTATTTCAAAAGATCAATCAAGGCATACTTATCTGCAAATGCATAGTCTACATAACTGTTGTGATCAAAACCTGAAAGTTCCGTTTTATCGTTTCTTGCAAATCGCATGGCACGATAAGAAAAAACTCTTTCGGAATCAATCAAGTGTTGAATCAAATCTTTAATGCTCGACTTGTTATCTGCGTATCGATAAAGTGCCTGGGATTCATCAAGTCCACTGCAAGTACTATTAAGTTCATCACTACTTTTCTTTAACGATTCGATCAACCCATTTTCAATTACATGGCTTATGTAATTTTTGTAAAAGTCCGGTACTTCTTCAATTTTAAAAGTCATATCAATCCATTCCCAGATCTAAATCATGCGCTTCATACCAGGGTAGTCCTGAAGTTGATAGCTTTTCCAAAAATGGGTCTGCATCAAATTCTTCGACATTAAATACACCAGCATTTGACCACTTGCCTGTTAACATCATATAAGCTCCGATCATAGCAGGAACACCCGTAGTGTAAGAAACACCTTGTGCACCAGTTTCATCAAATGCTTCTTTATGACTGCAATTGTTCCAGATGTAATAGGTTTTTTCACTCCCATTCTTTACTCCACTAATGCGACATCCAATGGATGTTTCACCTTCATAATTTTCCCCGAGTTCACCGGGATTCGGTAGTACGGCTTTAAGGAACTGAAGTGGTATTATTGCCTTTCCCTCATACACAATCGGCTCAATGGAAGCCATTCCAATGTTTTGAATGACTCTAAGGTGCGTTAAATATTCATCTCCAAATGTCATCCAAAACCTTGCTCTTTTAATCGAAGGGTAATTTTTTACTAATGACTCTAACTCCTCATGATATAATAAATAGGAAGACCTTCTACCAATATTAGGATATTCAAGTTCTTTCCTGAATTCAAATGGTTTAGTTTCTACCCACTTTCCATTTTCCCAATATTTCCCATTTTGCGTGATCTCACGAATATTTATTTCAGGATTAAAGTTGGTAGCAAATGCTTTCCCGTGATCTCCTGCATTACAATCCACAATATCCAAATAGTGGATTTCATCGAAGAAATGCTTTGCAGCTCTTGAAGTAAAAACCCCCGTAACTCCCGGATCAAATCCACACCCAAGTAGTGCCATAAGGCCAGCTTTCTTAAACTTATCTTGATAAGCCCACTGCCATTTATATTCAAACTTGGCCTCTTCAGGGGGTTCATAGTTGGCAGTATCTAAGTAATGTACACCGGATGCTAAGCAAGCATCCATAATGATCAAGTCCTGATAAGGTAAAGCAACGTTGATGACCAATTTAGGCTGATGTTTGCTAAATAGGGAGACCACTTGATCCACATGGTCAGCATCTACTTGATCTGTCTGAATGACAACACCTAAATCTTTCTCAATGTCTTTAGCAATCTCATCGCATTTTGAGATTGTTCTGGATGCCAAGACAATTTCGGTAAAAACATCCTTGTTTTGGGCGCATTTGTAGGCAGTGACTCTGCCTACTCCTCCAGCGCCAATAATGACTACTTTGAGCATATTATTATTTTAAGACATGTCCAAAGTTAGAGAAGATTCTTATAGAATGAACCTATAAGTGTACTTGATCAAAAAGGTATTTGTAGCTTCAAGATTATCGAATTGAGCACTTAAGTTGGAGAAGCTATTATTTCGGTCTTGATTGAACACAGACCCGTTATTTGACCAAACAAGAAATAAAACGGAACCAGGTATATATTCCCATCGTACGACAAAATTTGATCTAAACTCAACCACGTTAAAGTCAGGATTCCCAAATGTATAGGTCTCATTTCTTGATACTTCAGACACCTCAAAAACATTTTCATTTGCATCAAATGAGATTTCCTCTGTTGTGTATAGACTGAATCGGTTTGAATAGCTTTCTGAATTTGGTTCTGTGACCCTTTTAAAATTATCATACAGGCCAGTCGCCATAAAAGGTTGGCCCCAAAACTCCAGCGTCAGATCTGGAGTGATATTATAGTTGAATCTAATAGAAGCACTATAGGTGAGTTGACTTACAGTGCCTAAGATGTATCTGGAATCATCACCTAATTCCAGGTCGGTGACATACTGTAAATCATTTCTTCCTCTGGAGTATCGAGGAGAGATTGAAATCCGAATGGCATCAATTGGTCTAACGGTCATATTAAAGTTGATTCCATAATTTTTTGCATAATTCTGGTCACCCCAATAAAACCAGTTGTTAAATGAAAATCTAAACTTCTTTTGATTATTTGTACCGATCCAATACCACCAATTCTTTCCACCAGGATAAATAATTGACGGCCCTCCTCTCAAGTCTGCATTAGATACTTGATTACCCTCCACAAAAAAGCCACTATCAAAACCCCAGAAATTCTTAAACTGAACTCCTGCATTCATGTCAAAACTCCTACTGGTAGTCACGCCACCGAAATCCAAGTTTTGTTCAGTGTAAAAATTATACCGCTGGTTTCTAAAAAGTTTCGTGATTCTATTTATTCGATATTGGCTCCAAAACCAATTATTTACCACATCCGTTTGCCTAAGAAATCCTATATCATCAAGCTCTAATTCTGGCGATCGATAATTTGATCCTGCAGCCCATCTCCAATTACCACTTCTTTTACCAAAAGAGAGTGTACCGGCAGTTCCAAGCAATGATGTTCTTGTTGAGTCAACTTCTTTGTAATTGTTATCGGTTCGCTGAAAACTTCGCTGAAAGCTTGTTTGCGTTCTATAAATAGATCCAGGAGAACCTTCGACTCTACTCGTTGAGAATTTAAGTGTCACACCATATTTACGATCCTTAAAGTTATGGTCAAGATCAACCCCCATGCTTTGTGCATTATCATGTAAAAGTTCCATTCCATTACCTTCATTATTAAATCGATTGACGTTTGTAAACACTGCTCCAAAAACAGTCTTTCCTCCTTGAATATCTTGCTGAAAGCGTGATGCAAAGTAATTAGTCATCGGTTCAATCGCCTCATCTCTGAAGTTTCCTACGGTATCGACAACCTCAGCATATTCTCGTCGAGTAACCGATTCAAGGACACCCCATGAAAAACCTTTCGCATTTTTCCCCGTGACTTTGGCTGCCCCTAATAAACGGGTTTGGCCAGGTACATCCGCGTATGCAATGTCATCATCGGTCAAGAAACCCTGAGGTCTTCTACCTATTCGTCTGGAGTAAAAAAGGTTATTAATACCACCACTGGTTCTAAACTCAAGAATGTTGTTTCCTTCCAGAAAAAAGGGTCTTTGCTCTCTAAAAAAGAGTTCAAACGCTCCAAGATTCACTTGTGAGGGGTCCGCTTCCACCTGACCAAAATCAGGGTTGATTGTCAGGTCGAGTGTAATATCTGAGGTTAAGCCAATTTTAGCATCTACTCCAACATTCCCATCAAATTCTTTTCCACTCTCACGAAATGGGTTATCCTCCTCTTTTGGATAGGTTTGGGCCGATGCTAATACATAAGGCAAGATTTCCAATTGCTTTTGTGGCCTAATCCCTTTGATGCCTCTTAACTCACCAAAAAGATGTACCCAACCCGGAGCATTGGGATCGACCGGTTGCCAGGTAGAACGTTCTTGTTCTCTAAAGAATCTCCTTGTTAGCTGGATTCCCCAGACATGTTCGTCTTTATTCGCGAACCTTAGCTGAGATAGTGGAATTTTTAATTCAGCGATCCACCCCAATTCATCAACACTTGTTTTTAGGTACCATATGGGATCCCAGGTTGAATCCCAATTATCTCCGTTATTAGATACAAATTCATCACTTTTTACACCTGATACAGAAGAAGTAAAAGAGAAGGCGGTTCTTTTATCATTGTAACTATCGAAGTTTATTTCTACCCAGTCTCCATCAAATCCATCTCTCCTAGACATTCGCTTAACGATTTTGTCTGGTTCTGTATCGAATGCTCTTATTCCTACATACAAAAATTTGGCATCATAGAGTATTTTAAATTGCGTTTTCTGAGATGGTTCAGCTAAATACTCTGGATCATGTCCAACAAAATCACCACCCCATTTAACCTGATCCCATGCTTCATCGTCAAGCTTTCCGTCAATGACAATTTCAGTTGACTTTCTTGCTGTAGTATAGGATTTGGTCTCAGGTAATTGATCATCCTGTGCCATGGCTTGAAAGAATATAACAAGGAAAAGAAGAAGGAGTCCTCTTCGGATGGGCATGATTTGAATAGTATTGAGTTAGTTGACTTAATTAAGTACTCACTTAACGAGAAAAGGTTACATCTCTTATTTTAATGCAAAAAAGAACAGGATGGTTGGTTTACTGAATTTTGTATCTAATTCCAGTCTGAACAAGGAACCGAGAAGATGCGTCATTAGATCCATTAAGAGGGGTAATTGCTTGCCGATAATTAGGTTCAAGTGTTACATCTAGACGGTCTAACAAAGAATAACCTAATTCGACTCCACCTAATCCGTCAAATGACCAGGTATTAAATAAATCGTTGGCTGACCCATTGATTACATTATCTGAACCTCTTAGTTGACTCCCTACAAAATAGTTTGCCGCAAACCCAACATTGACTCGCAAGGACATTTTTCGATCCATTACAAAATACCCGGCTTTCATGGGCAATGAGGTAAAACGAAAGTTTGTTCTCACATCTATATCATAGTCATATGTATCCTGGACTTCCAAAGCACTCTCCCTTGATGTCGCTCCGGTAATCAGTAATTCAGAATCTGGGTTGATTGGATCTGAGAACTCACTGTTGTCAATAGTATAAATATCTAAAACATTGATTGATGCGTCACCTCGTGAATCAACGTTGGTATACGCCAAACCAGTTTCTAATGTCCATTTATTTCCTAAACGCATCCCAAAATCAAAACCAATAGATGTAGCTAAACCTGGATCCATATCAGGATTTACATTTGCTGTTGGATTAATGAAACCATCACTTCCGAGGGCTGAAGCTAAACTGGCCTGATTAATACTACCGGAAAACACGTTTGACCCTGATATTGCGGTATTAAAGCTTCCTGCACCTGCCTCAATGCCTGCCCAAACCTTTGAGCTCTCATTATGCTTGCGCTTGTAAGTTGTATATGTGGCTCCCTGATGATAAGGGTATATTTCCTGCTCTACTTTTGCTGTTTTTATCTCCCATTTGCTTGCAAGATCGTCTTGAATATGAATATCATACAATGCTGGTTCTTCAGAAACAGTTAAAGGACCTGCATCCTTTCTTGATTCTTCTGCCCTTGCAATTACTAAGGGATGTAATAATTCTTTCGTCCTGTTTCTATTAAAATCAGTCTGGAAATCACTGTAGTGGTGGTATTTACTTCCTAAAAGCGCGTTAAAAGAATCACCCTCATAAACCGTTTCAGAAGAATTATTATACAAAGGTTGATATTGAAAAGCCAATGAAATAAATGCAATTAGAATGGCCGCAGCTGAAATCCATTTGTGAAGTAGTTGTTTGGATTGGAAAATAGTAACCAAATCTGCATTAAGGTTTGATTCCACCTTTTCCCAAACATGGGCAGGAGCCTTTACAGACTTGTCTTTAAAGCTGTTCTTTATCGAATCTTCAAAGCTTTCCATATCGCAAATGCTCCTGATTCATAATTTTTTCGGTCAATATTGATTTTGCTCTTGAGTATTGTGACTTT
This sequence comes from uncultured Roseivirgaceae bacterium, assembly GCA_964459925.1. GTDB lineage: Bacteria > Bacteroidota > Bacteroidia > Cytophagales > Cyclobacteriaceae > Ekhidna. The sequence continues at coordinate 22,998 of CAYWOQ010000025.1, forward strand.
GAAGTACCCTCACTTATCTCTAGCTTTTTAGCGATTTCATGATGTTTATACCCTTCAATTGCAAAAAGATTGAATATGATCTGACAACCTGTTGGTAATTCCCGGATCAATTCCAGTAGCTCCTGATAACCTAATCCTGAAATGATTGATTCCCTATCGCTCCAATCATTAAGTTCAGTCACATCAACCATGGGATAGAGGTACAATTTGCTTCGTTGATGATTTAATGCTGTATTCACTACTATTCGCTTAATCCAGTATGCCAGAGAAGAGTCTTTTCTAAAGCTGCTAATATTTTTGAACACCTTAACAAAAGCTTCCTGCAAAATATCTTCTGCTTCCTGCTGCATTTTAGAGTAACGTAGCGCCACTAAGTACATCCCATCTGCATATTTATCATACAGGGCTTGTTGGTAGTCTCTCTTGCCTTTTTGGCAGCCTTTTATAAGTTTTTCTTCGCTGAACGACATTTTATAGACCCTTCGCCAATAGTTAAAGTTGTAATCCGTATTTTGGCCACTATCTTATCAAAGTTATGAAGAACATTCTAATAATCGCCATACTACTTCTATTAGTACAATGTGAACCCGTAATACCCCAAAAAAACCTTGCAGATAAGAAGATTTTATTTGAAAATCATGAATATGAAGCGATTGTGGGCAATGTCAACCTATTCCCTTTAGTTAATGGTCAGGTAAACCCTTTAGGCAATCCCATTATCAATCTTGGAGAAAATGAACAGCTTTTTATGGAATTTGATCTGCTCACTGACCAGTATGAAAACTTAGGCGCTCAGATCTTTCACTGTAATAAAGATTGGTCACGTTCGCGATTACGTGAAATGGAATATCTTGCTCAAATCAATAATAGCAGAATTTCTGAATTTGACTATTCATTAAACACCACACAACCATACGTCAACTATCGTTTTCAAATACCAAAACCATCCATAAGCGGCAATTTCATCGTTTCAGTATTTAGGAGGGCCAATCCCAATGACGTACTTATCACTCGAAAATTCTCAGTGTACGAGTCCATAGCCTCCATTAATCAATTAGTTAGAATCAGCAACAATATTAGTAAAAGAGCAACTGATCAACAGTTAGAGTTCATTGTTTCTTATGGAAATCTATTCGTGAGTATGCCTACAAAAGATATAATGCCTGTTATTCTGCAGAATCATAACTGGAGAACTGCCATTGCTACTATCCCCCCTACATTAATCAGAGCAAACGAAGGGTCGATCGACTACAGACATTTGGATGAGACTACTACCTTCCCCGGATGGAATGAATTTAGATGGACAGACCTGCGTACTTTGAATGTAGCCGGGAGAAATGTTGCCAGGATACAAAATACCGGGACTGAAATCTTTGCTCAACTAGGAATCGATAAGTCTAGAGCTCAAAAAGGCTATTCCTTAAACTTTCAGGACATTAATGGAAACTACATTATTCAAAACAATGATCAGTTGGAAACAAGTCTTAATACAGACTATGCAAGAGTGCGTTTTCTACTTAAAAGTGATCAAATAACAGGTAAGATTTATGTAGCTGGAAGGTTCAATGATTGGAGATTAGAGGATAAAAACCTAATGAATTATGATGGACAAAATCAATCTTATTACACCGATATGTATCTCAAACAGGGTTATTATGATTATCAGTACGTCGTTACAGATAGTAATCTACCGCAACACCATTTTGAAGGCAGTCATTTTCAAACAGAAAATGAGTATGAAATATTGGTTTATTACCGAAGACCAGGCAATATTTTTGATGAGCTGGTTGGTTACAAAAAATTCAGATCTATTGAAGACTTTTAAACATTAAATCTGAAATGCATAACATCACCGTCCTGAACTACGTATTCCTTACCTTCAATAGCTAGTTTCCCGGCTTCTCTACAACCAGCTTCCGTTTTATATTGCTCATAATCTGGAATTTTTATTACCTCTGCCTTGATGAATCCCTTCTCAAAATCTGTGTGAATAACTCCAGCCGCCTGAGGGGCTTTCCAACCTTTTTTAATGGTCCAGGCTCGCACCTCTTGCTCACCTGCAGTAAAATATGTAATTAAATCAAGCAAGGTATAGGATGCTTTGATAAGGCGATTCAATCCTGATTCTTCTAGTCCATACTCTTCCAAAAACATTTGCTTTTCTTCCGGATCTTCGAATTCAGCAATTTGAGCTTCCAACCCTGCTGAGACAATAATCATTTGAGCATCTTCAGTTGCATTGTTTTCTTTTAGTTTATCACTCCATTTATTTCCAGAGTTTACTACTTCCTCATCTACGTTGGCAACATAGATGATAGGCTTATCTGTAAGTAATTGCAATACCTTTATGTAACTCCGATGTTCCTTGTCCATCTCAAGCGATCGAGCGTTCTGTCCACTTTCTAGGTGCTTTTTAAATTGAAGCAATACATCATATTCGGCTTTAGCTTCTTTATCACCAGATTTAGCAATTTTTTCTACACGTTGAATTCGTTTATCTACAGATTCCAAATCTCTAAGTTGAAGCTCAGTGTCGATAACTTCCTTATCCTCGATTGGATCAACTTTCCCAGCTACATGAACAATATTATCGTTCTCAAAACACCTGATAACATGTATGATCGCATCTACTTCTCTGATATTAGCGAGGAATTGATTTCCAAGTCCTTCTCCTTTACTTGCCCCCTTCACTAATCCTGCGATATCCACGAATTCAATAACCGTTGGAAGTACCTTTTTAGGATTAACAAGATTCTCAAGGGTTTTCAGACGGTCATCAGGAACAGTAATAACACCAACATTTGGCTCTATTGTACAAAAAGGAAAGTTGGCAGCTTCTGCCTTTGCGTTCGACAAAGCATTAAAAAGTGTGGATTTTCCAACATTTGGAAGTCCTACAATGCCACATTGTAAACCCATAAATTTTTTTCTAATCGTTAAAGAGGCGCAAAATTAGCAGAAAAAAAACCTCAACAATACTTGCCGAGGTTCTCACTCTTCATACTTATAAAAAAAATCTTAATCCCATTTCAAATCTGAATCTGAATCTGTTATTTCAGCATTTACAACTTCATGTTGTTCATCTTCACGATCGAATTGTTCAAAATCCACTTCAGGTAATAACTCATCTTTTACATGGTTAACTGTAGTGTTTAACGCAATTACGAATTTATTAAAATCTTCTTTATACAAGAAAATCTTATGTTTTTCGTAATAGAAACCATCATCTTTTGGCTTCCTTTTGCTTTCAGTGATGGTTAGGTAATAATCATTTGATCTTGTCGCTTTCACATCAAAAAAGTACGTACGTTTACCCGCTTTTACTCTCTCTGAATAGATCTCGTCTCTGCCTTTTTCGTTATTCTCTTCCACGATGTTAATATTTGTGTTAGGTGTTTTTTGAATAAATCGGGCTAAATATAAGTCATTCTAGTATTTTACAACAAAACTTCTGTCAAGTAGCACACGATAATCATTCATGAGTAGCAGTATTTCTGAAATAAATCAATTTGAGAACCTCGGTTTAATAGCAAAGCAACTAGTTGACGGATTTATAACCGGATTACATAAATCCCCCTATCATGGCTTTTCTGTAGAATTTGCTGAGCATAAACTTTACAACTTTGGAGAAAGCACCAAACACATCGATTGGAAGGTCTATGCCCGAACAGATAAGTTGTTTACTAAACAGTATGAAGAAGAAACTAATTTAAGATGTCGGATTCTGTTGGATAATTCTGCTTCCATGCATTATCCATTGCCAGGAAAAGATAAACTTAAGTTTTCAGTCTTTGCTTCTTCAGCCTTGGCCTACCTACTTACAAAACAACGAGATGTTGTCGGCTTGTCAGTCTTTTCGGACATTCTAGAGGTTGAAACAGATTTGAGAAGCACCCGATCACACCTGAATACGTTACTGACGGAACTAGCTAAACTGGACAAGGCAACACCGAAGAAAAAAACAGATATAGCATCTGTTTTACATGAAATAGCAGATAAAGCACACAAAAGATCTTTAATCGTCATTTTCACGGATATGTTTCAAAATGAAAATGAAGAAGAACTTTTAAAAGCCCTTCAGCACCTGAAACACAATAAGCATGAAGTAATACTGTTTCATGTTACCGATCATGAAAGTGAATTAAACTTCAATTTTGAAGATCGTCCCTATAAATTTATTGATATCGAAACAAATGAAAGTGTTCGATTAAATCCCTACGAATTTAAAGACGAGTATCAAAAAGCTATGAGTACATTTTATCATGAATTAAAGATAAAATGCGGGTCAATGAAAATTGATTTCGTTCCCGTAAATACCAGTGACTCGTACGATAAGATTCTTGGAGCCTACCTCATCAAAAGGAAAAAGATGCAGTAATTACAGGTGCAACCACTCCTTTTTAGCAAGCAATTCATCTTCAGTTTCCACGTAATCCGGATCCGGAACACAACAATCAACAGGACAAACAGCAGCACACTGCGGTTCTTCATGAAAACCTGTACACTCAGTACACTTACCTGGAACTATGTAATAGAATTCGTCCGAAACCGGCTCTTGTATTTCTTTAGCATCCACTGAAGAACCATCCTCCAACTCAATCTCATTCAGGTCTGTTCCATCCGCCCATTTCCATTCTACACCACCTTCATATATAGCTGTATTAGGACACTCTGGTTCACATGCACCGCAATTAATGCATTCGTCAGTAATCATTATTGCCATAACCTCTTTATCTAAATCTTTTACCAGCAACAAAATTAATCGCAATAAGTTTGCGTCCCAACCAGAAATGTCGGACAAATTCACATTTTTATGCAAAAAACCGAGCGGCTAGCAGCCTTCAGACATCTAAGAGAAAAAATCAACAACCTATCAGGAGACGAAATGGACAAACTGACCCAGCAGGCCAAGCTCAAAAACGGGTGGTTTACCGAAGAAAGTGTGAAAAATGCCTTCGAAGGAATTTCGTTTATGTTGGAAGCTCAGAAATTGGAAGAATGGGTTTCCCGATATCCAAATAACAATGAGATACCTAAAATTGTGGGAATCGTCATGGCAGGAAATATCCCATTGGTTGGGTTTCATGACCTACTCTCTGTATTGATCTCAGGGCATTTTGCAGCTGCAAAACCAAGTAGCGACGATACCTTTCTAACACAAACCATCATTGATTGGATCCTGGAAATTGAACCAGGATTTAAGAAGAACCTTGAAATAAGGGACAAACTCAAAGGAATAGATGCCGTCATTGCGACAGGCAGCGATAACACAGCCAGGTATTTTGAATACTATTTCAAAAACATTCCAAGGATCATCAGAAAGAATAGAACATCAGTAGCGGTTATCAGTGGAGATGAATCGGATGATGAGTTGCAATATCTCGGAGAAGATATCTTTTCCTATTTTGGTTTAGGTTGTAGAAATGTTTCTAAGGTCTTCACACCCGTTGGTTTTGATATCAGAACCCTATTTCCACACTTCGAAGGGTACAACGAAATCATTCATCATAATAAATATCGAAACAATTATGATTACTATAAATCCATCTATCTGGTCAATAAAACACCGCACCTGGATACTGGATTTTTATTGGTTTCCTCTACTGAAGATTTAGTCTCTCCAATTAGTGTACTTTATCATCAAGAATATGAAAATGAAACATCTTTACTTTCGATCTTAGAACAGCATAAAAATAAAATTCAGTGTATCGTTGGCCGTGACCACATTCCATTTGGGGAGGCACAGCGGCCAGAACTGTGGGATTACGCAGATAATGTGGATACGATGGCGTTTTTGGGAAAGCTCTAGTAAGGGTTCAAAATCCTATTTTGCGGCTTCCAGCAAGGTCGCAAAGGATTGACGGAATTTCTGAAGCATGATAGCATAGACGATAATTGTATCCAACATTTCCAGGTAGTCTAGTGGAACTAATCTTATATCAATTATTTAGGCGTCATTCCCTTGCGAGATCAGTAGATCGAGTCATGGGAATCTCTTCTATCTTGCGAAAGATACTATGAAAGCTAAAGGTGGCTATGTCTATATTATATCCAATAGCGGACGAACTGTACTTTATATTGGAGTGACTAACAATCTTTACAATCGCGTTCAGGAACATAATAATGGTGTAAGTTCAGTATTTACTAAAAAGTATAACTGTACCGACTTGCTCTACTATCAATTTTTTGAGCACATTAAAACAGCAATTGAAAGAGAAAAGAAAATGAAGAAATGGAATAGAGATTGGAAAGATAAGCTCATCAAAGAGTTTAATCCTAATCTGGTTGATCTTTCAGATACGGTAAAAGAAATGCTTTAAGAAAAGATTCCCAAGTCTCCTATGCTTCGCATATTCGCAAGGGAATGACGATAATAAATGAGGTTTTATCTTTGAATTATGTATAAACAACCACTTCTCATCGGCTGTATGAAGCTTGGTACCTGGGGTGCCAACTACAATCAAAAAGAACTGGAAGCCTTTATTGATGGATGCCTTGACTTAGGTGTTAATGCATTTGATCATGCAGATATATACGGTGGCCATACTACTGAAGAAGAATTTGGAAACGTAATTGCTTCCCGTCCGGATTTGAAAAACAAAGTCAATATCACCACCAAATGCGGTATCGCCTATCCTTCAGACAATCGACCAGCGATTGGCATGAAGCACTACAATTCTACAAAGTCATACATTTCAAAATCAATAGATCTGGCACTTCAAAATTTGAAGGTCGATAAAATTGATACTTTTCTTATCCATCGTCCAGACTTCCTGATGAATTTTGAGGAGATCGCAGAGGCCATATCAGAAGCAAAACAAAAGGGAAAAATTATCCATTTTGGGGTCTCTAACTTTTTAATTCACCAACTGGAAATCCTGACCGAATACGTAGAGGTCACAACCAATCAGATAGAAACTTCATTAACACATCTTGCTCCGTTCGAAGATGGTCGTCTGAATCAATTACTTCATAAAAAGATTCAGCCGGCTGCCTGGTCACCTCTGGGTGGAGGACAAATCTTCGATGGTGAAGAAGAACAGTTTGTAAGAATTAGAAAGACATTAGACGAATTAGGTGAAAAATATTCGGCTGGTCATGATCAATTGCTCCTGGCATTCCTTAGAAAACATCCTGCAGGCATCATACCGGTTCTAGGTACCTCAAAAGTTTCAAGAGTGCAGACGGCACTTGAAGCAATGAAAATCGAGCTTACCCATGAGGACTGGTACAAACTGTGGACTGCATCAAAAGGACAAAAAATAGCTTAACCCTTAACCTTGACCAAGTCAAAGTGCCAATCAAGTCATTAGCTGCAAACCAACATTGAATTATTTTTGTCAGCTCAAAAGAGTGTATCATAAACAAGAAAACCTATATGAGTATTTACCAGGATTACCTCAAGGAAATTGAAGAACGAAAAGCGCAGGGTCTTCATCCAAAACCAATCGATGATGCTGCATTACTAAGTGAGATCATCGAGCAGATAAAGGATATAACTCATGAGCATAGAAAGGACTCGTTACACTTTTTCATTTACAATACCTTACCAGGAACAACCAGTGCTGCGGGAGCAAAGGCTAAGTTTTTAAAAGAGATCATTCTTGGGGAATCCATAGTGGAAGAAATCACCTCTTCCTTCGCTTTTGAATTGCTGTCTCATATGAAGGGTGGTCCATCCGTTGAGGTCCTTTTGGACTTGGCACTAGGTAATGACGAAGAGATTGCCAAAGAAGCGGCCGAGGTACTCAAAACACAAGTTTTTCTGTATGATGCAGATACCACTCGATTGGAAGAAGCTTTCAAATCAGGTAATGCCATTGCTAAAGAACTGTTGGATAGTTATGCGAATGCAGAATTCTTCACCCAACTTCCGGACGTAGAAGAAGAAATCAAAATCGTCACATTTATTGCTGGAGAGGGAGATATTTCTACCGATTTACTGTCTCCCGGTGCAGATGCCCACTCCAGATCCGATCGTGAGTTGCATGGTCAGTGCATCTTCGAGCACAACAAAGAAATGCAGGCTGAACTCACAGCCTTGAAAGAAAAACACCCGGATAAGCGTGTCATGCTTATTGCTGAAAAAGGTACCATGGGTGTGGGCTCTTCTCGGATGTCAGGAGTGAACAACGTGGCATTATGGACAGGTATTCCCGGAAGTCCATATGTTCCATTTGTAAACATTGCACCAATCATCGCGGGAACGAACGGCATCTCCCCTATTTTCCTCACGACTGTAGGCGTGACAGGAGGTATTGGGATCGACCTGAAAAACTGGGCGAAGAAAAAAGATGCCAATGGAAATACTGTAGTAGACGCCGATGGCGAACCTGTATTGGAAGAAGCCTATTCGGTAGCAACCGGTACCGTGTTGACCATCAACACGAAGGAGAAGAAACTATATAGCGGCGATCGGGAGTTAATTGATATCTCCAGCTCATTGACGCCACAAAAGGTAGAATTCATCAAAGCAGGCGGATCTTATGCTGTGGTTTTTGGTAAGAAGCTACAAACCAATGCTGCGAAGACCCTTGGAATAGAAGCACCAGTCGTTTATGCCCCTTCAAAAGAAATTATAAAAGAAGGACAAGGACTTACCGCGGTAGAAAAAATCTTCAACAAGAATGCGGTAGGAACTACTCCAGGTAAAACATTGTATGCCGGTTCAGATGTTCGTGTGAAAGTAAACATTGTCGGATCCCAGGATACCACTGGATTGATGACTTCTCAGGAATTAGAGGCCATGGCGGCAACAACCATTTCACCGATCGTGGATGGAGCGTATCAATCTGGTTGTCATACGGCTTCTGTTTGGGACAAGAAAGCGCAAGCCAACATTCCTAAGCTCATGAAGTTCATGAATGATTTTGGGTTGATCACTGGTCGTGATCCGAAAGGAAAATACCATGCTATGACCGATGTGATCCACAAGGTATTGAATGACATTACGGTTGACGATTGGGCAGTGATCATAGGAGGTGACTCACACACCCGTATGTCCAAAGGGGTTGCCTTCGGAGCTGATTCGGGAACTGTAGCACTGGCACTGGCAACTGGAGAAGCTTCTATGCCGATTCCGGAATCAGTGAAAGTGACCTTCAAAGGAGAGATGAAACCCTACATGGACTTCCGTGATGTAGTGCACGCTACGCAAGCACAAATGCTGCACCAATTCGATGGAGAAAACGTCTTCCAGGGAAGAGTGATTGAGGTACATATTGGAACATTAACTTCTGATCAGGCCTTCACCTTCACCGACTGGACAGCAGAAATGAAAGCTAAGGCCTCCATCTGTATTTCTGAGGACGAGACATTGATTCAGTCACTGGAGATTGCAAAAGACCGCATCCAGATCATGATTGAAAAGGGCATGGATAATGAGAAGCAGGTGCTTCAAGGCCTGATCGACATTGCAGACAGACGCATCGCAGAAATAAGATCGGGTGAGAAACCTGCGCTAAAACCCGATGCAGATGCGAACTACTACGCGGAAGTGGTAGTTGATTTGGACATTGTAGGCGAACCGATGATTGCCGATCCGGATGTGAATAACATCGATGTATCCAAGCGCTATACACACGATACGATACGACCTCTTTCCTATTATGGTGGCGAGAAAAAAGTGGATTTGGGCTTTGTGGGATCCTGCATGGTCCACAAAGGTGATATGAAGATCCTGGCGCAAATGCTTAAAAATGTAGAAAAGCAGCAGGGTAAGGTAGAGTTCAAGGCTCCTTTGGTGGTAGCTCCTCCTACGTACAACATTGTAGATGAACTGAAAGAAGAGGGCGATTGGGAGGTACTGAAAAAGTACTCAGGCTTTGAGTTTGATGACGATGCACCTAAAGCAGATGCCCGAACCAAGTACGAAAACATCTTATACCTGGAGCGACCGGGCTGTAACCTATGTATGGGTAACCAGGAAAAGGCAGCACCGGGAGATACAGTAATGGCGACATCTACAAGACTATTCAAAGGAAGAGTTGTAAAAGATTCTGATGAGAAAAAGGGGGAATCCTTGCTTTCATCCACACCAGTCGTGGTACTCTCCACCATTCTGGGAAGAACCCCTAGAATGGAAGAGTACGAAGCAGCCGTAGACGGAATCAACTTAACGGATTTTAAGCCATCAAGTAAACAATTGGTGAACTGATAGGTAACTATCAGTAATAGAAACTAAAAGCCTGAGTTTTATACTCGGGCTTTTTTATTACCTTTCATAGGGATGGTAGTAAACGGTATCTTTGAAAAAGTAAGAAAAACATAGTGCGTGATATAACCGACAACAAGCGTTTACAAACGACTAAAAATTGGTTTTATACCTGATTTTCAGTTGGTTGAAAGAAAACAGGTGCAAAAAGATATAAGGTAGATATGTTTGCACAAGTGCAACATATCCGAATGTTAGTGGTCATAGATGCAGTGCAATATGAAAGTTTACAGTTCTTATAGAAGAGCCAAGATATGGAAAAGCAACTCACTATATGAGAAAAAGAACTGAATAAGTAATAAAGTGTTAATTTTATGACAATTAACGGAAATATTTTCCAACCTCAACTTTAAAAGTGAGGGTCATTTTGAAACAAAAAATTTTAAACACATTAGAAAATTTAAATCACTATCAAATTTCAAAAAAGGTTTCTTGATTACAGTCTTCTCTGCTGTATTCATGCTTGGTTTCACTAACAATGCTGAAGCTAAGTTTTGGGGAAAAGAGACAGAGTGCATTCCAAACGAATTTGGTGAAGTATGTTGTACTGATACATACAGATTTTGGATTCGCTGGAAAACTGTATGTGAATAAAATTATCAAACACATAAAGAACCCGAGTATCTCGGGTTCATACTTTATATGAAATTGTTAAAATTTATATCCATTCTAATACCTATTTATTGTGTTTCACAAGCTAAAGTCGACACAATACATATTCAGCCGAAGATTGAGTTGGAAGAAGTGGTTGTGTTTGGAGAAAAAAAAATAAAGTCAACTAAGCTTGGATTTTTAAATAAAGAGAATTTCACTTTTAGCCTTTACAAGGATTACGAAGTAGGTATATACATTTCTAACCAAGGCCAATTCCAGGAAATACTTGATGTCTATCTAAAAATAAATAACGAATTACCATCAAACTGTAAAATTCAAATCAGGTTTTATCAATTCAATGGACATCCAACTGAACTAATTACGAAGTTGAAAGCTACCATTGAGCCTGGAAATAAGAAAAAGCAAATAGTTTCAACTGATAAATTAAATATTCCATTTCCTAGTGGTGGAGTATTCATTTCTACAAAAATTCTATCGGACTTGAAAAAGAATGATGACTTCCATCTAAGAATTTATCTAACAGAAAAATATGCAACGCAAGCAACTTTTATAAGAGGCGCAATTTATGGAGATGAATGGAACTCTCTGTCAGTACTAAATCTTGGAAATTCACCCTTTGTCAATGCTTGCATTGGTGTTTATGCAACAAAATAAGACCACTAACAGATACTAAAATGAATATGCGAACAGAGCATTTTAGAAACATTAGTGAAATCTTTAAACTTAATCTGATTTAGCAACTGGTCATTTTAGTTAGGCGTAAGACTCATTTATCCCTTACTTAACACCCCAGAACTAAATAACCCGTCATTGATGTTTATCTTTAACACTATCGCTCATTTTAAACATCAATCATATGCCACAGGATTTTTTTGGAATCGAAAAAGCACTCACTTCAAAACTTGGAATACATAAATACTTCAGTCTGAAAGACCTGGCTGAAAATAAACCAGAAGTCAACAGGCTCCCCTACTCCATTCGGATTCTTCTAGAGAATGCCATTAGGAATTATGACGCATTTGCTGTTACCGAGGAGCATTTGGAAACCATCCTAAACTGGAAAGAAACAGCGGGTAAAAAAGACATTCCCTACTCTCCAGCACGTGTCCTGATGCAGGATTTTACCGGAGTACCTGCAGTAGTTGATATCGCCTCCATCCGAGCAGAGGTTGGCAGAAAAGGAAAAGACACTAGCCAAACCAATCCGGTCGTCCCTGCAGACATGGTTATAGATCACTCTGTGGTAGTGGACCATTTTGGTACACCTGATGCTTACCAGAAAAATGTCGACCTGGAATACGAACGTAATGCCGAACGATACAAACTCCTTAAATGGGGCCAACAGGCCTTTACCAATTTCAGCGTTGTACCTCCTGGTATGGGTATTTGCCACCAGGTAAACCTGGAATACCTTGCCAAAGGCGTCATCAACCGTGATGGCTATTTATTCCCCGATACGCTAGTCGGTACCGACTCACATACACCGATGGTCAACGGCATTGGGGTACTGGGTTGGGGTGTTGGAGGCATTGAAGCAGAAGCAGCCATGCTCGGTCAACCGATATACATGATCCTACCGGAAGTAATTGGATTGAAGATCACTGGTAAAATGGTTGAAGGCACCACTGCTACCGACCTGGTATTGACCATCACCCGATTGCTTCGAGATTATGGCGTAGTTGGAAAAATTGTTGAAGTGTTTGGTCCTGGATTGGCTAATCTGGCAGTAACAGACCGGGCAACCATCTCCAATATGTCTCCAGAGTTTGGCTGTACGGATACCCACTGGCCCATCGATGCACAGACGCTGGACTACATGAGAAAAACCAGTCGTCCGGAAGATCATATAGACATGGTAGAGGCTTATGCCAAAGCGAACTTACTGTGGAGAGATGACAAAGCAGAGATCGAATATACGGATGTGATTGAACTCGATTTAGGTACTGTAGAACCGACCATTTCCGGTCCAAAAAGACCTCAGGACAAGATCTTACTAAAAGATGCTAAACCACAGATTGATAAGTTGCTTAACGACTTTAATTCAAAAAGACAAAGTATTCAGGTTTCCACGAAAGACTATGGCGACTTCACTCTGAATGAGGCGTCAGTAGTGGTGGCTGCGATCACCTCCTGTACCAACACCTCTAATCCGAGTGTCATGATTGGGGCAGGATTGATTGCCAAGAAAGCCAATGAAAAAGGACTTCAGATCAAACCCTGGGTGAAAACCTCCCTGGCTCCTGGTTCGAGAGTCGTAACCGAATACCTAGACAAATCCGATTTAAGCAAAGAACTCGATGCTTTAAAATTCCATACAGTCGGTTACGGCTGTACAACCTGTATTGGAAACTCAGGTGATATGATCCCTGAAGTGCAGCAAGCAGTCATTGAAAACAATATGGTGGTTTGTTCGGCCCTTTCTGGAAATCGAAATTTTGAAGCCCGGATCCATCCCAATATCAAAATGAATTTCCTGGCCTCTCCGATGCTTGTGGTGGCATATGCGTTGGCAGGCACCATGGAATTCGATATGAACAATGATCCACTTGGTAATGATCAAGAAGGTAATCCCGTGTATTTGAAAGACCTATGGCCTTCTTCGTCAGAGATAATGAACGTAATGACAAAAGTCCTTCGGCCGGAAGATTACAAAAGCAATTACGAAACCATCTTCGACGGTGACGAAACATGGAAAAATCTGGATGCTCCTACTGGTCAAACATACGAATGGGATGCTAAATCTACATATATCCAGGAGGCACCCTTTTTTAAGAATATTTCTGAAGTAGTTCCCGAGCCTAAAGACATTAAAGGTGCAAAGGTATTGCTTCAGTTAGGTGACATGGTCACTACAGATCATATCTCTCCTGCTGGTAAGTTTTTGCCGGAGCATCCTGCTGGAAAATACCTGGTGGAACATAAGGTAGAGAAAAGGGATTTCAACTCATACGGTTCCAGAAGAGGTAACCATGAGGTAATGATGAGAGGAACTTTCGCAAATGTTCGAATAAAAAATAAACTAGCTAGTAGAGAAGGGGGTTGGACCACCTACATTCCGACTGGAGAAGAAATGACGGTATTTGATGCATCTATGAAGTATCAGAAAGAAGGCACTCCGCTTGTAGTAATTGGAGGAAAAGAATACGGTTCAGGATCTTCAAGGGACTGGGCAGCAAAAGGCACACAGCTTTTAGGTGTAAAGGCCGTAATCACAGAAAGCTATGAGCGCATACACCGATCCAATCTGGTAGGTATGGGCGTGTTGCCTCTTCAGTTTGAGGAGGGTCAAACCCAGGATACACTAGGGCTGACAGGAAAGGAGTCCTACGACATCACTGGAATCTCAGATAACCTAACACCTGGAAAAATGGTAGACGTGACCGCTATCAGGGAAGATGGCTCCAAAGTATCATTTCAGGCAAAAGTAAGGTTGGATTCAGGAGTGGATGTAGAATATTATAAACACGGTGGAATTCTCAATTATGTATTAAGAAATTTTCTTAAGAACGAAAATTAGTCCTGTTTTCTAGAAAATGAATATAAATTTTACCGCTAACGTAAAAGTCTATCTGAAATGGGTAGACTTTTTTGTTTTCTGGCTTTTTTGGATCATTTTCGAATAAGTAATCTAAGATTCAAAATCTATGAAAAAATCATTAATTGTGTTAGGTGTTGGCTTCCTAATCAGCTGTCAACCTGGGCAGGAAAGTGCTTCATATGAAACCAAAACTGCAACAGAGGATGGATATACTTATGAGTATGTGGCGGGTGATCCGATGAATACCCGAATCTATACACTGGACAATGGATTAAAGGTGTATCTGAGTGACTATGAGAATGCCCCACGTGTCCACATTTTTACTCCTTTAAAGGCTGGCGGTAAAAACGATCCTGCAGATAATACGGGTCTTGCTCACTATTTGGAGCACATGATGTTCAAGGGAACGGATCTATTTGGCTCATTAGATTATGGTGAGGAAGAAATCATGCTGGACAGCATAGAGCAAATGTTTAACCACTATGCAACCCTCGATGATCCTGAGCTAAGAAAAGCCTATTACGCTAAAATCGATGCGTATTCCAATAAAGCTGCAGAATACGCGATTCCTAATGAGTATGACAAGATGATCTCAATGCTTGGTGGCAAAGGATTGAATGCTTATACTACCGAAGACAGAACGGTCTATACTGTAGACATGCCTGCGAATGAGCTGCCAAGATTCCTGGAGCTAGAAGGAAAGCGATTCAAGAAAATTGTCAATCGATTGTTTCATACGGAACTTGAGGCGGTCTATGAAGAAAAAAACCGGTCCTTGGATAATGATAATTGGAAGGTATTCGAGACTATGTATTCGGAAGTTTTCAGAAAACACCCCTATGGCACACAAACAGTAATCGGAACGATTGATCATTTGAAAAATCCATCGATCACAGAGATCAAAAATTATTTCAATACCTACTACAGGCCAAATAATGTAGCCATCTGTATGAGTGGAGATATTGACTACACAGAGACCATCAAGTTGGTAGATCAATACTTCGGTGATTGGGAGCCCAATGAAGAGTTACCCACCTGGACCAAGGTACAAGAAGAGCCAATCACTGAGCCACGAGTTGCTGAAGTTATTGGTCCGGATGCTGAATTTCTTCAAATGGGATTCCGATTTAACGGAACAGGGTCCGATGAATATTTAAAGATTAAGTTGATTGACATGCTACTCAATAACTCAGAAGCCGGGCTCATAGACCTAAATCTAAAGCAACAGCAAGCAGTACTGAATGCAGGATCCTTTGTAAATGACTTGAACGACTATTCCATTCATACCATCTATGGTAATGCAAAGCAGAACCAATCGCTGGAAGAGGTGAAAGACCTTATCATGGAGCAAATAGAATTGCTTAAGAAAGGTGAATTCGACGATTGGCTGCTTGATGCGGTGATCACAGATTTCAAAAAATCTAAAATGAGAGGATTAGAAAGCAACTGGTCACGTGCCAATGATATGGTCATGGCTTTTACTAACGACATGGATTGGGCGGATTACATTCAGGAAATTGATAAAATGGAAAAAATCACCAAAGAAGAGTTGGTAGCTTTCGCAAACGAAAAATATGGTGATAATTATGTAGTAGTTTACAAAAGAAATGGTGAAGACCCTAATAAGAAAAAAGTAGAAAAGCCGCAAATCACCAAAGTTCCTTTGAACAGAGAACAGAAGTCTGAATTTCATCAGGCACTTTCTGAAAAAGAGGTGGAAAAGCTTCAGCCTGTGTTCCTAGACTATAAAGAGGATATCAGTGAGTTTTCGGTGAATAATGTGAATGTAATTGCCAAGCAAAACGATGAGAATGAATTGTTCGAACTCACATATTTGCTAGATCTTGGAAAAAATATGGATCCAAAACTGGCTATGGCAGTTAATTATTTAGAGTTCATTGGTACAGATGAATATACCGCCGAAGAATTCAAAAAAGAGCTATACAAGTTGGGATGTAGCTTCAATGTGTTTGCTTCTACTGAAAGAACCTATGTAACCCTTTCAGGATTGGATGAGAACATGGAAAAATCGACTCAACTTTTTGAAAGTTTACTAGCCAACCCAAAAGCTGATGAAGAGGCATTGGATAAAATGATAGACCGAACATTCAAATCCAGGTCTGATGCAAAGAAAAGTAAAGGTGAAATCTTATGGAGTGGGCTATATAATTATGGAAAATATGGTCCGGTTAATCCATTCAATGATGTACTTCCAAATTATCAATTGCAGGAACTCAAAGCAAATGATCTTACAGAGCTTATAAAAGGTATTACTAAACTTCCTCATAGAATTCTGTATTATGGCCCTCGAGCTTCAAACAAGGTGAGTAAGTTTCTAGCGGAATACCACTCCGTTCCAAATGATTTTGATGAAGTACCAGAGCTAAAAGAATACGAGGAAATGGATGTCACTGATCCGAAAGTATTCTGGACAGATTATGATATGGTGCAAACTGAGATTGTTTTCCTAGCAAAGGGTGAGGACTATAATGCTAAAAATGAACCGGCTGTACGAATGTTCAACGAATACTTTGGTGGTGGTATGAACAGCATTGTTTTCCAAGAAATCAGAGAGGCACAAGGACTGGCCTACTCAGTCTTCTCTAGCTACTCACAGCCTTCCCAAAAAAATAAAGCAAATTACCTTTTTGCCTACGTGGGCACACAAGCAGACAAGCAGGCAGAAGCTATGAATGCAATGATGGATTTAATCAACAATATGCCAGCATCTGAAGAAGCTTTCAATATTGCAAAAAATGCCATTATGAATAAGATAGAAAGTGAACGCGTGACCAGTTCTGGGGTATTATGGAATTACATAAGTGCACAAGACAAAGGCCTGGATTATGACATACGAAAAGATATATACAGCCAAGTAAAAGATATGACATTCGAGAATCTATCTTCTTTCCATGACAAGTACATTAAAGACCAGAAGTACGTAACTGTATTAGTTGGATCCAGAGACAAAATAGATTTTAAGGCGCTTGAAGAGTATGGAGAAGTCAACGAAGTACCTCTTGATGAACTCTTTGGTTATAAGGACCCGGAAGAAGTAATCACACAATAAAAATTGTATTGGTATATGCGAAAGCCATGCTCCAAACGGTTCATGGCTTTTTTTGTTGACATACTATATATCTAACTTTGACGAAGAAACCAGAAATACCTAAAATGAAAACAATGAAAAATTTAATAATTCTCGGATTAATTGTAACACTGGGATTCGGATGCTCACCAAAATCAGGTACTAGTGAGGAAGCCTCTGAAGAAAGTACCTCAGAGGAAGTCGAATCTGCAATAACGCTAACCAAAGCACCGGAATCTCCAGAATACCCAGAAGCCAGTTTAACTAAAAATGGGCTCACGGTTGAATTAACCGATTCATTATATACGCTAAATTATGATTTTGAAGTCACCAACTACGAGCTCGGAGTTCAAACTTCAGATGCTGAAACCCGAGGAATAGCTAATTCCGGTAAAGGACAGCATATTCATTACATTGTAAATAATGGACCATATGCCGCACATTATATGGCAAAAATTCCGGATCAGCTAGAGGCTGGAAACTATTTAGTATTGGCATTCTTGTCAAGATCCTACCATGAAAGTGTGAAAAGTGAAGGTGCTTACTTTATTGAAAACATCACCGTAGGGGACGTAGAACCTGATTCTGCAGATTTAACTACTCCTCATCTTTTCTATAGCAGACCTAAGGGAACGTACAAAGGGGCTGATGCAGAAAAAGTGATGCTCGATTTTTATGTACTGAACACCACGCTAAGTAAAAACGGTAACAAGGTTCGGGCAACCATAAATTTTGAAGAATTCATGATTGACGAATGGGCACCATACTACATTGAAGGTTTACGTGTTGGAGAAAATACCATTAAACTGGAATTAGTAGATGCAGAAGGGAACCTAATCCCCGGACCGTTCAACTCCGTTCAAAGAACGATTAAGATCGAAGAGTAGATTTAACAAAGACCTAAATAAAAATCCTTGCTTTGCATAAAGGCAAGGATTTTTTTATCTTATAGATTGTTACCCATTAAAAAAAAGTCATTATGAATAAAAATAATATTTCCATCCGTTCCATCTTCGAGAATATCAAAGAAGAGGTAGTAGAAGGTTCTCATGTAGTAAAAGAAGAATCGTCTAAAATATTTGAGCAGGTAAAGAAAGCTGCGCAGGAAGTGTATGAATCAGGTGCAGATGTTGTAGATGATGTTTCTGATAAAGTACGCGAGTACGTAGAAAAATATCAAAATCAGCAAAAAATGAAACAAGCGGTACATCTGAAAAAGACCTTAAATGCTCAATTAGGTGATCAGCTATTTCATGAATTCCAAAAGAATGGTACCATCACCAAGCGATACATGACCACTAATAAGATGACCGAACTGCTTGAAAGTATCAAAAAAGCGGAAGAAGAAATTGAAGAGATAGGAAAAGAATTAGACGACAACTAGTCTAATCTATCCACTCGGCTACAAATAGGTTGGTGTCTCTTGTACCTCCATTGTACCTATTCGACGCCCATACAATATATTTTCCATCCGGACTAAACATTGGGAATGAATCGAAGGTGTCGTCGAAAGAAACTTTTTCCAAACCTGTACCATCCAGGTTTATCAAATAAAGATTAAAGGGAAAACCACGCTGTGATTCATGGTTCGATGAAAAGATAATTTTTTCACCTGATGGTGTGAAAAATGGTGCCCAGTTGGCATTTCCTAGCGAGGTTATTTTTCTGGCGTCAGTTCCGTCAGCATTTGCTACGTAAAGCTCCATTTGTGTTGGCTGAACCAATCCTTGCGAGAGCAATTCTTTGTATTCGGCTATTTCTTCCTCTGTCTGCGGTCTGGAGGCTCTCCATACAATTTTACTTCCGTCCGGAGAGAAAAATGCACCTCCATCGTATCCTATTTCATCCGTTATCTGAACAACTTCACTACCATCCAAATTCATGGTGTAAAGCTCCAAATCACCAGATCTCGTAGAAGTAAAAATAATCTTGTCACCATTCGGAGACACCGTTGCCTCTGCATCGTACCCTTCCTGAGAAGTTAATTGATTCACGATGTTTCCCTCCAAATCAGCCACGAAAATATCATAGCCCTGATAAATCGGCCAGACATATTTTCCAGAGCTTCTATCGGGTGTAGGAGGACATAGACTGTCCGCTAAATGCGTTGATCCATAGACAATTAAAGAGTCTACCGGTAAAAAGTAGGAGCATGTGGTTCGACCTAATCCGGTGCTTACCATAGGCGGTCTTTCTCCTTGTACAACATTCGCTACATCTAACGTAAAAATCTGATCACATGACACACCCCATTCAGAAAAGTCTGATTGAAATACAAGTTTCTGTCCATCAAAGCTCCAATAAGCCTCTGCGTTATTGCCTCCCCAAGTAAGCTGTCGAATATTCTTAAAATGCTTTTCATTTTCATATCTAAGCGTGTCCGCAAGAGGTTCAGATGCTTGTTCCTTACCTGTGTTTTGCTGACAAGAAATGAATGAAATAATTAGGGTTAAAATCAATAAGTTCTTCATGGGCTCTATCTTTATACCGCGAAAATAACTTAGCTAACATGAAAAAACTACTTCCTATCCTGATCGTCCTGATAGCATTCACAAGCTGTCAGACAAATGAGTCGTATAATCCATATAAATCAATCAAAAAAGACATTACATTTCTTGCAAGTGATTCATTAAAAGGTAGAGAAGTTGGCACTGAAGGGGAGAAAATGGCCGCTGACTATGTCAGATCAAGGTTCGAAGAACTCGGTTTAGTAGCATCCGGAACAGACGGATTTTATCAATCGTTTTTTGTGAAAGATGCAGATAATCCACATGCACAACCTTCCTCATCATCAGGTGAAAATGGCATAACCGGATACAATGTTTTGGGTATGATCGACAATCCTGGGGAGGAGATTGTAGTAATAGGTGCTCACTTTGATCATTTAGGAATGGGTGATTTTTCCTCACTCTACAAAGGTCAAAGAGCAGTTCACAATGGAGCTGATGATAATGCCAGCGGTACTGCAGCCTTAATACACTTAGCAAATAAGTTATCCAGCGCAGATTTAAATAAGGACATTTTATTCTTCGCTATTTCCGGAGAAGAAAAAGGTTTGTGGGGATCCAACTATTTTGTTAAAAATCCTACAATCGACCTTTCGAAAGTTGGATTTATGATCAATATGGATATGGTCGGTAGACTAGATGAAACAAGGGGTCTAGCAATCAACGGAACTGGCACATCTCCTACCTGGAATGACCTCCTAAATCAAGTTAATACAGATAGTATAAAAGTCATTATGAGTGAATCAGGAGTCGGTCCCTCGGATCACACCTCTTTTTATTTTCAAGATATCCCTGTCTTACATTTTTTCACTGGCCAACATGAGGACTATCATAGACCTGGGGATGATGCGGAAAAAATAAATGTTGACGGAATCATAAAGGTTGCCTCAATTATCGAGAGAATCATTGTTTCACTCGATTCGGAGGAGAAATTGGCATTTACCAAAACCAAAGATGAATCTAATAATACTCCACGATTTACAGTTACACTAGGTGTTGTTCCTGATTATCTGTTTGATGGTAAGGGTATGAGAATTGACGGTGTCAGTGAGGATAAACCTGCTATGAAGGCCGGAATTCAAAAAGGAGATATTGTTATTCAACTCGGTGATAGCACTATTAGCGACATGATGGGTTACATGAGGGCCTTATCCTCCTTTAAGAAAGGAGATAAGACCCAGGTTGTTGTTGACAGAGCAGGTCAATCGATGACAATGGACATTGAGTTTTAACTATTCGTCCCTCAAAGATTTTACGGGGTTTACTCTGGCTGCTCTAAAGATGTTTGTGCTGGTAGTTGCTAATCCAGAGATACACACAATAACAACCCCAAGAACTACTGTTAGTACTTTGACTTGAATATGGTAGGCATAGATCTCCCCAAGTAACATATTGGACAGGAAGAAACCTCCTATACCACCAACCAGCGCAGCGATAGAAAGGATAATGATAAAATCCCTTGATAATAGGCCTACAATATTTTGAATGCTGCCACCTAGTGCTTTCCTTATTCCAATCTCCTTTGTCTTTTTCTCAATATGGAGCGTAGAAAGTGCATAAATTCCCGCTATCGATAAGATACCGCCAAGAATCGTTAAGAACAGGAATATCTTTTTCATGTTGTTATTAAGTCCTCGAAAATTTCCCATCATCAATTCCTCCTGAAACTCAGCCATAAATGCTTTATCCAGGAACTCCTTCTTCCAAATAGCCTCCACCTCATCTTTTACCGCAGGTAGGTCTTCCACTTCACTTTTGACTAACATGATGTGGTATTCGTAACGCTTAGATGCATAAAATACGAAAGGTTCCACCTCTGAGGATCTATAAACATTATCAATATGATCCTCTACCACGCCAATGATTCTTCGTTTCTCACCTCTAACTGAAACGGTAGTACTCAAGGGGTCTTCTATACCTGCTAAATCCAAAAACGTTTGGTTCACCACGATGCTTTCAAACTCATCCTTTTTATTATCCAGGTTAGGAAATCTTCCCTGAGATAATACCATTCCCATCATGGTAAAAAAGTTCTCACCAAATTCAATATGCTGTGCCTGATATTCCGTTGTATCAACCACTACTGGAAATGGGTAACTACTTGTCCCTAACTGGTGGTGACTGATTGCTACCTCCTTCACCTTAGGATTCTGTAACACCTTACTTTTTAGGATTTTATACTGACTTTCATCTTGAATACTGACAGAAAGTACATCTTTATAGTTGAACCTCGATTATGCATTAGGATTTAATAATTAGTCCAAAAAGTTTGATTCT
>CAYWOQ010000026.1:0-45013 GCA_964459925.1 uncultured Roseivirgaceae bacterium
TCCAAAACTCTAGCCCACCTTTTGATTATTCTATTGAATAATCCGGGTTTATCTATGGTGAATGGGTGAGATGGCAAGACAAAGAATACATAGGTGGATACGATGTAGGCATTGGATTACTTCGGGGAAGTGATATGATGTTAAGGGTAGAACGAAATTTTAGATTTATTAATTATTCCTTCAACTTTGGGTTACTTCCTATTTATCGTGTTACACCGGATCAAGGAATAATTCGAGCTCGTGATAATGGAGGTAATACACAAACTACGGGACTTGCACTCTCTGCTTTAGGAGGATTCAGTTATTTCTTTGATGTGAATAATACGATTCGGCTAATTTATGTCCATAAATTAGCCGAACGTGAAGCCAATCCAGATGGTTTAACACGTAATTGGGTTCTTAATCTCACATATGAGATTCGTTTTTAACCTATTGAAATAATATTTCCTATATGATTAACTT
This sequence comes from uncultured Roseivirgaceae bacterium, assembly GCA_964459925.1. Classification (GTDB taxonomy): domain Bacteria; phylum Bacteroidota; class Bacteroidia; order Cytophagales; family Cyclobacteriaceae; genus Ekhidna. The sequence goes on from CAYWOQ010000026.1 coordinate 463, forward strand.
GAAATTGATTAAGTCTGCCTGATGCAGGGCCTTGTACAACTTGTCCCTCCTGATTGAACTTGGAACCGTGGCAGGTACATGTAGCTTCAGTTGGTCCAAATACCCAGTTTCTACTACAATTGCTATGTGTACAAACGGAAGTAAAAGCTCTAACCTCTCCATCTACGTTAACTAACAATATATTCTCACTTGGGTGCAAAACCCAATTTCCAGGCGTTTGCAATGTATCAAATGGAGAAATACTCAAATCTATTTCCAAAGGCTCGCTTAGGTTTGGTTGTGGATCGTCTTCAGAACATGCTGCAATTGTCAATCCTAATCCTGCAAGAATTGCTGCCTTACTAGATTTCTCTATAAATACCCTTCTTTTCATCGTTCTAATTATTATATCTATTTAATTATTTATCTGCTTCTTCTTCTATATACGCCCTCAGATCTTCTAGTTGCTGGTGAGACATCTTCTCCTCCGTGTACAACGGCATATATTCTTTATGACCAGCCTCGGAGTAGGTGCCTTCCCGAATGATGTGATAAATGGAAAGTTTAGAATGATCCGTCATGTTTTTCTTAAGCCACTGAAAAGTATGTTTAGCGTTATCCAGAACTACATCACTTACTCCGTAAGGTTTGTGGCAGTGCTGACAACTGAACTCGTAAATTACTTTTCCTAATTCCGGTCTTCCCTCATAACCATAACCTTTCTCCTTGTCATCAGGAATTTTTGAGAAGGTAGCTGGTGATTTTTGTAGATATTTTGATTTTATAAAAGTTATCAATTCAGCATTCTGTTTGGTCTCCTTTAGTTCGTTCAACCGATCTAAATCTTTGTTAGTCACGTCAAGATCTTCTACTTTGAGCTGCAACGACCAATAATAGGCTAAAATGCTTTTCACTTCCCATTCTTCTAATCTTCGTCCCTGAGCACAAACTTCTGCACATAGTTGAGTGCTTTCTACCAGACTTTTCTCTGCCTTTTTCACCAGGTCACCATACTTAAGCACATAATCGTCATTGTACCACGTTTCTCGATTTACAATTCCCCAAAAGGTAGAGCCTTGCAGATAAGGTATTTTATTTTTGATAGCATACTCCAGCCGCTCGTCTTGATTGATAGATGTTAAATTGTAATCCTCCCTCTCAATATTATGACAACTTCTACAGGAGTAGAATTTGCTTATGGCTTTTGATCTTTTGCCGTTTGCTTTAGTTGTTCTTCCGTTATGGATTAATTCATATCCTCGCTGAATATCCGCTTCACTATATTCAAGCCAATGCTCAGGCTTTTCTTCTCCGGCATCAAAAAGTAGATCGGCAACATGGTCTTTTTTTGAAATTTCGAATGAGGGGTACAATATGCTAAAACTGGCTAATACAATTGAAAGTGGCCCTAGGAAATAAATCGTGTTCTTCATGTCAATTATATTTTCTGGATCCTACTTTAAAGTCTCTGGTGATATTGAACCCGAAGTGTATATCACCATCAAAAAAATCGCCTGTGGTGTCACCAAGGTAAAATGGTGCCACAAAATCCCTGGAGTTGGTAAAATTGAATTGGAATACGTGTCCCTTGGTTTCCACTTCTATTCCAAGGCCGAGTGATTTTAGTCTTTCATTGCCTATAGGGTCTGCGGCTAGTTGATCTGGGAGAATATAAAAGTATTCAACATTCAAAGCGATGCGCTTATTAATCTGATACCTGGAGGCAGCTCCAATGCTATAAACATCATTATCGCTTATTTCATCCGTTACGTAATTTCGATGAAGAAGAGTAGGCATCAATTGAAGACTCAACCTGTCAGTTAGTTTTCTTGCTATCAATAATTGGTAGGTGTAAGAAAGCTTATTAGTGAAGCTCAAACCCTCTGTTCTGAATTCGTCGGTTATGTATGAAGCTTCTGTAAAGAAAACCAGCGATAGAGGTTTTTGATCACTTTGTTTAAGTAATTGATACTTGACAAAGAAATCAAAATTCTTTTGTTCTGAACTTCTTCCAATTCCGACGTTCAGTGCTTCTATTGGAGCATAATCCAATCCTAATCGTATCCTGGAGTTGTCCAAACCCCATAATTGTTGCCCTCCGCTATTAATTGCGCCGAAACGGTGAGAAATAATGAATTTCATGGTTCCCTTCGGTTGCATTTCTACGGAATGGCTATTGACAATTCTGGTATCTCTAAAGACCTTTGCAATATCATCCTGGGCTATGAGAAGATTAAAGTACAAGACTAATGATAGTGTGAGTAGTAGTTTCATATGGAGTTAATAGTTTAGTTATTAGGTGACCCACTATCTACCCAGCATATAATTGCGTCAATTTGACCTTGAGGAAGAGGACCAGATGGTGGCATGGTTCCAGCGGAAGTTCTTGACTGGATTCTTCCACTATTGCTCACAATACCATCTCTTGTAGACAAATTTGGACTTTGGGATCCATCATGGCAACCTGAAATTGCACAATTAGTGGATATAATTGGCTGAATGTCATCCATTAGGGAAATATTGGATAATACTTCCAAATCTCTAAGAATCACTTCACATCCTGTTTCATCTCTGATGGTGATGTCGTATGTATCCGCTTCAAGTCCTGTAAAAGTATTTTCATTTTGGGAAGTTCCACCTAGCGAATAACTCACATTACCTACTGCATCCTGAACTTCAATTGTTATTGTACCATTGGGGGTATCACAATCAGATTCTGTGATGCTTATATTATTCACTGAAAAACCGTCTTCATTATCAATTGTAACCTGTTGTGAAATCTCACATCCGGTATCCACATCTCTTGCAGTAATGGTGTAGATGCTTGAACCAAGATTATTGAATTCATTCGCTCCTAAAAACCCATTGTTATTTAATTGAAATTCATAAACGCCACTTCCACCATTTGCGATCAGGGTAATAGAACCATCATTCGCGCCACAAGAAGTATTATTAGATGCGATTTCAAGTGATATTGGGGATATGCTACAATCAAACTCATCATCAATTCTCTCATATTCACAAGACATAAATAGAGGAATGGAGATGATTGAAAATAAAATTTTTTGTTTCATCGATTATTGAATTAAGTCTACTTAACTACGAGACGATTGCTTTGGTTAAAAGGGTTGCTTTAGATATAGCCGAATTAGGTCAATTTTTTCTTGCTTGTAAATCTTTAAGAAGAAGAATTTAAAATGGCTCTTGGTGATGAGTTATCTAATGACTTAAACCTGGTACAAAAAAATGCCGACCCACTCTTCAGTGGCTCGGCTAGTCATTAAACCCTTAACTAGGTTGTGAATGATGGCTAAACTAAGGCGTTGATCAGAAGGTTAATAGAAGCTTTCGACGAAACCTTAAGATTCATTGTCTGTCGCCTGATATGGGTCGAGTAATCTGTTTTTTGGGTAATGCATAAAGCATGATCCATTTATTGAATGGATTGAACCTTGGATGGACGACCTGAAACCACTATTGGTTCATCTTCCAGATTAGAGTAGTTTATCTTTTCCATTTGGGTAACCTCCAGGCTGTAGAAGTCAAATTCTTCGACCACTTTTCCGATCAGTCGATATATTCCTTTTCCCCGAAAAGGATATTTTGCCGCAACCGGAGGAAAATGTACAGTATCAATAAAGTGACCATCATAGTCAATAAATGTCCCAAAATGCATTCGCTTACCATTAGATGTACCTGTATTTTTAATGGTTACCAGATAACCCATCATTTTAATTGTTTTTCCCAGGTGATTAGGTAGGTCACAGGAAGGGACTCCTTTCTCAGGTTTTTCCAACAACTCAAAGGGGTTGCAAAGTGGAAATCCCAACAAGTCCATTTCATCGAAAGCGTCTTCTCTGCTATCATGGTGCAGCGGTGGTAAAGCCCATTGTTTAATAGGAACCTCAAATAAACCGTTATTGGGTTTGGGCACTCCAGCACCCATTGAAAAATGTACTTGCCATAGTACATCTTTTTTAGGACCAAAATCACGCAATGCACCTATTCTCACGAGTAGCTTGATTTGTTCAAGGGAAATTTTGACCCGATTGATGAAATTGTCCAGGTCAATAAACTGTCCATTTTTTATCCGTTCTTCAAGAATGGCCTCAATGGTCATGTGATTAAGGTCTTTTACCATTCCCAGACCTAGGTAGATGGTTCTACCCATAATTACTGTTAGGCCATCGCTATGGTTCACACAAGGAGCTTCTATTTGAGCTCCACACATTCGAGCTTCGTGAACATAAAATTCGGTTCGATAAAAACCACCTCCATTGTTGATGACCGCTACCATGTACTCTAGCGGATAATATGTTTTTAGGAACAACGCCTGATAGCTTTCCACCGCATAAGACGCAGAATGACCCTTGGCAAACGCATAACCGGCAAAACTTTCAATCTGCCGCCAGATATCGGCAGCAAGCTCATAGGAATGCCTTATATCCTTACAGTTTTGAAAAAATTTATCTTTCACCTTTAAAAACTCATCTCTGGACCTATACTTTCCAGACATTCCTCTTCTTAGCATATCGGCTTCACCAAGATCAAGTTTTGCAAAAAGGTGAGCTACTTTGATTACGTCTTCTTGATAAACCATCACACCGTAAGTATCAGGCATGATGCTTCTTAGAGTTGGGTGAGCGTCATTCCTTCTTTCGGGATGCCGGTATCTCAGTATGTATTCCCGCATCATACCAGATTGCGCAACACCCGGCCGAATGATAGAGCTGGCTGCTACCAATCCAAGGTACTCGTTGACCTGAAGTTTTTTCATCAACATGCGCATGGCTGGAGATTCTATATAAAAACAACCAATTGCATCGGCCTGGCTTAGTCGGTCATTTATTTTCTTGTCGTAGCGAAACTGCTTAAAGTTGTGAATATCAATATCAGGTTCATCAGGGCAGTTTTGTTTTATTACTTCTAGTGTATCTCGTATTTTGCTCAGTCCGCGCTGACTGAGAATGTCAAACTTGAAAAGCCCCACATCCTCTGCTAGGATCATATCGAAATGGGTAATGGGGAAACCCTTTGGCGGTAGGCTGGTTGCAGTGAAGTAATGAATGGGTTTGTCTGAAATTAGAATACCTCCAGCATGAATGCTTAGGTGGCTGGGAAAATCTATCAACCTTCTGCTGTATCGATGTATAAGTTGACCAATATGATCAAGCTCCTTTTCATTGGTTTGTGATACTTTTTCAATTTCATGTGGAGGCAATCCAAAAACTTTTCCTAACTCACGAACAATAGCTCTGTGTTGGAATGTGCTGAACGTGGCTAATAAAGCCACTTGTCCTTCTTTCCCAAATCGCTCAAAGATGTATCGAGTGATATCGTCACGGTCTTTCCATGAAAAATCGATATCAAAGTCCGGAGGATTTTGCCGGAAAAGGTTGATAAATCGTTCAAAATAGAGATCTAATTCGATGGGATCAACATCCGTAATTCGTATCAAATAGGCTACAATGCTATTTGCACCGCTACCTCTTCCTACATAATAATATCCTTTACTCCTGGCATATTTCAGAATATCCCAGTTGATAAGAAAATACGAGACAAAGCCCTTTTCTCTAATCATGTCGAGTTCCATCTTTAGCCGATCCATGATTCTCTGGCTGGGGTTATTTCCGTAGCGATAGGGGAGTCCTTTGTAGCAAAGTTTAGTTAGTAGCTGTTGGTCTTCCTCTTCGGATTGGGTGAAGACTTTTACATTTTCGTGATTCGTCGGATCATTGAATTGAAACTCAATCGAACATTGATCCAGTAAGTTTTTTGTGTTGACTATGATTTGAGGATACTCTTTATAAAACTCAAACAACTTGCCCAGTGGATGCATCACGTCATCCAGCTTTCCTTCCTCTTCTTTCGGTAGTTTGCTCAAAAGCGTGTTGTTATCAATAGCTCTCAGGAGCCTGTGCATATTGAAATGAATCTTATTGATTGTTTCACTCCCCTGAAAAGAGACTGTTTGGAGGATGACCAACTTGTCTAAGTGATGGATCCATTTTGTGCGAGGTAACTTAAAAATATTTTCCGGTCGTACCCCCAGAAACTCATTTTTTCTGAGCTTGAATTTAGGATCAGTATCAAAAGGATAAATGATGAATGCTTCTTTAATGTCAGGGGGGCGAGATGGAATTTCTTTCTTTTCATGAATATGATAGGATAGGTATTTATTCAGTTCCTGAAATCCCTCATTATTCTTCGCGATCCCAACGAATTGCTGTTTCACACCGTTCCTGAAGTCAATACCAAGAATAGGTCTTATTTCATATTTTGGGGCAAGTCGAACAAAGTTGAGACAACCTGAAGTGGAGTTAATGTCAGTTAATACCATTTCACTCACTCCGGATTGTTGAGCTGTAGCTAGCAGTTCTTTTTCAGAGAGCGTTCCGTATTTGAAACTATAATAGGTGTGCGTGTTGAGGTACATTCATGCTACTTTGGAAACACGCATATCTCCTTTGAAAGGATTGAAAGTTCGCATGGCATTTACACCCAATGCTTTTGCTCTCAATACGGATCGGTCTCCATGTTTTTTTCTGAGCATGTCTACCTCCTGATAGAGATTGATGATTTCTCCGGTATCTTCAAAGAGATTGATCTGGTAATTACCATGTACCAAACTGCTAAATCTTACCCCCACCAATCGAACAAGTAGTCTCTTATCGTACAGCTTATCAAACAGCTCAGCCACTCTTGGTATTAAGAGGTGATCAGCTGAAGTGTAAGGTATTCGCATTTGTTGAGTGTATGTGTTAAAATCTGAATACCTGATTTTCACAGCAATACATGCGGTAAGCTTATTTTCATCTCTTAACTGATAAGCCAAATGCTCGGTCATGGCCAATATTATTGCTTTGAGCTTCACAATGTCTGTGGTATCCTTATCAAAAGTTTGCTCCGTAGAAATCGACTTTCGTTCCGAGTATGGAATGACTGGTGAAGGGTCGATTCCATTGGCCTTATTCCACATAATGCCTCCATTTTTTCCAAAAATTTGGATGAGCATATCTTTCGGCATTTCTTGCAACGTTCGCACTTTTCGTACGCCTAATCCTCTGAGCGTTTGATAGGTCTTATCGCCGATCATTGGAATTTTCTGAACAGAAAGTGGAGCCAAAAAAGGCCTTTCTTTGCCTGATTTAATCCATATTTTGTTATTAGGCTTTGCTTCACCAGTAGCGACTTTAGAAACAGTTTTATTGATAGAGAGTCCAAAAGAGATGGGAAGCCTTGTTTCCTTGATCACTTTTTCCCGGAGCTCAGAAGCTAATTTGAAGCAACCAAAAAATCGATCCATCCCTGTTAGATCAGCATAGAACTCATCAATAGACGTCTTTTCAAAAACAGGGACTTCATGCTGAATGATTTCACAGACTTCCATTGAAAATTTGGTGTAGTCTACATGGCTTCCTTTAATTATTACTGCCTCGGGACATAGCTGCGTGGCTAATTTCATGGGCATGGCTGAATGGATGCCAAATTTTCTTGCTTCGTAGCTGCAGGCAGCTACAACTCCACGATCACTAGATCCTCCAATCAGAATGGGCTTTTCATTCAATCGACTATCTCGCAACCGCTCCACCGATACAAAAAATGTATCTAAATCCATATGTAAAATGAATGAATCAGACATGAAACAAAAATACTAATATTTTTAGTAAAATAATGAAATCATGAATAGGAAAACGATCAGAATAAAATCTTAGAAGTACAGTATCAAGAGGTGAGTATCTTTATTCTATATTTGACATCCATTTCAAGAAAGTCACCCAACTTGCCAATGAAATTTTTGGTCTCGAAACGTTTTTGCTCACTTTTATTAGTTGTCACTGGTTTATCAGGATTTTCTCAGGATATCAGTCAAAAAAAGGTTGATTACGTTCATTCAATCATTAACAGTATAAGTTGGCCCAATGAGCGTGACGAATATGTTCTGAAAGTAGTAACTCAAGACCGGTCATTAGCAGCAGCATTTAAGGAAATGGCTGCAAATAAGCAGATCAATGGTAAACCCATAAAAGTTGGCTTCAGTAGCTATGTTACGGTTCCCAAAAAGCTTGATGTCTTATATCTTTCAGAACAATACAACGCTGCTCAACAGACGGTTATTGAGCGTATCACTGGGACTAATGTGCTTCTAATTACGGAGGAATCACCCGATGAAAAGTATATAATGGTAAACTTGGAAGCATCTTCGGAAGGGCTATCTTTCGTATATAATGCGGCTAATATTGTTAACCAGCAATTAAAGATTGAAAACGACTTAAGCAATCTGGGCGGTAAAGAAGTAGATGTTGCGGCTTTATTTAAGCAAACCAGGGATTCGGCAAGATTGATGGAGGCAAAGACCAGTGACATCAAAGAAAGAATCGATTCTTTAAATGTAATGACGGCTGTTGCATTTAAAGTAGGTAATGAACTTTTTGCCCAAATGGCTGAAAAACAGGCTAAGCTGGATAAACAAATAAAAAAACTCGCAAGTCTAACGGGTACTCTGAAAGAGCGGGAAGTACAATTATTAGCCTTAACAGATGAGATCGCCGTTCAGCAAGATTCTCTTTTAGCCGGGGATCGAAGATTAGAAGCTCAATCGGGTCTTATTAAAGCCAAGGCCCAAGAAATATCGAAACGAGATAGAGAATTACGAGGAATTGTCAGAGTTATAGAGAGTCAGGAAGAAGTTCTCATAGCGCTGATCATTTTTGCAGTTTTATTCGTTACAGCAATATTCATGTATTACCGGGCGTACCAGGTTAAAAGGAGATATGCAAAACAATTAAACGAGCAGAAACAAGAGCTTGATGAATTGCTAAAAGAGCTAAGAACTAAGCAAGAACAATTGATCCTGTCAGAGAAACTTGGAGTTGTTGGTGATTTAACCGAAAGCTTTGCAAATGAAATAAGCAATGCGATCAATTATGTTTATTCTGGGGTTCACATAATAAAAAATAAGTTTGAAGACACTAAATCCATCATGGCAGATATTGAAACGTTGGATTTAGACGATAGCAATCTTAAAATGAAGTTAAAAACAAGGTTAATTGGAAATCAAAAAAGAGAGGTCGATTATGACGAATTCGAAAAGGTGATTGGAACCATGCTGGAAAGTGTTCGTGTAGGGGCTGATAGAATCTCAAATATTCTAAAGGATTTAAAACCTTATTCACAATATAGTGAACTAGGTAAAGTAGGTTTAGCTCTTTTGGGTAGAGATAATGAAGAGAAAGATGACCCTAATAGCATTAGACGTAGATTGATGAATCGAGATAGAGGACGAAAAGCTATACCAAAATCTACTGAAATATGAATCCAATGAACAATAAAAAAGGCCTAATCGAAAAAATCGTCTCTTTCATCCTCGATATTTAAAATCTTTGACGACTGTATATCCGACAAGTAAATGTTTAGTATATATTTGAAAGAATCATATGCTAGAACCAGACTGAAAGTTTTCTTTCAACCTAATATTTAGAAATAGACTTGAAAAATCTCTGCTCTCTTTTATTGCTTCTGATGTCTTGTATGACTTTTGGTCAAGATATTGATCAGAGAAAAGTGGATCATGTTTATTCATTTCTTAACAATATCCAGTGGCCGGATGACAAGGATGAGTACCTCGTTAAGGTAATTACTCAGGATAGATCCCTTTCAGCAGCATTTAGAGATATGGTAAGCAATCGTCAGGTTAATGGAAAACCGATCAAGGTAAGTTTCAGTAGCTATGTGACGATACCAGAAAAATTAGATTTATTATACGTCTCGAATCAATACAATGGAGCTCTACAAACAATAATTGATCGAATTACTGGTAAACCAATTTTAATTGTAACAGAACAGTCCAGTGATCAACAATATGTCATGATTAATTTGGTAGGATCTTCGGCTCAGTCATTTGAGTTTAATCGTGCCAATATCATCAATCAAAACTTGACAATCAAGAGCAGTTTTGAAGAACTAGGTGGGAAAGAAATTAATGTTGCAGCACTTTATCGTCAAACGCGGGATGCTGCCAGAGCAATGGAGGAAAAATCTAAAGCTGTTGCTGAGCAAGTGGATGATTTGAATTTGAAGACAGCCGTAGCATTCAATATTATAAAAGAGCAAGAAGCTCAGATAACAGAACAGGAAGAGCGAATTGCCCAACAGATTCAAAAGCTAGACAGCCTTTCATTATCTCTTAGTTCTCGAGAGGAGCAATTGTATGATTTAATTGCAGAAATATCAGTTCAACAGGATAGCTTGAACGCTGGGGAAGAAAGACTAGCTAAAAAAGAGAAGGAAATTGAAGAGATTAATAAGGAAATCGAGAAGAAAGAGGATGAGTTGAGTGAAATGAACCTTATTGTTTCTAGTCAGGAGCAAATGCTTATTTTCTTTATTGCCTTTGCTGTATTTCTAGTAATTGCATTGATATTGGCTTATAGAGCTTATCAGGCGAGGAGAAGGGATGCAAAAAAACTGAACGAACAAAAAGAAGAACTGAAAGAGCTCTTGGATGAATTGAAGTCAACCCAAACGCAATTGATACAGTCTGAAAAGATGGCCTCATTAGGTACTTTAACAGCTGGTATTGCGCATGAAATTAATAATGCGATCAATTATGTGTATTCAGGTATCCATGTACTGAACAATAAGTTTTCTGAGATGAAACCTCTCATGAATCATATTAAGGATCTAGATGAGGAAGATGACAACCTAAGGGCTAAGGTTAAAGAAATCATTGATCAAAAAAATGAAATAGAATACAATTCGTACGAGACGGTAATGGATACGATGATAAATAGTATTCAAGTTGGAGCTGAACGAACTATCAGTGTAGTTAAAGGACTGAGAACTTTTTCTAGAGGACAGGAAGAAAGTATGGATGAAATCGATATTCATGAGGATATAGAGTTAGCGTTGGTTCTCTTAAAGAATAAAATTAGACCTACGCTCTCCATAAAAAAGGAGTTTGCAGAAGAGCTACCAAAAATGTACGGATATCCTGGTCAGGTGGGTCAAGCTATTCTCAATATCATGGGGAATGCGATGGATGCTTGTGGAAACGAACCAGATTCTGTAGTCAATATCAAGACAAGCGTGGAAGGTGAAAAGGTAATTGTCACGGTTAAGGATAATGGTACTGGTATTAGTAAAGAAGATTTAGATAAGATTTTTGACCCATTTTATACCACTAAGAAAATTGGTGAGGGAAGTGGTTTGGGTCTTTCCATCACATATGGTATTATTGAAAAGCATAATGGTACCATCAATGTTAACTCTACCTTGGGAGAGGGAACAGAATTTAAAATTGAGTTACCTTTGAACAGTCAACCGCTAAATTCATGAGCGCAGAGAAGTTATCGTTAATTTACCTAGACGATGAAGAAATCAATCTCATCTTGTTTAAAGAGATGTTTAAGAAAGATTTTGACATTTACACTACTACTTCACCTCATGAAGCAATCGATTACGTCGTAAATAACGAGATAGATTTTATATTAACCGATCAGTTGATGCCTGTGATGACAGGTGTTGAATTTCTGCTTGAACTTGAAGAGATGGATTTTCCTGCAAATCCTAAAAGAATAATTATCTCAGGATATACCAAGGAAGGTGAAGTAAGTGATGCAATAGAACGTAAGCTTATTGACAAATTTGTAAGTAAACCCTGGAGTTACGACAAATTAAAAGATCTTCTACTAACGATCTGACAATTAGTACGCTAACCTAAGCCACCTTCTTAAAAAGGATAAGAATTCCATTAGCTACCTAACTTCCGTACTTTAATTGGAAGTTTCTATCATTCTCTAGTAATTCATCATTCCTATTGGATGACTTTGATATTGCGTTTTGCTACCGATTGAAAGTCGTAATTTCTCCACCTAATTGTATAACTCTCATTTTTTTGAAGAATCGATTGTAACTAATTATATATATGTATGTACATATGATGTAAATACATTTAAATTATTATGGATAGAAAAAGATTTTTATCTCATTTAACAAAAGGCTCAATTTCTACTTTATTAGGTATTACGGCTTTAAAAGCTACATCTGGAGAAAAAGAGTCTGTAGATTTTAATAAGAAACAAATAGGTTTTAATCATTTACCAAACAAGGAGGAAAAAACAATGAAAACGGTATTACATAAATCGGATACAAGAGGCCATGCAAACCATGGTTGGTTGAATTCATTCCATACATTCAGCTTTGCTAATTATTACAATCCTGAGAGGGTACACTTTGGGATGCTACGTGTGCTGAATGATGATACGGTAGCAGCAGGTAGGGGCTTTGAAACCCATCCACATGATAATATGGAGATCATATCAATACCTTTAGAAGGTGATTTGGAACATAAGGATAGCATGGGAAATAACGCAGTTATCAAACAAGGTGACGTTCAAGTAATGAGTGCCGGGACTGGAGTATACCATAGTGAGTTTAATAAAAATGCTGATAAAGAAGTTAAATTCCTACAGATCTGGGTATTTCCAAATAAGAAAGATGTCATTCCAAGATATGATCAAATAAGCATCTCTGACTTGGAGCAAAAGAATGCTTTTTATCAAGTGGCCTCTCCCAACGAAGAAGACCAAGGAGTTTGGATGCATCAGGATGCTTGGTTTAACCTAGGAACTTTTGATAGGATGACGGAAGAGGAGTATGCTATTCATAAAGAGGGTAATGGAGTCTATGTTTTTGTTTTGGAAGGTGAAGCGGAGATTGAAGGTCAGAGATTGACGAAAAGAGATGGCTTTGGCATTTGGGATATAGATCAGGTCTCAATAAAGGTAGAAGCTGGAGCAAGAATACTCTTGATGGAAGTACCAATGAATTAACAGCTACTTTTATCTGAATTATTGTTGGCTTGATAGATATTCAAATCAAGCCGACAACTTTACTTAAGAAAATCAATGTTACATTAACTCACTTAGGCATTCTTTCAATTTGATTTTTGTTAAATACATTGTACTAACCTTTAAGCTGTGAAGAAGATACTAGTATTATTTGCTCATCCTCGGTATGAACAATCTCGAACAAATCAAGCGCTCATTGAAGGTGTCAAAGACATGGAAGGGGTGATCATTCATGACCTGTATGAACGATACCCTGATTTTAATATTGATATTTTCATTGAAAAAGATCTTTTGAAGCATCATGATGTAGTGGTATGGCATCACCCACTATATTGGTACCTTTGTCCTCCTCTTCTAAAACAATGGATTGATATTGTTCTGGAATATGGTTGGGCCTACGGACCTAATGGAGATGCATTAGTAGGGTAAAAAAGCATTGAACATTATAACAGCAGGAGGAACAAGAGAGGTCTATTGTACTGAAGGAAAAAATCATTATACGATTCGGGAGTTTTTACGACCTTTTGAACAAACAGCCAGATTATGTGGAATGGAATATCTTCCACCATTTGCTGTGATGGGTACACATAAATTATTTATCCAAAAATGAGGTGTCTTGTCATGTCCAACAATATCGAGAACTACTAAAATCACTACAAGAAAGTGATATTGAGGTTCCTGAGGGTGACAGTTGCCAGTTTTTAAACGATTTACCGATTCTTCAAAACGTACAAATAAATGACAGGTAGCTTTTTGTTTCAAGCTGTCATTTATTTAAGTGCGGCAGTTGTATGCGTACCCATTGCAAAGCGTTTTGGACTTAGTTCTGTTTTGGGTTATTTATTAGCAGGGATTATTATTGGTCCTTTTCTCTTGGGATTCATAGGGGAAGAGGGTGAAGATATTCTGCATTTTGCAGAGTTTGGTGTAGTCATGATGCTTTTTCTTATTGGCCTTGAAATAGAGCCCATGGCTTTTTGGAAAATGAGAAAGACCATCGTTGGTTTGGGTGGGTCTCAAGTATTCTTAACGATTCTGCTATCCTTTGTAGGATTACTTCTTCTTGGTTATTCCTGGAAGTCTGGACTAAGTATAGCTATGGCACTGGCACTCTCATCAACAGCAATTGTATTGCAGACACTTAAGGAGAAGAATCTCATGGAAACAGTATATGGGGCTTCTTCTTTTTCGATTTTGCTCTTTCAAGACATTATTGTCATTCCTATGCTAGCTGTTGTCCCTCTTTTAGGAACGGTAGTCGAATCAACTGGTCATGGGCATGACGGACACGATGCTGGGCATGCTTCTTTTCTCGATAATCTTCCCATTGGATGGCAAACAATTTTCGTACTACTTTCAGTAGTTTTTGTGGTCCTCGCCGGCCGTTATCTTTTTGTGCCAATTCTTCGTGTAGTAGCGAAAACCCGATTACGAGAGTTGTTCTCTGCCTCAGCTCTTTTAATAGTGATAGCCATCGCTTATTTAATGGAGTTAGTAGGACTTAGCCCGGCACTTGGTGCTTTTCTTGGAGGTGTTGTATTGGCTACCAGCGAATTTAAGCATGAACTGGAAAGTAATCTGGAACCCTTCAAGGGATTACTATTGGGCTTGTTCTTCATCGCAGTGGGTGCTTCCATCAATTTTGCAATGATCATCGATAGACCGTTAGAAGTTTCCCTAATGGTAGCTGGAGTGATTGCGTTAAAAGCTGTTGTGTTGTTCATCGTAGCAACCATTTTTAAAATAAAAACGGACCAGAAGCTACTAATCGCAGTGGGATTGGCTCAGGTAGGGGAATTTGCATTTGTATTACTATCGTTTTCTAGTCAATTGGGAATTTTATCAGGTGAACAGCTAGATTTATTTCTTGTCATTACTGCCATATCAATGACCTTGGCACCGTTGCTATCTATTCTTAATGAGCGGGTGATTTTACCGAAAATTGGTACCAAAGAAGTGGAAGAACAGCCAATGGATGCAATCGAGAAAAAACACAAAGTCATTTTGGTTGGCTTTGGTCACTTCGGGCGTACGATCGGCAGATTTTTACGCGCTAATGGAGTTGAAGCAACTGTATTGGATCATGATTCTAATCGAGTAGATCTGCTTAGAAAAATGGGTTTCGAAGTATATTACGGTGATGCCAATCGTCATGACTTACTGGAATCTGCCGGAGTTGCGGATGCAGATCTTTTGATTTCTGCTATTGATGACCCAGATGCTACCCAAAGGATGGTCGAGGTTTTAAAACATAATTACCCAGACCTGAAATTACTAGTACGTGCTAAAAGCAGGGTGGATGCCTACCAGTTACTCAATATGGGAGTAACACATATATATCGTGAATCTTTAGATACTTCTGTCCGAATGGCAGGAGAAGCATTACATTTTCTGGGCCATAGAAAGTACACGATACATCGCCAGGAGCAAAATTTCAAGAAATATGATGAAGAAAGTCTACGACGACTTGCAGATAAAGTACTTAACAGTGAGGAGTATATTTTTAAAGCAAGAGAAGAAATTGCTCAACAAGAGGCCTTACTAAAAGAAGATTTAAAGCGTGGGAATATCGCTGATGATGACACTTCCTGGGATAGTGAATCCATGCGAAAGAGAATCAGGGGAAATTAGTGGTAATAGCACAAATTCAAATGGAAATAACAAAACAAGAAACAGAATCAAAAGGTCGTTTGATTGCGAAAGAAGGTGATACTGAGTTGGGAGAAATGACTTACTCCTTAGCTAACGAGGGTCAGTTGTTGATTGTGGATCATACAGGTGTAAATGAGGGGTTTGAAGGTACTGGTGTTGGCAAAGCGTTGTTTGAAGAGTTAGTGAAAATGACTCGTTCAGAAGAACGCCAAGTGATGCCACTATGTCCATTCACACGTGCTATGTTTGAAAAAAATAAAGATAAGTGGGATGTATTAAGACATGGTTCGCTATAGCGATGTTTCATAATCTCTAATAACAGATTTCACCATATTCATTTTAGAAAGCTCACCGTGAGAGAGTAAGTAGGTAAATCCGTGCTCCTTTAGGTTCAGTGATTTAAATATTTGTTTTGCGTTTAAACCTTCTTCATACTTAGCGATAATCTGACCATTAAATTCTTCCAGGTAGTCGAGCTTTTTTTGAAGCTTTTCTCTCCCATCATTGAGCCTGGGATTGTGACTGCAAAACAAGATGCTGAAATCGAGTTTAAGAATTCGTTTAATCGATTCTATTTGCTGAGTTACACTTTCATTCTTTAGAAAATACCCTATATATGAGTTAACATATAGGTCGGCTGAAAACAACCATCCTTTGTCAGCTTCATAAAGAGCAACCATATCTTCTGCATGTCCTGGAATCGGTATCAACCTGAAGTTATAGTTGCTTGTCTCGATGAAATGATTTTTTACCCGAATATTGGTATTTGCAGGTCGATTGCCCCAGAATACCTGTTGTGCAAAACTTAAGGGAGGAGGGGCCTTCATTAATTCAGAGCATTTTGTTGAGGAATAAACCGGGCACTGAAACTTTTCGCTTAAAGAAGGAGCGTTACCTGAATGATCTTCATGATAATGGGTCAGAAAAATCTGATCTACCTTCAATCCGTCGAGTGTGTTGAGGATAGTTTTTCTTGCCTTGGGTTGACCCGTATCAATTAGTAACCCGTCAATGAAGTAGATATGTACAAATAAAAATGGGTTACCGATTGGGCTATATCCAAATTTAAAACTGCGAATATTATCTAATACTAAACATTCAGAGCTGACCATTTCATATAACTATGACTTTTGTAATTTGGAGCTGAATGTTCTGATAAGCAAACAAGAAAGGAATTAAAGGGGAGAAATCAGTGTTGTGGGATTTCAATGATATCAGGTAATCCTTGCAGCTGAAAGCCATTGAAGGTAGCAAATAAGAATACTTCGTCTTTTGGATTAACCCGCAATGTGATAAAAAAAGCATCTCCCTTTGGGAGATGCTTATGAGTAAATTTCTTAATTGGCAGGCGGTAGTATTACAGCATCAATTACATGCACTACCCCATTGCTGGCTTCCACGTCAGCCATTACTACATTAGCACCGTTAACTTTGGCACCATCAGTCGTAGTGATGGTAGCTGAAGCACCGTTCACTGTCTCTGCTTCCATACCGTCACTAAGGTCTGAAGACATTACTTTTCCAGCTACTACATGATAGGTCAATATAGCAGCTAGTTGATCTTTGTTTTCGGGCTTCAATAAGTTTTCCAATGTTCCTTCTGGAAGAGCAGCAAACGCTTCATTTGTTGGAGCGAAAACAGTAAAAGGACCATCACCCTTTAGTGTTTCAACTAACCCACCTGCTTGTACTGCAGTAACCAAAGTGGATAGTGATTCTGTAGCAACTGCAAGGTCTACAATGTCTTGCGTTACTTCTTCTTTTACCTCTTCAGCAACTTCAGTTGCTGTCTCATTCGGCGTTTCTTCCGTTTCTGTACTAGTTGTAGAAGATCCTCCTCCACAAGCAAAAGCCACAAGGCCTAATGCAATCAATAAATAATTTAATTTTTTCATAGCTTTAATTTTGCTACACAACACTCTTGAGTGTTAGTTGTTTGAAAAGTGTATAAAATAGTTGAATAGCCGATTGTGAAGATTGCTAGATAAATCTTACTATCTGATGCTTCTTTTATGATCTAACGCGATTTTTTAGTGCTCATAGTTCAATTCTTTCGACCACTTTGCCAGCTTTGCTCCGGCTTCATAAGTTGATTGTAAAAAGTTTAATAATTCAGCTCTTGGGTTATCTAACTTGATGAGATCATCGTACATGAGGATAGCCATTGGGCTGCCACTGGATTGATCCCATTTTGCCACTGACGGGTAGATGGTTTGATTCTCAATTCCTTCAGGTGATAGAAATGCATAGCAATAGAAAGCCGCTCCCCTTACATTTTCATCTCCTGCCCAAAAACCTGCAGAAATAACTTCATGTGAATAGGCATCTTTATCTGCTTCTGTTGAACCATCTGGTAACCCAGGTCCTTTTCGTCCAGAAAACCTTGTTACGGCCAAGTCCATATGATGCCAGTACATATGAGAAGGACTTACTTTGCCATAAAACTCTCCGGAAAACTCTTTAAATACATTGTCTACCATGATGAGAATCTGCCAAAAACGGGAAACATATTCAGCATCATAAGATTTATGGGTTTCACATTCAGCAAATGGTTCCTCGCAAGTGTGATCATACGGAACTGGAGTAATACGGGCCGGGATTTCCAATTTGTAAAGTATGTCGAAAAACTTCCTATGAAATGCTTTAACACTTAAGCCATCGACTAGCTCAAAAAATTCGTATGGTCTCCAACTGGTAATAAGTTCTAATTTGTTTTCTAAAAAATTGAAATCCACTTGAAAGCTCCCTCTTTCATCTGGTATGGTTCCAGAAGTAATACCTTTAGGACTGACAAAAAAGGTAATGTGCCACCAGTGATTCTTTCTGGGTACTAAATCAAGTTTAATTTTTCCAATGATTTGCATCCATAGGTGTAAAGTGATTTTCGTTTCTTCCCATTTTTCAAGAGGTAATGCCGGAAATTGACTTGATTTACTCATTGCTGAAGAGATTTCTATTGTTTAATATCTAATCCTTCTAAGTTATTATTTTCATGAAGGACTTGTAACTAAATCACATGGAACTTCATAATAAGTTAGCATTGTGACAAAATTCACTAACTTGATAAAATCATACTACTGTATATCAATGATTATGAAGTTTGTTTTAGTTATGATAGGTCTCCTTTTAACCTTTCATGTTCAGTCACAAGAAAATATTGTTTCTGTGATCGATGATTTGACTGTGAAATGGGATCAAGGAGCAATTAATTTAAAAACCTATCAGGGCGTGCAGGAATTTTGCTTAAGTGAATCCTATAAATCCAAAACAATTGA
This sequence comes from uncultured Roseivirgaceae bacterium, assembly GCA_964459925.1. Classification (GTDB taxonomy): domain Bacteria; phylum Bacteroidota; class Bacteroidia; order Cytophagales; family Cyclobacteriaceae; genus Ekhidna. The sequence continues at coordinate 19,220 of CAYWOQ010000026.1, forward strand.
ATTATTAGATGAAATTCATCACTGGGACACTACCCTCTACTTTATTGTCAAAAACAAGTTTGATGAGAATAAGGATAAAGAAGCAAAGGCCACACTAGAGGATATTGAAAGGTTGGAGGAAGAGTACTCTACCGCCAATTTCAAATTATTCATACAAGAAGAGTGCACTCAGCTGAAGGTTATTGAAAAAAGCTTTGATGAAGCCACTGTTAAGCGGTATGAAAACGACATTAAAAAGTTTGAGAAAGAGCTCATAAAGTACGTCAATAGTATTACCTACAGAATTGATATTATTGATGAACACATTCATCATTTAAATTTTGACTGATTCAGATGGCTGGCAGAAAGTTGGTCATGGGTGATATTCATGGAAATCTACAGGCCTTTAGGCAGTGTATGGAGCGGTCTGCTTTTTATGTCAGTAAGGATACCCTTATCCAATTAGGAGATGTATCAGATAGACATCAGAATACAGTTGAAGTTGTAGAAGCTTTAATCGACATCCCTTCTCTAATTGCGCTTAGAGGTAATCATGATTTATGGACTGGTGAATGGTTAGAAACAGGGACTGCAGATATGGCATGGCTAGAAAACGGGGGTTTTGCGACTTTCGAGTCATACAAAAGAAATACAGATTCGGTAGATATTGAAAAGCACAAAGAGTTTTACAGAGATACTCAATTAGATTTTTATATTGATTCTGATAAGAATCTTTTCGTTCACGCTGGCTACACTCATCTTAAGGGTCCAGAACATGAAACAGATCCTGCTATATGTTACTGGGATAGAAGTTTGTGGCGAAATGCTTTAGCAGATAAGGGAAAACTCATGAAACCTCATATACTTACCTCATTTAAAGAAATCTATATTGGACATACGCCTACCTTGAACTGGGAGAATGACACGCCTATGAAGGCCTTTAACATTTGGAATTTAGATACAGGTGCCGGTACTACCGGTAAGCTTACAATCATGGATATCGCTACAAAAGAGTATTGGCAATCTGATTAATGAATTCATTACCTCTTCTTCTTTCAATTATTTTGGTATCAATTGTCCTCATTGTAGTTGCTACCAATCGCTTAAAGTTTCATCCATTCTTTGCGTTGCTGATAGGTGCTCTTTTTGTTGGGTTTACAGTTGGTATGTCACCAATGACTATTATTGATCAGATTACTTCAGGATTTGGTAATATTCTCGCGGGAATTGGTTTGATTGTGGTTCTGGGAACAGTAATGGGTGTTTTTGTTGAGAAGTCGGGTGCGCTTAATGTTATTGCAGATTACATTGTCAAACTATTTGGATCAAGATACTTGCATCTTTCAATATCATTGTTAGGTGCGATTGTTAGTGTACCTGTGTTTTGTGATTCCGGCTTCATTATTATGTCCCGATTGATCAAAAGAATCGCCAAGAAGGAAGGAATATCAAGTGCTTCTTTATCACTCTCACTCGGAACAGGATTATACACTACTCATACCTTAGTTCCACCAACTCCGGGACCTATTGCTGTTGCTGGTAATTTGTCACTAAGTGATCAGATAGGAATCATCGTAATAACAGGGTTTCTTGTTTCTATACCTGTATTATTAATTACCTCTTTTTTTGCTATGAAGTTTGGTGAAAGTCTTACTCTAGAAGAAGCTGATGATTCCAGTGAAGATGAACCCAACCAAAAAAATATGTCTTTAGGCTGGGCTGTTACCCCAATAGTATTACCTATTCTTCTAATTACAATGAGCTCAATAGGTACGGCATTTGACTTAGGTGGTGAAGTCATTAACGTGGTTATTTTTTTAGGTAATCCATTTATTGCTCTTTTGATTGGGTGTATACTGGCAATGATCCAAGTTCGATCGAGTACTAGCTTAAGCGAAATGGGTGATTTGTTCAAATCTGGTATCATTCAAGCTGGGCCTATCATTCTTATAACTGGAGCAGGTGGTGCTTTTGGAAGTATTCTAAAAGGAACAACCCTGGCAGATTTATTGACAGGTTACCTTGGTCAATCACTTTCTTCTTTTCCAATTCTTTTATTACTGGTATTCTCAATTGCTGCCTTATTGAAAACTGCTCAAGGATCAAGTACCTCTGCATTAGTCATAGGAAGTGCCATTATTGCTCCTATACTTGTCAATATTGATTCAGTGACAGGGTTTCAAATGTCATTACTGGTCATGGCATTTGGAGGTGGTGCTATGACAGTTTCTCATGCTAATGACAGCTATTTCTGGGTAGTTACCCAGTTTTCAGGATTTGATGTCAAACAAGGTTATCGGGGCTTCTCTTTATTAACGCTTATACAGGGGATTAGCACCTTGGCTACAGTCCTTTTGCTTTACCTAATATCGGGTCTTTTTTGATTTGGCAATCTCACTTCCTATGAAGTAGCATAGCTCTTCTGCATCTTTATAAGAATCCAGATTTTGCTCTTTAGCTATAACTGATAGTTCATATCGTTGAAGGTCGCTGATGCTTTTATCCTGCACTTTTTCATAGAGCCCGCAAACGAGAATACATTCTTTTTTTAATCTGCTACATACTTCAATGATAGGGCTGATTGCCTTCCCGTGTATTGATTGATGGTCAATCTTCCCTTCACCAGTTATTATTAAATCAGCGTCCTTGATTTTTTGTTCTAGTTTCAGGGTGTCAAAGATTAATTGACTCCCACTAATCAATTTTGCATTCAGAAAGGTACATGCACTCAAAGGAATGCCTCCGGCTGCACCATAACCAGACATGTTTCTTACATCAACATTCGAATAGGCTTGAACAAGATCAGTGTAGTGAATCATTTGCTTCTCTAACTTATCTATTACTGCGTCGCTTGCACCTTTTTGCTTGGCATAAACCTTCGTTGCTCCTTTAGGACCTACTATTGGATTATCTACATCACTTGCAATAATAATTTTAACATCAGTAAGAGGTTTTTTTGGCCTTACAATCTTTTTGATTTCTCCAAGATTTCCTCCACAAGGATGTAGCTCTTGACCCTTTTGATCGAGAAAGGTATAACCGAGTGCCAGAAGCATTCCTGCACCCCCATCATTTGTAGCTGAACCTCCGATTCCGATAATTATTTTGTTCGCACCAAGACTGACCGCTTCATTAATGGCTTGCCCTAAACCAAAAGAACTCGTTCTTTGAGGATCTCTATCCGTTTGAGAGAGCTGAGCAAGTCCTACGTAGCTTGCCATCTCCAATACGGCAGTGCTTGTATTTTTATTAAAGCCTATGGAAGTTTCAATTTCTTTCCCGATGGCATTTTTGACGTTTATGGTATGAGGAACACAGTCAAAAGCATCTGATAGAAGTTTCATACTGCCTTCACCTCCATCGGCTAATGTTGAAGAAATGATTTCAATTGATGAATCTACTTGGTGTATACCTTTTCCTATCGCCGCTATTACCTGATCAGCCTCTAAAGATCCACGAAATTTGTCAGCTGTGATTAATATTTTCATTTATACTATCTCCTTTATGTAGAGTCAATATTTTCTCTACTAACTCTTCAAAAATGGATGGTTAAATTCTATACTAAATTTACATTAAGAAGATCAAGCGGACTAGAAAACACAGTGCAACCTAGTTAAAAACAGGCTTATTTTCTGGATCTACAAAAAGTCCGAATGTTCCTATAGGACTGCATAGCGGTAATTTAAATAATAGCCTAAAGATGCAATGATTCTTACTTCAACGCTTTTTTATACTGTTTTAAAAGCAACAAAAAAACTCGCCCCCTTTCCTGCTTCACTTTCTACCCAAATTTCTCCGGCCATTAGGGACACAAATCGTTTCACTATGGATAAACCTAAACCGGTCGAGGATTCATTTCCAGTTGGTTTGGCACTTAGTTTTTGAAACTTGTTGAAAAGCTTTTGCTTGTCTTGAGGAGTAAGTCCGGGTCCTTCATCTTTGACCATAAGAATTGCCCTATCATTCTCTTTTTTTAGGCTGATGAATATTTTCGAATCGCTTGGGGAGAATTTCAGGGCGTTAGAAATTAGATTGTCAAATACTTGTCTGACGTATTCTACATCTACCATTGCATGAACAGCATCTGTCAAGTCTTTATGAATAGTGATTCTTTTGTCTTTGGATTGCTGATTATATCTATTAATAATTTCAAGGAATGTTTCTGAAATATTGACAGCACGGATATTAATGTTCAGATCTTGTTTTTCAACCTTCCGAACATCAAGAATTTTGCTTATCATCTCGGAGAGGTTAGTGGTTGATGTAGTGATCATATCCAACGATTGATCTGATAATGCAAACTCCTTATCGTCCTTCATTAGATCAACCAATCCAATAATTTGAGAAAGTGGGCTTTTTAAGTCATGAGCTACAATTTGCATCAGGTTATTCTTCTCATCATTCAATCTTTGCAAGTTTTCATTCGCTGCTTTTAGCTCACTAGTTTTCTCATTAATCAAGTGCTGCAATTTTTGTTGCTTTTGTCTATTTTGATAATCTATCGTAGCATATATGATTAGTACCATAAGAAGTGCAAATCCTACAATACCTATTATAAAGAGTGGTTTTTGCCAATAGGGTGGTAAAACAATGAAATCGATCGTTTTTGTATTGCTCCAATTAAAAGGACCATATTTTTTTGCCCTGAATGTTAACGTATGTTTACCTCGATTTAGACCAGATAGAATTATTTCATTACTGCTATTAATCCATTCATCATTGTCTAACTTATATTGATAGTTTACATCATTTTCTGGGAAGGTTATGGCAGAAATGATAAACTGTAATAAACTACCATAATCAGCTACCATTTCTTTCTCTTTGATTGGTTCACCATCTATGTTCTTTTCTATTACCATAGGAGTTTTGGTTTTGGTAGTTTGTGTTAGGGGTAGGGGGCTGTAACAAAGCCCTTTAGAAGTCGCAACCCAAACATCCTGCTTCTTACCCACGTAAATACCGTTAGTGCTTATTGATCTTGATGGCAGTCCATAACTTTCATTAAATAGGTCTACCACACCATTGGCAATGCTATAGCGTACGAGTCCAAAAGCATTTGAAAAAAGAAGTTCATTTTCCCCATATTTTTTCATTGCTCTAATCGGTAGGTTAGAAAATTTTGATCCAAGATTTACAGTACTTATCGTTTTTCGGTCATATTTGAGTAATCCAATAGAGGAGGCGAGATAAATATCGTTTTTATGAAATGCCAGGCTTGTGACCTCAATGCTTGAATTTCCGTTTAGTGGAATACTGATATTTTTGAATATAGTGTCCTCATCAGATTTGTAATAGAGATAACTTTCGTTTCCGGATGAGGCCAAATACATTCCATCCGGACCTTCAAGGATATTGTTGATAACCCCGAGCTCTTCTAAAGCTATACTGTATTTCCTGATGCTTAGATCAGGGGAAATTTTATGAGCGTATCTATCATTGATGACGGTAACCCAAATGTTTCCGTATTTGTCTTTGGTTAGTTCTGAAGCAAATCTGGGTTGATAACTGAAGTCATACTCTTTGATTTTTTCATTGTTTCTATATAAATAAACATTAAAAGCGTTAGCGATCCATAAACCTTGGTTGGTATGCAAAAGTGCTTGATGGTATCCACCTGGAAAATCAATCATCACTGCTGAACTGTTTTTAGTGGCTTTGTTGTAGGTAAATAGAGAAAGGTTGGTTGCGTAATAAACCGAATCACTATTTTCTACTTGGGCTAAAGACTCAATAAAGACATTGGAGCTACCCACCTTTTGAAATAGATTTTCTCTCATCAGTATGAGTCCATCATTGCATGAAATCCATACATCTTTTTCATCACTCATATAAACATGATTGATATTATCTATCGAAAGACTTAGGGGCTTAAATAATGTAAATGTGGTGTCCGAAATGAAATGTTCTTTCCCCCTCGAAGCAATGAAAAATTGATTTTCACCAATCTTTTCTACATATGAAACTTCAGTTACGTTTCGTTTAAGAGTAGGCTTATCAAATCCTCCAGATTCTAATAGTTTTGATACAAATACTCCTTGTGCTGCTCCAATAATGAGTTGCTCTCCAAACACCTTTATAAATTCAATTGATTCGGGGAAATCACCTATTGCAATCTGTTGAAATTTATTATCCTTAGGATCATATTTGAATAAGTTACCTTGGAAGGAACAGGTATACAGGTCTCCTACTTTATCTTCAAAAAGTGAAAAAGACCTTAAAAACTGTGTGGTTCTATTTTCAATACCAAAGTCAAATCTCTGGAAGCCATTTCTGTCTAATCTGACTACAGATTGTGGCTCACTTATCCATAATTTTTGATTCTTATCTTCAAAAATTGCTTTTGGATAATTGATAGCTGAGTTATTTTGAACTCTGGATGTCGGATAAAGTGAATAAAATTTGGTTGAGTCAGGATTATTTACAACTTCATAAATATCTAAATCTCCATAAAGTATGTGTCTTCCATCTTTGGTTTTTATAAATCCTTTCATGTAATTGCTGGTGGCTATTTCAGGGTAATTGGTAAAATTGACGCCATCATATTTGGCTACTCCTTCATCCGTAGCAATCCATAAAAAACCTGAAGAATCCTGCTGAACACCTTTGATGATATCTGAAGGTAATCCATTTTGTACTGTATACCTTTTGAAATAATAGCTTTGAGCCACAGAAATATGTACCGTAACGAAAAAGAATAGGGGTATTAAAGAGAAGCTGTATTTCAAAGGGCAGAAAATAAGTAGTAATTAATTCACCGTTTAAAGTAAAAAAATATTCATCTATTGATTCTTTTTTATAATATTTATTTAGACCAAATCAGTTCTAGCTAAACTGTGTCAATATCGTAATGTTGGGATCATATGGAATTAAAAGAACTAATAATAAAAGTATTAGCATATAATTTGTTGAGATATATTCTGGTAGCTGGGATAGCATTTATAATCTTTTATGTGATTTTCAGAAAGAAATGGAATTATAAAAAGATTCAACACCTTCTCCCTCAAAAAAAGGACTACTGGAGGGAGTTTATTTACTCCATGCTTACGATTAGCATCTTCGTTGGAGTCGCAATCACTGTTTTTAGCACGTCACTTAAGACGTATACATTAAGGTATGACCTAATTAGCGATTACGGTAGATTATATTGGATCTTTAGTTTGGTTTTGATGATCCTAATTCATGATACCTATTTTTATTGGATGCATCGAGCGATGCACATTCCATCAATATTTAAGTATGTTCATAAAATCCATCATTTATCAACAAACCCATCACCTTGGGCAGCTTATGCATTTCATCCAATAGAGGCGGTATTTGAGGCAAGCGTCATATATCTAATTGTATTTATTATCCCATTTCATACGTCAGCACTTTTTGCCTTTCTTGTTTTCATGATCATTTACAATGTATATGGTCATCTGGGTTTTGAATTATATCCGAAAGGGTTCAATAAGACTTGGATTGGAAAGTGGCTTAACACATCAGTTAATCACAACCAGCACCACAAGTTTTTTCATGGTAATTATGGGCTCTACTTTCTCTTTTGGGATCGACTGTTAGGTACTATTAGGAAAGACTATGATTCAGCGTTTGCTGAAACTGACAGGAGGAGAAATATCGCTAAACATTAGACCGATCCAGTATTTTTTTTGATCTCTTCTGTCGTTGCTTTTTGTCAATGAAATAGAAGAAAACCGTTAATCCTCCTAATAATAAATAGAATAATGAAACGATTAGTACAAATGAGCTGTCCATGGTCAAATATTTAAATAGTTAAATAAATTATTGTTTAGTTTACATATTTACTCTAATAAATTTAAAAGGTTATAAATTTTATCTAAATAATCATATTATTGAACGAATGATAATCGAAACCTCATGGTAATTCTTCTTTTTTAATCATTCAGTGGATTTATTGAATTGAAATAAAAAAAGACGTAAAATATTTACGCCTTTCTACTATTCGTAAGTCTTTAGCTCTCTTTAATTTGGCTTTTTCCCATAGGTAGGTGTGGCTAATTTAGAAGGTGATAAATTATAATACTCTTTTACTTGATTGTAATCTGAATAGTCCAGTGTAGTTCTTCCACTGAATTGACCAGGAACCACTACTACTCTGGCTATCCAATTATCTGTAAAGTCTGCGCCTAATAAGTCTAGGTTTATAGTCCCGTCAAGAAAAATGCTCGCGTCAAACATGGTGAAATCGTAATTGTATTCTAAAATCCCTTCTTGTAGGTAAAGCGTTTGAGGCAATGCTCTCCATATTTCTACGCCATCATTTGTTACCTCCCAAAGTAGATAGACAAGCATCACATCAGATTCCAGCATTGTGAATGTATTTGGTAACTCCAGGAGGACACTGTATTCGGGAGCAGTGAAGTTGAATTCATACTCAAAAACAAAAGATTCTTCTCCATTTAATCCATCTATTCCATCTCTACCAGGAGGACCAATCGGACCTTCACCACAGCTAAAAATAAATAGTGACACGATGAATAATAATAGTATGCTTAGCTTTTTCATGTGATATTCATTTAAGGGATATATTACATAAAGAAGGAAAAATGATGCCAGGTTTATATTTTGTCAAATAATAATTTGGATTGGATTAATGTGATTTGATAAGTGTGTAAAAACAGATGAAAACAAAACCACTAATTTGACTTGTAGTGGTATTTAATATGAATATCATACTGAATTTATGATTTATATTGCGAGTTGATTTTTTTAAGCTAGTCAGCTAAAAGTACCCTTAAACGACAAAGAATTCATTATGGACTACATCATTCATGGCATTCAGCACATTGGCGTCGCAGTACCTGAACATGCAACTGCATGGAAATGGTATAGAAAGTTTTTTGGGTTAGATGTGCCTTTTTTCAATGATGAAGCAAATGCTGACTTAATGACTATTTATACGGATGGTAAGGTAATTTCAAAAAGAGCAGCCATGGTATTGAATATCAAGGGTGGCGCTGCAATGGAGATTATTTGTCCCAGCACTTTTAAGGCGAGACACGCGGATGTAGAGCACCAACTCGGAGATTATGGGATCTATATCGGATGGGTAAAGACCCCAGATATTGAAAAGTCTTTTAACTATTTCAAGGAGAATGGGGCGGAGGTGCTGACAGAAATCGTAAAGATGCCTAATGGATGGGACACCTTTTATGTGAAAGACCTCAATGGCTTGATTTTTCAGATCATACCGGCAGATGATTTTTATACTAAGCATGACGTGCCGAATGGTGGTACAGTGGGGTGTACGATAGGAGTTTCCGATATGGATACCTCTATCGGTTTTTACAAACTGTTGGGCTACGATAAAGTGGTATACGATGAATCAAATCAATTTGCAGATTGGGATTCTTTAAATGGTGGAAAAAACAAATATAGAAGAGTTTTATTGTCGCAGGAAAACCAATCATCTGGTGGTTTTAATGTATTAACAGGTAAAACGTATATCGAGTTAGTGCAGGATTTATCAGGAAGAAAACCAGTAAAGATTTTTGCTGACAGATTGTGGGGAGATATAGGTTTTGCGCATTTAGGTTTTGATGTAAGAAACATGGAAGCCATCGGGAAAATTCTTGATGAAGCAGGCCATGGGTTTACATGTGACACGAAAGACGTTTTAAGTATGGGTGACAGCACAAAAGTGCATTGCACCTACATAGAGGATCCCGACGGTACTTTAATCGAATTAATTGAAGTATACAAAATACCTATATTGGAGAAATTAGGTATTTATTTAAACGTAGAGAAGCGTCCTTATTCCAAACCCCATCCGTCTTTAATGCTTAAGGCACTTAAGTTTATTCGGGTGAAGGATTGATTTTTAATTTATCCTTTTAAGTGCTTTTTAAAGAAGTCAATCGTCCGACCCCAGGCTAATTCAGCAGCTTCCTTATCGTACCTTGGCGTGGTATCATTATGAAAACCATGATTCGCATTCGGGTAAATGTAGGCCTCATACGTTTTTTCATTTTCTTTTAGTGCTTCCTCATAAGCTGGCCATCCTTCATTAACTCTGTTGTCTAACTCACCAAAATGGAGTTGTAAAGCAGCGTTTATTTTAGGTACCATTTCGGTGGCAGGTTGTCCACCATAGAATGGGACCGCTGCCTTAAGATCAGCAACTCTGACAGCCATCATATTGGAGATCCAACCACCAAAGCAAAAGCCCACTACTCCAACTTTTCCATTGCATTCCTTATGATTTTTCAAATATTCGAACGCTGCTATGAAATCCTCAAGCATTTCATTTCTATCTCTTTTACGTTGCATGGTGCGTCCATCATCATCATTTCCTGGGTATCCCCCTAAAGTAGAAAGCGCATCAGGTGATATAGAGATAAAGCCAGCCATAGCAGCACGACGACCAACATCCGCAATGTGAGGGTTTAATCCTCTGTTTTCATGCACTACGACGATGCCCGGTAGTTTATCTGTTGCTTTTTTCGGTCTTGAAAGTTGGGCATTTATTTTGCCACCTCCCTTGGGAGAATCATATGCTACAGTCTCAGTATTTAATTTAGGATCATCTTGCTTTACTTGAATAATCCCATAATTAGGCATAATGAAACTCATCAACGATATGAGCGTAAGTCCTCCGACTGCATAAATCGATAACTTTTCAATGAATTCACGACGCTCCATTCGGTTATGAGCATAGTCGTCATATAGTTTGAATACTTCTGGGTTGATGTCTTTTTTGTTCATAGGTCTATTGGTGTCAATTAAAGATATATTCTTATTGAATAACTAAAAAATTAGCCACTCATCGGGGTTAAAAAAAATTGATTTCGCACACAAAAGAGAGGTTCCAAGTTTTTTGAAGCAAAAAACAACTTGATTCCAAAATTTAAAAGCTGGACCAAAAATAGGTTTTCATCACAGCAGCCGATTTTAAAAACTTTTATCAGAGAAAGTATAAATATTCAATAATGCATTTTTAGTGAAAAAAATGTAAATTGATTTTAATGTACAATAACCTTTCAACTGCCTTTTCCTTACTAATTATTGGTATGACATCAGTTTTCGTAGTACTGACGCTGATAGTCATTACTAGTAGATTCTTAATAAGAATTGTCAACGCTTTACATATTGAAGTCAAAGAAAATATATCCAAGAGGAAGCTAGCGGCGATTGCAACTTCCATTGACTTTTTCACTGAAGGAAAAGGTAAAATCACGAAAATTGAGAAATATTAATCCAACTAATTATGGGAAAAGATATTGGTCTTAGCTTAATGTATCGGGACATGTGGCAGTCTTCCGGAAAGTATATGCCACGTGTGGATCAACTGGTGAGAGTTTCGGAACCGATTGTAGATATGGGTTGCTTCAAAAGAGTTGAAACAAATGGAGGTGGTTTTGAACAGATTAATCTTCTTTATGGAGAAAATCCCAATCAATCGGTAAGACAATGGACACAGGCGTTTAACGATGCGGGCATTCAGACTCATATGTTAGAGAGGGGTTTGAATGGACTCAGGATGTTCCCTGTACCCAAAGACGTCCGAAAGTTGATGTTTAAAGTGAAAAAACTGCAAGGAACGGATATTTCTCGTTCATTTGATGGTCTAAATGACATAAGGAATTTAAAGTTATCCATTGATTATGCAAAGGAGGGAGGGATGATCTCCCAGTGTTGTCTGTGTATTACACACTCCAAACTGCATACAGCTGATTATTACATTAAAATGGCTGGGGAGTTAATAGACATGGGGACAGAAGAAATATGTCTTAAAGATATGGCTGGGATCGGTAGACCTGTGACTATAGGTAGAATTGTGGAAGGAATAAAGGCAATCAAAAAAGATATTTTGGTTCAATATCATGGTCATTCTGGTCCTGGTTTTAGCGTTGCATCATCTCTTGAGGCAGCTAAAGCTGGTGCAGATATTATTGATGTCTCAATGGAACCACTTTCTTACGGTACTACGCATGCAGATTTGCTTACCATTCATGAAATGCTAAAAGATGCCGGTTTCAGTCTTCCAGACATCAATATAAAAGCATATATGCAAGTCCGATCATTGACTCAAGAATTTATCGATGATTTCCTGGGCTATTATATCAATCCTAAGAATCGATTGATGAATTCGTTGTTGATTGGACCCGGACTTCCAGGTGGAATGATGGGCAGCTTGATGGCTGATTTAGAGAAAAACCTGAATAGTCTCAATAAATGGATGGAGAAGAATGGAAAGAAAAAAGTCACTCAAGATGAATTACTTATTGCCTTATTTGATGAGGTTGAACACATATGGCCAATTATGGGTTTTCCACCGCTGGTCACTCCTTACAGTCAATATGTTAAGAATGCAGCACTAATCAATGTGATGCAAATGATGAAAGGAAAAGAGCGCTGGTCATTGCTGGATGATAATACCTGGGATATGCTTCTTGGTAAGTCTGGTCGTCTTCCTGGTGAAGTAGGAAAAGAATTGAAAGATCTTGCTGAGGAACAAGGTCGTGAGTTTTTTGATGGGGACCCCCAAGATCTTAAGCCCGATTCACTTGAGGAGTTCAGAAGCAAGATGGAAGAGAAAGGATGGGATACAGGTCAGGATGATGAAGAACTTTTTGAATATGCCATGCATCCTACACAATATGAGGATTATAAGTCAGGTAAAGCGAAAGAATCATTTTTAAAAGATCTGGAGGATAAGAAAAAGGATAAGGAAAATATACCCGCTCCGAAATCAAGCCCAACTGTGCCTGTACATCCTAAAACATTTAATGTGGATGTAGATGGAGAACAATACAAGGTTACTGTATCCTACGATGATCCTCCATCCAAGGAGACCCTTTTGCCAAAGGAGTCAGCACCTAAACCTACCACTACACCTTCAACAAATGGTGTGGCCAAAGAAGTTATTGCACCACTTGAAGGTGTGGTTCATTTTACTAAAGATGCAAGTGAGAAGGCCATTAACGTAGGAGATCAAATCAGTGAAGGAGATATAGTCTGTTACATTGAATCAATGAAGGTAAGTAATGCAGTAAAATCTCCTTTTAGTGGTACGGTTAGTGAGATCTGTGTGAGAGATGCTGAAGATGTATTAGATGATGATATTTTAATACGACTTAATTAAATCACTGCTCATTGAATATTACCGAAAAGTTATTTGAAATGACTACTCTAGGGGAGTTGGTTGCTCACCCTGAATACCTATTAATGATTCTCATTGCTTTTTTCCTTTTATTTCTGGGAATCAAAAAACGATACGAGCCATTATTGCTCATACCAATCGCATTTGGAATGCTATTAGCCAATTTTCCAGGTAGTCGGATGGGGATCGTAGATGTGAATGAATCACTCACTCTTTATCAAATTGCTAACGAGCATGGGATTATGAATTATCTCTATTATTCGTTGATCAAAACAGGCTTACTCCCACCGATTATTTTCTTAGGTGTTGGTGCGCTAACTGATTTTGGCCCAATGCTTAAAAATCTAAGGTTAGCATTTTTTGGAGCTGCTGCCCAGATAGGGATATTTACTGTACTTATTTCTGCAGTTTTATTTGGTTTTACCCTAAAGGAATCAGCATCACTTGGTATTATTGGTGGAGCTGATGGTCCTACTGCCATTTATACTGCTATAAAACTTGCACCTCATTTATTGGGACCCATTGCTATAGCTGCGTATTCATACATGGCTTTAGTTCCTGTAATTATTCCATTAGTAGTCAAGCTCATGACCACATCAAGTGAATTGAAGATAAATATGAAAGTTCAAGATCAGTTGTATCCACCCAAGACGCCCATAAAAAACCTTCAAGCAGTAAAGATTCTTTTTCCGATAGGAGTCGGGACGATCATTCTTTTGTTGGTACCCTCAGCATCGCCCTTATTGGGAATGCTATTTTTTGGGAATCTTGTGAAAGAAGTTGGTGCCTCCACTACGAGGTTGGCAAAAGCCTCTTCTGATACCATTTTAAATACCGCCACCATATTTCTAGGATTGACGGTAGGTGCCACTATGACTGCTAATGTCTTTTTGAGGGTTGATACTCTTCTTATCATCGCAGGTGGCTTTGTTGCTTTTGCGATTTCCATCGCAGGTGGAATAGGAGCTGTGAAAGTTTATAATCTATTAGCTAAAAAGAAAATCAATCCCCTCATCGGGGCGACTGGGTTAAGTGCTGTTCCTATGTCATCTAGAGTTGCTAATGAGTTAGCATTGAAACATGATGCTACCAATCATCTTCTTCAATACGCAATGGCTTCTAATATCGCCGGTGTGATCGGTTCCGCTGTTGCAGCTGGTGTTTTGATTTCATATTTGGGGTAGTTTGATGGTTGATCCAATTAACTGAAATATCTTATTTAAGGTCCTAATAATTGTCATAGGTTCCAAGAATTAGATTGATGAGATTCGATTCAAAATTGGATGTAAACGATGAAAATAGATCCTAAAGATTACTTGAAAGAAAGAGATAGATTATTAGGACATAAGAAGGTAGAATCGGGTCCTGTAATTACCATATCGAGACAATTAGGTTGTAAGGCTAATCATATTGCAATTAAGTTGATCAACTTAATTACAAATTATACGAACAAGCATCCAAAAGCTAACAAATGGACCTACATCAATAAGGAAATAATAAAGGATTCTTCAAAAGAACTGAACATATCTGAAGAATTACTGGAATTAAAAATCACGCAGAATAAACATGGTGGTATTAGTGACCTATTAAGTGCTTTTGAGACACAATACATTCCAAATAAGGAACTTATTACGAAGGTCAAGGAGGTGATCAATGTATATGCTGCTAAGGGTCAGGTGATCATTGTAGGTAGAGGAGGGACTGCTCTTACCCAAGAATTAGATAATCGCATACATGTGAAGTTGAGGGCACCACGTGCATGGCGAGCAGAAAAGATTGCAAATGAAAAAGGATGCACCCTGGAAGAAGCATTATCGATAGTTGACAAAATAGACGATAAAAGGATTAAGTGGTCTGAGGCCGTTTCAGGAAGAACATATGATGATGATCTGTTTGATTTAATATTTAATTGTCAAAGGTTATCTGAGCAGGAAATTGCAAACGCAATATTCGATTTAATGGTGAGTAGTGGTTTTGTTAAATAGAACTCAGAAGATAATTCATTAGCTATTTGCGGTAGATATGATATGTTGGATTTTTTCCAACTCATGCTGTTTTTGAGTAAGCTCTTTCCTTGGTCTATCCAATGGCCCACCTTTCATATCATCTAATTGTAACGAAATTTTGTACATTAATTCCTCTATGGCCTCTAATAAAATTGGTTGGTATTTTGGGTCAAGTTCAATCATGATTTTTTCTTATCCTACTTCGATTCGATCACCTGTTAGCTCTTCATAAAAATGGTGTATATCATACATCTGTTGTGCACCTAGTTTTTGACCAGCTTGAGCAGAGATGTAAAGAATAAGCGCGATCACTGCAAAAATGGGAATTGTCCATAGGATGGTATGGTCCATTCCTAGACTATACCGAGTCAATCCCCACATACCTATGAATAGTGTGAGAATCCCAAGAATTACATAACCAAAAAAGAAGATGGCCCAAATGGTAGGGTTAGGTCCATAAAGTCCGCGAACGATAACCTGATCATCTTCTTGCTCAAAAGTTAAGTTGAGCTGCGGCGACCAAAAGTGTTGTTCATTTGGGTGTATTTTAATGTACAGATGCCCTGGTAAGTATACATAGATGAGACTTTTGCTTGCTTTTAGTCCATCAATAATTTTTTTTTCTAACGTTTCTTTATTGCCAGACAAGAAGTGTTTAAACCTTGGTCTTATTTTAAAACTCGACATAAATAAATATAAAAGTGCCTAAGCCATTTTTATAGTGAGGATTGGAGGTTTAAGATGATTTACCACAGCTTCAACCTGGCTCCCTCGAATTACTCTGTTGATACCTGTTTCACCATGTGTAATCATTCCAATAATGGTATTTGGATGCTCCTCAAGATAAACCGATATTCCTTCTTCCAAATTAACTGCATTAATAGTTACTGGACCCTCTTCAAGCGTAGTGGCTTCAAGATAAGGAATGATTCTGTAGTTAAGCTCTTTTGAAGTAGTAAAAGTACCAGGTGTATTAACGAATAGCAGATGCACTGGAAAACCCATCTCTTCAGCCAGTCGAATGAGCTTTTTAAAAGCATCCATATTTCCGGGTTCATAATCTTCCCATGGAAAATCGGAGACAATCGTCATTGACTCAGGGGTTAAATGCTCTGTTCCAGGTTTCACTACTAACAATGGAACAGGTGAAAGTCGAACTACTTTTTGTGCATTACTGCCTAGTAAAATCCCTTTCATGCCAGAAGTACCATGTGTACCCATGACAATTATGTCAATATTCTTTGCTTCAATGTGATCGATAATGTTCTCATAGCTCTCATTATAACCCATATAAAATGAGGCTTCAATTCCTTTTTGTTTACACTCCTCAACTTTTTTTTCTAATAAATCCTGGCATTTATCAATCCGGTCTGTAACATCCGGATACATTTTTTTTTGATCACTAAGATTGATCCAATTCACGGGTATGGAAGTGAAGTGCAGGAAGTGTATTTCTGCGCTCATTTTCTGAGCTAGTTCCAAAGCAATATTCGAAGCATTATTTGCGCAATCTGAAAAATCTGTGGGGACTAATATCTTTTTCATCACTCTTCTGCTTTAATTTATTTAATGTACTCTTTATATTCAATACTTTTTCTAACTCATGTCACAGGCTAAATTGATTTTGATCAGATTGATTGCGTCAAAGAGGTTTCAAAATCTCTGATTTTAGCACGGATTTGATTTAGTGTTATTTTATCAATGGTTTCAATGGTAACCTGCTTATTTCTTGTATTATGATGTTTTTTGATTGCATCTCGGAGTTGATTTTTTGTCATTCCAGGGCCCAGGATGTAGATGTGATCGTAGTAATCTAAACGTTGTAAAATTTCATGAAAATAGATGACAAGACTCTGTTTCCTTTTCTCCAAAACCTTACTCTCAGATATAGCATCTTGTGGTCCATATGGGACAGAAGATCCAGAGCCACCTTTGGCATGACCAATATTAAATTCAGAATTTACGACATCAATGATCTCCTCTCCAGTAGCTAGGATAGCTTCACGCTGATCAATCCAGATGCCTAGTAGTTTGGTGTTCATCATTAAAAATCTATGACAAATTTAAATAGGATTATATGAGCTTAATTAGGTTTATTTCTGACCTTAATCATTGAGTCTTTTTAATAATCGCAGAGGCTTTGGATTTATAAATAATTAAGGATATGGCATAGCAAGGTCTATGCAGAATACGTATACTTAAATACATTAGTCAGCACAATCATGGGAGTGCTTCTAGATAAACAACATAAGTTCTACATGCAAAATGAAAAGCAGCTACTTGAAGATTATGCTGGTCAATTCATTGTTATCCATGATGAGAAAGTGGTTGATTCATTTGGCTCCGAGAAGGATGCTTATATTTTTTGTGTAAAGCATTTCCCAATTGGAACGTTCCTAATCAGAGAAGTTGTGTCTCGAACTTCCTCCAAAATATAGTCTTACTTCACTCATGTGCACGAATCATTTACCGGTTGATCTTCCGAGCATTTCGTAAGTTTGAAGAAACGCCTTAGGATAGCTTATGAAATATTTACTTGCAATTACTGCAATTACTGTGTTGTTAACTTGTTGTCAACCAACGGAAAGAAAAATAGTATTGGGAGAGAAATATACCGAAGCTTGGAACAGCAAAAACCCAGGCAATGTGGCTGCATTTTATGATGATCAGGCGATGCTTGTGGTAAATGGTGATTCGTTAAAGGGTAAATTATCTGTGATAAATTTTGCTAAATCCTTCATGAGGAATTTTCCTAATATGAAGCTAACCATGGACAGTCTTGTTGCCGATAATGAGGGATATAGCTATTACTGGTCATTCAGAGGCAATTATGAAGGTCCTTATGGAAATGGTAATAGGATTGTTTCTAATGGCTTTGAAAAATGGATACTTAATGAAGAAGGTCTCATAGAGGTCTCCATTGGAACATTTGATGAAAAGGATTTTAGAAAACAAATGAATGCTAAAAAGGAGGGAGAATGAAAACACTAAGACAGGTAATCCTGAATCTCATGCACGGTTTCGTCTAAATAGCTGAATATTCATGCCTCTGAATATATATTAGTCATGCAAACATCTGTATGTGACATTTAACAATTTACCAGACGAAGCGATCAATTTTCTTTGAAGATAGTCACTGCTAGTGGCATTTTAGCTAAATTGAAAATGAATGATGGTACGGGTCACTACCTTTAAAAATGAATCGAAGACAAAGTATTAAGCATCTGATGTGGGGAGTTGGGGCAGTACCCGTAATCGCAAATGGCCAAACGTTTGCAAGCCTAACCCCAGAAACGGAGGTGACGATAAATTGGGAAGAGTTTGCAAAAGCTCACTATAACATTCCTTCTGATTTTGTCAACCTCGAAAACGGCTACTTTGGAGTTCAGCCTAAATCCGTATTGACGGCTTATCAAGCTAATATTGAAAAGGTCAATCGATATAACTCACAATATATGAGAAGGGAGTTTTATCAAAAGGATTTTCCAGAAATCATGGATTCTCTTGCCGAGATTAGTGGAGTCAAGACGGATGAGCTTTTGATCACCCGAAATGCAACTGAGGCACTTAATATTCTCATTCAAGGGTTAAATCTTAAAAAAGGAGATGAGGTCATTCTTCAATACCATGATTATCCTAGCATGATTGAGACATTTCAGATGCTCGAAGCAAGGATTGGTATCAAACTTAAATTTCTGGAGATCCCTTTGGTACCAAAAAACCCTCAAGAGGTTCTTGATCTGTATTCAAATGCCATTACGAAACGTACTCGATGTATTCTAGTCACACATCTCACACACTTAACAGGACAAATTTTACCTGTAAAGCAAATAAGTGATTTAGCGAAGCAGGAAGGTATTGATGTAATTGTAGATGCTGCACATAGTTTCACCCAATTAAACATGAAATTACCTGATTTAGGTGCAGATTTTATAGGTGTCAATCTTCATAAGTGGTTAGGAAATCCTCTGGGAGCAGGTTTGATGTATGTTAAAAAAGAACGAATTAAAGACCTTAAACCACTTTTTGGTGATGTCAAACGAGATGTGGATGATATTAACAAATTGGGCCATTATGGTACACCAGCTACACCCATCGTACTAACAATTCCAACAGCAGTCAGATTTAATATGGATCTTTCATTGCCAGTAAAAGAAAAACGTCTTCGCTATTTAAAAGATTATTGGGCAAATCAGGCTAAGAAAATTGATAGGGTTAGCATTGCTACTCCTCTTGATGATACTAAAAGTTGTGCTTTAGCTAGCTTTAAAATGGATGGTTTAGCATCTAATGAGCTAGTTAATGAGCTGTACGAAAAACACAAGGTCTTTACCGTGATTAGGAAACTGCATAATGATACGGTTGTCCGTGTAACACCTAACCTATACAACACTACTAAAGACCTTGACAGGCTTTTGGAAGGTATTCATGAAATAGCCATGAGTTAAGTTATTGGTCACTATTATTTCCCTTACGTCTTTTTCTCTGACGTTTGCTTATGTTCCCTTTTCGATCTGGAAGACTATTGAGTGCTTGAATAAGTTGTTTCCGTTGATCTGGACTGCAAATTTCTCCTAGTGTTCTAATGTGTTCAGTGGTTTCATGTTTAATTAGAAAAGCTAAGGAATCCAGTTGTGAGCTAATTAGTTCTTCCTCTTCTTTTTGATTCAGCAGGATGGACTCATGAAGCTCCCTGTTCATTTGTCTTATTTCCTGTTGAAGTTCATCCATCCGTAACCTATGATTGATTATTCTGTTTCGGAAAGCTTTCGCTTGTTCATCATCGAGATTTAGTTGATTTTTAAAGAAACGCTCTGTACGTAAGGGCATCAGCTTTCTTTCATCCAACCTATCTGGTCTGTTTTTCCAGATAAACCCAATAAGCGTTACATTACAAATGATCAATAAAACAACTAACCCGACCAGTATTTTCTGAGTGGTATTCATACTATTCAAATTCTGTGTAATCGATAGGTTCATACAGCAAGCTGGACGAAATCTGCGTCTCATTATTTTCCATATTTGTATTCCAGGTCATAAGCAGCACGCCATTAATAAGTGCCATCAGCAACATGGCAGCGATACTGTATTTAAGCCATTTACTTCCAGTTTCATATCTTGAAAGAAAGGCTACTTTCTGGTGTAGTTCTTCATCAAAATCTGAGTTTAAAACAGACCTTTCTACCTTATCCCAGGATGCAAGTGTTTTTTCTATTTCATTATTCAAGTTCGTTCTTTTCATAGTAGGATATTAATGCTTTTTTCAAGTTTTGTCTCGCACGAAATAGTAAAGATTCTACTGAGGAGGAGCTTCTGTTCATTATCTTTCCGATAGTCTCAACTTGCAGACCTTCCAGTTTCTGAAGAGTGAATGCAACCTGCTGCTTTTCCGGTAGTTTTTCAATTGCTTTAAATAAAATTGCTGATCTTTCTTTTTGTTCTAAGGCTACGCCGGGATGATGAAAATCCGGAACTTCATGATTAGACAAATTGGTTTTAAACATCTCCTTTCTTTTTAGCCGATTTTTTCTTCGAAGCAGCTCAAGGCTTTTGTTAACAGCAATTCGATATATCCATGTTTCAATGGAGGATTCCCCTTTGAAAGTTTCTATTTTCCGATATACTTCAATAAATACTTCCTGAGCCAGATCTTCAGCTTCTGCTAAATCTTTAACAAAACCAATACATGTATTGTATACCTTGTTTTTATAAGCAGAAACGATTTTATCGAAATCCAAATACGTAAAGGTTTAGCTCAGGAAGATAGTTATTATTTGCTGCGTTTACTTTGACGTCTTTGACCCTTCCAAAGCTTACCAGCCATTGCGTCAAATATTACTTTCTGTTCTTCATCCAAAATACCTCTTACTTCCAGCATACGTTCAATTTCTTTCTCAAAACGTTGACCATTTAGCGAGTTTATTTCGCTAACAAATCCATCAATTACTTTTCTGGATTCCTCAGCACTAATTGCTGCTTTTAGTTCTGCTCGTTTGATATCCAATTGATTTTCAATGGACTGAATTTCACCTAAATACTTTGTTTGAATGGATTTCATTTGTTTTTCTTGGTCCTCAGAAAGATTCAGTTTTTCCTTCATCATTTCCTTACGATCCATTTGATCGGGTCCTCGACCATGTCCATATCCTTTTCGCTGGCCCATCCCTTGCTGTGCCATCATGAAGGTTACAACCATTAATCCGATTGTTACTAATACTGCTTTTTTCATGATTTTATCATTTTGAATTTATGGTTAGATGACATTGCCGATAAAATCATGCGAATTTTTTTAAAATAGTTATTGCAAATAGTATTTATTCAAAACGGATGTGGTTTAATAAAAAAGCCCCTTGAAAGAGGGGCTTTAATGTTGCTCATAATTTTTAATTAGCTTTTTTAGCTTTTATTTCTTTTTTGGATAGCCATACAGGGACATATTCTTCATCTCTTAAAACCATTTTCTTCTTGTCAAGAATAATATACTGAGCTACTAATTCTCCAGTTTCAATCCCATGAACTGTTTTGATGGTTACTTTTTTACCGAGAATTTTGTTAGCAATATCTGAAACCCTATCTAAAGGTCCCAGGAATACATCAGTAGTTCTTTCGTTAGTAAGCATTAGTTTAATGTAGGTGATCGTATTTCCCTCATCGCATGTGCTAGTAACAATCTCTTTGACATACCCGACAATTTCTGACTCAACTACTGACTCTGCTTCAAAGCAGGGTTCAGTACCTTTTCTCTCTTTTTCCTGAGAGAAACCCACTAGCAATGAAAATATTGCTAAGAATGTAAGTGTCCATTTGACTAAATTTTTCATAACTGTGATCATTGATTAATCACTACAGAAGTTAATCGGATCACTTAAGAAGTCTTATGATATTGAAGAGTGCAAAAATTGATTTTGATCAATAGAATGGATCAAGCAGTCATTATTAGTGCATAACTAAAAATCAATACTTACACCAAAATAGGGCATCACCGTTTTTGTAACCTGATAAGATCCATTCTCTACTTGCGTAAAAGCGTAGTAATAGTCTACTCCTGTGGCTAGAAAGCTGTTCATATGATAGATAAACCTCATTTTGGCCAGCGATCTTTCATCAAACCTAAAGGCATCACCTAGCCAGTTAAGGTTTCCTTTGATGTAACTACCATGAAAAGAGAATTTATTAAATAGCCGATCCATATCAGCATGCAATCGAACCAAGGCTGGAGATGCTGAATTGTATTCATCCGGGATCATCAGACTTCCTCCTAGCTTTACTTTTTGTAGAATGTGTCCTGTAAGACTTCCATAAGTTCCGGTATTTTCAACTGCATTAATCAATGAAAATAGCTTTGCATCTTTATCTATTTCGTACACTGCATCGAAAAATTGTGGGCGATAGTAGTCTTGGTAATTAAGTCTTTCAATCCTAATATCTGTACTGAAAATATCTGCTATAAAATGCATTCTAAAGTTAGCCCCGAAAGAGAATCCTGATCCGGTCTGAAAATCGTTTTCTCCAACAATAAGAGCTGCCAGAGATTGGAGAGAATCGTTATCCACTTTCAAGGAGGTATAGTTAGCAAACAAATCGATCTGTATGAAAGGTACCTTAAGGACAGTGACACCTGCATCTATTCCAAAAGCACTGACTCCTTGGTCAGTGAAAGCGTAGGATGTAGAAGTACTATCAGAAACCGGGAAACTGGTTTGATCCTTGTCAGTCAAAAAAGTGGCACCAATTTCAAAAGTTCTAACAACCGGAATATCTGTAAAAGCCATGGGTCTGATATATGGGCGAGCTACCAAAAGGTTGAGTGAAGAAGGATTAAAATCACTATACATTCCTTCAATTCCGGCATATCCTTTCCAATTTACATCGAAGTGTAGTCCCACTTTTCTTTTTTCAAAAGAGGTGGTATTAGAATAGTTATTCACTAAACCTCCATATCCAATCATGGTACCATCTAGTTGACCAACTTTTACATAAATCGGATCTTGTTTTTGAATTCCATATCTTATGTACCTTATCAAACGAGCGGGACCAACCCCATCCTCGAAGATTTCAGTACGAATACTTTTACTATCTAAACCATAAAGAATTGGGATATTTAGTCCGATGCCCACTTTTCCTATGGAGAACTCAGGCGATAAGACTAATCCAGCAAAAGATTCATCGCCGATTTTCGTATAGGTAAAGCCCCCAGTAAAGTTACCCCCTTGACCCTCCGGTGTTAATGGAGCCCTAAAATCATCAACTGGTACACGCTCTTTTTTCTCTTTTTCTTCTGGGAAATAGTAATCATATGGATCATCTGTAGTACTTAATACCTGCGCTGAATCTTGAATAAATTCATTTTGAAATAAGGAGTCCCTTTGCAAGGAATCTAGTTTTAAGGTATCTGAATATTGAAGAAGTTGTGTTGAATCAATTACACTTTTCTTTTCCCTATTACCTTTTTTCCTCTTTTTTTTCTTCTTCTTCTTCTTATCGTCTGCCCATAAATATGAATAGTCATCGTATCCACCAGTTTCCTGCGATAGAATGATAGAAAATGGAAGGATATATATGATAGTGAATAAAAGAAGTAGTCGATTCATGGCAGTAGTCCTCATTCAAGTATAGTTTAGCACTTATTTTTTATCATATCATTTTTTTAAGAATGCTTTTAACTATTTCTATAAATTTAAAGTTAGGAACATAAGAACTAATTCAAAAAAAAATATGATGTTTACCGATTTTCAATCTTTAGTTTTCCTACGATCGGCAGTTTGATTTGTGACGGATATTCCTTTGAATGATGAATAGAATTGTGGGCTACAATCCCTTCTGTTTCGTCAAAATTATTGCCACCAGTGTTTAAGTTTCTCATAAAACGTGGGAAGTTACTGCTGGCCACTTCAATCCTGATCCGATGGCCTTTGGCAAAATAATTACTGGTAGAAAGTGGTGTCAAATCAATTTGATAGATTTCTCCCTCTTCCATAAAAACTTCTTTGTCATAGCCTTCTCTATACCTTGCTCTCTGTATCGTTTCATCGAGGTTATAAGCGGTACCATCAGGATAGACATCAATTAATTTGACTGTGAAGTCCGTGTCTTTCACATCTGAAGAAACAAATAAAGACATCTCAATGAAACCTGACACTTCAATGCCTTCTTCTAATACATCAGAAGTATATACCAGAATATCGTTTCTTGTTTCCATTTCCTGCTGATCACGTGCTCCAGCTTGTATGGCGTTTCCAGTACAGCAAACGTTCCCACCATTAGAATAAACCGGATTATTTGGGTCGTAAGTGTAATTATCCTGATTAGGTTTAGATGGTGGAGTCAGAGAGAGTTTACCATCTCCAAACAAGCTATTGGCTTTTCTTTCACTGTCTAAATACAAAGAGGTCATACTAGCCTCTTTGGGAGGCCAAGTTTCTGCGGTCTTCCATTCGTTTTTTCCCATCAAATAATATTGGATTCTCGGCAGACTTTCAAGAAAATCACTTTTTCCATCTTCTTTTAACCAATGGTCAAACCAGCCATAGATCATTTCATCGTAATTCAGTCTGGCATCTCCCACACTGCGATCGCCTACCATGGTATTTTCAGTTGCTCTTTTGTATCCACAATGTAGAGTAGGTGCAATTACCAAATATTGATTATTGGCTACTTCCGGATCTTTATGCTTTCTTAGGTGATTGAAAAGTGCAATATTGGGACTGACAGAAACATCATACCATGAAACAAACCAAAAACCTGGTTTTCTGAGATCCATGGTATCATGATAAAGTCCACCCTCAAACCAAGCCGGGTCATTGGGCTTTCGTCTGATCATCTTATCAAAAATTTCCTTTTTCCCACCCACATTGACGAGCATATCCTGAACAGGTAAATGAGACATGGCGGAAAGCATATCTTCAATCCTTGGGTTTTCAGGTGCAAGATCATAGAATTTAGATATTCTAATCAGGTCTTCCTGTGTAGCACCTGCCGGAATTCTAGGTTTGAATTTATCATGTTCCACACCGTATAACCACGCGGCGAAAAGCATCTGAAATGCCCCTCCTCGGTACCAATTACCTTGTTCATAGTATCCATCCACTGTACCAATTCCAGCACCAAACCCTTGGGGTACCATTGCAGCATGGTAGGGGTGATCTAATGCAGCAACAGCCATCTGCCACTCGGCAGTAGAAGAACATCCAAGTGTCCCGATTTTACCGTTACTCCATTCTTGATCTGCCATCCATGAAAATGCATCATAACCATCGGTTAAAGGAACTCCGAGGATATCCCATTCGCCTTCTGAATAGTATCTCCCTCTTTCATTTTGCACTACATAGGCATATCCTTTTTCAACTGCTTCGTATGCCCTGCTATATGTTCTGGTTCGTTCCTTTCCATCTCCCCATGAGTTGAAGTTGTAGGGCGTTCTGGAGAAGATAATGGGAACTTTTTCATCTGTTTTGGGACGATAGATATCTGTAGCCAGTCGGATACCGTCTCGCATGGGTACCATTACTTTTTGGTCTATGATGGCAATTTCTTCAAGTTTTTCTCTGGCAGATTGCGCATGGAGTGAACAAAGAAAAAATAGGAAAGTAAGGGATGTGATGATTCTCTTCATGAGATGTTAAATGGTTGGATTCAATAGCGTCCTAAACGATTGAAAAAGGAGGTGTGTATTAAGTATCCCAAAGT
>CAYWOQ010000027.1:0-29464 GCA_964459925.1 uncultured Roseivirgaceae bacterium
TGCCAATATCCAAAACTCAAGCCCACCTTTTGATTATTCTATTGAATAATCCGGGTTTAACGCCCAACTAAAATGAGCATGCGCCCCAACTGCTAGAAGCACGGAAATTTCTGGTTTGCAATGTCTTGTCAAATGGCTCAGTTCGCATATTCATTTTAGTGTTATTAGGTACTTTTTTTTCTATTTGGTGAAAATAAGTCATAAGAAAAAGCGAATAACACACTCCAAAGACCAGCTATTGCAACCCCGGAAATAAATCGATCTTGTTCAAGTCCCCACTTAAAGAAGAGTGATATTATTATGAATAAAGATAGAGAAATCAAGTATCTATATCTACTTAGTTTAATTTTAATACTATCATAAATAATGATTATACCTAGATAAACGAATCCCATATAAACAGAATTGTAGATTAGAATAGCAATGAAATCATTTAAGGTACCATTGCTAAAGCCAATTATTGGTGGGAAACCTATCCATTCAAATAGCCAACAAAGAAAAGAAGTTCCTAATAGCGTTAAAGATAAGTGAAGAACAATTCTATATATTTTGTTATGTGTCATTTATATCAATTACAATCATTTAAAGATTCTACATGTTTTAATCCTTGAAGTACATCTTTAACTTCATTCCAGTTAGGTCTTCCGATTACAGGATTATCTTTAGAAGCAGAGCCTCCATTCTGATTAATAAAATTTTCAATTCCGCTTTGAAAACTTCTCCATAATTTATCAGGCTTTTCGAATGGGTTATCTATTAAGTTTTCTGCAACTTTCTTGTCGATCCATTCTGTAACCCTATCGACCCCTCTAGTATAAAAGGTGTAAGTTCCATCAGAATTTGATTCATATCCAAATTCTCTTGTTCCACTAACAGGATGTTCCCAATCATAAGGGGCACTAATAGTTGTAAACCTCCATTTTCTATGGTTTTTATAACTACAAACGACAGAACCGTCTCCAGCAGGTAAGGGAATATCTATATGGATTACGCTTCCCAGTGGAGAATCAGAATTCCATAATTCATCTTCCTTGATTGTATAGTTAATGTTTTTTCCCTCATTTGAGAGATTGAATGGTGTGAATTCTGATTCTTCAGTATCAATGAAATTATTAATGTTAGTTCGAATTTCGGTAATCAGGTCATCCGCGGACATACCATCAGGTAACCTACTTACCTTCACTGGAAAAAAATCCATATTAACAGTAGTTCCGTTGGCATCCTCTATATTCTGAATCTCAAAATCACCTGTAAAAAGAGCTGCAGCATTTGGGTAATCTTTTTCAAGTTGATTTATCTTATGAATTACACTGGTTGAGGGTTTATGAGTTGCTACGGATTGCCATTTTTTGAGTTGTTCGCAATCTAGTTCAATTAAAATGTTTGGATTTTGATCGGCTTTAAAGTTCAAATAGCTTTCGATTTCTTCAGTAGAGGTTGGAATATCCTCAAATCCGACAATTTCACCAGTCCCACCACCAGTAGAACCTACTCCTTCACCTGAGGACTCACCCCCAGATGTAACCAGCGTACCAATACTTCCTAATTCACTACCAGAACTAGAACCATCTCCGGTTGATGTGCCACCACTTTCGCTGGATAAATCACATTCACAGTCTATGCCTGTGGCTGCAAAGTGCATAGTTCCAAAAGAACCATCTTCTGAAGTACCCCCTGTTGTATGTGTATATTCGAAAGCATATTTGCAATCACAATTAGTATAAGTTTCTTTGGTTCTGCCATTATTGATTTTATTATTTAATTGAGTGCCATCTTCAAAGTACTCAATAGATAATAATTCCCATTCTAGATTATAGATATTTGCTGTTCCTGTAAAGCCATCAAAATAACTAAGACCTGTTGATCTACTTGAGTCTCGTTCATATTGGTTAATATAAGAGTAATATTGATCTGCTATCGCTACAAGCACAAGATATGTTTGTCTGTTAGGCTTAATTCCTCCTTGTGGAATTAATTTGATAGTATAGTTTGATTTTGGCTGATCTGAATCAGTCAAAGTTTCTACTATTTGATCAAGTTGAAGTTTACCTAATTCCGAATTAAAGAAGATCGTTTCTGAAGTTCTTGAATTTGACAGATTAAAGGATTCAGTAAGAATCTCCGAAAGATTTTCGTCTTCATCGACGCTGGTCTTTCTTATTATTTCCTCGAACTGAGTCTCAGGAGATAATTCGGTTTGTTCACATGCATTGAAGATGGAAACTAGAATGGTTAGCAGGATTAGTCGATTTAGTAATCTCATATATTTGATTTCGTTAAGTACATTAATAGTTGCGAATATAGCAATTGTGCTTAACGTTTAGATATGGCGCTTTGGCCTCCAAGCTATTAATTGAATTTAAAAGTAGCTTATCTGCCGGTGCATTCAAAGTATCAGACTGGCACTGCGCCATGCAGAATTAAAATGCCCACTAGCAGAAGATAGTAGAAAGCACTTCAGTTTCTTGACGGTAGATAAACGGGATGTTTAGCGGGCTCTTTACAGATGTCTAAGTAAGGCCATACGCCATCATCGTTTGTTAGGCTTAGTTATTGTTAATTTTTATTAGTTAAAGTACTCTTTCTCTATCAATACCTCCTCGTCCATAAGTTAAACCGGTTTTTACATCATAATGAAACAACTTGTTTATTTGATAATTTGCAGACTGACTTAGGTTAGTATATGACCCCTTTATGTTGAGATAGATCACTTTTATGTCCTTATCGTAGGGTATTAAAGCTCGGTATGCCTTAGTCAATATTTCTTGATTTTCGGGTAGTAATTCAATTTGAAAAACTTTATTTAAGCCATCTTCATACTCTGCCACCACATGACTTTCTAATTTATAGTTGGTCGATCCAGCATTTAGGCTTTCGATACATAACCAGAAATGTGATCCTTTGATTTCAATACCTTTCTCGGATGGAATAGATATTTTAGGTTCTTTTAAGGAATTTACAGAATTCTTGATAATTTCCTCTTTTGAGCTTGCGATTTTCTCTAGGATTATCGTTTGATTTTTTTTTGACGAACTAGAGTTTGCTTTCTGAATGTAGTAATTACCCAATGCACCAAACAAGCCCATCAGAACCACGCCTGTAAGTATCAAAATAATTCCAGTTACCATGTTCTTGCTCATTGTTTTTAGGTCACTGATCCAATTAAGCCTAATATCCGGTATATGTTGCACTAGTACAACATATTGGGTATATAGCGCACGATGTGCGTGTTATTCCAGTTATCGATTTACAGATGCTGGTCTGTTTCATTTACCGTTAAATATAAGGAATGTAATGCTCTCTGCTTAACAGCATTGTTTAAAGTTCTATTACAATATCATATAAGGTTTTTTATTTCACTTTTTTAAACGCAGTATTTTTCCACTTTTTCTTTAGTTCCTTACTTGGTAGAAACGTCATTTTTATGGCTGTGATGTCTCTTCTGGTTACTTTGGTGCAGTCCTTCTGACCCTTAATTGATGTATTAACTTATTAATTAGTTGAATAACTTATTATTAAGTTTGTAAACTTAAAATTAAGTTGTATACTTGTCTCGCTGATCAATTAAAACACAATCGCATGGCTGTAACGCTCACTAAGGCAGAGGAGAAGATCATGAACATTCTCTGGGATATTGGTAAAGGCTTTATCAAGGATATACTGGACCAGTACCCCGACCCTAAACCCCCATACAATTCGGTTTCGACCATTGTAAGGGTGTTGGTGAAAAAGGAGATCGTCGGGTTTACTGCGTATGGGAATTCCCACCTGTACCATCCGCTGATCTCTAAAGAGGACTACAGAGAAGGGCAGTTGTCCAGGCTGGTTTCAAAGTATTACAATAACTCATTGAAGCAAGTCGTCAACTTTTTTTCTGAAAG
Organism: uncultured Roseivirgaceae bacterium; assembly: GCA_964459925.1. Lineage (GTDB taxonomy): Bacteria > Bacteroidota > Bacteroidia > Cytophagales > Cyclobacteriaceae > Ekhidna. The sequence continues at coordinate 3,882 of CAYWOQ010000027.1, forward strand.
TAAGCAGCTCAGTGAAAGCGAGGTGAACGAAGTGATGCAAATGCTGGAAGAACTTAAGTCAAAGAAAGATGAATGAGGTGATCCTTTTTCTACTGGAATCAAGTGTGGCCTTGGGGGTCTTTTACTTGATTTATTATGTGCTCTTGAGAAGGGAAGCGTCTTTCCATTTCAATCGATTTTATCTTCTAGGTGCGATGGTGATATCGTTGCTGCTACCGCTGCTGAGTGTGGATGTGTCCACCATTCGATTCCCAGCCATGGATCAGCCGATCAGGCAGCTGAGTGATGTGCGATCGGGGTACAAAGAGGCAGTGGATCAATGGTCTTACGGTTTGATTGATCAGGGATTGGCAGATGCTTTCCTTACGGTAACTGATAAAGAAAAGCCGACGAACTGGGTGTTTAGCCTACTACTTATCGGATATAGTATTGGCCTAATAGCGATGCTGTTTCGATTTAGCTGGACGCTCACGTGGATCACTAGGCTCAGACAAAAGTACCCTAATGAAAAAAGGGCGGGAGTGACGATCGTTAAAGTACCGTATCAGCTGGCACCATTCTCCTTTATCGATTCCGTTTTTGTGCCGGAAGAGCTGCTGGAGAGCGAAGAGTTCGCACACATCCTAGAGCATGAGAAAACACATATTAGGCAAAGGCATTCGTGCGATTTACTGATTATTCAATTACTGACTGCCTTCCTCTGGTTCAACCCGGTGGTGTGGTGGCTCAATAAATCTTTAAAAACAACACATGAATATATAGCAGATAGAAACATGATTAAAAAGGGTTATTCCTTGGTTGAGTATCAGACCTTGCTTTTGAGGCAATTGATTAGCAACAACTCATTTGGGTTGGTACACAATTTCAATTTATCATTTATAAAACAAAGAATAACCATGATGAACATACAGAAAATAGGGCACCTTGGACGGTTCAAGGTTGTCGCAGTAAGTATAATGACTTTGCTTTTTAGCCTGATCATTGTGCAGTGTAATTCGAAGCTGGAAGAACAGGAACCACCACTTATCAATAAAGAAACGGCTATCAATCTTCCGGAGATTGAAACAGAGTACTTTTTTGATATAAAAGAAAACCTGCGATTCGATATCATTATTAAAGATGATCAGGTCTATTTTAAAGATGAGCTGATCACACTTGAAGAGCTGGGGAGCTTTGATGGGAACTTTCCAGAAAAAGCGCAGATAGTATTGCAAGTGGATAAAGGCCAGAAAATGAAACTTGTCCACGAGGTGCAAGAGGTGCTTCGAGAGAAAGATCTTAGGTTGATTGTTTACCAAGGTCGAGATAGCCGTGGCGAATTGCTATCTGTTCCGATTTTATTGCCTCCGAGCAAAAAGAGTAAATCACCGATTTCACTTCCTGAGCTTACACCAGAGTTTATTGCAGAAAATGGAATTCACATGATGGAGTTTGATATGAATGTGAAAGATGTCCGCTTTGACCAACTTTCATATAATGCCCTACGAGACCCCATGATTGCTAAAGGTTCGATAGTCATAAGAGGAAGATTTACTGATGAGACATCTTTCGGAGACTACCTGATAGGTGTAAATGGGATGAAAAATGGATACTACCAGTTTTATGATGAACGAGCGCAGGAGCTATATGGAAGAAGCTTCTATGATATCAATCGGGAACGCGAAATGGGAAATGAAGAAGCAAAAGAGCTTTATAATGAAGTAAGGAAGGGGTATCCTATGTCTATCGTATTTGAGAAGATTTAAGGAACTTTCTAAAACAATGAGAGGGCACAGAGTGCCCTCTCATTGTTTACTTGGGTTATTGTATTCCAAATAGTAGTCTTTCAACAACTCCCAAAAATCCTCTGTGTATTTACCGTCATCTCTTCGAATGATTAGTTCATGGGTTAGAGCGGATGATGAATCAAAAGAAAAAGCACACATCCTTCTAAAAATGGGTTTTCTCGCTTCATTCCTGACTTTAACAGAATGCAGGAGATGAAGTCCACTTTTTTTTAGCAAGGCGATAAAATCAACCATTTCTTTTTCGGGGTAGAGAACATAAAATCTGCCTTTTGATGAAAGTAATTTGGTAACACGTTGGACCAGTTCTTTCATCGAAAGCGATGTTGAATGTAAAGCCTGGTTTTTATGCTGCACTTGTCCTTCCATACTGTTTTGAAAAAACGGAGGATTACAAATGATCAGGTCGTATTTAGTTGTTGTGAAAAAGTCTTGAATAGGCTGATGAAATATGTTTAGTCTTCCACGCCAATTCGTGTGTTTGAAGTTACTATTGGCTTCTTTGAAGGCCTGATCATTTATTTCTACTACATCAATTTGGGATTCCTTGGTTACTTGTGCAAGCATTAAAGCGAGTAGCCCGGTACCTGTCCCTATATCCAATACCTTTCCCGGTTCCGATGCACGTTTAATCTGATCAGCTACCCAGGCGCCAAACAAACAAGCATCTGTTGTCACTTTCATTCCTGATTTTTCCTGATCAATTCTGAATTGCTGGAACTGGAAATAGGTGTTTGGCATAAGACGAAACTAACAATTCCCGGCCTTGTGCCGGGATCTTCAAAGATTTTTTATTGGCATTATGGACTTAAGGAATAAACTCAAATCGGTTTGTCAAATCCCTCCATTCAGGATTGATAGAATCGATGAGGTTTTTCTTCCAATCTTTTTTATATCGCTTAATTTGACCCTCCCTATGTGCTGCATGATCACCATCTTCATATTCTTCAAAGTACAGTAGCATATCACAATTATATCTTGAGGTAAAACCTGGGTATAACTTGTTCTTGTGTTCGTACATTCTTCTTCCAAGATCATTAGTCATGCCTGTGTAGAAGGTGGTTTTCTAATAATTAGTAAGAATGTAGACGTAGTACATAACTCAATTTATGAAGATGCCGGAATAAATCCGGCATGTGCCTACTCACTTCTCAAACTATTCGCAGGATTGATTCGTGCCACCTTATTTACCTGCCAAAAGATCGCAAGGGCACCAAACCCTAACGTGACTAATACGCTAAGTAGAATCTCTACAGCCCCAACACCGCCACTAAACTTATTGTAAATCCTAACCAGAAAGTTGTCGTAGAAAAAGTATGCAAATGGAATCGCAATGATCAATGCAATAGCCCATAGTTTAATGAAAAGATGAGCTAATGATCCAAATAAGCTCGTTTGACTGGCTCCAAGAATTTTTCTAATTGCTACCTCCTGGGTACGATTCTCCGTTGTGTAAATCACCATTCCCAAGAGTCCCAGGCATGAAATTGAGATCGCCAGAATAGCAAGAAAACCGAATATTTTTAATCCAATACGAAAGAAATAATACGCATCATAAATCTCATTTTTTAAAAGAGATGCCTTAAAAGAATGGTTTGGATTAAGAGCGTCCCACTGTTTTTCCAAGAGTGAATAATTTGTCATCTGGTTGTCGCCAGACATGGTGACAATAGCATAGCCCAGCTCCTCCTTTTTGACGCGGAGAATCATTGGTTCAATACTTTGATTGAGTGGCTCGTGGTTGTAATTTTCAATAACCCCTACAATTTGAGCTCGATCTCCATTTTTAAATGTCAACATCGTTGTATCAAATTTCAATCGCTTTAAAGTAGCTATAGCTTCTTCATTTGCAACAACATGTTCTATTTGGTGCTTTTGATCATCTAAGGTCTGACCCCAGAGTAAATTGAGATTCATATGATCTATGAATTGATCATCAACATATACATCCCTTATCTGAAGAGAATCTTGTAATTTTTCATTGTAAGTGTAGATGCTTTGAGTAAGGGAGGTACCAGGAATGCTAGAGCTAAAACTCAAATGCTCAATGCTAGATTCCTTTGCTATCGCATTTCTAAAGATATCTACGTCTGTATCTTGGAGATGAATTATGAGCGTATTTTCTGTATCAAAAGGTAGATCAAAGGACTTGGTGTGCTGATATTGACGAAGCAAAGCACCAATTCCAATCATAAAAGTAAGAGTCAGTGCAAATTGAAATACAAGCAATCCTTTTCTTAAACCAGAAATGCTCACCTTATCAGAAGATACACTGGATCTTAGCGCTTGTATAGGTGATATTTTGGCAAAATAAAGCGCAGGAACCAATCCAGTCAGTATTCCTGTCAATATCGCAAAACCTATAAAAGCGGCTATCAAAACAGGACTTAGTTCAAAACTTAATGCGGATCCACCAATTAGCATTTCGGTAAAGGTTTTTCGCATATATGAAAAGCCAATCGAAGAGATCGCCACAGCAATCAAGCAAATGATGACTGTTTCCACTAAAAATTGATTGATAATTGGCTTTTTTTGGCTTCCCATCACTTTTCTTATGCCTACTTCTTTTGCTCGCTTAAGGGCAAGTGATATGGACATATTTGTATAATTGAAACAGGCAGGAACAAGGATTAATAGCGAAATAGCAATAAACATGAACATACTGGGCATATCAAATTGCACACCTATTCCATCGTTGATCATCTCGCCGGGAGTGATCGCCAGTAATGCCTGAAGTCCGTATTTAGCGGTTGCATCTTCTTTTTCAAAAATCTCGTCACCAGATTTACCTATGGCAGCTATTTGGCTAAGTGTTTCCTTTCTTTCATCTGGATGGATCGCGAAATAGAAGTAATTACTTGTAAAGTCTACCCAAGTACCGGTCACATAGTTAGCATTGAAGTTTGATGAAGTCGGAAATCCAACAAGCATGTCAAAGGCAAGATGTGTGTGTTTAGGGAAGGATTCCAAAACTGCTCCAACTCGTAGCTGTCCCCACTGTTCGCTATAAAATACTTTCCCTACAGCATCCTGATTTCCGTAGAGTTTTGTTGCCAACTCTTTAGTGAGAATAACCTGTCCGGGATCATTTAATACCGACGGGTCTCCTGATTTAATTTTGAAGGCAAATACTTCAAAAAAAGAAGGTTCAGTAAAGTATCCATGCGCATTGATATTATTGCCCTTATGATTGATTAAGGCAGAAAAGCTGGCATCAATGTGTACGGATTTATAAATCGATGGAATTTCTTCTTTCATTCGATAGGTGAGAGCTGGGGGAGCTGAGCTGTATTTTTCTTTGTCGCCGGCCTTTTTCACAAGCGTTGTGACCCTGTAGACATCTTCCGCATCTGAATGCCAGGTGTCAAATTGCTTTAGGTCTATGAACATTGCCACTGCCATCAAGGCAATCGACATCCCGATGGACAGACCTAGAACATTGATGATAGTAAAGGTCTTTTGTTTTCGCAGGTTGCGATAAGCGATTTTGAAGTAGTTGTTAAACATAGTCATTGAGTTTTTTGAGTAAAAGCTTGAGTAGGAAGCGCCCTTTTTTCGCTTCTTTAGTCCATAAGAAAAGAGCAGCGAGAGTGTTTGCCTCCAGTAGCTCAGGTCGGCTTTCCATTTTTTTTCATTCGTCCTTTGGTAACTGTATACCTCGTCCAGGTCACCCAGAAGGTCTTCTATATCAGCCTTTCCAGCATGCCATTTCAGTAGTTTTCTTGCAAGGATTGGAGGGTTCATTTAGTAGAAAGGTTGAAGTTAGCACCAGCCCAAAGTTGGTCTCTTAGTGCTTTCATATTAGCAAGCTCTGACTTAGCACTATCAGTCAGTTCGAAGTAGCGTTTACGTCTACCGCCTCGCTCATTGGTAGGCTCACCCAGATATGAAGTGATGTATTCTTTCTCCTCCAGACGTGTAAGTGTAGAGTGTAATGCTCCAATGCTCAGCTTACGATTTGCTCGTTCTGAGATGTCATTTAAAATAGCTACTCCATAGGCTTGATCCGACAGGTTAGCAATTGTTAGCAACACCAATTCTTCAAATTCACCGAGGTATCCTTTCATTACTTTCTGCTTTTAAGAATTAATAATACGGCAATACTAATATATATGTTTCTATTTTTAAGAATTAATTCATCAGAAGGTCAAGATTTTTATAGACTAAGTGCCAAGTTGAATTTCAATCCAAACCTGGAGGCATTCTCATCCAGGTAAGTTAAGCGATGGTAAGCCTGTACAGAAAAGAACCTAAAGATGTTTTCTATTCCATAACCAACTTCTAAATAGGGCCGGTCATTCCACTGTCTAAAAGGAGTTATTGGCTTTCCATTTTCATCGATATCAAAATTGGATAGATTGATATTATCAGATCGAATGCCACCCATGATTCCATTGGCACTTGCGATGAGGCGCCATTTGAGTTTTCTGATCAAAGGGATTCTATTCAGGATAAATCCTTCAAATGAATGCCGATACCTGAACTCAACGTATCGATCAGATGTGAACTCGAAGAACTCCATTTGATTGAATGCAAAGTCTGCATAGACGAAGGTTTCATTTCCAATGGGGCTAAATAGCAAGGTGTAGGGGACATTACCAAAGAGGTATCCAGCTCCAAGCCTTAGGTTGGATACACCGAGCAATCCCATTTTCTGTTTCTTTTGAAAGTCAAACTTCAGCTTGTGATACATAAAATCACCGCCTGTTTGATCCGAGCCATAGGTATAGGAAATCGTATAGATAGGAAGCCTTACCGGTCCAAGGCTTACTCGTTGATTGTCGTCAATAACAATGACCTCATCTTTACCATACTTGGTTGATATGGTCGCTTCACTGACAGAATAATTCGTTCCAATGTCAGATTGATTTTCTTCAGTAAAGTAGCTGAAATCAAATAGGGGCTCTAAGTCTTCATGCTTTACGGAGATTTCGGTATTAAGTCCCTTACTTAATTGCATGATCATACTTAATCGGTATTTCTGTTTTAAAAAAGGCTGAGTTAGTGTTCCAAACCGACTAAAGGTATAGAATAGACTTCCGGGTTCTACATTCTCATTTAGCAACCAGATCTGATCGATTTCTCGTTGCTGCTGATACCTGAATTCGGTCCATGGATTACGATTTGCTAAAAAGTAGACGTAGCTGTTGTATTTCCACCTTTTATCTTCAAACCCATAACCAACATATCCTCCTAATGTCCATTTATTGCTAAACTTAATATTCGTACGGCCACCAACACCTAAACGAATGCCTTCAATGTCATTGTTGCCAAAGAAAGTACTGTACGGACCAACATCTATTGGTCCTGCTTTTACATATCCTGAACTTATGATTTTAACGGCAGTCGTCAGGTTTCTAACTGTTGGGATTTGCTTTAAAGTATCTATCATCGCAAACACATTTAGCTCGGTACTAGTCAATGAATCGTGTCTGGCATTTTCCCAGTATGTTTTATTCGATATTCTTACATTAGGATCAAGCGACACAGTGTTCATATAGAATCGATTGTCTTTTGGTTGATTCACCACAAAGTCTTTGTTTGACACATAAAATTTTGCCAATATCCCTGCTGTCTTAGGCGTAAGTGGTTTGAAATCGACGATGACTCGGGTTTTTTCTGGCAGCCACGGCCCTTCTGTTGTAGGTACCAATTCTTGTTGAATTTTTATTTTATCCAGAAAATTGAGGTTGGATGCATTTGGTACGAATGCATCTATTTGCTTTAAGGCAAAGTCTTTTTTGGTAATCCACATGGTACCCTTAAAGGCCAGGTCTTGCTGCTGTTTTGGGAAAAACTCAAGTTGATAGCAATAATCGTCACCGATGTTTAAACTGTCGACCAGGTCATATTCGTATAAAATCCTCCAGCTATTTGCTATCGGGCTTGCAAATTCCTTACCAACGATATTTAACCAGTTTTGGTAAAAGTTATACTCCTGGTAGGAACTGCCGAGTAGTTGCGAGGTAGTGGTTCCATCAGTAATGCCAACCCCTGTGACTTTCGTTTTAATGACATCCTCATGTTTTGCAAAGGGAGATTTTCGATAGTAAAATCTGGATATCGCCTCAGAGGTCATAACTGGAAGTACAGGTTTTCCATCCTCACCAGCGATCTGATCTACACTGTCCATGACTTGCAGGATTTTTTGCATGAATTTCCGCTCACGCATGGCATCTGATATGTTATCTACGCTGAATTCGGTGCGTGTGTAACTTTCATAATCATAAGCTACGAGTTTTCTTTTGTCATGCACTTTCTTCCGTTCGATCACTTTTCGAAGGATGGGGAATGCTGGATTTTCTCCAGGAGTTACAATGACTTCTTGTAGTTTGGTGATATCCTCGTTCAACTGAAAATTAACGATCTGTGATTCACCTCTTTTTAGCGGCTTTACACGCTTGATGTATCCAACATAGCTTACCATGATGGAGTCAACTTGCTGATTGGTCTTTGCGTAGAAATTTCCCTCAAAATCCGTCAGTGCTCCTTCAGAAGTGCCCTGAAATACAACGGTAGCGAAAGGTATAGGTGCGCCAGTTTCTACTTCGGACACCTTCCCACTGACTACAGTAGTTTGTGCTATGCCTAAATAGGAATGGGCAAGCAGGATGGTGATGGTGAGTGTCCTGATCATTTTGCTTTTTAACGTTGCTAAAGGAAATTTAATTTGGCTCTTCAAAAATTTCCTTAACCTTTTCAAGGACATAACATTCTAGTAGAAGGTTGCTATTAATTTTGTGTTAATGGAAATTTTTGAGTTAGAAAAGTTTGATTTTATAGAGTTAAATAAACTCTTAAAAATCACTCAGCTGGCAAATAGTGGGGGAGAAGCTAATCAACTGATCAGTGAGGGCTATGTCCTGGTCAATGGTCTGATTGAAACACAAAAGCGAAAAAAACTCAGGAAAGGTGATGTAGTGGAAATTGACGGATCAATTGTAGAAGTTCGTTAGCTTGAACCGATTATGATTTGCTCCTTTCCGGAAATCAATTGAATATGACATTCATCTCTTCCTATTACATAAACCTCACTGATCACTATCTCACTGTTTAAGACACCCATAAAAAGAAGTTCTATTGTTTCTTGTCCTTTAAAATAGGTCGCATCATCAGCAATGAGGTACAATCCAGGAGTTGGAGGGTCAATCAAACCTCCTATTTCATCCGTCAAATCTTCGTAGGTTGCAAGGTTGATAATCTGATGATCATCTAATTCAACTAGCTGACCTTTTAAATCATAGACCTCTGCATAGACTTGTCTGAACTCTGTTGTACAGATGACTCCCTGAGAACAAGAATAATTGAAGAAGAAAAGTAAAAAGAAAACCCACCGATACATGTTAAAATGACACGATAATAAGCCAGCTAGTTGTGTTTAGCTATTGAAGTTTCCAATGTGCCAAAGAACACCTGATGGATCATATAAAAACCCTTCGCTACCCCACTCGAATTTTTTTGGTTCTACATATTTAACTACTGTATATTTTTGATCAAGCGCTTTGGATTTTAAGAGTTTCCAGTATCCATCCAAGTCATTAACCTCAAAGAAAACCATCGTATTGTTAACCCAATCTTTGACGTAATAGTCCTGAAGATAAAAAGCTGCGCTTTCCATTTTAAAGAGAGACATTTTTTCAGAAGTTCTAAATTCACTAAATCCCCAATCAAGGTAGAATGCTCTTAATGTGTTATAGTCTTTAGCTCCTATAAATGTTCTTAATGATCTTATTTGTTCAGTCATCTAGTTGTAACGATTTCAACTTCAATTAAATTAAAGAGTTGAATAGGTATTTGTTAACCTTTGGTATAATAAATACCGGTATTATGTATCAATAGGAGTCAACTTAAATTATTTCGATTCATCTTCTGGTGGAACGTCTAAAATATTGCCGTCTTTATCAACATAAGCTATCATATCTTTCAATGAGCCACTTGTGTGTTCCCTTTCTTCTTTCTTACGCAATTTTTCCTCTTTTTTCTTACGTTTTTGCTCTTCTTTTTGCTTTTTGATGAATGCATTAAAATTCTTTCTGCCCATGTCTATTACCTTTCTTTTACAAACGTATTATTGGTCGAAAGTACAAATAGGTTCTATAGAACACAAATGAATTAGCCTTGTATTGGTTCCTCAGGTGTTAAAAGTGGGGAGGCATCTACTTCCTTGATTTGCATAGATGATATAATAATTTCAAGCGCTCTTTTTATCATTTCCTGATCCTCAGAAGATAGCTTTTCAAGCTTTTTTGCCAGACGGTCATGAAAAATGTTGGGTGTTTCCTCTAAAAGCTTAATCCCAGCTGCAGTAAGAACTATAGTTTTTGAGCGTTTATCTTTATTACTATTGATTCTAGCAATATATCCGCGTTTTTCGAGTCGACTAAGAATGCCTGTAACTGTACTAGAGTTTAGGCTTAGCAGCTCCATTAGTTCTTTATGAGTCGATTGATATTGGTTGCTATTCTGTAAATGTCCAAGACATAATAGCTGGGTAATGCTTAATCCATAATCTTTCTGAATGGCCTTAGATTCTAAATTCAATGATCTTACAATTTTTCGGATATTAACAATTATCTCTAATGAATCCATAATTAATTCTATAGAACATTTATTGAATGTTACTGGTTATCTTTGCATAATAAATTATTACTTGTAAAGTAAATCAAAAGCAATCTATTGGTATCTCAACACTATTTTTTCAAATAAAGTAGACATCATTATTTCATGATTGATCTAATCATCTTTATTGCCTATGTAATAATAGTGTTTTTATTAGGTATTTATTTCTACCGTAAAAACAAAAGTGTAGACGATTATTATGTTGCTGGACGTAGTGTAAACTCCTGGCACATTGGACTCTCTGTAGTGGCCACAGACGTAGGTGGAGGATTCTCTATTGGTCTCGGAGGGTTAGGGTTCACTATGGGATTATCTGGGTCATGGCTCCTATTTACAGGACTTATAGGTGCATGGATGGCTGCAGTGATACTTATACCAGCAGTCTACAAAATCCCTAAGATCGGACAGTTTACCACTCTACCACAGATTTATGAGTTCTTTTATGATAAGCGAGTTGCTGTCTTAGCGGGTCTTATCACGACCATCGGATATCTGAGTTTTACCAGTTCCCAGATCATAGCAGGAGCAAAGCTTGCCAATGGCACATTTCCTACTTTAACATTATCTCAAGCGGTACTCTTAATGGGCTCAGTTGCCATTGGCTACACCATACTAGGTGGGTTAAAAGCTGTTATTTATACAGACACTGTGCAATGGATTATTCTAATTGCAGGACTACTATTTGGTGGTGTTCCTTATGCTTACCATGCGGTTGGTGGTTGGGAAACCATAAAAGATATCCTCAAGCCTGAATTTTTATCACTCACTAATGTGAGTTGGAAGCAATTGACCAATTGGGGTATTACCATCATTCCAATTTGGTTTGTGGGGATGACCCTCTACCAACGCATATTCGCAAGTCGAGGCAAAAAGGAAGCACAAAAAGCATGGTTTATCGCTGGTCTTTTTGAGTGGCCAGTCATGGCTTTTTTAGGAGTTATGCTAGGTGTTCTGGCCCGTGTTGCATTTCAACAAGGCTTATTTGAGCCATTTGGGTATGCCGAAGGATCTGTTATTGATCCTGAAATTGGGTTGCCGATTCTTCTACGAACGGTTCTACCTGCTGGATTGATGGGCCTTGTTCTGGCCGCCTATTTTTCTGCAGTTATGTCTACTGCGGATAGCTGTCTCATGGCGTGTTCAGGTTCATTCCTGACAGACTTGCTTAGGATAAAACATGAAGGTGACTTAATGGATAAAAAATCGTTAAGGTACTCCCAGTTGGCTACTTTAGGCTTAGGGGTATTATCTCTAATCATAGCACTGTTGTTGGAAAACGTACTCAATGCGATGCTCTTCTCCTATGCGTTCATGGTTTCAGGTTTATTTGTACCTATTTTGGGAGGACTCTATTGGAAGCGTGCTACATCATTAGGAGCGTTGATATCCATGATCACGGGTGGTGTTGTCACTACCACGCTAACCCTCTTTGAAATCAACTATCTTGGGTTTGATCCTAATGCATATGGAATTTTGGCAGCTGCGGTTGTTTTCGTTTTAATTGGAAGTATTGATAAAAAGAAAAATAATGAATATAAAATATGAAAAGTATTTTCCTGCTATGACAGTAGGTCTTTACGAAAAAGAAGAAGTCACTAATTTCTTAGTTAGACATTTAGGTGAATATGGTGATTCCAAAGAAAGCATTGCCAAGTGCATTGAATATGCATTAAATCCTAACAATCATCCTGGTGGTCTCATAATTGTCGCGAGAACCGAAGAAGAGTTGGTCGGTGCGACAGTTATAAATGGCACTGGGATGTCAGGTTATATTCCAGAAAATATTCTTGTTTACATCGCTACGCATGAGGACTATCGAGGACAAGGGATAGGAGAGAAACTCATGAAAAAGGCCTTCAAACATACAGATGGAGACATTGCCTTGCATGTGGAGCCACAAAATCCAGCTAAAAAACTGTATGAAAAGCTTGGTTTTGAGAATAAATATTTAGAAATGAGATGGAAGCGGAGCTAGAAGAAATTATCAAATTTAGAAGGGAGCTTCATCAATACCCCGAGGTGTCCCAGCAGGAGTTTGAGACTCAAATGAGAATCATGGATCGTCTCAAGGCATTGGATGTGCCAGAGCTAATCTCTATTGGGAATACGGGTGTATTAGTGATCTTTAACAGTGAGAATCCTGGAAAAACAGTTATGCTTCGAGCAGATATCGATGCATTACCGATTCAGGAGACCAATAATTTTCTTCATAAATCTCAATATTCCGGAGTTTCACACAAATGCGGCCATGATGGTCATACTGCTATCTTATTTGGTGTTGCTAGATGGTTAAAAGAAAATCCTCCAAAGAATGGTAAGGTTATGCTACTCTTTCAACCTGCTGAGGAAAACGGAGAGGGAGCAAAATCAGTTTTAGCAGATCCTTTGTTTACCTACACGCCTGATTTTGTCTTTGCCTTTCACAATCTCCCAGGTTATCCTATACATCAAATCGTTGTGAAAGAAGGTTCGTTCACAGCCGCTGCTAAAAGTGTTATCCTAAAACTGACCGGAAAAACCTCTCATGCCGCTGAACCAGAGCATGGTATAAGTCCCGCCATGGCTATGGCAGAAATCATCCAATTTTTTAATCAGGTAGCTCAGCCTGATATCAATAGAAATGATTTTACGCTTGTTGCTCCCGTATATTCCATGATGGGAGAAAAGTCCTATGGAGTAACTGCTGGATATGGCGAACTACATTATACGCTGAGAAGTTGGAACAACGAAATCATGAATAAATTGACGGAAGAGGTAATCAAGACCGTCCAAGAAATTACCAAAAAATATCAACAGACACTCTCAATTGACTGGACTGAGGAGTTTGCTGCAAACCAAAATGATCCTAACGCAGTAATGTTGATCCGAGATGCAGCAAAGCTCAATCACTTTGATCTTGTGAAACGACCTATGCCTTTTAAGTGGGGTGAAGATTTTGGGTTATTTACCCAAAAATATAAAGGAGCAATGTTTGGAATCGGGTCAGGAGAAACCTGTCCTGCGCTCCATAATCCTGACTATGATTTTCCTGACGAAATAATACCTACAGGAGTTAAAATGTTTACGCAGCTTATTGAATTGGCTACTAATGCATAGTACATCATACATAGAACTTAATCGGGAAGCGCTATCCAAGAATATGGAGTTTCTTAGAGGTCTATTCAAAGAAGAGGTAAAGATTTCTTCCGTAGTGAAAGGAAATGCTTATGGCCATGGAATCAAAGAATATGTTCCTTTAGCAGAACAACGTGGCATCAATCATTTTTCTGTACATAGTGCAGATGAAGCTCGACAAGTACTAGATGCACGAACCAATGCAAATTCAGAGGTCATGGTCATGGGTTACATCGACAATGACGATTTAAAATGGGCGATTGAGCAGGATATTTCCTTTTTTGTTTTTGAATTTGATCGACTGATCAAAGCAGCAGAGGTAGCCAGTTCAATTGATAAGGTTGCGAATATTCATATTGAATTAGAGACTGGTATGAATAGGACAGGGTTTGCACAAAATGATTTGGATACCCTTGTAAGTCTGTTAAATACAAGTTCAAAGCATGTGTTTGTCAAAGGCTTGTGTACACATTTTGCAGGAGCAGAAAGCATTGCTAATCACCTGCGAATTCAGCATCAAAAGGAAAAGTTTCATGAAATGAATGCTTTCTTGAAAGAAAAAGGTATTGAACCTGAGTTAAGACATACCTGCTGTTCTGCAGCCTCTATCCGTCTCCCGGAAATGCATTTTGATATGGTACGTATCGGTATTCTGCAATATGGTTTTTGGCCTAGCAGAGAAGTTTTTATTGAATACTTAAAAGGGAAAAAAATAAAAGAGGATCCTCTCAAGAGTATCATCTCATGGAAGAGTAAAGTAATGAACCTGAAGTCAGTGGAGATAGGTGAGTTTATTGGGTATGGTACCACTTATTTAGCTCAGCGTGATATGAGAATAGCAATTATTCCTATTGGGTATTCTCACGGATTTAGTCGCTCACTGAGTAATCAGGGAAGGGTGCTCATCAATGGATACAGAGTACCAGTAGTAGGTATTGTCAACATGAATAATATGGCAGTAGATGTGACCGAGATCCCGCATGTTTCAAAAGGAGATGCTGTGACTTTGATTGGTAAGGATGAAGACGTAGAAATAAGCGTTTCATCCTTTGGAGAGTTAAGTGATCAACTGAATTATGAATTATTGACAAGATTACCAGCAAGGATTCCGAGATACATAAAATAGCATGGCTTATATAGAACTCTACAGAGATAAACTAAAGAAGAATTATCAATTTTTAGATAAACTTTTTAAAACACAAAAGATTGAATGGGCGGTTGTTTCTAAACTTTTGTGTGGAAATAAGGACTTTTTAAAAGAATTACTAGCACTTGGACCAAAGGAAATCTGTGACTCAAGAATAAGCAACTTAAAAACCATTAAAGAGCTTAACCCTAAAGTAGAAACGGTATACATCAAACCACCTGCTAAACGAAGCATTTCTTCATTGGTAAAGTATGCAGATGCAAGTTTCAATACAGAGTATCGCACCATAAAATGGATATCTGATGAGGCAGGCAAACAAAATAAAACACATAAGATCATCATTATGATTGAACTTGGTGATTTAAGAGAGGGTGTGATGGGTGAAGAACTGATGGATTTTTATGAGTCAATTTTTAAATTACCCAATATCAGAGTAACTGGAATTGGTGCCAATCTTAATTGCTTGAATGGAGTAATGCCCTCGGAAGATAAACTTATCCAGCTAAGCCTTTATAAACAGTTAATAGAAACCAAGTTTAATAGGGAGATACCATGGGTTACTGGTGGCACTTCAGTTGTGATTCCACTAGTGTTCCGTCATCAAATACCAACAAGTATTAATCATTTTAGAGTGGGTGAAACGCTATTCTTTGGAGCTGACCTGGTAGCTGGAAACACAATAGAAGGAATGGAACCGGATATTTTCAAGTTACACGCAGAAATCATTGAGATTACTGAAAAGCCCAAGGTTCCAATCGGTTACATGGAAGCTAACCCTTCAGGGGAAGTCACTGAAATCAATCAAGACGATTATGGCAAAAGTTCCTATCGACTCATTCTGGATATCGGTTTGCTAGATGTTTCAGAGGAATTTCTAATTCCAGACGATCCTAATATCAAACTAACGGGAGCCAGTTCAGACATGCTCATTGCGGATTTAGGAGATTCTACAGGTAAATACAAGGTAGGTGGTCTTGTTTCTTTTCGTCTAAAATACATGGGTGCATTGAGTCTCTTTAATTCGGACTATATTGAGAAGAAGGTGGTTGAAGGATAGATATTCTAGATGAATCCTAAAAGAATGGCTATTACCGTAAAATAGGAATGTGTAAGTTGGTAACGTTTTTTTCACAAACTTTCAGAGATCACCCACCCAGCACTCCAGCAGGCCTGAAAATTAAAGCCACCAGTTAAAGCGTCAATATCCAGTACCTCTCCTGCGAGATACAATCCGGGGAACCGTTTACATTCAAAGGTTTTAAGATCGATTTCTGACAAATCTACTCCGCCAGCTGTCACAAACTCGTCTTTGAAGGTACTCTTTCCATTTACTTTATATCGACCTTGAGTTAGCTCCTCCACCAATTTGTTGATGTGTTTTTTTGATAGCTCACTATAGGGAAGACTATTGCTAATTCCGCAATGTTGGCACATTCGCTCCCAAAAACGTTTGGATAACTCAAATAATGGATAATTAATTACTTGTCGTTTCGGATTTGTTTCCTTGTAATTCTGAATATGTTTTTTAGCTTCTTCGTTTGATAGATCAAGGTAGTTTACCAGAATCTCAAATTGATAGCCTTGATCATTTAGCTCATAGGCTCCCCAGGAAGAAAGCTTTAAAATCGCCGGTCCACTTAAACCCCAGTGAGTTATCAATAAAGGACCTTCTTCAGCCAGTTTTGAACCAACAACCTTTATTCGTGCTGATTTAAAATCTATTCCTTGTAGCTCTTCGATTCGTTCATCCTTGATATTGAAAGTAAAGAGCGATGGAACGATTTGAGTAATTTTCAGCCCTAGATGCTCCAGTATTTTCCACGTGGCGGGAGACGAACCAGTAGCCACTACTACTTTATTTACTTCATAGTTTCGCTCCTTTGTTTCAATCATCCATCCACCTTTTGTTTGTGTTACATTTGTAACTACATTGCTTTTATTAACGCTTATCCCAAGTTGTTGAGAACTTTGATAAAAACAGTCGATAATGGTTTGTGAGGAATTGGATGTCGGGAACATTCGCAGGTCTTCTTCAGTCTTGGTATTCACACCTCTTTGATCAAGCCATGAAACCATGTCGTTAGAAGAAAAAGTTTTAAAAACCGGATGGAGTTTTTTATTTCCTCTGGGGTAGAAAGGCACCAATTCAGCCGGCTTACTTCTTGCGTTTGTGATGTTGCATCGACCGCCTCCGGAAACTTTCACCTTTTGAAGCAACTTATTCGTTTTTTCAAGAATAGTCACCTCATACTCAGGATGTTTTTCTGCGATATTGATCGCTGTAAAAAAACCGGCTGCACCTCCACCTATAATGATAATTTTCACAAGGTGAAATAAAGTAATTTCAATGAAAGGCTATTACTTTGGAATATAATCAAATGATAAAATGGCGTACTGTTATTTTCAAGGAAGTGTGGAGGAAGAAGCTGAAATTCGGTTTCCCATTCAAAATTTAGGAATTACACGAGGGTTTGGGGTGTTTGATCTTTTTCGCATGAGAAATGGAAAATATAGTTTCCTCCAGGATCACCTGGATCGTTTTGAAAAGTCTCAACAATTCATGGAGCTTTCTGAAATAATCAGTCAGGACGAAATTAAGGATGCATTGGATACGCTTGATAAGTGGAATGGATTTAAGGATGCCAGTTTCAAGCTGATCTTGTTTGGTGACGGCATGGAAACAGATGAAGTTCTTTCACCGCTATTCTATATCATTCATAAAGATATGAGCCACTATGAACCAATTCCTTACGCGTCCGTGATATTGCACGAGTATGTGAGGGAGTATTCCGAAATTAAGACGGTCAACTACTTCACCAGCAACCTACTGCATCGTAAGAGAATCAAATCAGGTGCAATTGATTCTATTTATTATAAAAACAATCAAATAAGTGAAGCTTCGAGAAGTAACGTCTTTGTAGTCAAAGACGGAATACTTCGTACGCCTAAGGAGCATATTCTCAAAGGAATCACACGTAAGCATATATTACAAGTAGCTCCGCAAATCCTTGAAATCAGAGAGGAAGATATTTCCATCGATGAATTGAAGAATGCTGATGAAGATTTTATATCAAGTTCATTAAAAGAAGTTTGTCCAATAGTGGAAGTTGATGGCAAACCTATCGGTAGGGGAAAAGTGGGTTCGTACACTAGAAAACTCAACCAACTCTTCCAGGAAAAAGCAAGAAGCTAATTATTCATTTTTTCAACATCTTGCAGGGTCGATATTCGCAGCTCTTAGCGCCTGTGAACGGACCGTTAAGCAGGCAATGACTAAAAATGTGACACTTTTCTGGACGCCATTTTTTATTCGTCTGTCGGAAGTAAATGCTAACAGTCCTGATGTTTAATTAATCAATGTTAAAAGTTGTTTGAAAAATTCAGGATACTCCGAATTCACAAATCCATACCACATAAATACGACTAGAGCAATTGAAAGGAGGTAGATACCCATAGCGATGTAACTATTTTGATTCAGTACTTTGTTGTCTTTTACATTTAATACCAACTCATTTTCTGCGGTATTGGTGTAATCGCTAGTCAGAATATCGAGTGTAGTGGCACCTTCTTCCTTGGCTCTGTGCATCAGTGTTTTCCAATCCTCCTGGTTCAATATTCTTTCTCGGTCTCTTTTCCGGGTATCATCATCCGGGCCATATTTCAAAGCTTTATCGGCAGCTTTGATGATATCATTCGGAATGTGATCAAGGGGTAGCTTATTCATGGTGCCATAGAAGGTGATGGGTTGGTCTTTCTTGATCCAACGTTCAACTACTTTAAGCTTTTGATCTTCCTTGATGCTATCCAGCGGAACATTTTGAAATCCTTTTTCTTTTATTAAATGCAACAATTCACGGGCAGTAAGCTGTTTTTCTTTTTTGTTAATATAATAGTGCGCGTTGTGTAGGCTAACAAAGCAGCTACTTGTGCCATCAAATATCTCCAGGGTCTTTAGGTTGGTTTCATCGTCATAAAATGAACTCCATCCACTTTCATATCTGGAGGAACCGTCCGCATCACGCTTTTCATTTGTATAGGCATATTGAAAGCTTATCCACCGGTAGTCAGCTGCTTCATTGGTCAGAAAGGTCTTTAATCCCGCGATTTTAGGTTTTACTCGGGCGAGTAATTTGATATACCCATGCTTAGGTGCATTGCTGATGACCGTTCGAGGTGTATTTTTCAGTTTCCTCATCTTTTTGATTTCATTATCGATTCCGCCGAAAAGGATCATCAATACGGTTATTAAAACAGCGGTGGAGGTAGCTACTTGCCATGAAGTGAAAAAGTAGGCCGGTGTTATCAGTATCAGATAGAACAGGCAACCTATCCAGGGAGATTTTCTCTGATTTTTCATTTGTTGATATGATTAATACCCATACTCCATCAGGCAAGTCATCGACTCTTTGAGTTGCTTTCTGGGGAAAGTTTTGATATCTCGGTTCATTAAGTCATCATTTACTTCTTCAGGTATTTCTACTGAGGT
The DNA here is from genome assembly GCA_964459925.1 of uncultured Roseivirgaceae bacterium. Classification (GTDB taxonomy): domain Bacteria; phylum Bacteroidota; class Bacteroidia; order Cytophagales; family Cyclobacteriaceae; genus Ekhidna. Next base: position 23,032 of record CAYWOQ010000027.1, read on the forward strand.
AAAGTAGGTTTTGAATTGTACTGTCATCTCAGTGGCTTCACTGCTTTCCAGCAACTTCATATTTTCCTTACTGATTAAAAATGAGCCGGTATGCACATCATCGCCTTCATCGTCACAGACATAAGAAGCTTCGCCGAAAGGTAATGTCACTTTCTGGCCTGACTCAAGATGTAGGGTGATGGATGAGGTCTCTGGATCCCAGCAGGTATTCTCTTTAGAAATAAGCGTAGAAGCCTGAAAATAAACGTTACCGTCTTGCGTATATAGATCCATCCATCCCCCGACAGCATTTACATTTACCATGCGCATGTCTTTGCCTATATAGTAAGACGTTTTGGTGATCAAGCTTTCATACTTTTTAAAGTACCGATCACACTGTGAATAGGCCGTTGTTTCAAATATGGCAAGGAGAATAATGAGTAGGTTTTTCATAATCATTTCTTTAATTAATTATCTTAGGCTGTGTCTGAAAGCGGCAATGCATGCCACCGCCTCCGCCATTGAAAACGAGGGGATTAATTCCTACAACTTTTCGGTCCGGATACAAGGATTTAAAAATACTTTTAGCAATGCTGTCTTTCTTATTCTTTCTTTTGAGACCATCTCTGTACTCCGGGATCAGAAGAATGCTATTGGTGGTCAAGTGATTCAAATAGCTGCAGGAATAAGACCAAAATACGAAATCGCCTGTCTGAAGGCCGGTTTGTTCTGATTGTTCCCTCCACCAATCATCTTGATACCAATCATCTTCCACTACTAAGGAATAATGATAAGGATCAGGATGTGGGATTTTTACAATATTGAATTTCTTGCCTTTTGCATCTACAGCTTCAGAAAGGATGCGATAATGCTCAGTTAAGATTTCATAATTCATTTCATTGATTGGGTTTTTTGCCCGTTCTTCTTCATCTATCCAGGAAAGGAGAATCGTCGAGTCATTCGCAAAGCGGACAAACTCGTCCGTGTGACCGCCAGTCCCCACTCCAAAAATGTTGTCGACAATGTGTGATCTGTTAAGTGGGTCATCCGCTACTCCTCTTGGAAGCCAAATGACTTTGGAAATACCACAGCATCTTGCATACTCATCTTCAATTTCCTCTTTCGATAGATGTGGATTCCTCCCGAGCGTGACAGCCTCTACCTGGATTAGCGTTCCTTTACCGTTTGTCTCCAAGGCACCACCTTCAATGGCTATTTTAGATTTTATGGTAGGGATGCCCATTCTCTCAGCAATATCCCGGTCCAGTGCTTCAAATAACCTGGCTCTTTCGCTGATAGAGTCATGAGAAATGTTATTGTAGTTGGTGTATTCGAAATCAATGATACCCAATTCATTTTCGGGGGTAATACAAAAAACAGGACCCGGATCTCGGTACCATACATCGGTATTGGCTTGAAAAACTAATTCAATGCGGCTTGTATCGATTCCTTCTGCGTGAAGGTCACTAAACACATCACCTACTAAGGTGTCATTCTCTATAATTAATTTGAGGTCGACATAAGGGTGAATAGCGCGAATCATTTCCAGCGTAATCGAATCCGCTTCGGTATCACCATATGTATCTAGTGTTTTGAATCCTAACCAAATGGCCTCCTGAGGTTCAAACTCTGCCGGTATGCGAATGGTCTTTTGTTGGGTTTCTTTCGGAGCTTGGCAAGAAAGAAGAGATATTAGTAAGAGAATGCTTGTATTTTTCATGATGTAGTTCTGTTGAGAGTTTATTGTAATTCTTCCAGGTTTCCAGCAGCTCTGCTATTATCAGGATCGAGCTCCAAGGCTTTATTAAAGAGACGAACGGCGTCTTCTGTTCTTTCTACCATCATCATCACTTCACCTGACCAGGTATGAATGGTTGAGAATTCAGGAAACCATTTGATGAGATACTCCGCATATTTCACCATTTTTTTTTGTTCTCCACTTTCATAGAAATCCTGCATGACCAAGCCCATCTCATTTGCTTCCAGGGTATAGGCTTTTGAATTTTCATTAATAAGAATGGTGAGGCTATCCAGAGCTTCATCAAAGCTGATTTGGTCAGCCAATTCCCTGAAAATGTCAGCAAATGAAGGTTTTTCCACTTTAGATTTGACTTCCAGCAGCATGTCTTCTAGTTGCTTTTTGTCAAATGCTTTGCCTCTAAGTACTACGGCATTGATTGCCCTGGTATTGGTAATGTTTTCCAGTGGATTTCTCTCCAAAAGCACGAGGCTAGCTTTTTTTCCAACTTCCACCGTCCCAAATTCCACTTCTTTATTCATGAAAATTGCGGGATTGATGGTGGCTGTTTGCAGTGCTGCGAGTTTGTCCATTCCTGCTTCTACATAAAGTTCTAACTCATCATGCAATGAGAAACCCGGAAAAGTGAGTGGATTTGGGTAATCACTTCCGGCAATAAACCTGACTCCCTTTTGCTGCATTTCTCCCACCAGAGGGAAGATGAAGTTGTACTCTCGCTGACCTCTTGCGATTTTTTCTTTCATCTCATCAGATTCCATGTCAACTTCATCAGAAAACCAATCAGCAATCATGTAGTCCGCCATGTATCCTATTCGCTCATCTTGAATGAAATCTGGATCGTACTTATAGGCATATCCTCTTCTTACCACCATGGTGGGACTCATCCACAGCTCTTTTTCTTTCATTAATATGCATAAGGAATCAAATCTTTCCTGGCTGAAGGTGTTAATCACCAAATCAATGTTTTTGTATTCAACCGCGCCAGCCTTTAAAAGACTGTCACGCTTAGTCGAAACGCTCAATAGCAACCCATAAACATGTTCCATGGAAGCCATTCCCATTTCTGCAGCATGTTGAACCGTAGTGAAATCAGGAACATGACCTGCGAAAGGAATGCCCTTTTGGTTGGCTAAGAACGCAATGGTATCAAAAGCTGCTTCGGTGAGAAGGCTGTACACCTTGAGAAAGTCAACACCTGTTTCAATTTGTTGTAGTGCTGCGTCGTAAGCTTCCTTTGGGGTTTTTACTCCTATTGAACCAGGCCACCATTTTGGTTCACCATCTATGATAACACTCCCGGTATAAATATCCGGCACATCCAATGTGTCTTCCTTGATCGCTTTTTGAAGTTCTCGATGGACTTGCATATTACCCCACATTTCACGTACACCTGTTATACCATTTGCAATAAGTAGGGGGTTGGTATCCTGATAGTTCCAGTTGTGATGCACATGCATGTCCCAGAGTCCCGGTATTAGGTAGCCATTTTCCCCATCAACATTCTTTGAGCCTTCTGATACGGTTACCTCTTCACTGTAAATGTTAGAAATACGATTGGAGTCGATACCAACTGTCCGGTTGGAAAGTATTTCTCCGGTTTGCACATTAATAATGTTGACATTAGTAATGACAAGGTCATGGGAGACAGATGTTCCACATGAAGTGATAAATATGGGAAAAGTAGTGGTTAAGATGATTTTAGCTATTCTTTTCATGACTCTAGTTTATTTGCGTTTTGATTTTGGTAGATTTCTTTAAGCTTTCTCCTGTATCTGATCGCCATGATCGTCGGGATTAGTGCTACGAGCAATCCCAGCAAAAAACCTTTCCCACCAATGAATAAATAGAGGGGGAACTTTGCATCGATATCGTGACGGTGACTCCATATCTCCACAATCTTTCCATCCTGGATCCTAAAGACATTCATCCCGGAAATCGTATTGGTTCCATACATGATTTTAGACATAAGAGATTCTGCTTTGTACTCAAATGTCCATCGTGTGGCGACTAAATCACCTTCGGCTATTTGCCATTCGGGCTGAAAGTTCATTTTACCACCATCCCAAAAGCGGTCAGCTACACGTTTCTGCTCTATAGCTGGTTCGGTGACATTCTTTCTTTCGCCTGTGTCGTGAACCACATATTTATCTGCTACCGTTTCTTCGTAGCGATCGGTATTATTGGTGATCCAGAGGTCTCTATAGAACTTGAGTGCGATCTGTTTATTGATCTCCTCTTGTGAGGGACTTACATTGGACAGCATAGTGCTATCTGATTGTGCAGTCAGGACAGTGCAACAACCAAGAATGTATACTATTATTACTATTTTTTTCATCATTGTCATTTTTAGGTTTTGTTGGAGAAGGTTACCATGTAGTGGTTTTCTTAGTTGAAGCTTCTCTTTTGCTAGCTTAAAAAATGGGGAAGATGAATTGAAGAAAGATATCATCACCATCCTGAAGACAAATAGTAATTAACGTGTCTTTAAGACTCGATATATTAAGTGATTGAACTAAGGCGATCATGAATTTCATATGCATGTTTGTTTTGTTGCATCGAAACTATGGTTACCCATGAAGGAACATTTTAAACTATGTCCCAAAAACTATCAGAAATGTAACAAGTACCTTTAAAACGTATTTAGGCGGTTTTTTCTTGGTATTTAGAGGGGCTCACGTCATATTTTTGTTTGAAGCATTGGGTGAAATAGGAGATGCTGTTGAAACCACAACTGTATGCCACCTCCGATACATTGATGCCCTCTCTACTCAAAAGATCGGAGGCCCTTTGTAGCCGAAGGTCGCGGATAAATTCACTGGCTGAGAAGTTGGTCAGACCTTTCAGTTTGCGGTGAAGTTGCATTCTGCTCATGCCCATTTCCAACTGGAAAGCTTCTACTGTGAAAGCCGAATTTGACAAGTTTTGATCTACTACTTTTAGTGCCTTTTGGATGAATATCTCATCTGGTGACTCAATATTTATTTCTGACGGCAATAGGCTGATTTTCTTAGCATATTTTTCTTGTAGAGTCTTTCGTTGCCTAATGAGGTTATTGACCCTGATCAATAACTCATCATTGTCGAAGGGTTTCGTTAGGAAATCATCAGCTCCTGTCTGAAGTCCCTCGAGTTTAGCTTCTCGATCGGCTTTGGCAGTTAGCAGGATAATAGGAATGTGGCTGGTTTTTTCATCTGCTTTTAGCTTATTGGAAAGCTCAATGCCATCTACTTCCGGCATCATTAGGTCAGAGATGATGATGTCAGGAATGATTTGCCTGGCTATTTCAATCCCTTCTTTTCCGTTCAATGCTTGTTTGATCGTGAAAGTATCTTTCAACAAAGAAGCTATATGGTACCGCAGGTCTGTATTATCTTCTACAATAAGAATAATGTCTTCATGCACTTCTCTTGGTTCTTCTAAGGCAACAATGGGTCCATTTTGCTGAGTTGCAAGAATCGCTGCTTGCGCCTGTGTATTGTCAACGTCAGATGCTGAATACGCATTTTTGTTGATCGGAAAATAAAATGTGAATGTTGCTCCCTCACCAAGGGTGCTCTTCACTGATATATCGCCCTTATGAAGCATAGCCAGCTCTTTGGACAATGTTAAGCCTACACCGGTTCCAGTTGTATTAGCATCAGTAGTATTACTTTGTTGAAAACGCTGGAAGATGAGCTCTTGGTCCGTATCCGTAATACCAGGTCCTGAGTCAGTGATGGATATGTAAATGTTGTTGTTTTTAACCTCTGTTGTTAGCGCTAATTTACCTTCAGGAGGAGTGAATTTAAAGGCATTTGAAAGTAGGTTATTCAGCACCTTTTGTACTTTATCCCGATCGAAGTAGGCTAAATTAGGGGCATCATCCAATGTTATCTGAAATTCAATTTGCTGGGCTTCAGCCAAGGAATCAAATGAGGCAGCTGACAAAGTAAGAAATTCTTTGAGATTTTCTTGCCTGACTTGAAGAGATAGTTTTCCTGCTTCCAGTTTGGAGAGGTCCATTAATTGGTTGATCAATTCGGTCAAATGGGAGGCATTGCGATGAATGATGGAAAGCTCTTGCTGCGTTTCATTGTCATTCTTTTTATCCAATAGCTTCTGAACTGGGCTTAAGATTAACGTGAGTGGGGTGCGGAATTCATGAGAGATATTGGTGAAAAAGTTGGTCTTTAAATGGTCGAGTTCCTTCAGCTTAGCATTGGCTCGTGCCTTCACCTGGTACCTGCTGTAAGTGATGCCGATGAGTAAGACCAGAAGGAAAGAACCCATAATTAAATAATTGCGAAGGTTTTCCTGCTTTTGTAGTTCCAGCGAAGCGATTTGATTCTCTGCACTGAGTAACTCGATTTCTTTTTGCTTTTGCTCATTTTGATATTTCTCTTCCAGGTCTGACATTCGGCTGAGGTTAGCTTCCTTTTGAAGGCTATCATATAGCGTTTTGTATTCGACATGATACGTATACGCATTCGAGAAATCCCCTAATTCTGCGAAGGTCAAACTTAAAAACCTTGTGGCATCCACGCTTATTCGGAGTACATCAGCGTCCACTGACCGTTTTTTGGCTTTTAGAAAAAACCTTTTGGCCTCTTGGTAATTTCCTTGCCTATAATGCAAATCACCCATATTGTTCAAGGTGTAACACTCGCCAAGCGGGAACGTGATTTGCTCTAGTAATTCCAAGCATTTCTGTAATTC
>CAYWOQ010000027.1:29474-44407 GCA_964459925.1 uncultured Roseivirgaceae bacterium
AATAATTGCTTCATCGTATTCTCCAAGATCTTTATGGATGTTTGAAAGGTTGGTATGGATATGCGCCATGTTGCTGAGATCGCCAACCATTTTATAATGATCCATGGCTAGATTATTATATGCTCTTGCCTCGGCATAGTCTTTCATTTTGCGTTTGACCATACCTAAATAGTCATAGCTTTGGGCAATTGCGCTTTTTTCATCGATCTGCTTTGCAATTTCTAGCCCGGTTATGAAATAGCTCTCTGCTTTTTTAAAACGCTGCAAGCTGAAATGAATCAGGCCTATATTCATTTGAATTACTGCCGCTCTTCTGTCATTTGAATGGTTATAAGCCAGTGTCTTCTGATAGTAGTCCAGTGCCTTGTCCAGCTGATTTTTTGCAAAGGCATTGTTTCCCAGGTTGTTGTAGCAAAGTGCTACTGAGGAAGAATCAGTTGGACTTTCAAGCGCCATGTATAAGGCATTTTGTAACAGTGAATCTGAAGTTTCTAGTCTACCCAAACTGTTAAGGGAATTAGCTTGCCTGCAAAAAGCTTCTACCATTTTAGTACGATCCCCTAATTTTTTGGCTAGCAATTCTGCTTTTTTAAATAAGATCAGTGCACTATCATAGTTGCTCTTAGTATCCAGAAATGATCCTTTTGCCATAAGAGACTTCAGCAGTCCTGTTTCATAGTTTAACTGCCTTGAAAGCATCAATGCTTTGGTTAATACATTCGATGCTGAATCCGAATTCTGAAATTTGAGCTTTTCGTAGCTTTCAAGGTAATGAGTTACTTTGCTGGTGTCTTCCTTATTATTCCGCAATGAGGTTTTGAGAGAATCACTTTGATATTGCGCTAAAAGCAAAGAAGTTGTAGCAATCGCTAAACTAATGATAAATAGAACGCCGGTTCTTCTAATCATGGTTGGCTTTTAAAAGCCTTTAAATTAGCCAAGCCAGTAATAAGACAAGTGATTTAATTGAAATGATTCATCGTGCGCTCCATCCCGATGGTACAAAAAGAAAATATCGCCTCAATCGCCTTGTCCATATGTATTACGAGTTCATCCATTTCCTGTTTGTTAAATGGGCTGAGTACATAATCGACTTGCTGGCCTTTCTGATAATTATCACCAACCCCAAAGCGAAGCCTGGGATACTGAGTACCTCCGATCATTTGTTCAATATTTTTGAGTCCATTGTGTCCTCCAGCAGATCCTTTAGGTTTTAATCTTATTTTTCCATACGGAAGTGCTATGTCATCTGTGATAATCAATAAGTTATCTTTTGGAATTTTATTGGCCTGCATGTAGTGATTTACCGCCTTGCCGCCTAGGTTCATATAAGTGGTAGGCTTTATGAGACTAAGGGTACGGCCTTTATGCTTCACCTCGGATGTGTAAGCGAGTTTGTTTTGTATGAATTTCTCCCCTTTTTCATCTGCCAGTCTGTCAACGATCAGAAAGCCGATGTTATGGCGTGTCAATTCATATTCCGGACCAATATTTCCAAGACCTACAATTAGATATTTCATAATTGAGAAAAAAAATCCCGACGCGAAGTTCGGGATTTCTCAAGAAAAATTTTAGTTCGGGATTAACCTTCAGCTGCAGCCTCTTCTCCTTCTTCACCTTCTTCAAGTTCCTCTTCAGATTTACCTCTAAGTGCTCTAGGTACTTCAATACCGGCTAGGGTTACTAATGGGCTGTTTAGTATTTCATATTCTCCTACTTCTAGCTCACCTACTTTCACAGACTTACCTAGACCTAAGTTGGACACATCCACCTCAATTACCTCAGGCATATTTTTTGGAAGTGCTTTTACTTGTAAGTATTTAATTTTTCTTATCAGCTTACCTCCTTGTTGAATACCTGGAGCATTTCCTATCGGTTTTACAGGTATATCCATTTTAATGGGAATACCTCTAAATAATTGCAAGAAGTCTGCATGCAGGATAACTTCACTAACCGGGTGAAATTGAATGTCTTGAAGGATTGCTTCAAATGGCTCTGGTTCGCCTTCAATAATCAGTGAAACGAAATGCGCTTCATTTGTGTAAACTACTTCTCTAAACAAGATCGTTGGAGCGTAAAAGTGGATTTGTTTCTCACCGCCATAAACAACGCATGGAACCATACCTTCTTCTCTTAAGCGCTTCGCTTCAGTCTTGCCGAGATTTGCTCTTTTATACCCTATAATCTCAACAGTTTTCATAATTGTGAATATTTAAAATTTGAATTTATTACTTAATGAATAATGAACTGATGGACCCATGTGTGTGGATCCGCTCTATTGCTTCAGCGAACAGATCAGCAACAGATAATACCTTAATTTTTTCTGAACCTCCCTCTTGAGGGATGGTATCAGTTATAATGAGTTCTTCCAACGCTGATTCATCCAGGTTTTTATGTGCATTACCTGAAAGAACACCATGAGTTGCAACAGCTCTAACTGAATTTGCTCCTTTTTCTTTAATGATTGTTGCTGCCTTACTTATCGTACCTGCCGTATCGACTAAATCATCTACTAATACAACATCCTTACCTACAACATCGCCTATTACCTGCATTGAGGCAATTTCATTGGCTCTTTTTCGATGCTTATCACAAATCACCATATCCACTTCAAAATACTTGGCATAGGCTCTTGCTCTTTTGGTACCTCCAACGTCTGGGGATGCAATGATTAGATTTTCTAGGTTTAGTGCCTTGATATATGGAACGAAAATCGCAGATGCATCCAAGTGATCTACAGGTATATCAAAAAAGCCTTGGATCTGACCCGCATGAAGATCGCATGTCATGATACGATCAGCACCTGCTGAAGTTAACACATTTGCGGCCAGTTTTGCTGCTATGGCAACCCTAGGTTTATCCTTTCGGTCTTGCCGAGCATAACCGTAATAAGGAACAACAACCGTTACATATTTTGCGCTAGCACGTCTAGCGGCATCAATCATCAAGAGAAGCTCCCAAATATTATCTGCTGGAGGTATCGTAGATTGAATAAGAAAGACATCACAACCTCTGACTGATTCGGTAAAATGAAATCCCATTTCGCCATCACTAAACGTTTGCATTTCGCAGTGACCCAATTCCCCATTGTAATTGGATGCAATAGCTTTTGCAAGCTCTTTCGTGGCAGATCCGGAAAATATTTTTACTAATGACATTTGACTAAAAAAGAATCCCGCAGCGAGCGGGATATGATTAAATTAGTTGTTGGCCTACTAGGGCTCGAACCTAGACTCTTCTGGACCAAAACCAGACGTGTTGCCAGTTACACCATAGGCCAATACCTGAATTTTTAAAGTGTTTTCAGCACTTCCGTTTTAACGGACGGCAAAAGTAGCTGATTATTATTTAAATCAAAAGACTAAACTTTCTCTTTTAACCATTCAAATGCATTTACAAATGGTTCCATCCAAGGAGAAATCTCCGATCCTTCCAAACCGCTCTTGTATGGCCAATTCCAAGGGAATAGAGATCTTTCTAAATGTGGCATGATAGCCAAGTGCCGACCATCTTTAGAACTCAAAGCGGCCGTATCAAATGAACTGCCATTGGTATTTCCCGGGAAGTTTGAATAGGAATATTTCATTGGGATGCAATAGTCTTTTTCGTTTTCAAGAATAAATCGCCCCTCTCCGTGAGCAAGCCAGATACCTAGCCTCGATCCAGTCATTGACTGGAGGAGAATTGAATTAGTTTCCAGTATATCAACATTAATAAAACCACATTCAAACTTTTCAGAAATGTTATGATACATCTTAGGGTGATTATTACCTAATTGAGGATAGACTAAACCAAGTTCCATCATCAACTGGCAACCGTTACAAACACCAAGGCTTAGCGTATCGTCTCTTTTATAAAATGCATCCAGTGCAGCCTTTGCTTTTTCATTAAATAAAAATGAGCCAGCCCAGCCCTTTGCAGAACCTAACACGTCGGAGTTAGAAAAACCACCTACAAAAACAATCATTTGTATTTCACTCAAATCTTCCCGACCTGTGATCAAGTCAGTCATATGCACATCCTTCACATCAAATCCTGCTAACCATAATGCATAGGCCATTTCACGATCGCTATTAACACCTTGCTCTCGAATGATTGCTGCTTTTACATCAGATCTGTCTTTGCGATTGAAATGAAGGTTGTAATCGATGGTTTTTCCTGTAAATCGTGGAGGAAATGCATAGGTAAGTGGTTGATTAAATCGATTCTGAGTTCGCTCTGTGGAGACTTCAGGAATAGTTTGTTTTTCATCTAGGAGTTCCGAGGTTTTGAACCAGGATTTTCTTAAGGCATTAATATCCAAAGAATGATTCAAGGCTCCTTTTTTTATATGGACAAATCGTTCTGAGTGTAGCTGACCAATTTCAAAATAGGAGACTCCTAATTGAGCCAATCGGTAGATACCCTTTTGATCCACTTGCAGAACCAATGCTGGTTTTTCAGAAAACAATATATTAATAAGGTTCTCTTTAAAATCACTCAGGTCTATCTCAAGTCCACCTTCCATATTTGCGAAGGTCATTTCAAGAAGTGTGGTAATCAATCCACCTGCCGAAACATCGTGTCCAGCAATGATTTGCCCATTTTTAATTAATTCCTGAATCGCATTGAATGCTGAAAGAACAATTTTGGGGCTTGCATCAGGGGTTTTGCTCCCAATTTTAGATAAAATCTGTGCTAAAGAGGAACCTCCCAATTCGAATGCACTACCAGAAAAATCCACATAGACGATTTTAGATTCTGCTTTTGAGTTATCTAGCGTAGGGCTTATTGTCAGGTTAATATCTGATACCTCAGCAACCGAGCTTATAATAACCGTTCCAGGAGCGAAGACTTTTTCCCCATTGGGATATTTCTGTGTCATGGACATGGAATCTTTTCCAGTAGGAATATTGATACCTAACTTGCAGGCAAAATCACTTACCGCTTTAACTGCCGAATACAGTCTTGCGTTTTCCCCTTCATTTTTTGCTGCCCACATCCAATTAGCACTTAATGAAACCCCTTCTAGATCATAAGTTAGAGGCGCCCATACCAGGTTAGTTAATGCTTCAGTAATGGCTAACCTGGAACCTGCTTCAGGGTTGATCAATGCTGAAACCGGGGCATGACCGATGCTTGATGCTATTCCTTTGTTTGATTTATAATCAATGGCCATCACCCCAACGTTATTTAGAGGAAGCTGTAGTTCACCACACGTTTGTTGAGTAGCTACACGCCCTGAAACACATCGATCTACTTTGTTGGTTAGCCAGTCTTTACAAGCCACTGCCTCTAATTGAAGCACAGCATTTAGGTATTTATCTATTTCATGTGGTTCTACTGATAAGTCTGAGAAAGAACTAGGTTTTGATTGATCCTCAAGTATCGTAGTAGGAGAGGAGCCAAAAAGATGATGAAGTTTGAGGTCAAAAGGTGACTGTTTTCCATCATTTTCAAAGGTAAATTCATTTGTGGAACCAGCTTCTCCTACTTCATAGAACGGTGCACGTTCTCTGTCAGCAACTTTCTTAAGGTAGTCGGAATCTATTTTATTGATCACTAACCCCATTCTTTCCTGGGATTCGTTCCCTAGTATTTCCTTGGCGGATAGGGTTTCATCTCCAATTGGGAGCTTTTTGATATCAATTGTTCCACCTGTTTCCTCAACTAATTCTGATAAACAATTTAAATGCCCTCCAGCTCCATGGTCATGAATCGAGGTAATCGTATTATCCGGAAGTTCGACCATCGCACGGACTGCATTTGCAATTCTTTTTTGCATTTCAGGATTCGATCGCTGCACAGCGTTCAATTCTAAGGATTGATTCAATGCACCGGTATCTACTGATGAAACAGCACCTCCACCCATTCCAATCCGGTAATTGTCACCACCCATGACGATGATTTTCTCACCTGCTTTTACGGGTTTCTTTTGAGCTTCTTTCTTTTTGCCATACCCTATCCCACCAGCAAGCATGATCACTTTGTCAAAGCCATATTTCTTGTTGTTCTCCTCATGCTCGAACGTCAAAACACTACCTGTGATTAGGGGTTGACCAAACTTGTTCCCATAGTCACTGGCACCGTTGGATGCTTTGGTTAAAATTTCCTGTGGGGTTTGGTAGAGCCATTTTCGTGCAGGCTTTTCCCATGCTCTTCTTTCATCAAGTCGAGAATAGGAAGTCATATAGACTGCGGTTCCAGCAAGTGGAATACTTCCTTGACCACCGGCCATTCTATCTCTTATCTCTCCTCCGGAACCAGTAGCAGCACCATTAAATGGCTCTACGGTGGTTGGAAAATTATGGGTCTCTGCTTTTAGAGAAATAACTGATTCAAACTCAGTTGTATCGAACCAATCTGGTTTGTCTTGAGTGATAGGTGCAAACTGTTCGACTTTTGGTCCCTGGATAAAGGCAACATTGTCTTTGTAGGCGGAGACTAAATAATTAGGATGTTCTTTAGACGTTTTTTTTATCCATTGGAAGAGCGAAAGCTCTTGTTCTTTCCCATCTATGATGAAAGTTCCATTGAAAATCTTATGTCGGCAGTGTTCTGAGTTGATCTGTGAAAAGCCAAAAACTTCAGAATCTGTTAATGGTCTCCCAATCTCATTTGACACGTCATTGAGGTAACTTATTTCCTCTTCACTAAGAGCCAATCCTTCTTTTTGATTGTATTCCGCAATATTGGTGATAGGCTCAATTTCGGCAGGTGTCCTATCTAAGGTGAAAATGGATTGATCCAGGCCTTGATAAATCTGTTGAAGCATGGGGTCGAAGGCACCAGCAGTTGATTCTGACAAATACGTTTCGATTCTAACAATTGAAGTAATACCAGCATTATGGGCAATATCACTTGCATTGGTACTCCATGGAGAAATCATCTCTTTTCTGGGTCCAATAAATTTGCCCTCGATTGCGTTCCTTGCTATAAGTTTTGCTCCGGAGAATAACCATGACAGCTTTAAAATATCTTGCTCTGAGAGAGCTTCAGGAACTCCAACAGCTATGACTGCATCCGGAGTTTTTTGGAAGAATTGGATCATTAATGAACTTCTTTAAGAAGCTTTCAAAGTTAGCTTAATGGGAGCAAGATTCAACCCTTCTTTAGATAATCTGCAACTTCAGGTTTAATTAATTGATGATGCTTTGAGGGAAGAACATCCACTTTAAAAGATCCCATTTTATTTATCAGGGGCAGGATACTTTTAGGATGAATGACATAATCTTTATTTCCGAGTATGATTCTTTTTTTGAAGGATGCGTTGTTGAACCCTTCAATTAATTGGTTTTTTGTGTACCCGAGGTATTTGAAGTAATTCCATGATTTGTAAATAAGTTTTCGATTTTCTTCATTTCCCATTTCTTTTCTTACGAAATCGGCAACATAAGAATTTACGATTTTAGATCGTTCGTTTATCTTAATTAATCGCTCAAGTTTATTCGGGTTATACAGCAGGTATTTAAGCAAGAGTCTCAGCCCGGGAGTTGTTGCCAGCTTATAATAGGGACTTAGGAAAATTCCATCCGGTGCTATCAAAATAACTTCATCAATTTTACTATGAAACTTTAATGCGGTACTGATTGCAAACCTTCCTCCCAGGCTAAATCCAAGTACGGAAAACCGCTCAATCCCTTCTTTTTTTAGGAACTCAGCTACCCATTCAAACCATTCTGATTTATATAATCTTCTGTTCTCTCTTTTTGATTTTCCATGATAAAATAAATCGAATGCATAGATCGTATAGTTTTCAAGTTTAGCTGACCAGTCTTTAAAAATGTCTCCATCCTGTCCAAAGCCATGAAAGGCTAATAACTTTTCTGAACCAGTTCCAAAAATCTGATAGACAAGCTGTCCATTATGTCTCGATACATCCGTCATATTTTCGGTTTCAGGTAATCTTTTACTCGTTTGACAAAAAAATAATTCAATTAATCGAACTAATTAAGCAATGATTCGTTGATTTGCACGCTGGAAACTTTTAGAGAGTTGAAAGTTTCCTAAGTGTTAATAATATTATTATAGGGTTAAAATATTGGAAACAAAGGAAAAAATCGTCAATAGTGCAGAAGAGCTTTTCATGCAATATGGTATTCGGAGTGTGACGATGGATGACGTAGCTAGCCAATCAGCTATGTCTAAGAAAACCATTTATCAATATTTCCAAAACAAAGATGCATTGGTACTTGCAGTTGCAGATGCTCATTTTGAAAGGGAAAAAGAAGAATTTCTGGATTTAGAGGAAGCAGCAGTTGATGCAGTTCATGAGCTCATATTGGTTTCTCAATGCATAAGAAAGCACGTATTTAAAATGAACCCTTCACTACTCTTTGATATGCAGAAATATCATGGGGCTGCCTGGGACGCTTATTTAAAATTTAAGCATAATACGATTCGTGGGCATATTGTCAGAAACATAAAGAGAGGAAAAAGTGAAGGTCTTTACAGAGAGGAGCTGGATGCTGAAATACTTTCGATTATCAGGGTAGAGCAGGTTCAGCTGGTTTTCAATCCGACCATCTTTCCCACAAATAAGTTTGACTTTAGAAATGTGCAACTCCAAATCATGGATCATTTTGTAAACGGTTTGCTAACTGACCAGGGAAGAATTAAATACAAAGAATATACAAACGATAACTCACTAATTACATACGCTAACTAACTCTTATGAATAGGATATTCATCTTAGGATTATTCATACTATGTGTGAATTTTGCAAAAGGTCAAGAGCGATTGAAACTTACTTTAGAAAATTGTATCAATTACGCACTTGAGAACAATGAGAACATAAAAACGGCTAAACTAGAAAGAAGAATCTCAGATACACAAATTGATGAGACACTTGCAACAGGTCTTCCTCAAGTGAATGGTAGCATCGGTATCACAAGGAACTTTGATGTTCAGGTAACTCCAATTCCAGATTTCATTTCACCTTCTGTTTACCAGATACTGGTAGATGAAGCATTAGTTAATGAGGAAGACCGTGAATTTGGAGTATTTCCAGCTGCATTTGGAACGGACTGGAATGGTAATGCCGGGATTAATGCCAGGCAATTAATTTTTGACGGTTCTTTTTTTGTTGGACTAGAGGCAGCTAAGACGGTGAAGCTACTTATTGAGAAACAACAAGTACAAACAGAGATCGAAGTAATCGAGGATGTTTCCAAAACGTACTATTCTGTGCTCATAGCTGAAGAAAACCTTGAGTTCCTTGCAAGAAACTTTGAAGCTACAGATACACTTTTGCGCGAGACGCAAGCAATGTATGAAAGCGGATTTGCTGAACGAATTGACGTATCAAGAATTAAAATTCAGCATAATAATCTTAAAGCCGATTTAAAGAATACAACTGAATTATTAGTTAGCTCTGTGAATTTATTAAAGTTTCAGATGGGAATGCCGATTTCGCAACCTATAGAGTTTGCTTCTGGATTGGAGGGTGTAGACCTTGATGAAGAGATGATGATCGAAGACTATGATAGTTCATCGTACAAAAACAGACCTGAATATGATGTTTTGAACACGAATATGTTGCTTGTCGATTTGAACATAAAGAATTACAGATCAAGGTATCTACCGAACCTTTATGCCAATTTCAATTACGGCTACACATCAGGTACTAGGACGTTCAGTGAGCTTACAGAACTTAATGACCAAACATGGTTTAAGTACAGTAACCTTGGAGTAGCCCTTTCCATTCCAATTTTTGATGGTTTATCTAAAAGAGCCAACATTCAAAGAAATAGAATTCAACGTGAACAGATACAAATTGCCATAGACCAGTTTCAAAATAATGTTGTGAGAGAAGTATTTCAATCAAACACAGATCTCCAAAATGCTCGTAGAAATTTAGCTGCACAGCAAGAGAACGTAGACCTGGCAAATCAAGTATACATTGATACAAAAATTAAATACCAAGAGGGGTTGGGCCCTAACCTTGATGTTGTTCAGGCGAATACATCTTTAAAGGAGGCACAGACCAATTACTTGAATGCACTATATGACGTAATTACCTCTCAAATAGAACTTAAAAAAGCATTAGGAACACTTAATAAAACCAACTAAGATCATGCAAAAGATCACTCAAATATTATCATATAGTTTCACTCTCTTATTAGCGGTTGTCATTATCACAGGATGTGGTGGTGGCGCTGAAACGTCGATTGATTCAGTCATTGCAGCTGGAGATTTATATGCAATTCAAGGAATGAAAAAAGAACTTACGGACCAACAAAGGTCTTTAAATAATGACATTGCAAGATTAGATTCAGTAATTGTAGCCAGTAGGAATGAAGATAATTTTCCATTGATTACCGTTCAAAAAATAGACAAGCAGGATTTTATTCATTTCATTGAACTCCAGGGGAATGTAACTACACGTCAAAATGTGCTTATATATCCTGAAATGGCAGGAACACTATTAAAGATTCATATAGAAGAAGGTCAATCTGTGAATGAGGGTCAATTACTGGCAACCATTGACGATGGTGGTATGAGGAACCAGCTGAATCAAATGAAAACGGAGTTGGCGCTTGCGGAAACAACTTATGAAAGGCAAAAAAGGCTTTGGGATCAGAAAATTGGTTCAGAAATTCAATTTCTTCAAGCGAAGACAAGTTTTGAAGCTCAAAAGCTAGCCGTAAAACAGATGGAAGACCAGCTAGCTAAGTTCACTATTCGGGCACCCTTTGCAGGAGTCATCGACGATGTGATCAAAGATCAGGGAACAGTTGTGGCTCCTGGTGGTCCTGGATCTGAAATATTCAGGATTATTAATCTTTCAAAAATGTACATTCAGGTAGCAGTGCCTGAAACGTATATTGCCAGCATTACAAAGGGCAAAATGGTGAAAGTAGAATTTCCAATTTTAAATGAATCGATTGATTCTTATGTAAAGGAGACCGGAAACTATATCAATCCAAATAACCGATCATTTACTGTGGAGATTCCTGTTGAAAACCCTAATGGTAAAGTGAAGCCGAATCTTACGGCAAAAGTTCACATAAATGATTATAGAAACGAGGAAGCCTTGTTAATACCCCAAAGCACGATATCTGAGAATGCAGATGGCGAACAATATGCTTATGTAGTTTCTGATATTACTAATGATGGTGTTGCGACAGCTGTTAAAAACATTATAACAACAGGTAAAACCCAAGGTGACTTTGTGGAAATACTTTCTGGAATTAAGCCGGGACAAAGTATCATAGTTGAAGGTGCGAGAAGTGTTAAGGAGGGTCAAAAAGTGAAAATATTAAAAAGCTAATTACATGGCCATTAAAGAAAATAACGTAGATAAAGAGTTTAAGCCATCATCATGGGCCATTAGAAACCCTTCGGTGATCTATTTGATAATTGCATTGTTCTTTTTGATAGGGTTTTCGGCATATAACTCTATGCCTCGTGAAGATTTTCCGGAAATCAAGGAAACAAAGATTTACATAAGTACTGCTTTTCCTGGTAATACAGCAGAGGATATTGAACGGTTAATCACGGATCCTTTAGAAGATAAAATCAAGAACATTAGCAATGTGATAGAAATCCTTTCTACTTCACAAGAAGACTATTCCATAATCACGGTAGAGTTTGATGAGAATATTTCTGTTGAAGCGGCAAAGCAAAGAGTAAAAGATGAAGTTGATGCCGAAAAAGCAGGAGAAGATTGGCCGTTGTTCAATAATGCCAAGGTGGAGCCAAATGTCTTTGATCTTAAGCTCTCTGAGGAACAACCAATTATGAACATAAATATCACTGGTGATTATCCGGTAGATAAGTTGAAAGAGTTTGCAGAATATCTTCAGGATGAGATAGAAGACCTTAAAGAGATTAAGGCCGCAGATATTCGAGGTGCCCAGGAAAAAGAAGTGGAAGTGGCGGTCGACATATACAAAATGATGGCGGCCAAAGTAAGCTTCGAAGATGTACTTAATGGGATTAGAAATGGAAATCAAACCATGTCTGCAGGCAATCTTAAAGCGAGTGGGCAAAGAAGAACGATCAGAATACTTGGTGAGGTGAAGGATCCTATGGAATTGGAAGATTTTGTAGTAAAATCTGAAAATGGTGATCCGGTATATCTTAAAGACATTGCTAAGGTAAGCTTCGAGCCCAAAGATAACACAACCTTTGCGCGTGAATTTGGAAGCAGTGTAGTTATGCTGGATGTGAAGAAGAGAGCTGGTACCAATATGATTCAGGCTGTCAATAGCATCAAAGAAATCATCAAGGATAATCAGGAGAATTATTTCCCGTCAGACCTAAAAATCTCCATATCCAATGATTCTTCAGAGAGAACATTAAATCAGGTGAGTGATCTGGTGAATAATATCATTTTCGGAATTATCCTGGTCGTAACGGTGCTAATGTTCTTTTTAGGCTTTAGAAACACCTTGTTCGTTGGTTTTGCCATTCCTATGTCTATGTTCATGTCTTTCATGATCATTAATGCCATGGGATACACCTTAAACACCATGATTCTTTTTGGATTAATTATGGGCTTAGGAATGCTTGTAGATAATGGTATAGTAGTTGTTGAGAATGTTTATCGACTGATGGAGCAGGAAGGACTTTCGCGAATTGCTGCTGCAAAGAAAGG
Organism: uncultured Roseivirgaceae bacterium; assembly: GCA_964459925.1. Lineage (GTDB taxonomy): Bacteria > Bacteroidota > Bacteroidia > Cytophagales > Cyclobacteriaceae > Ekhidna. The sequence continues at coordinate 42,055 of CAYWOQ010000027.1, forward strand.
AATTGCGGAAATCGCATTTCCTATTATGATCTCGACAGCCACAACCGTAGCAGCATTTGTTCCATTAGGTTTATGGCCTGGGGTTATGGGACAGTTTATGCAGTATTTTCCGATTACGCTTTCCGTTGTATTGGGCTCGTCACTATTTGTGGCCATTTTCATGAACTCTATGCTTGTTTCTCAATTAATGGAAACAGGAGATAAGGAGTTATCTAGAAAAGCATTGTGGAGATTGACGTTTATTTTGGTTCCAATAGGGCTACTGATTCTCATATTTGGTGAGGCGATGCGTGGGCTGGGATCACTAATGGTTTTCACATCCATATTATTCTGGTTATATAAATACGTGGTAAAAGGTTTGGCTCGTGGTTTCCAGCTAAAGGTTTTGACTAAACTGGAAAATCTCTACGAGAAACAATTAACTGGAGCTATTCGAGGTAATAATGTGTATTGGTATTCTGGGATTACTTTCGTGATTCTTATCATAACATTTATGGGTTTTGGTGGCTCTGTAGGGTCAGGCAGAACAAAAATAGAATTCTTCCCAGATAATGTTCCAAATCAAATCATTGTATATATAGAGTATCCAGAGGGAACTGCTATTGAGAAAACCAATCGAATTACCAAGGAGATCGAAAACAAGGTATATGGAATTGTTCGTGATGAGATTTATGTGGTAGATGGAGCAAATATTTTAGTTGAATCAGCCGTTTCTCAGGTGGGTGAGGGGGCTGGTAATCCATTTACGGGTGGCGGTTCTTCTGCAGAGATGCCTCATAGGGGTAAGATTACTGCCTCGATGACCGAGTTTAAATATCGACAAGGGAGGGATTCAGAAAAACTACGTCAAAGAGTTCAGGAAGCATTAACAGGTATTTATCCTGGTGTATCAATATCTGTGGAGAAAGATCCTGTTGGCCCACCATCAGGTTATCCAATCAATATTGAATTGGAAGGGAAAGACTATGATGAGTTGATTCAGACAGCTGAATTGATGAGAAACTTCATTAATAGCAAGAACATTGCCGGTATTGAAGAAATAAAGATCGATGTAAACAAAGGTAAACCAACCATGAATGTAGAGGTAGACCGTGAGAAGGCAGGAGAATTAGGTGTTTCTGTTGGGCAAGTTGGCCAGCAACTCCGACGTTCGTTATTTGGTGAGAAAGCAGGGATCTTTAAAAAAGACGGTGAAGATTATGATATTAATGTGCGATTCAATGAGGATTTGCGATACAATAAAAGTGCACTCTTTAATCAAAACATTACGTTTAGGGATCAGTCATCAGGTAAGATCAAGGAGATTCCTGTTTCAGCGGTAGCCAGGCAGAAAAACACATCCGGTTTTAGTGCGATAAAGCATAAGGATACCAAAAGAGTGGTAACGGTTTATTCTGGTCTCAAGCCTGGATTTACTGATGCGGGTGCAATCGTTGCTCAAATAGAAGAGGCCATGTTATCATTTGATGGGTTACCAAGAGGGGTAAAGATTGATTACACGGGTCAAATTGAAGAACAGAATAAGCAGATGGCATTTCTAATGGGTGCGTTCTTCACGGGCTTGGGCCTGATAGCTTTATTACTCGTTTTTCAATTTGGAGGCATATCAAAGCCGATTATTATTATGATTGCCATATTCCTTAGCTTGATTGGAGTATTCGGCGGATTGATGATGACAGGTTGGCCTTTCGTTATCATGATGACGATGATGGGTATAATATCACTGGCAGGTATTGTAGTAAATAATGGGGTAGTACTCTTAGATTATACCCAAATTCTGATAGATAGGAAAATGGCTGAGCTTGGAATGGGCGGAAGGGAATACCTCTCCAAGGAGGAGGTAATGAAGCTAACTATTCAGGGAGGTAAGGCAAGGCTAAGACCAGTCCTCTTGACAGCTATTACAACCGTGCTTGGCTTGATACCATTAGCCATAGGCTTGAATATCGATTTCTTTTCGCTGTTCACCAATTTTGATCCTCAGATCTATGTAGGTGGGGATAATGTAATATTCTGGGGTCCATTGGCCTGGACAGTGATCTTTGGACTGATTGTCGCAACTTTTCTTACATTGATTATAGTGCCCACACTCTTCACAATCACCTATCGTATTAAGTATAAACTTTTTGCAAAAAAAGTTGAGAAAGAAAGCAAAGCACAAATGACGTATAGCAAAGCTGCGTAGTAAGCACATGGTAATGACTAACCTTTATTTAGTGTTTTCCGTAAGCATACACATACGAACGATTCAGTTCTTACAAACAATTATCGGTTAGGTTTAAGTTAATAGTTTGCTCCTCCTTTAAACCTCGATTATGCATTAGGATTTAATAATTAGTCCAAAAAGTTTGAT
>CAYWOQ010000028.1:0-30557 GCA_964459925.1 uncultured Roseivirgaceae bacterium
GAATCAAACTTTTTGGACTAATTATTAAATCCTAATGCATAATCGAGGTTAAAAGCCTAACTCAAATTGCAACTGGTTTGCAAAACAGGATCAGGCTTTTACCACCCTACCGAGAACATTTATCCCAATCTTTTGCTCGATATTTTATGAGAGTTGGTCTACCTCAAGATATTGTAGTTGAGGGATACTAAACGGTATCCAACAGGCACTATCACCCATAAGCTTACTGAGCTATTTGTAAAGGCTAGTGCGATGAGATTCTTTTATAGATATTTGAAAAGTCCAGCTTACGGATAATAGTTGGACGTTGTTCCTCAAAATAACTCCGCTTCCATTTTGATTGTCACATCAGACGTATGGCAGATCATTTTTTGTAATCCTTTGCATCGGGACATTTCGTAGGCAAAGAAGTAATCCAGCGTGTGCAGCTTGCTTTGTTTGAAAGTGTCATCAGCATTCAGCGCTGCGATGCCCATCTTCAGCCACTGCCACCCGATCACCACCGTACCAAACAGGTCCATAAAAATCGTCGCATCTGATAGGTAGCGCTCGTGATTGCCGTTCATCGCATATTGCATCAGGTGTTCCAGGCACGCTTCGATCATCTTTGCTCCTTCTCCCAACGTCATGGCGTAGTTTTTCAAGTCTTCATGTGCCATTGCAGCAGAAATGGTGGCTTCCATCTCCTTAGCCAGCAGGTGTAAGGCTGCTCCATCCATCATGGTCACTTTTCGCCCCAGCAGATCCAGCGATTGTATGCCAGTGGTCCCTTCATAAATGGAAATAATACGGATGTCTCGCAGGTATTGCTGTAGGATGAAATCCATCATGTAGCCATAGCCACCCAGCACCTGCAGTCCGGTATCTACGGCTTCCTTACCTTTCTCTGAAGGGTAGGTCTTAGCGACCGGATTCAGTATTTCGCATAAGAGGTGGTAGTTATTCTTTTCATCGCCTTCAGAGGTTAGCTCTTTGTCTGTGTAATAGGCACACTGCAGGATCAGACTCAGGCTGCCCTCCACAATGGCCTTCTGGTGCAGTAGCATTCGCTTCACATCCGGGTGGTTGATGATCAGGGTTTGTTCTTCAGATGGGTCTTTCTTCCCAGAAGACTGCAATCGCCTTCCCTGAGGCCGTTCCTTCGCATACTGCAGGGAGGCATAAAACGCCGCAGACGCAATACCCGTTCCCATCCGTCCGGTAGCGATTCGTGCTTCGTTCATCAGTTGGAACATGTAGATCAGGCCTTTATTTTCATGTCCTACGAGGTAGCCCACACTCTCTCCGCTATCTCCAAATGCCAGGTGGTTCGTGCAATAGCCCCTTTGCCCCAGCTTTTCAAACTCACCTACTATGTCCACATGGTTGTAGTCCCCGATGGAACCGTCCTCATTGACATGGTACTGTGGCACGACAAATAGTGAGATGCCTTTGGTCCCCGCAGGGGCACCCTCCACACGAGCCAGTACCAGGTGAATAAAATTATCCGCAAACTGATGGTCGCTGGCAGAGATAAAGATCTTTTGCCCTTTGATGCTGTAAGTCCCGTCTCCTTTTGGGGAGGCAGAGGAGGTGATGTCAGAAAGCGAACTCCCCGCCTGTGGTTCTGTCAAACACATGGTGCCTCCCCACTGCATTTCCATCATCTTCGGCGTGTATTTTGCTTTCAGCTCTTCGGTTCCAAACGAGATGATCAGATTAGCAGCACCTGCTGTGAGTCCCATATAGCCGGTTACATGATTATTCGCTGCTTCCATGATGAAGTACAGGGCGTTTGAAACCAAAACGGGTAATTGTAGCCCATTGTCTTTTTCATCCATAAAAGCACCAACCAGTCCCATCTCACCCGCTTTCTTCAGGATCGGGCCATACTGCTCATGGATTGTTACCCGACCATCTTTGAAGACTGATGGCTTTTCATCCATCGCTTTGATGTAAGGAAACAGGGCAGTATCACTAAAATCTTTTACCGCATCCAAAAGCAAATCAACAGACTGCTTGTCGTAAGCGGCATAGCGATCAGTCGCTAAAAGTTCATCTAGATGATGAACATCTTTGAGAAGAAAAGAGAGAGTTTTGGGGTCAAAGTATTGCATGTGGGAAATTGGTTATCGGTTGAAATTAATCAATGAATGGTCGCTAACCAATTCCTGTTTTTTAATTTCATCGCATGACCCATTTTAAAAAAACCTGAAAATAAATAGTAGCTTAATTACACGTATATTATTATATTTATTTACACGTATTTTTTAACTTTGAAGTATAGATATATTGTAAGCTCTTGTAATTATGAATACTAAGTTGACATTAACCATCGAGCAATCTTTGATTGACAAGGCCAAAAAATATGCAAAGGGTAATGGACGAAGCCTTTCAAATCTGATTGAAAACTATCTTAAGGTGATCATAAAAGAGGAGCAGGCAAACGTCATTGATCCTACTCCTATCGCTTCCTCTCTCAGAGGTTCATTTAAAGCACCAAAAGATATTGATTACAATCAAGAGTTATCCGAAGCTTTAGCAGAAAAGCACCTTTAATATGGATCGCGCCTTATTAGATACGGATGTTATCCTGGATTTCTTTTTTGATAGACAACTGTATGCTGAGTACTCATCACAAGTCATTGGATTATGTGAGACCCATAAAATAAAGGGCTTTGTCACTCCTGTGATTTATAGCAATGTTTATTATCTCTTGAGTCGAAACGCTAAACAGGATAAAGTGATTAATAGCCTCAAGCAACTGTTAAGCATAACAGAGGTTTTAACGATGGATAAAGAAGTCGTTAAGAATGCTTTGAATTCCGGATTTAAAGATTTTGAAGACAGCTTACAAAACTTTGCTGCCATGAACCATGGAGGGGTTGATGTAATATTAACACGTAATTTGAAAGATTATAGCTCGAGTGAAATTGGGGTAATGACACCTGAGTCCTACATCAAATCGATTATCGCCAGTCGTCAATAGCTAACTTAGCTGATCATTTTAATTCCCTTGAAATCGATTCAGTTGGTAGGTGTAATGCGTCGTATCCTCGTACAGTTCTTTGGCCATTTCCAGTGCCTTTTCCTCCAACTCGATGGCTTTTTTGGTATCACCAAGCTTGAACAACAATGAAGCATAAGTATCTATAACGGAAGGTTCTGGTAAGTTATCTACCGCTTCCTTTGCCCAACCGGAAGCGATCTCCAGTTGTTTTTTGTCCTCTACAAACAGATAAAACTTCCAGGCCAGCTCGCTCAGTTCTTCCGGATCTTCCACTTCCATCATCCCTACAAACTGGATGGCATAGTCCGCATAAGCTTCCCAGTTTTCTGTGAATTCTGCATAATGCAAATGAGTCATCAGCTTTAAGGTGTCGACCCCACTAAATGAAACCTTATTCAATTCATTCATTAGTGCTCGCATCCCAAAATCATGGAGCTCTTCCGCTTCATAGACTTCCTGGTATTGCGCCAGGTAGGTATCGTAGATTTTCGCCTGTACACCAGCAGGGTTGATCACCTCTTCGTAGGCTTTTTGATTATTCAAGAGGTGCTGAAATTCCCGGCTGTAAATGTCCCATTGATAGCTAGCCATGACTGCCCAGGTTTCTTCCGATATTAATTCCTCTTCCGGAATAAACGCCAGGTAATTGGCGGCAAAACGCTCGGCATCCAGGCAAACGAACTCCAGAACGGCCAGGTACTCAAGTAAGAAATTGGTAGAGTCAACACCCGCTTGATATTTCTTCTCAAAGGATAGCAAGTTTATTTCATGATCCAGGGCCGCTTTGCCCATTTCCAAAAAATCTGCAGCATCCATTCCCGCACATCCTCTATGCTCGACCTGATTATCCGCATTCACAAATAGAAAACTGGGGTAAACACCCACAGTGAATTGCTCTGCCAGGTCAACGCCGGGATAATCTTCCATGTCTAAGGCTACATTGATGAAGTTTTGATTGTAGAAATTACCCACCTCCAGGTCAGCAAAAATGTACTCCTCCATTTCCTCACAAGGTTCACACCATTGGGTATATGCATAAATGAAAAGGGATTTCTCCATTTCTTTTGACTGCTGAAGCAGGGCACTCCATTCCCCTTTCTCAAAAGTGATCTGTGCCTTTAATGAAAAAGTGAGCAGGACAATCAGGTATGAAATTCTATGCATGGCAGAAATTTCAGCATAATCAAACAAAAAAGTAGACCTAAACCAATCAAAATTTATGAAAACGCACATCGACCCGTCCAAATACGAACAGGAATGGGTGAAGAGAATTTTTTAATCAATTGATTTTCAATAAGTTATTTTGATTGGCACAAATCTTACTATTGATTGTAAGGAAAACCAAAACCTATTGACATGCTCAAGAATTATTTCATCACCATCTGGCGACAGATTCAAAAGAATAAGCTCTTCTCCTTTATCAATATTTTTGGTTTATCCCTAGGGATGGCGGCCTGTCTGGTTATTGCCCAATATGTGAAATTTCATACCTCTTTTGACACATTTCATTCCAATTCAGATCGCATTTTCCGGATAGAATCCACCGTTTACAAATCCGGTGAAGAGCTGGGGATTGGTATAAAAACTCCAGAACCATTAGCTGGTCAATTGCTAGAAGAATCTCCATTTATCCAAAATGTGATGAGGGCCTGGCCATTTACTTATGCAAACAGCACACTTGTTTACCAGGGAAGAAAGGATATTGAAAACTATGAAGTGTCCGCGATCTACTTCGGGGAACAAAGTGGATTTGAGGTATTCGATTTTAACTTTCTGGCAGGAAGTGAGGTAGGGTTTGATGAAAAGTTCAAAGCAATCCTTCCTTGGAATGTAGCCGGTAGGATTTTCGAAGCGCCTAAGGATGCGATTGGCGAAACGTTTACCTTAAGCACCAACAATGGAGATGCAGACTTTGAAATTGTTGGCATTATGGAACCCATTCCTGAAAACTCACACATCCAGTTTGAATTGTTACTCTCCTATCCTTCCATGGAGCAATTCAATGGCTGTTATAAACGATGGGATTGTGCCAGTACCATAAGCTACTTACTAATGGACGATGTAAAAAACAAAGAAGCTGTTACAGCATCCGTATCTGAAACCATGTGTGCCAATGGCGATTTCAAAGAGTATACATTTGACTGGAAACTGCAGGACCTTGCTTCCATACATCTCAATTCAGTAGTAAATGATGATTTTACAACAGGGGTTGATAAACGTACAATTACAGCCTTTAGCTTAGTGGCCGTCATCATATTGGTCATTGCCTGGATCAACAACATGAATTTATCATTGGTCCGTACGGTAGAAAGACTGAAGGAAATGGGCGTACGTATGTCCATGGGATCTTCAAAAAGTCAGATCACAGGTTTGTTCCTTTCTGAGGCATTTGTTATGAACGTATTGGCATTTGGTTTAGCCATTGGCATAACTCAGCTTGGAGAAGGTTATACAAAGTCCTTAACCAACCTCTCCGGAAGTGCCATAAATGATGCAGAAGTCATTCTCTTTTTAGCAGGATTGGTGGTAGTGGGTACGCTTTTGATTGGGTTTTATCCAAATATTTTATTGAAGTCGTTAAAAGCGGTAAACGTTTTAACCGGAAGAAAAGGAATAACCGGTGGCAATAAACTTCGAAAGAGTCTGGTCTTTGTTCAATTCATGATCACTACCTTCCTCTTAGCAGGTACTTATACCGTATACAAGCAGATTAACTTCATGAAGAATGCTGATCTAAAGATTGATGTGGAAAACATTCTGGTGCTTGAATCACCCCCTGGTGAAATAGAATCTGACGATCGTGAGGACTTGATGAAATACAAAAAATTAACGACAGCACTAAAGCAATATCCGGAGATCAGCCATATCACTAACGGCGGAGAGGTGCCTGGAGAGCCCATTTCGTGGCGTACACGCATTCGAAAGAAAAATGATGACAGTGATAACAGTGTAGAAACAAGTCTTATTTCCATGGGAACGGATTATCCAGAGTTTTTCGGAATAGACGTTGTTGCAGGTAGGGGTCTACGAGAAGGTGATAGCCCCTGGACCAAAGGAGATGTGGTCATCAATGAACGCATGGCGGAAATGCTGGGCTTTTCTAAACCAGATGATGCGGTAGGTCAGGAACTTGAAGGATTTTATGCACCACTTACGGTAAGGGGTGTCTTAGAAAATCATCACCATACTTCTTTACATTCCAATTATGAGCCTATTGCCTACATTATCAGTGGATGGGTAGAATTCTACTTCATAAAAATTGACATTCCTGAGAACATCGGTAATCGCAAAGAAATGCTTGCGCAAACAGTTGAAAATGTGAAAAAAGAATGGGATAATATTTTCACTGATTATCCCATCGATTATTTCTTCCTAGACAGCTACTTCAATGAGCAATACGCAGCAGATGAACGATTCGGAAAGTTATTTACCGGGTTTTCAGTGCTTGCTATTGTCATTGCCTGCTTAGGACTGTTTGGCCTGACTGCCTTCACTGTACAGCAACGAACCAAAGAAATTGGTATCAGGAAAGTGTTGGGAGCTACTTTTGGAAACCTCATGACCCTACTTTCAAGAGAGTATTTGTTGCTTGTTGCCATCGCTTCATCGGTTACTTTACCACTTGCCTATTTCACCATGGAAAAATGGTTAGAGAACTATACCTTTAGAATCGATATTGGCACCTGGTTCATCCTACTTCCTTTAACATTGATCATGGTCTTTGCATTGGTTAGTATAAGTAGCAGGGTGGTGGGAGCTGCTGCAAAAAATCCAGTAGATTCATTGAGGTACGAATAAACGTTAATTCTTATGCTTAGAAATTACATCATAACCGCTTTCAGAAATCTTCGAAACAATGCTTCCCATTCGATTCTAAACATTGTAGGTCTAAGCTTAGGACTCGCTTGTTGTGCAGTCGTATTCACGATTGTGAACTTTGAATATTCCTTTGATGATTGGCATGAAAACAAAGATGATATCTATCGATTAACCACCATTTACCATGGAGATAACAGAACCGGCTATGCAGGTATCATTCCATATCCTACTGGTAGCATATTAACAGACATTCCAGAAATTGAAGAAATCGTATTTTTTCAGGGTCCTTATCCTGGTAAATTCTCTTTCGTAGACAATAACGGAGCTGCGCAGATCTTTAGAGAGGATGAAGTATTAATGACCAATCAAAACTTCTTCTCCACTTTAGATTTTGAGCTGATCTCCGGTGAGGCCGCTTCTTTGGATGAACCTTACACCATTATTTTAAGTGAAACGCTCGCAAAGAAGTCCTTTAATGACACAGATCCGATTGGAAAGACCATCGTCTTTGATGGGAAAACAGATCTCACCGTAACAGGAGTAGTACAGGATAGCCCTAAAAATACCAACCTCCCTTATGACTGCTTAATCTCATTTGAAACGTTACGAAAAACAGAAACGGGAATATGGGATCAATGGGGTATGACCTGGGCACATAGTATTTACTTGAAATTATATCCCGGGTCAGATATAAAAGCGATAAATAAAAAAATTGACGAACTCAGGGACAGTAAATCAACGGAAGAGGAAGATGATGCGGCTAAAACAGAGATCGTACTACAACCACTATCCGAAATTCATAACGATGAAAAGTATGGGGATGGGTACAACTATGTCACCCCTTCGTTAATTATTTGGGCGTTCATATTCCTTGGTGGGCTGATTCTGGGTACGGCGTGCCTGAATTTTATTAATCTTAATACTGCGCAAGCAATTAAGCGATCCAAGGAAGTCGGGGTAAGAAAAACATTGGGTAGTTCAAAACAGCAGCTGGTGACACAGTTTCTTTTTGAGACGTTGATCATCGTTACGGTATCCATGATGGTTGCCTTAAGTCTGGGGCAATACCTGATTAAGCAGTTCAACATATTAGTATCGACCATTGAGTATGACTTACAATATTCCAATGATATTTTACTCTTTGGCTCCATTACCATTATCCTGATCACCGTATTTGCGGGTTTTTATCCGTCGGTCGTTTTAGCAGGTTATCAACCAGTAGAGGCACTGAAAAACAAAATCAACTTAAAAGCCTGTACTGGCAATTTTAACCTGAGGAGATCATTGGTAGTCGCTCAGTTTGTATTCACATCCATAATGATCATTGGTACCTTGATTATTTCCGCGCAGTTGAACTTCATGAAGAATAAAGACCTGGGATTCAATGCTGAAAATGTCATCAAGATTCAAACCCCTCCAGAGTCTAAAGTAGATCCTAAAACCTTACTCCAGGCCTATAAAAGCAAGAACTATGTACTTGACGCTACTTTATCCTATACATCACCTATGGATTGGAGTAATTGGAACAACAGTTATTCCCTGAAGGGCGAAGATCACATAGATGGGAACAATGCCAATATGAAATTTGTGGATACACACTACATGGAATTCTATGACATTCCACTGATCGCAGGAAAGCCACTAGAGGAACGAGAGATCAACGATAGTACCTATAAGGCCATTGTCACCTATAAAGTACTCTCTACTTTAGGATTTAATAAGCCTGGTGAAATCATCGGGAGAACACTGACTTCAGGCAAAAATGAATTACAAGTAATTGGAGTGGCAAAAGATTTTAGCGTTCATTCCTTACATAATAAAATACGGGCTGTTATTCTATCTTATCGACCGGGTATGCACCATCAAATTGCCTTGAGGCTTCCTGAAGGAGACATCAATCAACACATGGTAGATCTTGAAGATACCTTCCGTGAATTTTATCCCAGTGAACTATATGAGATGGCCATCTTTGAAAATGAGATTGCGGAGCAATACATGCTAGAAGATTTACTTCACAAGGTCATACGCTTTGTTTCAGTATTGGCTATACTGCTTAGTATCATGGGACTTTACGGACTTGTGTCCTTCATGGCTAACCGCAATGCTAAAGTGATCGGCATTCGAAAAGTCTTTGGGGCATCTACAGGCAGCATCCTCGTGATCTTTACGAGGGAATACATCAAACTGCTATTGATTTCATTTGTCATTTCAGCTCCACTGGCCTATTTCCTTATGAACACCTGGATCGAGGAATTCGCTTTCAGAATACCTATTACACCAAAATACTTTGTGATAGGATTTGTGATCGCTAGTATTATCGCTATCTTTACAGTAGGTTATCGCTCGTTGATTGCGGCGCACGCAAACCCGGTAAGATCACTTCGTTACGAATAAAATACCCTAATTGCTAACTACTCTACTACTCAGCCCTGGCAAATTACCGGGGCTTTTTTTTATAAAAAATAACCCCTGTCACACGGACAGGGGTCTTGGCAGAATATGACTAACACCTACTGTTAACCAAGTCTTTACACATTCATGACAAGTGGCTAATCCACATTGTCGTGTAAGAATTTGTTATTGCCTAGTATCTGATTGTCCTCATTCAAATTGTATTTAGAAATGTTTCGCTCCGAAGAATGAGGGGTATTTTGAAGCTTTACTTTCTTTCGCTCGTAGGCAGGAACATCTAAACGCTCTTTAAAATCGTCTGTTCCCATCTCAAACTTCTTTCCTTCATATTGTTGCTCTCTTTCTGATCGTTCTTGCGCCAGGCGAACCTGTTTCGAATGATTGGTATTAGAAAATGCATCAGCAATTTCTATTTCATCCGCATCGATGTTTTCCTCCTCTTCAAAATCATTCGTAAAATCAAACTCAAATGAAGATTGCTTGAACGATTTACGATCTTTCTTGTCTGTTTGGTCTTTTTGATCTTCTTCCTCTACTTCTCTCTTGATCTCATCTTTCAACCAGCTAAATTCGTAAGCTACACTTTCCTCCTCTTCATCAGCATCCTGATCTAACTCGATCATAAAGTCCGAGGTATTGTGTTTTTTCTCCTCATCAATCTCTTTCTGAGAATCCAAGTCAAAAACCTTTGTTTCCTTTTCTTTCGTGATCACATACTCACCCTCTTCATCTACTTTTCCAAAACCTGTTGCTATGACCGTAACCCGAATATTTTCTCCAAGAGAACTATCTACACCATGCCCAAAAATTACTTCTGCATTATCACCGGCATATTCCTGGATGTAATCCGTAATGTCCGTAAGCTCGTCCATCTGCAACTCTGCTTCCTCCCCAGATATAATCGATAGAAGAATCTTTTCTGCACCAAAAATATCTTGCTGATTTAGTAGTGGTGAGTTTAAGGCCTCTTCTGCTGCTCTTCTTGCTCTATTATCCCCTACTGTTTTAGCTGAACCCATAACTGCTGGTCCAGCTTCTTTCATTACCGTTTTTACATCTTCAAAATCCACATTTACATACCCTGGAACCGTAATGATCTCAGCAATACCCTTTGCCGCTGTTGTGAGTATGTTATCTGCCTGAGCAAATGCATCACTGATCGAAAGGTTACCATAGATCTCACGCAGCTTATCATTCATAATGACGATTACGGTATCACAGTACTTTTTCAATTCTTTGATCCCTTCATCTGCGGCAGCCATTTTCTTTTTGCCTTCAAAAGCGAATGGTGCGGTAACTATGCCCACAGTCAGTATATCCAGTTCACGTGCCACCTGCGCGATGACTGGAGCAGCACCTGTACCGGTACCTCCACCCATACCAGCGGTGATAAAAATCATTTTTGTGTTTTCCGAAAGAAGGTCTCGAATTTCCTCCTTACTTTCCATCGCCGCACTTTTGCCTTTTTCAGGATTAGCTCCTGCTCCAAGACCTCCTGTGAGGTTCGTCCCTATCTGTAACTTCAATGGGACAGAACTACTTTCTAGCGCTTGATGATCTGTGTTACATACCACAAATTCCACATCCTTGATTCCAAGGCTGAACATGTGATTAACAGCGTTACTTCCGCCTCCACCAACACCAACCACCTTAATGATCGATTTATGATGTGAGGGTAAATCAAATTGATACATATTTTCTGCCATAATATTTACATTTTAAGTTTCAGAAAGCATTTTCTACTATCCGTCACTAATTAATCTTATCGTCAAAGTCATCTATTAAAAGGCCTTTTGTTTTCTCCAGAATATTGCTGAAAAACTTGTTGCCCTGTTTCATTTTCTTTTTTTCTCCGGTAGGTGCAAACTCCTTATATCGAGTTTCACGAATATCCAAAGCTTTAAACCCTGATAATACCAAACCGACTGTAGTGGCATACATTGGGCTTTTAGCGGCATCCACTTTGCTCTTTCCTAAATGCTCGTTCGGATAGCCAATTCGTGTATCCAAGCCAGTCATATACTCAAACAACTGGCTAAGATTGGTGAGTTGTGAACCACCACCTGTCACAACAATTCCTGCAGCTAGCTTCTTATGAAAACCAGAAGTAATAATTTCAGTATGCACAAGCTCAATGATCTCCTCCATCCTTGCTTCAATAACATGAGCCAGATTCTTAATAGAAATCTCTTTTGGAGGTCTGTTTCTGAGGCCTGGAATGGAAACGATTTCATTGGGGCTTGCCTCTTCTGCAATCGCCTTTCCAAATTTCGTCTTAAGAAGCTCTGCCTGGTGTTCCATCACCATGCAGCCTTGCTTGATGTCCGATGTGATAATATTTCCTCCGAAAGGAATCACAGCAGTGTGTCGAATGATGTTGTCATAAAAAACAGCAACATCCGTAGTACCACCACCAATATCTACCAAGCAAACACCGGCCTCTTTTTCCTCATCGCTAAGTACGGAAAGACTCGATGCTAGTGGCTCTAGAATCAGGTTCTCAATGGTCAGCCCTGCTTTCTTCACACATTTATTAATATTGTTAATGGCGTTCGTCTGAGCTGTGATAATATGGAAGTCAGCTTCTAGTTTTACACCTGTCATCCCTACAGGATCCATGATACCATCCTCGTAATCAACGATGTAATCCTGAGGCATTACGTGAATAATCTCACTACCTGGAGGAGTGACTATGCGATGCATATCGCTGGTCAGTCGGGCAATATCCTCAATGGTAATTTCATCGTCTTGATTTTCTAAAGTGATACCACCATGATGAACAGCGCTTTTGATATGCTGCCCAGCAATACCCACATTCACCACATTTATTTCAATACCTGATTGCTCACTTGCTTCTGCAATCGCTTTTTCAATCGCCCGCACGGTCTTGTCAATATTTGTGACAATTCCGCGTATGACGCCATCCGATATGGCCTTACCCATGCCAAGTATCTCTAACTTTCCGTAATTATTTTTCTTCCCTACAACGGCACAAATTTTTGTAGTGCCTATATCTAACCCGACGATGATTTGATCTTCCATAATTCTATATTTCTAGGTGATTATTTCTTATTCACAAATGATTTGATTCTTAAACTTTACATTGACACGGTTGTAGCTATTCCACCCCTTTACCGGTAAAACTTCTTTATAAAAAGTCATCAATTTGGAAAACTTTGCTTCAATATCTTCCAGCTTTCCAAATTCGATTTTCTGCTTGGTCACTTGAGGATAGAGTTCAAGTTCACCGTTTTTCATGACAAGTACATGAGCAATCTGAGCTCTCCAAAACTCGTCCTGTTCGATATATTTTAGTAATTCAAAAACTTGCATACCAAATGCTGATTCATCCATTTTCGATTCCCAACCAAACTCAAATTCAGTTTCCAGCAAGGGAACTCTCGCTGTATGTTTAGCATTAACCGGAAGGATTCTGCCGTCCGCATCAATGTACTTATCCATCTTCCCATTGGTAAAAACCCGGGCGATCGGCTTGCTTTGAACTACTTTGACTTTAAGTGTTCCCTCCAAATCCCTGAATACTTCAGCGTTTTTAACAAATGGATTTTTTTCAACTCTTCTTTCCAGAATTTTTGGATAAAGTTCTCCCATTTCTATTCCGATTAGAGAATCGGTTTGTTGATCGGTGATTAAATCAATCACTTCCAGATCATTGGTGAAAAAGACCCCTTCCTGATCCAGCACATCAACATCTAGTTTCTCTACAGGCCTATTATTATTTCTTATTGCTGAGAAAATGACCAGGAAAAGGATAATAGCTCCACTAAATGAATAAATCAATATGCTCTTTTTCTGCTCTCTACTCATCTTCTTGCAAAACTTTTTGATTGGGTAAAAATCGATCCTTCATGTACTTGGCCACCTTTGGTACCTCTCGATCAATATCTCCTGCACCTATGGTCACTACAACATCCATTTTATGACTTTCAAGCTCTTGAAGTAAGTAATCCTTGGGAATAAGTACTTTGTGTTCATTCTCCATCAAATCGAAAATTGATTTTGAGGTGATACCTTCAATGGGTTCTTCTCGTGCAGGGTAGATATCCAGTAAAATGATATCATCAGCTTTATCAAGTGCCTTTGCAAAGCCTTTCTTAAAATCCCTTGTCCTAGAAAACAGGTGTGGTTGAAAGATCGCCAGGATCTTTCGATTTCCTGAGAGAGATCGCACAGACTTCAAAAAGGATTCAATCTCCTCCGGGTGGTGGGCATAATCATCTATAAGCGTAGCTTGAGGGCTTCTGAAGACATACTCAAATCTTCTTTTCACTCCGATATAGCTCTTCATTCGTTTTCTCACTTCCCTTCCTTCCATACCCATATCAAGTGCTACAGTAATAGCAGCTATCGCGTTTAAAACATTGTGGTAACCAGGCAACTGCAGATAGATGTCAGATATTTTTTCCATACCACATCTGTAGGTAAAGACAAAAGCTCCATTGACTATTCTGAGTGAATCAGCCACCGCGTCTCCATCTTTTATTGCATAGGAAGTATATCGGTTACCTGGGTTGATCTTGTACCCAGCATCTGATTGCATCAGTAACTTTCCATCTTCCGGAGTTTTCTTGGCAAACTCTTCATATGTATCAAGCATTTTGAACTCATCACCATAAATATCCAAATGATCTGGATCTAATGATGTGATAATGATATAATTAGGATTCAAGCGCATAAAAGACCGATCATATTCATCGGCTTCCACTACGATTGGAGCATCATCATTTCCAATAATAAGATTCGATTCGGTGTTGGACATGATTCCACCGACAAATGCAGTACATCCCTTTCTGGATCCATTTAACAAATGGGCAATCATGGAACTCGTTGTGGTCTTACCATGTGTTCCAGCCACAGCAATCGTATAATGATTTTCAGTTATCATTCCTAAAACCTCAGACCGCTTCTTAACCACATAATCGTTGTCCTTGAAGTAATTAAGCTGTAGATGATCTTTAGGAACTGCAGGCGTAAAAACAATGAGGGTTCCTTCTATTGAAAGAAAATCACCAGGAATGAATCCAAGTACATCTTGATAGTGAATACTTATTCCCTCTTGCTCCAACGTCTTTGTAAGCGTTGTTTCGGTCTTATCATAACCTGCTACAACAATATTTTTTGCATGAAACCATCGAGCAAGTGCACTCATCCCGATACCTCCAATACCGATGAAATAGGCCCTATGTACTTCTTTAAGTTTCATTCCACTAGTTTCATTACCTCATTTGCAATGTCAATGGCAGCATTTTCATGGGCCATTGCATGAATATTCTTTGAAAGGTTTTCTCGTCTTTCCTTATCATCAATTAATGTGACTGCCTCATCAATCAGCTTCTCCATTGCCTCTGAATCTTTAACCATAACTGCAGCCTCATGATCTAATAAGGCTAACGCATTGATCGTTTGATGATCTTCTGCCACATTCGGTGAAGGGACCAAGATTGATGGTTTTCCAGTAAGCATAAGTTCTGCGATAGAAAGGGCCCCGGCTCTCGAAATCACCACATCCGAAATTCCATAGGCATAATCCATCTGAAAGATGAAATCTTTCAAAACGACCACTCCGCCCTTTCCTTCAGATCTGCGTACCATTTCTTCATGATACAATCCACCACACTGCCAAATGAGTTGAATGTCTTTTTCTTTTAGTTTTTCTAAACCAGCTAATACAACCTCATTGATCGTTCTTGCTCCCAAACTTCCCCCCACAACCAATAGAACAGGCT
Source organism: uncultured Roseivirgaceae bacterium (assembly GCA_964459925.1). Classification (GTDB taxonomy): domain Bacteria; phylum Bacteroidota; class Bacteroidia; order Cytophagales; family Cyclobacteriaceae; genus Ekhidna. The sequence continues at coordinate 14,968 of CAYWOQ010000028.1, forward strand.
TATCCGGACTTAGCTCAAAATGCTCATAAGCATAGGCCTTGCTATTTGGGTTGAGCATAATCGTTTTGCGAACCGGATTTCCAGTGATCACTAACTTCTCCTTAGGAAAGTATTTTTCCATGCCATCATGAGCAACACAGATGGTATTCACTGACTTTGCAAGTAGCTTGTTAGTCAAGCCAGCATAACTGTTCTGTTCTTGAATTAATGTTGGAATACCTTTTCTACTCGCGACGTAGAGCAATGGACCACTTGCATATCCTCCCACACCAACAACCACATCTGGTTTAAAATCTCTGATTAATCTTGCTGCACCTAATAAACTGGATATGAGTTTTGCAGGAAATAAAAGGTTCTGACCGGATAGCTTTCGTTGAATACCGCTAATCCAAAGTCCCTCAATCTTGAAGCCGGCTTTTGGAACTTTTTCCATCTCCATTTTACCTTTTGCACCAACAAACAGAATCTCAACATGCTGCAGCATCTCTTGAAGTGCTTGTGCAGTAGAAATGGCCGGATAGATATGTCCTCCGGTTCCTCCTCCACTTATCATGACCCGTAAAGGATGTTGGCGATATGTTTCCTCTTTTTCGATTATGCTGCTTCTTTATATTGATTTTCAATAGTCCCTCCAAATCGGTCGATCTCACCTCTACTTACACTCAAGATGATTCCTAGCGAAATTCCAGCAAAAAGCTGAGATGTTCCACCCATACTGATGAATGGCAAGGTCAATCCAGTCACAGGTCCAAGTCCTACTGCAACACCCATATTCACCAAGGCCTGAATCACAATAGCGAAGCTTAAACCTGCTGATAACAATCCTCCATACGCTTTATCATTACCTTCTGCAGCTTTCATTCCTCGATAAAGCAACGCCAGATACAAAAACAAGACGATTACACCTCCAAATAGTCCGTATTCTTCCAAAATGATGGCATAGATAAAATCAGAGTAAGGGTGAGGCAGGAAGTTTCGTTGATCACTTTGGCCGGGCCCCTTTCCAAAAACGCCACCAGATGCGATCGCTACGTACGCTTGTTTGGCTTGATAAGGTGTATCACCATTGACAAAATTCTCCACCCGTGAGACTGCTGTGCCTCCTCGTTGGCCGATGAAAAAGGCGATAGACCCAAAAGAGGCACAAATAACCAAAAGCATTGCCAAGTATTTCATGGGCACTCTTCCAATGAATAACACCAACATACACGTCAGAAATAACAGGATGGCCGATGAAAAATTAGTGAGAGCAATCAGACCACAAATCAATCCAATCCAAAATAGCATGGGTATTATAGCTCGCTGAAAATCATCGATTGATTTTTGTCGCTTTGAAAGCATACTTGCCAGCGTAACGATTAAGGCTAGCTTGGCCAGGTCTGACGGCTGGAAGGATTGATTAATTAATGGAATGGTTAACCATCTTGATGCTTCGTTTTTCTCTGTCCCAAAAAGCCATGCAAAAACTAAAAGAGGAACACTGATCCATAATATTAATCGAGAGAGTTTCGAATAGTATCGATAGTCTATTCGATGGGCAATCCAAATAGCAAAGAAACTCACTGAGACAAGGACGGCATGTTTGATAAGGTAATACTCTGTATTTCCTCCCATCATTTTATAAGCAAGACTTCCCGTAGCACTGTAGACCACAAGAATGCTGAACAAAGACAAAATCAGCACAATGAACCAAATCATCGGATCTCCTTTCAAATTTCTATATGCCCAGTCCTTTACTGCGTTCATATCTTTTCCTTTAATTCTTTTTTGAACTTCTCAACTGACTTCTTGAATTTATCTCCTCGATCCTCATAATTGGAAAAGAGATCGAAACTGGCACATGCAGGTGATAGCATTACAACATCACCCTCCGACGCCCACTGAAATGCCTGCTTTACTGCTTTTTTTGTGGAATCTACCTCTGCAATTAAATCTACTTTAGTGGCGAAATAACTACTCAATGAAGTGTTGTCTCTACCCAAGCAAATCAATCCTTTGACCTTCTCTCTTACCAACTCATCGATTTGGCTATAGTCATTTCCCTTATCTATCCCACCTGCAATCCAAATAATATCTTTTTTGACCCCATCCAATGCATAATACACAGAATCCACATTGGTTGCCTTAGAATCATTTACAAAGCCCACTCCATTGATTTCATCCACAAATTCCAGCCGATGAGGTGCATTTTTAAAGGTTTTCAGACCTTTTAAAACTTTACCAATCGATACATCCATGCATAATGCACTAATAACTGCCGCCATGCTATTAACCATATTATGCTTACCGATGAGTGAGACTTCCGAGAGTGGAACTTTATGATGAATTCCGTTATTCTTAAACTCAAAATTGAAGATGAGATGATCCTCTTCCAGATAGGCATTTAGCTTTTCGTTCTTGGAAGCACTCATAGCAAACATACTTGCCTCTACTTTCCGTCTACTCAACTCTTCTGTTACAGGGCAACAGTCCGCACAATAAATAAAAGCCTGTTCATGGGTGAGGTTTTCTATGATTCTGAACTTGGACTTTACATAGTTGTTAAAGTTGTTGTCATAGCGATCCAGGTGATCCGGTGTAATGTTTAGCAGAACGGCAATATCAGGACGGAAATTTTGGATACCATCCAATTGGAAACTACTTACTTCCACCACGTAATAATGGTAGCCTCCCTCAGCTACCAGCGATGCTAAACTCGTACCAATATTACCACCTAATGCCACATGGTAACCAGCAGTTTTCAATAGGTGATAAGTAAGAAGCGACGTAGTAGTCTTACCATTCGTTCCTGTAATCGCGATCACTTTTGCCTTGTCAATGAAGCGATAAGCAAACTCTATCTCAGAAATGACTGGAATATTTTTTGAGATCAACTTTTGGACCAATGGGGCACGCTCAGATATTCCCGGACTTTTGATCACAAGGTCTGCATTAAGAATGAGACTCTCTGTATGTCCATGATCTTCGTAATCCACCTCATGGGTCTTAAGTGTCCGTCTTCTGTTGGCAGTGATACTACCCGCATCTGACACGAACACTTCATAGCCTTTTTGCTTGGCCAATATTGCGGCTCCAATACCGCTCTCGCCTCCGCCTAATATGACTATGCGATCATCCATTATTCCTCCTTCAATACTTTTTTGTCTATCACCTGATCACAACATTTTGAATAAATGGACATCAATCCATAACCCTCTTTCAGAAAATCCTGAATTAGGCTGATTTGCTGCTTCTTATTGGCAAGTTCCAATTGATCCAGGATGAACACTACTTCATCCATCTCATTTTCCATATTGGTTATTGTACCATTAAAAGAGCTTTCTCCTTTGGCATGTAATAGCTTGACAAAATCCTCATGGATTTGTCTACTACTCCGGATAAGCATTGAAGTAGCTTGTAATAAACTACCTGTCGGCATCAATTCAGAAAGCTGCACTGCATGCTTCTGAAAATTCTCGTTTAATTGCTGAATCTGTGTAAGTGTCATTTATCTGATTTTAAGAGTTGCTAATGTGAAAATTCCAAGGAGAATTCCTATCGTCCAAAACCGAGCAACGATTTTGGCTTCATGGATTCCCTTCTTCTGGTAATGATGATGAAGTGGAGACATCAAAAAAACGCGCCTCCCTTCACCGTATTTTTTCTTCGTGTATTTGAAATAAGCTACCTGGATTATTACGGAGAGATTCTCCATTACCAGGATACCGCAAAGGATCGGAATAAGGAATTCTTTGCGAATAACAAATGCTAATACTGCTATGATCCCACCCAAGGAAAGACTTCCTGTATCACCCATGAATACCTGAGCTGGATATGCATTGTACCATAAAAAGCCTATACAAGCTCCTACAAATGCAGTACAGAAAATCACCAACTCTCCTGAGTTGGGAATGAACATGATATTCAGGTAATCAGAGAAGATAGCATTACCCGACAGATATGCGAGTACAGCCAAGGTTAGACCTATGATTGCGCATGTACCGGCAGCCAACCCATCGACTCCATCAGTAATATTTGCTCCGTTAGAAACGGCTGTTACGATAAAAATGACTACTAATACATAAAGGATCCAGGCATAGTCGTCAAGAAAATTTGGCAACAACCATTCATAGTTAAATTCATTATTAGCGACAAATGGAATCGTTGTTAATAAAGTACTCTCATCTTTGAATGCTTCACCAGAAAAATCACGAACAACAATATCATCATTGAAGACCATGACTAAACCAACAAGAAGCCCCAGCCCAACTTGTCCAATGACTTTGAATTTACCTCTTAACCCCTCCTTATTTTTCTTTTTTACTTTAAGGTAATCATCTATAAATCCGATAATCCCCATCCATAAAGCTGCTATCATCAAAAGAAGCGTATAGATGTTATTTAGATCTGCAAATAAAAAAGTAGGAATCACGATGGCGGAAATAATGATAATTCCACCCATCGTTGGTGTACCTTGCTTTTGCATTTGTCCTTCAAGTCCCAAGTCGCGGATTGATTCTCCCATTTGAAACTTTCTGAGCAAATTGATCAACTGCTTTCCGAATGTAATCGTAATCAGGAGTGAAAGCAATGCTGCCATCCCGGCACGGAATGAGATGTATTGAAATAACCCTGCACCAGGAAAATCGAATTCATTTAGATATTTGAATAAGTGGTACAGCATCTATTCGGTGTTAAGCAGTTCGTTTAAGATTTCTTTATCATCAAAATGATGTCTGACTCCATTTACTTCCTGGTACGTCTCATGACCTTTTCCCGCAACCAAAATGATATCATTGTCTTTGATAAGATTACAAGCCGTTCTTATCGCCTCTTTCCTATCCTCAATTACCATCACATTTCGTTCTTTGGATTTGGGGATGCCGGCTCTCATATCTTCTAAAATGATTTTAGGATCTTCTGTTCTTGGATTGTCAGAGGTCAGTATCACCTTGTCACTAAGCTTGGTGGCAAGCTGAGCCATTTTTGGCCTTTTAGTCTTGTCACGATCTCCACCGCATCCGACCACCGTCACCAATAGCTCATTCTTGGTCCTTAAATCATTAATTGTTTGTAGCACATTTTCCAGTGCATCTGGTGTATGAGCGTAATCCACAATGGCTAAGACATTGGCATTGTTTTCTACTTTTTGAAACCTTCCACTTGCACCTTTGGTCATAGAGAGTCCGCTCAACACAGACTCTTTCTCTTCACCCAAAAGCAAGGCAACTGAATAAACTGTTAATAGATTATAGGCGTTGAATTTTCCAATTAGCTTAAACCAGACATCTACTCCATCGAAATTCAATTCCAACCCTTGCAACGTATTATGGATGACCCTTACTTTGAAATCAGCCATAGACTTAATGGCCATCCGATGTTTATCTGCATTTGTATTTTGAAGCATAACTGCTCCACGCTTATCGTCTGCATTAACCAAGGCAAAAGCTCCCGATGATAGTCCATCAAACAGCAATTTTTTTGCAGCGATATACTCATCGAAAGTCTTGTGATAATCCAGGTGATCGTGAGAGATATTGGTAAAAACACCTCCAGTAAAATGTATGCCTGCTACCCGATTTTGCACCAAGGCATGGGAGCTTACTTCCATAAAGCAATGTGTACAGCCACGCTCTATCATCTCACTCAAAAGTTGATTTAGCTGTAATGCATCAGGGGTTGTAAAGCTGGTCTCCAAGATCTTGTTATTTATCTTGTTCTCTACAGTCGAAAGCAAGCCCACCGAGAAGCCCAGGTTGATAAAAAGCTCATATAAAAGGGTCGCACAGGTCGTTTTTCCATTGGTCCCCGTGATCCCTACTAGTTTGATTTTTTCAGATGGTCTACCGTAAAAATTTGAAGCAATGATACCTAATGCTTCTGCTGAATTATCGGTCTGTACTAATGTGACATCATCATATGGCAGATCCGGAAGATGCTCACAGACGATAACTTTAGCTCCTGATGCTATCGCTTTATCGATGTAATCATGACCATCTACTGCTAGCCCTTTAATTGCGACAAAAAGAAAATCGTTTTTAACTTGCCGTGAATCAAATGCGATTCCAGCGACTTTTTCCTCACGATTACCAGTTAAGGTTCTAAGGGAAATACCGTATAATATGTCCTTTAGTATTTGCATCAACTCATCTGTAGTTTTATGGTTGAACCTTTAACCAATCTGCCCCCCGGTGTCATGGATTGTGTAGCTACTCTTCCTCTTCCAGCTACTTTAACCTCTAATCCTAAATTTTCAAGAACAAAAAGTGCATCCCGTAATGTCATGCCTCTCACATCAGGAACTACTTCATAGTTGACTTTATTTTCAGTCCAGTATACCGCTTCATTTATTACCTGGGTTTTGACCCACTCACTATCTGATTTGGAATGATTGGAAATACCTAATTCGTTGCAAATCATGGACAGCTCATCTTTTTTCCCAGCCTTGATATATGGGAAAACGCCAGTCACAAGTGCACTCTCTGATGTACCTATATCATGCATTTCCAATTCCAAAGAGTAAATCTTATCTGCGATTTCTTTAAATACAGGAGCAGATACATCACTACCATATATTTGATAGCCCTTTGGATGGTCAATCACAACAATGCAGCTATACCGAGGAGCTTCTGCTGGAAAATAACCAGCGAATGAAGTGTAGTACTCTTTGACATACCTACCATTCCTGACGGTTTTGGCTGTACCTGTTTTACCAGCTATTTTGTACATGCTATGATTGATGTTGGAAGCTGTCCCTCGCTCAACGACCCCTTCCATCATAATCTTGATTTTCCTTAAAGTCTCCTTTGAACAGATTTTTTCATTGATCACTTCTGTGTCGAAGGCCTCAATGGTCCGATCAGCGTTCATTACACTTTTCACGATCATGGGCTTGACCATTTTACCATTGTTTGCAACCGCATTAAAAAGTGTGAGCATCTGCAATGGTGTCATCTCTAACTCATATCCGTAGCTCATCCAAGGCAGTGTTACTCCACTCCACGTGGAATCTGATGGGTCTTTAATGTACGGTTGGCCCTCACCAACCATTTGAAAATTGAGTGGTTGATGAAGTTTCATCTTCTTTAAATAGCTAATAAACTTCTCAGGGTTATCACTAAAGTGTTGTGATACCAGCTTTGCAACGCCAACATTGGAAGACTTTTCAAATACTTCCTGAACAGAGAGTCTCCCAAACCCTCCCGGCTTATGATCACGCGTTACTTTATCAAAGAATTCGAGTTTACCATCTCCTGTGTGCACAGAGTCAGAGAGTTTGATATCCGTCTCCTCAAGCAAAGCAATCATACTGGCCAGTTTAAAAGTGGAACCCGGTTCTCGTGAACCCTGACTACCTACAGCGTAGTTGTATCGTTCATAATATTCTCCTTTGGAATTCCTGCTTAAATTGGAGATAGCTTTAATTTCTCCTGTGCTTACCTCCATCACAACTGCTACTCCATAATCAGCTTTATGCTTCTCCAACTCCTTGAGAAGGGCAGATTCTGTTACGTCCTGAATATCAACATTGATTGTCGTTTGGATATCGTATCCATCAACCGGTCGTTTTTCGGTGCCGTCATATATAGGCATCCAGCCACCTCCGGCCATTTTCTGAAATAAGCCTTTCCCATTGACTCCTGCCAGTTGTTTATTGAAACTGTACTCCAAGCCTACCACGCCCCGATCATCGGAATTGACATTTCCAATGGTTCGGATGCCTAAATGATTAAATGGCAAGAATCGCTTTTCTACCTTTTCAAAGAATGCACCTCCCTTTAAGCGATCCTCTCTTACTAAAGGCCACTGCACCATTAGTTTTTTATCTTGATACCCTACTTCTTGTCTGTTGACTAATAAGTAACGACGGCCCTTATTTCGGGCGTCATCAATGAGCTTTTTGTATTGTGTGGGGGATAAGTCCTTGTAGTATTTAGAAAGAAAGTAACAAAGTGAATCAATCCCGTTTTTATACAAACCAGCTGTCGGAAGTGATGGATCAATTGCTAATTGATAGAAAGGTAATGAGGTAGCAAGTAAGCTACCATCATCTGCATAGATATTACCTCTTGTAGCTTTCACGTTCATTACCTGCATGCCAAGAGTTTCTCCGAGACTTACCCACTGCTTTCCTTCGATATATTGAATTTCAGCAATGCGAAAGATGATCGTTCCCGCAACAAGGAATGTTAAAATGAATGCAATTCTTACGCGTAATACTATGCTTTTCTTAATACTCAACTTCCCTTATCAATACAGGTGATTCTTTGCTCTCTTTCAAACCAAGCGCTGCGGCCCGTTTCGCCACCTCTGACTGCTTACTTTCATACATGAAATCCGCCTTCAGGGTAGTATAATCTGCTCTCAGGTCCTCAACTTCAGTTTCTAACTGGTTGATGGTCCTGATTTTCTTTTCGGCATAATGCCGGTTGCCTATATACAGCAAACACAAGAATGACAGGAAAAGAATCTGGGGAAGAAAACGCACGTGAATCACCTCACTCATGGAGCTATCCATGCGCAAAAAACGATTGATCAGACGAAACAGTCCGCCTCGCTCTTCTTTTTGGGGGATTTTGTAGGTGTTTTCAGCCATTTCTTTTTTTGCCAATTCTCAGTTTCGCACTTCTTGCTCTACTGTTTTCTTTAATTTCTTCTTCTGAAGGAGTGATGGGCTTTCGGTTCACCGGATCTAAGATCCTTATTGGATTCCCGAAGAAGTCTTTTTCATCAACCCCTTTAAAATTTCCTTTATTGATATAGTTCTTCACCAATCGATCCTCTAAAGAGTGGTAACTCATCACAACCAGTCTGCCTTCCGGTTTAAGTACCTCTCCTGCTTGCTCCAGAAATTCTTTTAGCGCTGCCAGCTCCTCATTCACTTCGATTCGAATCGCTTGAAATACCTGCGCGAGGTACTTCATTTCTCGATGCTTAGGCGCCAACTTCCATGCGAGCTCTTTTAGCTGCCCGTTAGTTTCAATTGGGCTGTTCATCCGAACACTCACAATCTCTCTGGCCAAGGTCCTCGCATTCTTCACTTCTCCATATGAACTAAACAGGTGGATCAGGTCTTTCTCTTCATACTCATTGACTACACTTCTTGCATTCTTTTTAGCTTGCTGATTCATTCGCATGTCCAACTTACCCTCTCCACGTATGGTAAATCCACGCTCCGGAGCATCAAACTGATGAGAAGAGACACCCAAATCTGCCAATATGCCGTCCACTTCTCTTATTCCATGTAGCCTCAGATACTTTTGTAAAAACCTGAAATTGGTATCAATAAATGTGAAAGAACTATATGGTTGCCCCTCATCCCTAACCCCACTCTCTGAGGCGAAGGGAGCTTTGAGAAGCTCTTGTGCATTTTTTTCAGCATCCTGATCCTGATCAAATGCAATGAGGTGTCCTGTTTGCAAATTCTGAAGAATCGCTTTACTGTGACCACCACCTCCAAAGGTCACGTCCACGTATACTCCATCATGTTTTATCTGTAATCCTTCCAGGCACTCTTTTAGCATCACCGGATTGTGATACTCTGATTCACTCATTCGTCGAGGAATTTCTGAGCGAGTGCTGAGTATTCGTTATCATCACTAATCATATGCTGATCAAATACTTCAGGATTCCATATTTCAATATAGTTGCCCGTGCCTATGAGGAGTGCCTCCTTTTCTATCTGTGCATGAGCGAGCATTTGCTTAGGAATGTTGATGCGGTTCGCATTGTCCAACTCCACTTGCGCGATGCTCCTGAAAAAAGTCCTTTTCAACTTCCGTTGTTCAGGATCAAATTCACTCAATGAAGAGATCTTGTGGTGGATCTTTTTGTACTCCACCATTGGGTAGAGGATTAGGTTCGGCTCAAATCCCTTCCGAATAACCAGTTCGTTAGTGGAGACCTCAGGAAGGTTGGTTTTAATCTTTGCAGGTAAAACCAATCTTCCCTTAGTATCCAACTTACACTCATACTCGCTTGTAAAAAACGCCATACTGAGCCTTGAAAAATATAAACCACCATAGCAAACATAATGAAATTCTAAAAATTTATCCCACTATCCTCCACTTTTTACCACAAAAGATGAAAACTTAACATTAGAACCCTTAAATCAAATATTTTAAGCAATAAATAAAGATTATGAAGGTGAGCGAGTTATCCTGTTTAGCTGGCAAAAGATCATTTTCGGAAATTAAATATTGATTGTGAATGAATTTCCAGGAAATTCAATAAAAAATTGAATTATGTGGGAGATAGTGGGAATAATAGATTAAGAATCAAAACAAGTTCTTTATCAGTTTCAAATCAGCAGGTAAAAACCATAACTGATAAACCTCATTTTTTTGACTAACCTATCTCCTTGGAATTCTTAAATATCATTCTGAACTTATCCTTCTTAAATTCCAAGGTTATGAAAAAGGAATTTCTTTTTGTTGTACTGCTTATCATGGTTTCTCCATTCGCATTCCTATTGATGCCGTTTTTTGGTATACTGATTGGATTAGCCGGTGTAGTATTATTGATTAGAGGATTAAGTACCGCATAATATCAATAATGACCCCATATTAAAGCAGCCTTACTAGCTCTTACAAAGAGTAAGAGCAAACAGGTGGAATATGGGCATAAAATACATTTTACTGTTAGTTCTTATTCTGCAGATAATATTTAGCAAATACTGTGATAATTAAAATTAAATAATTTAGCAGGACGTTGTGATGAGCTTTTGCTAAATAAATATTGATGCTAAGTTGAGGGCTAGGTTATTTCTACTAATAGTTGTTCTTTTTGCACTTGCTTGTGATCGGAAAGAGACAACTGATGGATCTTTTTCAAAAGAGACTGATTCTTATTCTTTAATGGTTGTTATTGAATTGCTCGAAAAGTCTCAAACTTATCAGGCGAAAGACGTAGATTCAGCACTCTACTTTGCAAAAGAAGCGTCCTACCTTGCCGCAGACCTAGATGAAAATTTATTGTTAGCCAAGTCAGATGTAATTATCGGGCAAATCCTAGATAAACTAGGTAATTACACACTTGCCATCGAATACTTTCATAACGCTTTGAAGATATATTACGCATTGGATGATGAAGTTAAAGTGGCGGAAACCAAACTTTTACTTAGCCATGCCAATGCAGATGCATTTCACTTTGATATATCACTGGAATTAGCGAATGATGCTGTGAAAATATTTCGAGAAAAAAACGACTCATTGAATTTAGCCTGTGCCTATTTTAATGTAGGCTATGTGTATGAACGCTATGATAGCTCCTACCTGGCGTTAAAGCATTACGATAAGTCCGACAGCTTGAACAATTTATTACGAGATGAGGAACTAACTAAACAGCTTACAGAAGCTTACGCAAGTGTCTATGAAGATTTAGAAGATTTCGAAATGTCTCTTAGTTATTACATGCGAGTTAGTGAAATGGCAAACAATACACTTTACGAAGAAATTGACCTATTGAATAACATTGGTGATATCTATCGGAAAACAGACCGACCTGAAATGGCTTTACCACATTATATCGAAGCGTATGATATGGCAATTCAGGTAAATATTACGCGTAAAATCCAACAAAATGCTCAAGATCTTGCGCTCACTTATGAAGCACTGGATGACCAGAAAAATGCGATGAAATATTATAAAATGCATATGGCATTTTTTGAGAAATTCTACATTGCTCAAAGTGCCTCTCAAATCAATCAACTACATGTCTTATTTGATTCAGATCAAAAAAACAAAGAATTAGAGCTGCAAAAAGTTGTGGCAAATAGACGAACTTCTCAGCGTAACGTGGTAATAGCTAGCCTGATATTCCTTGTCATTATTGTGATAATGTTATGGTATGCCATCAAGCAAAAAATACTGGCCAATAAACAGTTGAATATTCAAAATCGGAAAATCATCGAACAAAGTGAAGAGCTTTCCAGGGTCAATAAAGAGATTACCCAAATGAATATTAGTCTGGAAAAAATAATCCAGGAACGTACCAAAGAGCTCACCATTAAAAATAAGAAGTTAAAAGAATATCTTTCTAATAACTCACATATTGTAAGGGCTCCACTTGCACGTATTTTGGGATTACTAAAACTATACAACGATCAGCCAAAAGATCACCTGGATTTGATTAATGAAGGTTTACATCAATCCGCCAAAGAGCTCGATGATATGATCAGAGAGATCAATGAAAAATTGAGTGCAGAAGAGGTCTGATTCGCTCTTTATTTTTTATTATTGAAAAGGATTTTTTTCCATTCATTCCGGTGACTCAGATCAATAGTGACACTGATCTTACTCATTGATCCCTACCCAATAAACATTGAAATTGATCCCAAATCAAATAGAGAAATATCTAAACATGAAAAACTCAAACATACACGTAATATCATCCTTAGTATTTGTGATTTTACTTTTGTTCTCAGTTGATTCGGTTGCTCAGTCTACAAAAGAACAAGCGCCCTGGGTAGCTCCTAAAACATCGGATAAACTGGTAAATCCACTTGAAGACAATGTTCTTGCGCTTCATTTAGGTAAAAGAATTTATACTGCGGAATGTCAGGTTTGTCATGGAAAATATGGTAATGCTGAAACTGAAATTGCCGAGTCTCTTGAACAAAAACCTAAAAACTTTACGAAGGAAGATTTTATCAATCAATCAGATGGAGCCATATTTTGGAAACTTTCCGAGGGAAGAGGCTTGATGCAACCATTTAAAACGATGCTGAGTGAAGAGGAAATCTGGAGTGTAGTGATGTATGTGAAAGAATTGGCGAATACGGAAAATTAACCAAAACCTTATTCAATCATTTAAAACCAACCTCATTACTTAATCGAGTAACGAGATTGGTTTATCCTAGTAGGATTATCTAAAAAACGCCCATTTCTAAACTGGGTAAACCTCACCGGTTTGTATATCGATTATATACGATTCTTGGTTTATTGTTAGCAGAATTTGCTGATTGCCTAAGAACTCAATCGAGCCATTAAAGGAAAAGCTACCATTAACACTGGATGTTCCATTGATAGAAATCGAACCAGTCCCTTGTGAGATCACATAGTTTCCCTTATTCATTTTTAGCTCACTAAATGAGGTGGCTAATTCGTAATTGAAAGAATTTTGATTCCCAACTTTTGAAGCATGATTCCCTGATCTTACATAGTTCCCCTGGAAGGTATATTGAGTTGAAGAAAGCTCAAGACCACTTACTATCCAATTACCCTTACTTTCATTTATTGCGCCATATCGAGGTGCTTCTAGCTCTCCTGATTGCTCAATTGAGAAATTCAGGCTGTTAGGTACAAAGAATTGGTTGCATGCAAAGCCATACAAATAGCTAAAAGAGTAATTATAGGCAATCGCATAGTTGTCCGGACTTATTAATGTGAATGAATCATCAAACTCTTGCCCACAAATGTCAGACTCCTCAACCCTGGCATTATTGCCATTCATATCTAACGTATCTGTCTCTTGTGAAAGCTCAGCAGAGGCTTTTAATTGAGCAGTCATTCCCTGGGAATCTTCTGCAAGTGTAGCCCCAACAATCTCAGCTATTTCTTCTGTATCTATATCTCCTACAGGAGATTCTTCTTCCTTACATGAAGAAAAAAATGCTGCCAACAGCAATAACGTAAATGCTTTTAAGATGAATGTGAATTTTGATTTAGTTTTCATGGTTTCTAGTTTTAAATTTTGGCTCTTAGAAGTTATGAAGGCCTAAAAGTTTAACGTGTGGTTGCTGTTTTCAATAACATGCATAGATACTTCAATGAACGACAGGAAATTATCATTTTTAGTCAAACTTTCTCTGTATTTTGGCCCACTATTGAGCTTACATGAAAAAATGGAGAATCGTATTTGAACACTTCATTCTTTGGACATTATTCATTGCACTAGCCCTCATTTTTGGAACCAGCTATTTAGGGTTAGCTTATTTCATTCCTAAAGTAATTGGGTTTATTGGGTTAGCCATAACCCTTTTCTACTTTAACTATTCCTACCTAATTCCAAAGTTTTATCTCAAGAAACTCTACATACCCTATTTGGTATTTTCCTTAATCCTAATCATTAGCATGAGCGTACTGAGATATTATATCGAAAAGGAAATAATACCAGCAAATGGGTCTGATGATATTGAGCAGAATGAACTCTTGATCTTTATTCGCTATTTAATAAGCTGCATCATCGTTTTTGTATATTCATTGCTATTCAGAATTATAGCTGCATGGCGAAAACAAGAAAGAGACATCTACGAATGGAAAGCACTAAAAAATGAAACTGATTTGAAGTTTTTAAAGAACCAATTGCGTCCACATTTTTTGTTCAACTCCATTAATAATATCTATTCTGTTGCTGTTGAGCATGATGATAAAACTGCTCCTCTACTACTTGAAATCTCACAAATGCTTCGATACTTGATCTATAAAAGCGATCAGGAGTTAATTTCCTTGTCAGAAGAAGTACATTTTTTGAATTCACTCATTAAACTATATAGTTTAAGATATGATGAAATTCCTTTTGAAGAAATAGAACTAGACGGGAACTTCCACGATCATGAAATAACTCCATTCATTTTTCTGTCTTTTATTGAAAATATCTTTAAGCATGGTGATTTTGAACAGCTGGATGAAGAGTGGTTCTTGCGTTTGAGTATCATTGATGATACGCTTCGGTTTGAATCACAAAATCCTATTCGTCCACACGGGGAGGAAAACGAACCTAGCTCAGGCATTGGATTGTCTAATGTAAAGCAGCGGCTTGAACTATTATTTCCAAACGCTCACAAACTCACCACTAAAACCGTCCATAATAGCTATTACGTACTTTTAGAACTGAAGCTATATGAAAACTAGATACTCTTGTTTAATCGTGGATGATGAACCTTTAGCAAGGAAGCTAATGGCGAATTATATTGAAAAAACTCCTCAGTTGGATTTAAAAGGCTCCTTTAAGTCAGCCATGGAGGTAATTGAATTTCTTCACGGAGAAAAAGTAGATCTTATATTTTTAGATATCAGGATGCCTGGCCTTTCCGGGATTGGTTTGTTAGAAAAGGAGGTTAACATCCCAGCAGTGATCCTAACTACAGCTTATGAAGAATATGCCGTAAAGGCATTTGAACTAGATGTAATCGATTACTTGGTCAAACCCTTCCCTCTAGAGCGATTTCTTAAAGCAGTTACTCGATTCGAAGAATATGCTGAAACTAGGCTGGGTGCAGAAAAGGATGGTAAGCATCTGATGGTCAAAATGAACCACGGATTTACACGTATACCTCACGATGAAATTCTATATATTGAGGCAAGTGGGGAGTACATGCAGCCTATATTAACCAGTGGACCTACCGAAATGATTTATATGCGTATGAAAGAACTAGAAGTACTCCTTGGTAAGGATTTTATTAGGATTCATAAATCTTTCTTAGTGAATACAAAAAAGATAGATAAATATTCTGCAAATCATTTAATGATAGGTGATGTGCAACTAAAAATAAGTCGACTCTATAAACCAGGCTTCTTGAAAAGGATGGACGCCGAATTATGACCAACCTAAAATTAGCTTCTAGATCGTAACCTTTTCTTCATTGAGCATATGGGCAAGTTCAGGGAAAT
>CAYWOQ010000028.1:30567-33452 GCA_964459925.1 uncultured Roseivirgaceae bacterium
GGAAAGTAGCTATAATAAAATCCAGAGGCACATCTTCGAAGGCTCCATAGTCTTCCACGTATTCCATGTATTTTTCATCCTTACGGGTATAAGATTGAAAGATCGCATCTTCCGACCCATCGAAGGCTAACGGATCTACATCATACATCTCACATAAACTTTTATTGAAGGCGGTCGATGCTTTTGCCCACTTGCCATTCGTGTAGACATCAACGATACCATGTGGAGCAATATAATGCGTACCCAATTTTTCTGTCAGTCGTTCTGCCGCAATGTGATTCAACACCTTCGCCAATCTCAAGCGAGCTGGTATTCCTAGTGCTCTCAAACCTGCAACAAATAACGTGGATTTATCAATGCAATGCCCCTCTTCTCTTTTCGCAAGAAAGCTGGCTTTATAGTGTTCTTTTTTGGTAAAGATCACGTAAGGATTGTACTTCCAACCATCTCTCACTTTCAGAAAAAGACCAGCAACCTTCTCCTTTTCTGATAAACCATGGAATTCCTTAACCATCATTTGGACAGCTTCCTGCGTATAGTCAAAAAAGTAGGTTTCTTTTAGGTAATTTTCCATATGCTTAAAATAAATCAAATCACTTTATTAACTAATCAAAAAGCTGGAAAGTACCTGGATGGATGATTATGAAATTGACTTTGGTAGTTAACAAACTGATTAAAATCAATTGATTCAATGAATACTTGATGATTCAGTTTTTATTGTCCTTGAGTACATTCGAGCGCAATGGTAGAAGCAGTAAATCAAAAGCATTTTGATGTCATCATATTAGGAGCAGGACTTACAGGTCTCACTACCGCATTTTACTTGAAGAGATCAGGTGAAAAAGTATTGGTTCTGGAAAAAAGTAACCGGGCTGGTGGCGTCATGGAAACTCATGAGAAAAATGGATTTTTATATGAATCAGGTCCAAACTCAGGAATCATAGGTCAACCGGAAGTTGCAGAGTTGTTTGAAGACCTTGAAGGAAAATGTGAATTAGAACTAGCGGATGAGCAGGCGAATAAGAGATTAATCTGGAAACAAGGCCAGTGGCATGCACTTCCTTCATCCCTAAAAAGTGCAATAAACACTCCCCTTTTCAGCACAAAAGACAAACTCCGAATCCTGGGAGAACCATTTAGAGCGAGAGGAAAAAACCCAAATGAAACACTTTCAGCTCTAGTGAAAAGGCGTATGGGTAAAAGTTTTCTAGAATATGCTGTGGATCCCTTTATTTTAGGCATTTATGCAGGAGATCCGGATTATCTGGTACCAAAATATGCCTTACCTAAACTATATAATCTGGAGCAAAATTATGGAAGCTTCATAGGTGGTGCCATTAAGAAAAAATTTGAAAAGACAGATGAGCGTCAGAAGAAAGCTACTCGTAAAATTTTTTCAACCAAAGGGGGATTAAACTCACTGGTCCATGGGCTTACCAGTAGCATAGGGATGGAACATATCGTCTTGGAGGCAAAAGAAATTCTTGTATCAAGAATGGATAATGGCTATCAGGTAACATTTGATAAAAACGGTGAGAATCACGTGACTTGTGGTAAAGTGGTAACAACACTTGGCTCACATGCTCTGCATGATGTATTTGATTTTGCTACTAAAGAAACCATTTCTATAATGGACAATCTTGAGTATGCCAAGGTTGTTCAGGTAGCTTTAGGTTTTTCTCATTGGGATGGCATTCCATTAGATGCTTTTGGTGGCTTAGTTCCATTCAAAGAGAACCGAGATATTTTAGGCGTACTTTTCATGTCAAGTATTTTTGGTGGAAGAGCACCAGCGGGTGGAGCTACCCTATCTGTGTTCCTGGGAGGTTATCGTAAACCCGAAATCCATGAAATGAACGATGAAAAAATTATAGCACTCGTTAAAAAGGAAATGATCCAAATGATGGGTATTAAAAAGTTTGACCCTAATGTTTTGGAAATCTTTCGCTACAGAAATGCCATACCACAGTATTCAAGTAGTTCCAAAGAGCGGTTAGAAGCCGTGGATAAATTTGAAAAAGAAAATCCCGGTATCTATATCTGTGGAAACTTAAAAGACGGTATTGGAATGGCCGATCGAATTAAGCAAGGTAAAGTTATCGCTTCACAAATTTCAAGTTCTTAGTCTATCTACTTTTCTCCAGACAAGATGAAAATTGATTCATTCATTTCCTGATAATAGTCAAATCAGCTTGTGATGGGTATCATTAATGCGTATAGATCCAAAGACTACTTTGCGATCGAGTATTAATCCATTCACTATTATGAATACTAAATATTTTAAAATAAAACGTCAGATTGCAGGATTTGCAACTATGGTCATGATGATTTTGGTTACTTCCTGCCGTTATGATGAAGTACTACCAGAAGTAGTGGAATTACCTGATGATCCCGTAAGCTACGCTTTAGATATACAACCTATTTTCGATGCAAAGTGCATCTCCTGTCATGGTGGTGGCATCTCCCCGAATCTAAGTTTTGATGTTTCATATAATGAATTGATAACTAATGACTTGATCAACACAGAAGACCCTGAGAATAGTCTTCTTTATCTAAAAATCACTAATGAGGGTGACCTTCATATAGATGCAAACAATAACGAACGCGCCTTACTACTGAAATGGATAGAGGAGGGAGCTGAAAACAACTAACTAAATAGGAACTTATCATGAACCCAAAATATACACTTGCATTTCTTCTTGCACTTTGCACATTTATGGCTAGCGGTCAGGAAGAAGAGAAAAAGGATAAGCCTGTTCGACCAATGTTTGGCAGCGCTTACCTCATCGATAATCAATCCGTAACGGTTAATAATGTAAAAACCTTTGAATGGGTTATGCAGCACCGTTTTGGAACAATTGACAATGGAATTACAGACTTTTTTG
>CAYWOQ010000028.1:33462-43886 GCA_964459925.1 uncultured Roseivirgaceae bacterium
CATCTATGGAGTAGCCAATATCAGAATGGGATTCACCTATGTGCCAATTAAAAATCTCGCCATTGGATATGGCATTGCACAAAACAAGATGCTTCAAGATTTCAATGCAAAATATGCCATCATTCAACAGACGCGATCAGGTTCAATACCACTGAGCTTGACATACTATGGAAATTTTGCAATTGATTCCAGAGCAAAGGAAGATTTCAGTTCTTTTGCCAACTCTACTGATCGGATTTCCTTCTTCCATCAATTGATCTTAGCACGGAAGATTAGTTCAAAAGTTTCCATTCAGGTGACACCAATGTTTACGCATTACAATGCCGTGCCAGCCATAGAGGAAAATGGTGAAGTGCAAGCGCTTAGAAACAACGATCACTTGTCTCTAGGTTTTGGAGGTCGATTCAAGGTATCAAGTCAGGGTTCCGTTATTATTGATTTCACCCAGCCATTTACGGATCATTTTACAAATGATCCGGAAGGCAGCTTTTCTTTTGGATATGAAATAGTAACCAGCACACATGCCTTCCAATTGTTCTTCGCCAACTATGGGGGTATCGTTCCTCAAGAGAATAATTTCTATAATCAGAATAGAGATTTTCTCATTGGATTTAACATCACACGATTATGGTCATTTTAACATCAACACTAAACCGCAAGCAAATGAAACGTGTCAATAACTTATTCGTTATATGCAGCTTTTTTCTTTTGATGGGTAGTTTTCAAGCTATCGCACAAGAAGAAGAAAAAAAAGAAAAACGACCGGCTCGTGCCCCTTTTGAGAGTGCACTTTTGATAGATAATCAATCTGTTATCATCCCCACTGCTAAAACGCTAGAATTTGATATGGCTCACCGTTTTGGAACGCTGGAAAACGGAAGATCCGACCTCTACGGTCTTTATGCACCAGGAGCAAATGTACGTTTGGGACTAACCTATAGTTTAATAGAAAAACTTGCGGTTGGAGTTGGTTTTACTAAGCAAAATAAGTTTGTGGACTTTAACGTAAAATATGGCCTACTTCAACAAACACGTGATTGGAGTGTGCCGGTAAGTATTTCCTACTATGGAAATATGGCCATCGATACCCGAGAAAGTTCATTTTTTGAGAGGAGTGATAATGAAACCATTCATCGATTATCTTCTTTTAATCAATTCATCATCGCGACTAGATTCAATAAACAAATCTCACTTCAGGTAAGTCCAAGTCTCTCCTATTTCAACCGAGTAGAAATCGGAATGGAGAACTATGTTGCTGGAGTAGGTATTGGGGGTAGATACAAGTTTAGTCCTCAATCTTCGATCATTTTTGACTTCAGTCAGCAATTAACAGACCATGATGAAGTGGTGGATGTCCAACCTAACATTGGGATAGGATGGGAAATATCTACCAGTACCCACGCATTTCAAATGTTTGTTTCCACGTTTAGAGGAATTCTTCCTCAATACAACATGGTATTTAATGGAAACAAATTCAACGAGAGTGGCATTCTCATCGGATTTAATATGACACGTCTTTGGAACTTTTAATCAGGCAGTAATGGATAAGAAATCAGATAATAATTCGCGTAGGGACTTTATCAGGAAAGGATCAGCACTGGGGCTACTAGCAGCTGTATCCGGAGCGGCAACCATTGCTAGCAGTCAAAGCACCGAGCAAGCTGATCAAGTTTCCAAAGGAACAGGTAAAAAGATCAAAGTTCTTACATCAGAAGGAAAGGTCATTGAAATTGATGAGCCTAAAAATTGTGCAATTGAACCATGTGCTCCGGCGAAAGGAGAAGAAGCAAGAAAAGGAATTCCGGGCAGATCCTTCGTCATGGTCATTGACCTTGGAAAATGTAATAATGCAAGAAAATGTATAGAGGGATGTCAAAAAGGTCACGATCTATTACCGGATCAGGAGTATATGAATGTGCACCTAATGAAAGACAATCCGGATAGTGAGCCCTATTGGTTTCCTAATAATTGTTTTCATTGTAGCAACCCTCCTTGTGTAAAAGTTTGTCCGGTTGGCGCGACATTCAAAAGAGACGATAACATCGTACTAGTAGATGTGGATGCTTGTATAGGTTGTAAATTCTGTATGGTCGCCTGTCCGTATTCAGCTCGAATTTTCAACTGGACACCTAGTGAGAATTATGCAGAAAACGACCCAAATTATTCTCCGGAAACAAGTACTCCAGCACAAGTTGGAACTGTAAGTAAGTGTGATTTTTGTCCTGATCGAGCAAGGGAGGGTAAGCTTCCGTACTGTGCCACAAGTTGCCCGATGGGTGCGATCTATTTTGGTGACAAAAATGAGGATGTTGTCTCGAACGGCGTGGAGACCGTACGATTTACAGGTTTAATTGAAAATAGAATGGGCTATCGGTATCTGGAAGATTTAGGAACCGACCCTAATGTATTTTACCTACCTCCTGTAGATCGAATGTTCGATTATGAGAACGGACTGGAAGACGTTCCTGAGGAGAAGCGTAAAGTATACAATGACATTATTCGAAATCGTAACACCAGTAAGGAATAACCCATGGAAACATCAGCTAAAAATATCATGCAGGAGTTTGCTCCAAACATTGAGAAGCCAAGCATAAAATGGTATTTGTGGGTTGGTTTCTTAAGTGCCATAGTTTTATGGGGGATCTATGCACTTGTCATGCAAATTCGTGAGGGTCAGATTATCACCGGTATGCGGGATCATGCGGTCTGGGGAATATATACCGCTAATTTTATCTTCTTTATGGGTTTAACCTATGCTGGAGCATTGATTTCCTGCATTTTTCAACTATTTAGGATAGAATGGGGTAAACCCATCTCAAGAATTGCAGAAATTCTTACGGTATCTGCGCTGGTAGTTGGTGCTCCTTATATTCTTTTTTGTCTTGGAAGACTTGATCGTATCCATTTTCTATTCATTCATGGAAGAATTCAATCACCAATTACCTGGGATGTGATAGCCATTATGACCGATATGGTTTTCTGTATTGCATTTCTATATTTCACCTACATAACAGATTTTTCAAAGCTGCGTGATTATCCAAACCTGAATGTCGCACCATGGAGAAAGAAACTCTACAAAATCCTTTCATTAGGTTACAAAGGGACACCTGAACAGAAGAAAAGTTTGCAAGGAGCGAAAGACATCCTGGCTGCTATCATTATACCTACAGCAATTATTGCCTATTCCCTTCTTTCCTGGCTATTTGGAATGAGCTTACGTCCAGGATGGCATAGCACCATATTTGGTCCGTATTTTGTCGTGACTGCCGTGTACTCCGGGTTAGCACTACTAATCGTCATTCTTTGGATCTATCGCAAGACGAGGAAATTAGATGCCTATATAACAGAAAGTCATTTCCATTATCTCAGTATTGGACTGTTACTGATGTCTCTGTTTTATGGTTACTTCTCGTTTAGTGAATACATCACTGAATGGTATAATCTTACCAAGCCTTATTCGAAGCTTTGGGAAAAACTCATCTCCTTGGAAGCCTATGGCGGACTGAACTTGTTTCATGTTATTTTCAGCTTAGCTATCCCTATAGTCGTTCTGGCAATTCCAAAGTTCCGGACAATCACTAGTGTCACCATTGTATCTGTGTTTGTCGTACTGGCACTTTGGGTAAAAAGATACCTCATCGTTGTTCCGGTATTGGAAACACCCTATATACCTATCCAAGATACAAGGCCTGAGTACATCAACTATTCCATGTCATGGGTAGAGATCGCTTTAACATTGGCCGGAATAGCTTTAATGATTCTGATTTTTACTATTGCTTCCAAGATTGCACCGATTATTCCTGTTTCAGAATTAGAAGAAAGTCAGGAGGTTCAAGCAAAAGATAAGGTAGATATTTCACTAAAAATGCAAGGAGCATGAAAAAGGAAAAAGTCATTTTTTGGTTACTGATTTTATGTATTCCATTTATTGCCCCACTTTCAGTCGTTGCACAAAAAAAGGAACGAACGCTCCTCAAAGCTTACTATGAGAAGCTACCGAATGAAGACAAAAAGATTTCAATTTCTTTAACGAAAGGCAGGGGTAAGAATATCGAAGGAATTCCGAATGCATCCATTTCATTAAGTACCTCTAGTAAGGACAGCACTATATCCATGGCTGAGGTTCAGACGGATTCGGAAGGTAAAGCCATCTTAATGATTGAGACGGGATATTTTTTCCCAATAAATGAGGATGGATATGCATCTATTGATCTAAGATTCAGCGGAAATGACTCACTGAGAAGCTCAAAAAGAAGTATTGAGTTTCTGAATTTGAATTTGGCACTTTCACTCGATGTTGTCGATTCTGTGAAAATGATTGGAGTAACAGCATTCGAAACTGACTCATCAGGAAATCAGAAGATCATTGAGAATTTGAACCTCAAAATTGGGGTAAAGAGATTATACAGTAATCTATACATTGAAGAGTCAAGAACCAATGAAAAGGGTGAAGTCCGGTTTGAGTTTCCGGATGATATTCCGGGTGATTCCATTGGAATGATCACAGTTATCGCTAAGGTTGAGGATCATGAGGATTATGGGACTGTCTCACAAATAGCATCATCAGGATGGGGTACTCCGGTTGATTATTCGGACAAATCCACTGGACGATCACTTTATGGAGACTCCGCACCACTGTGGATGATACTCACAGTTGCGATAATTCTTGCTGGTGCATGGATACACTTTTTGTGGGCTGTATTTAAAGTGATTAGAATTAAAAAACTGGCTTAGTTTTTGAAAAGAATAAATTATACGGTAATTTTTTAGTGTGTTTAGTTAAGAAATTTAAAAATGTTACACCATGAGTAATTTAAAATCATACCTGGCCTATTCACTGGTTGCGATCTCTATCACTACAATAATTTTCGCTTTTACAAGTCCTGCTCAAGAACCTTGGGAGGTTCCTGCTGAGTATAAAACAATGAAAAATAAATATCCAGGAGAAGATGTGGATGGATACGGAAGGGATTTATACATGCAACATTGTAAGTCTTGCCATGGTAAAGAAGGATATGGTGATGGCAATAAAGCAGCAGAGTTAGAAACGGAAATGAGGGATTTAACCTGGGAAGAAGTCCAGTCACAAACCGATGGAGAATTGTATTACAAATCATTCATTGGAAGAGATGAAATGCCAAACTACGAAAAGAAAATACCCGATGAAGAGGACCGATGGATGGTCATAAACTTCATTCGTAGTTTGGAAGAATAACGACTCTCTTTCTACATAAAAAAGCCTTCACAGTACCATGTTAAGACTTTTTTTACGCCTTAAAAGTCGATGTGATTTTTCGCAAACATTGTTTTGATGAATTGCAAGAGCAAATATGATTCAAATCATTTGTGACCAGAGGAGATATTAGAAACTTGTGGGTCAACCAAAAATCGATAACGCATGAAGGTTTTCAAGTTTTTATTTTCCGGAATGTTTATGGGATTACTGCTCATAACATTTGCTGCAGTGATTGGCTATGCAACTTTCGTTGAAAATGATTACGATCCCATGACCGCAAAGATGGTGGTCTACAATGCTCGTTGGTTTGAACTACTGCTGCTATTGATGGTGATCAATTTCACAGGTATGATTTTTACCCGGAAACTCTACCGTAAAGAACTATTCAATGTCCTGCTCATACACCTTTCATTGATCATTATTATCGTTGGAGCAGGCATCACGAGATATATAGGTTATGAAGGCATCATGCATATCCGCAACGGTCAAATTTCTAACACATTTGATTCAAGTGACCCCTATATTAACCTCCAACTAGGAGATCAAGTAATTCGAGAAAAAATACTTTTATCTGAGAAGAATGAAGATTTTTATCGTGAGTCCTTCAAATTAGGTGAAGAAAAGATAGACTTTCGGATTGTCAAGTATTATGAGAATGCCGTTGAAAAATTAGTTAGAACAACACCCGGTGCAAAAGTAGGTTCTCCCTACCTCCATCTACTGATTGAAGAAGATGGCCACAGTCATCAAGCCTACCTAAAAAGTGGTGAATCAAAAGAGTTGCATAGCTTGGGTATCAGCTATGGTGATACCACCTCTATTGGAAATGTCCATATTGTCGAGGACTCCTCTGGATTGAAAATTAGATTACCTATAGATCCAGAAACCATAAAGCGAATACCCGGAAAGCGTACGCATAGCAAGTTTGTTCCCTTAAAAGAAGGAGCGAAATACAGATTTAGAGGAATTACCCTTAAGCTTGAAGAATATGTTGAGAGTGCATTATTGACATATAAGCCTGTTGACAGTAATGAAGAACAAGGAACGAAAATCATTAAAGTAAAAATCAATGATGAAGAGTCCACACTCGTATACAATGAACCCAGTAGCTTAAGAATCGGAGATCAGGAATTGAACGTAAGGATTGGGGTCTTAAGACTTCAACTCCCATTCGCACTACAACTAAATGAATTCCAATTAGAAAGATATCCAGGTTCCAACAGCCCTTCTTCATTCGCCAGTGAAGTAGTTCTTATTGACGGTCCCGAATTTCAAATGCCCTACCGAATTTATATGAACAATATTTTATCCTACAAGGGGTATCGTTTCTACCAGTCATCCTACGATCCAGATGAACGAGGAACTGTCCTTTCAGTAAATCATGATCTGTGGGGAACGCGTGTTACATATGTCGGCTATTTTTTACTTTTTGGTAGCTTAATAGTGACCTTCTTCACTAGAAGAACACGTTTTTCTGGTCTTCTGACGCAGTTCAAGAAAATCAGAGAAAAACGAAAAGCTTTGGTTGCTGCATCAATTCTTTTGGCTTTAGCATTCAATGGTTCAGCTCAGTCCATGGAATCAATCACAGATAACTTACCACGAGTTACCAAAGAGCACGCTGAAGCATTTGGGAAGTTGCAACTTCAAAATGCACAGGGAAGAATGATGCCTGTCAATACAATGGCGAATGAATTACTAGTCAAGGTTTTCAAAAAAGATTCGTACGACACGTTAAATGCAGATCAGGTTTTCCTGGAAATGATTATCAAACCCACCAACTGGTTCATGAAACCCATGATTAAAGTCGGTGATGAAGAAATCAGAGAAATCATAGGAATAAGTGAAGATCATGGACGCTACATAGATTTTTTTACAAAACAAGGTCAATACAAACTAGGCGAGCATGTCAATACTGCCTATCGCACAAAGCCTGGTGCCAGAACAAAATTTGACAAAGAGGTCATCAATATAGATGAGCGGGTCAATGTATTTACCATGTTAACAGATGGTAACTTTTTGAGAATATTTCCAATACCTCACCATCCAAATGATACATGGGGAACACCCTCACAGTTTGAGGAGGTATCTGATGTGCTTAAAACGGACAAATTGTATAGCAACTATGTCGAAGCTGTTTTATCAGCAAAAGTGTCAGGAAATTATCAAAAGGCGGATGAAGCACTTGAAAAAATCTGGGATTATCAGACGAAAGCTGGTGGTGAAGTATTATTGTCTGACAGACAGGTATCACTCGAGGTTTTCTATAATAAGATAGACATTTTCAAGCGACTTTTTCCAATATACATGCTTATGGGTATACTGCTGACTGGTTTATTTTTTGTGCAGAGTTTCAGACCATCTATGAGCTTCAAACGAACGATCAGTATCATATCAATTATTCTTTTTGCAGGTTGGCTTTTGCAAACATTTGGTCTTATTCTTCGCTGGTATATTTCGGGACATGCACCATGGAGTAATGGCTATGAATCCATGCTATTTATCTCATGGGTTACGGTACTGGCCGGGCTTTTATTCATGAATAAATCGATTATGGCTTTGGCAGTTACGGGACTCCTGGCAGGCATTACACTGCTTACAGCACATATGAGTTGGATGAATCCAGAAATTACTAATCTGGTACCAGTATTGAAATCCTACTGGTTGATGGTTCATGTAGCCACCATTACAGCAAGTTATGGATTTCTTGGACTTGGTGCGATGCTCGGGTTCATGAACTTGTGTATCATGATTTTCCGAAATAAGAAAAATGTGGAGCGCATCAATTTGGTTATTGAAGAACTATCCATCATTATTGAAATGACCCTGATGGTGGGGTTAGCACTTTTAATTGTTGGTAATTTCCTTGGTGGTATTTGGGCCAACGAATCCTGGGGCAGGTATTGGGGTTGGGATCCTAAAGAAACATGGACCCTTGTCACAATCATTGTCTACTCCTTCATACTGCACATGCATTTGATACCAAAAATAAGAAGTAAGTTTTCGTTCAACTTCGCTTCGCTCGTGGGTTTTGGTACTGTTTTGATGACCTACTTTGGTGTCAATTTCTATTTGTCCGGTTTGCATTCTTATGCTAAAGGTGATCCGGTTCCTGTACCAACTTTTGTTTTTTACTTATTGGCAATCATCGCTGCAGTCAGCATGCTAGCGGCAATTAATAACCATTTATTGTCGCCTAAAAAGCTGAGCAAAGCCGTTTAAATAGCTATTTAGATCCATCTAATTGCTGATGCGATTTAGCGGAAAGGTTGACATAAGTCATATCAAAATTTCTAAAATGCTTAATTGAACATCGTAAATTGTATAGTGAAATTATTACTACTTGTTATTACCTAAATCAATCATCATGAAAAGATTTTGCCCCAAACTCCCCCATCTATCGCTATTAATAATGGCGTTTTTTCTATTCTTTAGTTGTGAAGGACCTGTAGGTCCCGCAGGTGCCGATGGTACAGATGGCCTGGACGGTGTTGATGGTGTTGACGGAATTGATGGCGATGTATCATGTACTGCATGCCACTCCGATGGAAGCATCCAGGTCGTGAATCAACAGTTTGTTGAATCTCAACATAGCAGTGGAGATATAGCGGTAAGCTATGCGGGGGGACGATCTTTTTGTGCAGAATGCCACTCCCATGAAGGATTTTTAGAATTTGTTGCCACGGGAGATGTCGTTGGAAACATTTCTGCACCATCTGCATGGGAATGTGCCACTTGCCACCAACTGCATGAGTCATTCGATGCGGAAGAAGACTACACTTTAAGGATTACAGAAGAAGTTTCATTCATTTATGACAATTCGGTCACTGCTGATTTTGGAGGAGGAAATATCTGTGCTACCTGCCATCAATCACGAAGGGCGGAGCCAAATACTTCAAACCCTGGTACTGAGTTTACAATAACCAGTGAACATTATGGACCTCACCACGGCGCCCAATCCAATGTACTCTATGGAGCAGGTTTAGCTGAAATACCAGGCTCTATGTCTTATCCTGATCCTGGATCCTCAACGCACTTTACAGGAGCTAGCTGTACAAGCTGTCATATGGGAGATTATGATAGTGGAACTGGTGGTCACACCTTTAATCCATCTGTCAATTCATGTACAGCATGTCACGCAGGACTTTCTGATTTCAATCTAAATAATGTTGTTACCGATGTTACAGCCCAGCTGGATGAACTTCGTGATTTATTAGAAGCTCAAGGCGTTATAGTAGAGGCCGTTGAAGAAGTGTTCGAAGTAGATCCTGAGACTGGAGATATTGTCAGCGTATTGGTAAGTGATGGGTACCATCCTGTAGAAGGAACCTTCTCTATGGCCCAGGTACAAGCATTCTTTAACTGGGTTGGATTATTTGAAGACAGAAGTTTTGGAGTACACAATCCAGCCTACACAGAAGCATTATTAACGAATTCAATCGAAGCGATAAACTAGATTTAGATAAGACAAGTAATTTAAAGCGGCTATCTGAGATAGCCGCTTTTTTTATTACAATGAAATCATATCAGTCTTTAGGCAAGTACTTATCAGGAATTGTAAGGTCTTCTCTCTCACCAGTCCAATAAATATTAACAACCCACCATCTATCCCCATCATTCATCAACTGTATACTGTTAATGCCACGAGTAAACGGTTTTTCATCAGATGCACTTCGATAAGACTCATACGTACTAAAAATGTGCGTCATGGAACCAAAAGATTCAGTCACCCGATAAATTTCTTTCTCAAAAAACCCATTTTCTTCTAGCCAGGCTCCTGAGTTTTCTGCGTACTCTACAGGAGTCATCACCCGGTACACAACTTTACCCTCTTCATTGGGTCCGGAAGGAAGCAGTTTAGCGTCTGCTGTAAATAAATACTTAAATAGATCCCAATTTCTTTTTTCACCAGCTTCACCGGAAATGACTGCATAAAGTGTCTCGATAGTAGAATCAAGTGTTTGAACTTTAGAAGAATAATCTTCCTAGGCATTACTGATTGTACAAATAATCAGGATAAGAAAGGAGGATATTAATATCTTTTTCATCGTTAGTTTTTGAGTCAAGTTACAAAAACAAAAAATCAATTAGTTCAATAAGTTCACATAGAAATGTTATCTTAACTAATCCAACCCAATAGTGTCCTAAACATTTGGTATTTATAAGAAAGATAAGTCAAATTGAGTCA
>CAYWOQ010000029.1:0-3608 GCA_964459925.1 uncultured Roseivirgaceae bacterium
AAGATGGTATCGTAGGGGTAGATGCGTTATATTAAAGAATTTCAAGAACTGTGTGGAGTTTCTGTTAAGAGGCACTGGGGAAGGCATGGGTCCACGGCGCCAGGTTTTCTGGTTAGATAACCGTCGCCTGTAGGAATCTTGTCGAGGGAAACGGTTCGATTGCACGTGCACCGTCCCCGGAGGAGTGAAAGAAAAGAAAATGGTAAATTTAAGGATATTTTTGATTTTGCCAAGCGAGTGAATCTTCGAACGGTCAATAAGAAATCTTTTGAAAGCCTGGCGAAGGCCGGAGCCTTCGATTGTTTCGAAGATTTTCATAGAAGGCAATATGTTGATCCGGATGAAGAGGGAACGTCTTTGATCGAAAAAGCAATCAAATTTGCCAACAGATTGCAAGAAGAAGAAGCAAGTGCACAGTCATCACTCTTTGGAGGAAGCTCGGGTGTAGATATAGCTAAACCTAAAGTGGGAAGGATTGAGCCCTACGGTGACATTGAAAAGCTAAATATTGAAAAAGAAATGGTCGGCCTATACATCACAGGACATCCGCTAAATCAATTCAATTTTGAGATGGAACATTTAACCAATGCGACTATTTCTAAACTTACCGACCTGGAGAAGCTTAAAGGAAGAGAGGTGAAATTCGGAGGAATTATTAGCGATGTACAGCACAGAACTTCTAAGAAGGGCAATCCTTTCGGACAGTTTACACTTGAAGATTTTAACGATAACTATACCTTCTATCTTTTTTCTCAAGACTACCTAAAGTTTAAGCCGATGCTGGAAAAAGGCTGGTTCTTATACGTAACCGGTATTGTCCAGAACAGATGGAACAGTGAAGAGCTTGAACTTAAGATCATCAATATCGAACATTTGAGTGAGATCCGTGAGAAAATGACGAAGGGGTTAGAGTTGAAAATACGGTTGGAGGAAGTGAACGAAATGATTGTCAATGAAATAGAGCGAATTGCAGAATCTAATCCGGGAAAGTGTCTCTTAAAAATGTCTCTAATGGGTGTATACGAAGACAGAGCTATTAACCTTGATATGCTGAGTCGAAAATATACGGTTGAACCAACCGATCATTTAATGAAAGAACTTAAAGAGATTGAAGAGCTTAAATACAGGGTAATCCTGAACAAATAAATATCAAAACAACTACAAAGTATATTTTTGATGAAAACAAGCAAACTAATCAGCGTACTTTTGTGTTCGTGTACCAATCAAAATCAACTATAAAGTAAATAACATGTCAAAGGCAGTAGAAATCACAGATAGCAATTTCGAAGAAATTATCAATTCAGATCAGCCCGTTCTTGTTGACTTTTGGGCAGAATGGTGTGGTCCTTGTAAAATGATCGCTCCGGTAGTGGAAGAGTTAGCTTCGGAGTATGATGGAAAAGCAGTCATCGGTAAAGTAGATGTTGATTCCAACCCAGAAGTTTCCGCCAAATTTGGCATCAGATCCATCCCTACCCTTTTGGTATTTAAGAACGGTGAAGTAGTAGACAAGCAAATTGGTGCAGTACCCAAAAATGTATTGAGCCAAAAGCTAGATGCACAGGTAGCATAACAAAAACATAACCAAGAATTAAACCCACATCTAGTGAAATAGGTGATGGTTTTTTGTTTCTATAAGAAAAATCATGGAAGACATTTACACTAAAAAAGGACTCGTTAAGACCTATTCAGAAGGTAAAACCATTAAAGTAATCTGGGAATCTCTATCTAATAAAGATGCACTTTATGGAAGTTGCGAAGCTCAACTGGAAGTTGTGAAAAAAGGGGAAATAGAGGTTATCATAATCGACATTTCGAATGCAACAGGAACACCACCCATGGAAGTACAGAAATGGTTTGGTGAAGTGCTTTTTCCAGGATATAAAGCATGTTCTCAATTCAAAGGCCTAATCAATATTCTTCCTTCAAGTGCAATTACCAAAATGGGCGCTAAACATTGGAAGAAAACCGCTGAATCTGATCAGTTTGGGTTTTTAGTCTATGAGACAGATTCCATGGAGTCAGCAGATAAACTAGCATCAGAAATCATGAGCTGAAATTAGATCTATCAATAAAAAAAGCGAGTCATGTGACTCGCTTTTTTATTATATCTTACTTATAATCAATAACCATTATTACTTCCTCTTTCTAACAAATAAGTTACCAAGACGGAACCTCCAGGTAGTGTTAACGTTTGATCAAGTTGTATTTTACTAAAATCCTGGTAAACAATATCAAACACGATTTGCTCACCTGTTTCTGCATTTAGTGTCAAGGTTGTTGCAGTAGCTGTCCAGGAGTTCGCTCTGCCTCTTCTCAGTTCATCCTGATCTGATAAAACGAGTACGAAACTTCCATCTCGCTCTAAGATAAAGCGACTATACACATCACCAGGATCCCCTTGGAAATCTGCAAATACTTGATCGACAATCCAACTTCCTATCAATATTTCAGTAGATGTTGGTTCTTCGGTGCTAGCGCAAGAGTAAGAAAAGATCGTTACTCCAGCGATTAAGATTAAATTGAATATTTTTTTCATTTTTCTTCTGTTTTGAATGAAAGCAGAGAAGGAAACCCTTCCCTGCTATAATCATTTGTTTACTGTTTTACGATTCTTACACTTTCTACTTTACCACCTTGTCTGATGACCAGGTTGTAAATACCAGCTTCAAGATTGGTCAAATCAATGGAAACTTCCATATCATCTTCGTCTTTCTCGATAGTAGAAGATAACTCCACTCTACCTGACATATCTACAATGCTTAGGTCATAATCTCCAGCGACTCCACCATCTAAATTAATGGTGATCTGGTCTACCGCAGGGTTAGGATACGCATTGACTTCCAATCCGGCAACCGCCTCGATTCTTGCTGTAGGTGCAACTACAGTAGCGCTACTTACAGAGATCATACAACCTTCTTCGAAATCAACTTCAACTAGGTATTCCGATCCATCCGTTAAGGTAAGAGATGTTTCGTTTCTCTTGTTTCGCAATTCGATATTACCACTTCCGGTTACTCGATACCATTTAAGTTCATTCCAATTTCCGGATATGTTAGCTACCAGATCATTTCCGTCGAGCTCCAAGATCACATTATTGACTGTACCAAATTCTGCATCAGTTGATAAATACTCACAACCAACACCATCAGCGTACATCACCATTAATTGGAAAGAGGTGCTTTCTTCAACATCGTCTGATACCAAAGTAATATCACTTCCACCGCCTGATCCCCTAACGGCTGCTCCACTTGGCTGTCCAGTAGATTCATTTACCAGCTGATAAATCAAATTACCATCAGTTGAACCAGCTATGAATGTAATTGAACCAGAACCACAATTGACATCATCTTGCTTCAATGTATTAGTTGCGTCAACGGAAAGTGTTGCTCTAACATTTACTTCAATCGCGTTCGATTCAGGACTGTAACATCCGTCCTCATCCGTAAAGTTCGATACTTGGACTGTGTAATCCCCATCTTCTGTCACGATTATAGAGCTACTTGTATTTCCAAAACCATCCTGATTGGAACTGATTTCCAATCCATTTCTCAACCATCTGTACTGAGCAGCGGTTGCTGGGCTAGTAACGGTCAATGTAACAGCAC
>CAYWOQ010000029.1:3618-11596 GCA_964459925.1 uncultured Roseivirgaceae bacterium
CGGATTAGTCGCCCCCATCAGCTCTCTATTCTTTGTAACAGCACCTTCGCCTTCACAGAATGCCAGATCTCCTGATGCCTCAATAACTGGTGCAGCTGGAATCTCCACGAGGTTTACAGTAAAGGAAACAGATGAAGAAGTACAACCTGACGAAGAATTATTGATATAGTTGAAACTATATACTCCAGACTCCTCGATTGTATAACTACTGCTTGTTGTAGTTCCAATAACACTTCCATCTACTACTATTTCGAATCGACCATTTCCGCTCGTTCTTACATCTTCATCATAGAAGTATACTGTAAGATTATCTTCACATTCTTCGACCACCTCACCATCAAATATGATGTCCTCAATACTTGTTGAAGTACTCAAATTAAAATCATATGAGTTAAATCGTTGTACTAATATTTCAGATGACTCAGGACTGAAACAAGAGAATAATCCGTCACTTGTTTCATTAGCTACCTCTAGCGTGACATCTTCTGAATCATTTCCGGAAAGATCAATAATGATCTCTTGTGAACGCTCTCCATTACTCCAGAAATACGCATCAAATCCATCAGGACCTCTCAAAACCACTGGATCTTCTGTATCACACCCAACAAGATTCCCACTAACAACAGTTATTACTGGAATATCCTCAGGAGCCTCTACCACTGTTAAAGTAAATGACTCAGAAAGGGCAGTACAGCTGTTGGTTAGTCCAATGTCATCATTGATGAAGTTAAATTGATAAACACCAGACTCATCTAAAAAGACATTAGCCCGATTGGTATATGTTTCAACTACCGAACCATCACGAATTACTTCGATTGTTCCAGAAATCGTTGAATAAGTCTGATCATTAAAGAAATAAATTGTTCTTCCATCACAGACTTCAAGTGCCTCTCCTTCTATGATTTGATCGTCAAAACTGGTAGAAGTTGAAATATTAAAATCAACTTGGTTGTATCTGACAATTTCTAAATTGTCTGATTGTGCACTACCACAATTACCATCCTGTGCAAAAGGTACATTTGAAACCCTCACATTAACTGTAAGAGGGGAGGTTACCGTTCTGTCCACCTCAATCTCTCGTGATGTTTCACCAGTACTCCAAGCATAATAAGCAAAACCTTCAGGAGCTCTTAATACGACTGGGTCATCACCAATACAACCTGCTAAATTTCCACTTACAATCTCGATTTCAGGCTGATCTGGTGTTTCAGGAATGGTTACTTCAATGGAAGTAGTTACATATGAACACTCACCATCAAAAACCAACGCAAAATAGGTACCTGATTTATTAAGGCTGGAGAAGTTCAATTCAGATCCGAAATTCAGCGGGGCAGAATTGATATCATCTAAGTACCACTCAACATCTGTATTCTGGCTTATGCCCGTTCCATCTGCCAATGCTCGGTAAGCTGCCAATCTTCCTCCGTTTCCGCTTCCTTCGCAGAAAGTGAAGCTCGTACCATCAGCGATAGGTGCAAAATCAAGGGTTACGTTGTCATCAAAATAGAGCGCAAAATCCTCCAACACCTCAACATCTTTTTCATCTGTTGAAATCAATGTGCTACATTCAGTTCCGGATGAAGTCATCGATGTGATCTGTAATTCTAGATCAGTCAGTCCAAGTGGTAAAACACCCAGGTTGATTTCATTATCTCCTTCTTCAGGATCATAGATCAATGTTCCGAGTACCGTCCCATCATCTGCGTTTAATACTTCATACATGAAGTAATCCTGCGGATTTGAAATGGTAACCTCTACTTCATCACCAGAACATTCTGTTACATCGCCTACCGAGAAATTCGCATCCTGATCAATAGGTGCTACCACCTCAACACTGTTCTCGCTAGCTGGCTCAGAGTCACTGCTGTATTCAATATCAAAATCTTCTTTAAATGTTTGATCATCGTAATTGATTCGGAACCTGAAGTTTTTGTTATTATCTCCTTCAAGGAATAAAGTAGATGGTAAAACAAAACCTTCAAGAGATCCTGTACCACCAGTAATACCAGTAACAGGATCGGCAAATACATCCGATTCACCTCCTACTAATTCATATCCAATAAAGAACTCGACATCTGCACCGAAAGAACCTCTCACTTCATAGTCGAGCACGATCTCTCCATCTAAGCATGATTCATCTGAACCAATTCCAGTTACAAGAACTACCTGTGGTGCAACCACCTGATTATCCGATACATATTCGAATGGAAGCGTTTCCCCAGGAAGGAAAGAGAAGTTATCGATCATCACATTGATGTCATTTCTTTCTTCCTGTCTGAACCTAAAGATGGAATTATTAGATTTAACATCGTTAGCCAGATCCCCAAGATTGAACAAGAAGTTTTCACCATTAAGCGTCATCTCATCATCCACATCTGGGAAAGTAGCGATTTCTGTAAATGACTCACCACCATTAACAGAATACTCAAAAATCAAGAACTGATCCGCAGTGATGTCTTCCGCTAACTTACCGAATGTAAGATCGAAAGAAACCAATGTGCTATTAGCTAGTTCTCCGGCTTCAAACTCCCTGGTGGTGATTAAGCCTCTACCAAAATCATTGGTAAATGCCAAAACTCCTGCTTCAACCATACTCATTGGAGACAATTCAGTGTCATCTAAAGCAACGTTACCGTATTCAACTCCTGTTACTTTCAATGTATTTCCATCTAGTCCGTCCTCGTCCTCAAACACTAGCCATCTCCATTGTATGGTTTCACCATCTGAAATATTGAAACTCCAAGAATCAAAATTATCGGTTTGATCACTGTTAGTAAGGTTTCTCCAATATACCCATCCAGTATTATTTCTATTGTAGAACAATCCTAACGTATTATTATCATCCGTATCATAAGTATAGGTATATTCAAGAACCTCATTAACTGAACTACTACCTTCAAATACCGGTGTAGTAATTACTGCTGCCAGTTGCGGTTGATTGATGAAATTATCCGCATCCTGCTCTAGGTTAGTCAACTCACCATCATCTCCTATCAAATCTCCAGGCTCACCAAGAGATTCTTCAGATAATTTCACAATAAAGGTGAAATCAGCTCCTCTTACGTAAGGAGGAAGATCAACCGTAAAGTCTGACACTCCTTGCTGAGTGGCAAGAATTAAGTCATCACCTCCATCAAAATTCTCTATGTATAAAGTAGCGAATAGGTCATCTAGACTGGCAAGATTGGATTCATCGTTTTCAAGGTTCACACTTACTGTCACCGTACTACCCGCGTAAAGCACATCATTTGCATCAAATTCAACAGTTGTTGAAAGTACTCTAAGGAATACCTCAATGGTACCAATATTGATTCCATCGTTTGCAGCACCTACATAGTAATAAGGCTCCTCGGCTCCTGATTTACTTGCAACCAAACGTATCTGGTAAGATCCATTTTCCACATAGAATGGAATCGTTGCTGTAAACGCTCCTACTGCAGAAGAAGTACCCACAACTAACGGATCATTCGTTTCCGGATCGATTACATAATCACCCGCAGAAACATCGTATAATAGGTAATCAAAAGTAGTATTGGCAGGAAATGCATCAGATGTCTCAAAGATTGGATCAAATGTCAAGTCTGAACTCTCTCCATTAAAGATCGCGTCATTAGGATCAACCTGACTCAATACATAATCATCAGTAGAAGGATGAGCGACAGCTATGGTTTGATCATCATTCACTACGTTATACGCTGAGGTGATTTCATTACCGTTGATCAACTCAATGGATATCCCACTGATGGACCAAGTATCCTGGCCGGCGCCCAGGTTTAGGTCTTGTACCCATCTAAAGTGAGTAGCCGCTGTGATTGCTTCTGCAGGAACTTCAACAGAGTAAGCCTGGGATCCAACTAAGTATCCGCCCTCTAGTCCACTATCTTCTACTTCAATGTTGACGAAACTCTCACCTCCATTGATAGAGTATTGAAGTTGAGGGATCGTCAAAATATTGTCATCAACTCCAATGCCTGAATTATAGGTAAAGTTCAGGTTAGCTGATTGTACGGTACTGATATCAAATGCGATGGTTAGTGCACTTCTGTCACCAGCAAGATCAAAGGTATAGCTACCATCTGACTCGTCTGTTCCACCAAGAACCAGGAATTGATCATCACTATCCACAATGATAAGTTCGTTAGGTAAGAAGTCTGCTCCTCCGGTACCATCATAAGCGACAACTGTCAATCGATCATATAGATCAAAGTCGGAATCTGTACCATCAAACTCGTACGCTATGTCAGGCACATTGAAGGTGAATGAACCACTGCCCTGATCGGTACTTGTAGCTACTACGGTGAAAAACTCTTCTCCGTCATCATAATCAGGCCCGCCAAAACCATCATCCAGGTCACCTTCAAAAATCAAGGCAAAACCAGTCTCCGCAGGGAAGGTACCTTCAGTTGTATACTCAATGGTTACTTCCTCCCCAACCACATAGGTTACCGGATCATTGATTTCTTCCAGTGAAATGGTAAAGTTTCTAAACTGACCAGAAGCAGTAATATCAAACTCTGAAGAGTTCGCTTGCACCGCATCGTAAGCGAACAAGACGATTGCGTCTATTTCGATTACGTTTTCGAATTCTCCTGCAGCTCCATCTTCATTGTAGGAGACTTTGAACACCACAGACTCGCCCCAAACAGACTCGGGTAATTCAAGTGCTGGTTCAACCGAACCGAATTGAACAGAAGCTTGTCCTTCGTAATCAAATTCCCCAATGTCGACGAAATCAGTTCCATCATTAGAAGCAGAGATAGTTACCGTTTGCGGACCCACTTCACTATCGTACGATTCACCATCAAACCAGATCCAGAACAATCCTCCGAACGGGGCTGGTCCTGCAATAGTAGTGGCAGATCTTTCTCCAGATCCAATCAAATCATTCACATCCGTAGGATCATTTCCCACTACAAGCTCTTCGTTGAAATAGTTAAAGAAATTAACATCTGAAATAGAAGCATTCATGTTAATTCCAGCTTCATTATCTGGGAAAATGGTCGAATTAGAAGCTAACAAACCATTTCCAATACGTATTCTTAGTCTTGCATTACCTCCGTCATTCAGGTTCACACCTGTAGGCAGAGTACCAGCAATTACTCCATCGATGGTTTGTGTACTTGTGAGAATTACAAAATCGTCTTCATCGTAATCATAGTATTCCAATAATAGCTCAGCACCTGCACCCACAGATCCATCAATGTCATAATTGACTGTCACCTCATCGCCAGGGTATATTACATCAACTGTACCGTCAAAAATTCCATTGTCTGAATCTACAGAAGTAATGGTAACTGTAGTTTCATAAATTGGGAGTGATACCGAATTGGAAGTGGATCCAGTCATCGATACTAGACTTACACTGTAATCCCCTCCGGGAATAGGTGGCACTGTGATATCAATTTCGTTATCTACGTCATCGCCAGGTGCGATTTCGGCAGAAGTACCTAAAATAAAATCCTGACCAAAAGTCAATTCAGCATGGATCGTGGTTCCTTCCGGAAATGCTCCATTGGTAATATTGTAAACCAATGTCAATTCATCGCCCGGGAAAATCAAGTCATCAGGTACATTGACTGGATCAAGTATGATCACGGGCTCTGCAATGAATATTGAACTGGAGGTATAGTCAAAATATCCTCCCTCTGAATCGTCTACCAGTATATTACCACCAAGACTTACTGTTAAAGTGGCAGACCAGGTATCAAGATCAAGTCCATTGTTGGCCAATTGTCTCACTCTGAATTGAGTATTAGCAGAAATAAGATCTGTCTCTGCACTAAGGTCAATCTCAATGGATTCACTTAGATCAGCATTCAAACTGATCGCATCTCCTACTTGAGTGAAGTCAGTACCATCGGTAGAATATTCAAATACAATTTCAGTACCAGGTGCAGCCAAACCCGCACTCGTTCTGGCCAAATCCAGCGTTGCTAAACCATTAGTAACTGCTTGTACATTAAAAGGAATGGTTGTAAAAGAACGTTCTTCATCTCCGTCAAAATCATTGCTGACCGTGTTGTATCCTGACGTTGATTCCACGTCATCATCTGTATCAAGATTAGCACCTGGTGCAAAAAGGTTTGTACCGAAAGCAGGATCTGCACCATTAAAGGCTACTACAAATGCGTTCCAATTTTCATTGTAAACTAAAACATCTACCGGAATGTCACCCGTGATGGTGATTTCATCCAATGCTCCGTCTTCGTTAGACGTTTGGTTTTCTAACAGATAAATTTCACCAGAGTTTTGATTCTGTATATATCCAGCAAATTCATAATTGGCCAGATCAATGTCATCGATCGTAGCTCTAATTTTCACGTCTTCATCACCAGGGTAAACAGTAACTACCGGGTTGTCGCTGGCATCTGTCACTTCAAAAACATCAACTGAAATTTCATTAACGCTTTGAAAAGAATTTTGAGCAAAATTCACATTGGTGTAAACATCACCTATTGAAATGAAGAAAGCATTCAGATCCCAAGTTTTCTCCCCTGCACCTAGCCCGTTGGCATCTACCTGAGATACTCGCAAAATAGTAGCTTCATTATCAACAGGTATATCAAAAGTGAATGTTTGGTTATCTACAAATCCAAACAGATTTGTTTCTCCTTCAAGAGCTACATCAACACTAGCTGTGGCCACAACCATTGCCGTGAAGGTTTCTCCCCCATTTGTGGAAAACTCCACGTTGATAGGATTGTCTAAATCTAATCCGTTGTCGTCTAATCGAATAGATAACGTTTTATCCTCCGTAGTGGAGAGATCCAATACTTCTGTTTGATAGTACCTAACACCCGCTCTTGAAAAGCCATAATTAAAGTTAGCGTTGTTAGTTCCCACCACAGACCTATTGAAGTCATCCTCATCCAAAGTCAAAGCATTATCCTGAAAAATATTGCCTGTGTAAGCTCCTAACCTGAACAATCTGCTTACCGTTCCACCCAGAACAATGGGCCAATCGAATGTTAAATCAACATCTGCATCTTGAGTAGAGCTAGAGCCCAAAACTTCATCTTCATCTAGTACTCCATCATTGTCAAGATCATAATAAAGAAAGAAAAGCGTTCCAGCATCAAATCCATTTGCCTGGAAGGTATAAGTTGCTTCTTCTCCCATGAAATACGGTCCAACAGGTGGTGTATTTGTGGGATAAGTCTGCGCATTCGCACTAAAAGCAAAAAGACCGGTGATCATCACCAGCATCAGCGCCTTTAGGTATAATGTTTTGTAAATTTTATTCATGGTAGTATTTAAGTTTTATAGTAGTTTAAATCCTATTCGGAAAGAATTCATGGTATTCACCCCTGCATCAAAAAAGGTAAAGCCTTCTTGTATTACGGTTCCATCCACTTCTACATCCTGGGTATTACCAGTCATGAACTGAAAGCCTATTTCCGTTCCGATATAGAATCTAGAAGAAAAATGATAATCTGCTCCAACTGCACCATATGCACCGATACCAAAATATCCACGACTGTTAAGCCCTGCCGAAACATTGTCCGAAGATGGAACGAATGCCAGACCAGTTACATCTGAGTCTGTTGAACTTTCCAATGATATAGATCGGCTGGAAATTAACACGTCCAATGCCGCGTAAGATGTGAAACCATTTTGATTCAAAAAATGGTATTCCATACCTGGAGTGAACATCATATCGGTCACAGTAATGACTTCATCAGGACTTGAAAGTCCGGATTTGTTATCATCTACCGAGAACCAGATGCCAAGCCTTGGAACTAATTGATCAGTCAAAACATATCTTGCTCTGAACTGACCAAAATTCAGTAAAGTGGTATGACTACTTTCATTGTAGTTAAATCCGTCTCTACCGAATGGTGAAGAGGTGATTTCAAATAACAGCTCTCCTGGCTCAAGATTTAAACTCTCTTCTTCGAGTTCAATATCCTGTGCATAAATTATGCTAGCAAGGAAAACCATTAAAGAAACCATTAGTAGTTTCTTTAATGGTTTTCCT
>CAYWOQ010000029.1:11606-43414 GCA_964459925.1 uncultured Roseivirgaceae bacterium
AGTTTCTTCATAATGGATTGTTTTTAAGGTTAGTAAATTATTAAGTGGTGGCTCTGTGGTGAAGCCCTTGGCAAATTAGAAAGGATATGTTGCTATTCCAAGTTCTTCACCACACGATTTTTACTATTTATTTAGAAATATTTTTGTCGTAATGCTGACTTAATATTCGTAAAGGCGGTTCTGAATTGTACTTTTGCCGGAAACGTTTGCGATTCAGTAAATGCAAATGATCGATGAATGGCATGAAATGATCGATGAATAAAAAATTTATAAAACAATAATCTCATTTGAGACTCGAATCGCACTTTTTTTAATTTTCTGGTCTTTTTTTAAAAAAATTAAAAATTGATACTAAACCTACTTTCCGGACCAAGGAATATATCAACGGCCCTGATGTATGCATTTGCACAGCGCAAGGATACTAAAGTGATGGATGAACCCTTTTATGCAAATTATTTGCTCAACCATGCAATTGATCATCCAGGAAAAGAAGAGATCATTCGAAGCATGCCTTCCCAAATGGGAGATGTGATTGATTCGATTCATTCATTACGTAATGCTACCGAGATCGTATTTATTAAAAACATGGCACATCATCAGAAAGGAATCGATTGGCGTTATATGTTACCATTCAAGAACATCTTCTTGATTCGAGATCCTAAGCAACTGATCTCCTCTTTTGCTCAGGTAATCCCAAACCCTACACTTGATGATATTGGTTTAAAAGAAGAAGCAGAGATTTATGATTATCTGCGTCATCATTCAGAGGATCAACCATTGGTCATTGATAGCAATGACATCCTTAAAAATCCGAAAATTGGTCTTGAAACCCTTTGTCAGCATATAGGAATTCCTTTTGATTCAAATATGCTCTCCTGGAACAAAGGAGGGATCGCGGAAGATGGTATTTGGGCTAAATACTGGTATCATAATGTGCATCATTCCACCGGTTTTTCTAAACAGGCATCGAGTACACGCCCGCTACCGAAGCATTGTTTACCAGTATTTGAAGAAGCCTTACCTTACTATCATAGACTGAAGAATCATTCACTCAATTTGTAAATATGTTACAACAATACCATCCAAAAAACGAGTCCATAAAAATTTGGGTCGGCGACCAATTATTTGATAGAAATGAAGCTAAAGTATCTGTCTTTGATAGCTCAGTTCAAGGAGGAGATACCATATGGGAAGGACTCAGAGTATACCGAGAAGGTATTCTTCATTTGGATCGGCATTTGGATAGAATGTTTGAATCCGCAAAAGCACTACATTTTGAACACATCCCGAGTAGAACTTTTATCAAAAATGCCATCAAGAGCACATTGGATGCTAACGGAATGACCCATGATACGCATATCCGGTTGACGCTGAGTAGAGGCGAAAAGGTCACCTCTGGCATGGATCCACGCCTCAATCAAAAAGGCAGTTGCTTAATCGTGCTTGCGGAGTGGAAACCTTTGGTATATGATAATGAATCAGGAATCAAAGTAATTACTTCCTCACAGAGAAGAAATGGTCCTCAATACCTGGATTCTAAAATCCACCACAGCAACCTTCTCAACAATATT
The DNA here is from genome assembly GCA_964459925.1 of uncultured Roseivirgaceae bacterium. Classification (GTDB taxonomy): domain Bacteria; phylum Bacteroidota; class Bacteroidia; order Cytophagales; family Cyclobacteriaceae; genus Ekhidna. The sequence goes on from CAYWOQ010000029.1 coordinate 13,178, forward strand.
TTAGCAAAGATTCAAGCGAATGTTGCGGGTGTTGATGCAGCAATAATGCTGGATGACCGAGGATTTGTATCTGAGCTGAATGATACCAACTTATTCCTGGTGAAAAATGGTCAACTCTTCACTCCTTTTGCTAATGCTTGTCTTCATGGAATAACCAGGAGTTTTACGCTTGAGCTGGCTGAAAAACTGGATATCCCAAATAAAGAGAAAGACCTGAGTCTTGTGGAATTTTATAATGCAGATGAAGTTTTTGCCACAGGCACCATGGGTGAACTGACACCTATAAACGAAATTGATGGTAGAAAAATTGAGAACCGATCGGGTTCATCCATTCGAGAGAAACTAAATAACTTGATGCATACGCATATTAAGTATTATTGTGAAGTATTGTGAAAAAGTTACTCTCCCATTCCGCTGTAGTACTTCCTTTATTAAATCCGAAGCATAAATAAAAATGAATTGGGCTGGATATAGAAGCTTATATGTCCCAGACTTCATTTAATTGTGAAATGGCATGATGTCCGGTCATATCAAATTGGCATGGAACAATTGAAACATAGTTATTAGCAAGTGCCCATTCATCGTTATCCTCTCCCTTATCATGATTTACAAAATTGCCGACCATCCAGAAGTAGCTTCTTCCATAGGGGTCTTTTCGTTCATCAAAATCTTCTTCCCATGCGGCATTGGCCTGACGACATACTTTAATGCCCTTGATGTTTTCATTTTGGATGACCGGGAAATTTACATTTAAGGCTATTCCTCGAGGCATGCTATTTTTCAGTGCCTCGTTTACAATTTTTACCAAATATTCATCGATGTGTGACATGTCTCCATTGGGGTCATAATCACAATAGGAAAATCCAATGGATGGAAGTCCTTCAATGGCCCCTTCTATTGCTGCACTCATTGTACCGGAATAAAGTACACTGATCGAACTGTTGCTGCCATGATTTACACCAGAAATCACAAGATCTATTTTTCGATCTTTTAAAACGTGATGTTTGGCAAGCTTGACACAGTCTGCGGGCGTACCACTACACTCATAAGCTTCGATACCTTCAAATTGGTCATTTTTCCTCAATCTCAAAGTATCTCCTACCGTGATGGCATGGCCCATCCCTGATTGTGGACTATCAGGTGCAACGACTACAACTTCTCCTAAAGTCTTCGTGAGATTTACAAGTTTTCGGATTCCCTTTGAAGTAATGCCATCATCATTGGAGATCAGTATAAGTGGTTTTGTCATGAGTTATATTGAGTTGTAAAAAGCTGTAATTCGAACTAAATCAGCAGATTCGTCAGTATCCAGTTTATTGTCTTTAATGAATTGTTTTACCTGAGATTGCTTTCTGGACATGAACTGAAGTAGGTCTTTTTTCTTGCCGCTAAAAAAGGTGATTCTTCCTTTATCGTCCAGAAAATAGTAAGAGTACTGAATCACATTTCTCCGCACATTTCCTCCTCCCCAATAGGCGGAGGTGGTGTTAACTGTCTGTACAACGATTTGCTCACGTCTAAGTAAGGAAAGCTTACCTTCATACACGACCTCAAAAAAAACAGGTATTTTGTAATCGAAATTAACGTTATAAGGGATTGAGTAAAACTGCCGATAATTGTTAATGATCTTATCAAAAATTTCAAAGTAAAAAACTTTCTGACTTGAAAAGGATTTGGTTTTACCTGCCGAAACAAGTGTAAGTGCATTGGCTTCAAGATCGTATTTTACATTTCCCCGTAAGGTGTCTTTATCAGAAGTAACAATGAGACCATCATGGAAAACCTCAGAAGAGAATCTTTGAGTATATCCCACTAAACAAGAAATCAATAAACCAGCTAAGAGTAAAAATCTCATTTGAAGTTAAATCTTCAATACCTATTTAGTTCCCAAAATTTCATGTCCCATTTTATCTCTTTTAGTCTCCAGGTATTTTTGGTTGTGAGAGTTAGGAACTATTTCAATAGCCACATTCTCTACAATTTCCAATCCATATCCCATCAAACCGACTCTTTTCGTTGGATTATTCGTGATTAATTTCATCCTCTTAACACCAATTTTTCTAAGAATCTGTGCTCCAACTCCATAATCTCGTTGATCTGATTTAAATCCAAGTTCTAAATTCGCTTCCACAGTATCAAGACCTTGCTCTTGCAGCTTGTAAGCCTTGAGCTTATTCAATAAACCAATTCCTCGGCCCTCCTGATTCATGTAAAGTACCACACCCTTTCCTTCTTCCTCAACCATCTTCATTGCGCCACGTAATTGACCTCCGCAATCACACCTACAAGAACCAAAAATATCACCCGTTACACAGGATGAATGGACCCTAACCAAGACCGGCTCATCCTTTTCCCATGAACCCTTAACCAATGCAAGGTGTTGCTCCCCGGTATTGATTTGCCTAAAAGATTTTAATTCAAAATTTCCCCAATCAGTTGGCATGTTTACAGCAATCTCCTCCTCTACCAGTGATTCTTTTTGCATTCTATACTCAATGAGATCTGCAATGGAAACCAGTTTCAACCCAAACTTATCGGCTATTTTTCTGCAATCAGGAAGCCTGGCCATGGTTCCATCGTCCTTTAAAATTTCAACAAGAACACCTGCAGGCTTGAGACCAGCAAGCCTTGCAAAGTCAATCGTGGCTTCCGTATGCCCTGCTCTTCGGAGCACCCCTCCATTACGTGCTTTTAATGGGAAAATATGACCTGGTCGACCCAAATCTTCTGGTTTGGTATCTGGGTTTACCAGGGCTTGAATCGTTTTTGCTCTATCTGATGTGGAAATACCTGTTGTTGTTCCATGACCAATTAAATCAACGGAAACGGTAAAGGGTGTTTCATAGGTGGCCGTATTTTTTCCAACCATTAAATCAAGTTCCAGTTCATTGCATCGCTCCTCAGTGATTGAAGCACAGATCAGTCCTCTTCCTTCCTTCGTCATGAAATTGATAATATCCGGAGTGACTTTTTCTGCAGCGCAGATAAAATCACCTTCATTCTCCCGATCTTCATCATCAACGACAATGATCACTTCTCCATTTTTAATAGCCTCTAAGGCCTCTTCAATTTTATCTAGCATTATCCTACTATAACGTTTCCTAAAATATTGGCTATTTCTACTGATACTTTTTTTAACTCATTAACATCGTCTAATAGTTCATCTATTTCTCTTTCATCTGTCGTTTCCTTTAGCTTTTTTGTTTCTTCCTGAATCAATTGCTGAACTATTCTGAATTTCAACCTTAAAATATTCGTGTACGTCGCATCTCTTAAGAATTCCGTTTCCCTTGGAACATGAATTTTATACTTCTCCATCCAGTTATCACTTAACTCATACTTATCAGCACTCAAATCAATGACTGTTTTTCTAACTTGGGCATCCTCATGATTTAATAAGTACTCTCCATCAATCACCTCTCCTTCTCTTAGTTTTTCTCTGAAAGTCTCAACAATTTTTCGATACGTTTCATTGGTAAACTGGATTTCGTCCGCTTCGTTTAAGAAATAACTTATCTGATACTCATCGTTGAGCTCTCTCGTTTGAATCTTATTCTTCCCGTAATTCACTAAAAGTCTCACACTCTCTCGCTCTTGCAGTTCAATTACCTTCTCAATGTCTGTTCTATCAATAATTTCATTGATCTCATCTTCTACAGGAACAGGTGACTCAAAGTTAGAAGGTTTAGCTTGCTGCCTTCTCGATTCAATTAAGATTTTGTTTTGCTCAGCAACCAGCACTGATTCTGTTATTCCCAGCAGGTTGCTGCATTCTTTAATGTAGACCGTGCGCTTCACTGGATCATTGATCTTGGTGATGGAGGCAATGATATCTTTAATTACGCCCGCTTTTTTTACGGGATCATTTTCTGTCCCATCCAGCAGCACTTTTGTTTTAAAACGAATGATATCTTGTGCTTCTTCGGAGACAAAATCTTTAAAAGCAACCGAACCCAAATTTTTAGCATAACTATCAGGATCCTCCCCTTCTGGAAGTGCTACCGCTTTAACGTTCAGATCCCCTTCCAACAAAAGATCAATACCTCTCATTGAGGCTTTTATTCCTGCGGCATCACCATCAAAAATCACCGTTACATTATCTGTGTACCTTTTGATAAGTTTTACCTGATCTTCGGTAAGAGCAGTTCCCGAAGAGGCTACAACATTTTCAATGCCGGACTGATGCATAGAAATCACATCTGTGTATCCTTCGACTAAGAAACAATTATCCTCTTTCCTTATGGCATTTTTGCTTTGAAATAAACCATAAAGCACCCTGCTTTTGAAGTAAAGTTCTGTCTCCGGGCTATTGATGTACTTCGCAGACTTATCCGTGCTTGAAAGTTTTCTTCCGCCAAATGCAATGGTTTTTCCGGAAACATTATGAATCGGAAACATGACTCGACTTCTGAATCGATCGTAGGTTTTTCCCTCCTTTTCGATGATCAGGCCTGCGTCTATAAGCAGCTCTTTTCTGTAACCATTCTTGGCGGCTTCATTGATCAGTCCATCCCAGATTTCTTTGCTGTAACCCAGCTCAAATTTCTTAATCGTTTCTTCAGTGAATGAACGTTCTTTAAAATAGCTAAGACCTATGGACTTTCCTTCTTCTGATTGATGAAGGACTTCCTGAAAATATTGATTAGCATAATTGAGTACAATGTACAGACTCTCTCGTTTGTTTTGTGCTTGAAGTGCTTCATCGGATTGTTCTTCTTCTTTAATCTCAATCCCATATTTTCCCGCTAAGTATTTGAGTGCCTCTACGTAACTTAATCCATCCACTTCCATCACAAATGTGATCGCATCTCCCCCTTTACCAGAACTAAAATCTTTGAATATTCCCTTAGACGGAACTACATAAAATGAAGGAGTTTTCTCATTGGTGAAAGGGCTCAGCGCTTTGAAACTTGATCCGGATCTTTTCAACGTCACAAAATCACCTACCACTTCGACAATATCTAAACGATTCTTTATTTCCTCTATAGTAGTGGGGTGGATCATAGTTTTACATAGTAAAATTACCTGATTGAATTCGAACCTAAAGCATGAATAGATGGTTGATAGTCCAATGATTTATAACTTGCGTCTCTAATGGAATTGACGAAAGAAAACTTATTAAAAGCTTTAAGTGAAGTACAGGATCCTGATTTAAAAAAGGATCTGGTGACACTTGGCATGATTCAAAACATTCACATTGATGCTGAAAAGGCTGCATTTGATGTAGTTTTAACTACTCCGGCATGCCCGCTGAAAGAAATCATTAAAAAAGACTGTGAGGAAGCGATTAAAAGAAACATTGGAGAGGTAAAGTTGATCATCAACATGACTTCCAATGTTACTTCCAATAGAGATGAAGGACCTGTACTGCCAGGAGTCAAGAATATTATCGCTATTTCATCAGGAAAAGGGGGAGTTGGTAAATCTACCATCGCTTCCAATCTTGCAGTAGCCCTTGCCAGAAGCGGTGCTGAAGTTGGATTGATTGATGCTGATATATTTGGTCCCTCCATTCCGACGATGTTTAACTGTGAGTTTGAACAGCCAGGAGTGGTACAAGAAGATGGAAAAAATAAAATTATTCCTATACAACAGTATGGAGTCAAGTTAATTTCTATCGGGTTTTTGACCAACAGCGAAGATGCTGTTGTTTGGAGAGGTCCTATGGCGAGTTCGGCACTTCGCCAATTCATCACCGACGCAAAATGGGGTGATCTGGATTACTTACTAATTGATCTGCCACCAGGAACCAGTGATATTCATCTCACATTGGTACAAGCCGTTCCAGTCACAGGCGCATTAGTTGTTACGACACCTCAGAAAGTTGCACTGGCTGATGCTCAAAAGGGACTTTCCATGTTCCGGCAGTCCCAAATAAATGTACCCATACTAGGACTGGTAGAGAACATGGCATGGTTTACTCCGGAAGAGTTACCAGATAATAAATATTTTATTTTTGGAGAAAACGGAGGTAAAAAACTGGCAGAAAAAAACGAGGTGGAACTGTTAGGCCAAATTCCTATCGTTCAATCAATCCGTGAAAGTGGTGATAATGGATATCCATCAGCTCTTAAAGAGGGAGCAATAGCTGATGCATTCAAACACCTGGCAGAAAATGTAGCAAGGCAAGTTGCCATTCGAAATGCAACTGTCGGAGAGACTAAAAAAGTAGAAGTAACCGTTTAAAGTATGTCAGAATTACAAGAAAGAGTAGATAAGGCACTTGACACCATACGACCCTATTTAGAAGCAGATGGAGGAGATGTAAAAATCTTAGCGATTGATGGGGAAAAAAACCTTATTTTAGAGTTAATGGGAAATTGTGGTTCTTGTCCAATGTCTACCATGACATTAAAGGCAGGTGTAGAAGAAGCAATTAAAAGAGAGGTTCCTGAAATAAAAAGCGTACATGCAGTCAATGTCACATCACCGGATGATCCAAACGCCAGGCTTCCGTTTGCTACTTAACGTTTTACGCACTTCAATTCTATTAATCGCTTTAGTTTCTTCGTATTCTTCATTTGCTCAAGAAAAATGTGGGGCCAAAGCCCCGATATCTGGTGAATTCGAAAACTGGGTAAGTAGAAAAAGTACGGTTAAAAAAAGCCTAAATTCAACATTAACAGAACAACAAAATACCATATATGAAATACCAGTGGTTGTTCACGTTCTGCATAAAGGTGAAGCCATTGGGGTTGGTGTCAACCTAAGCCCTGATAGGATAAAGGCCCAGATCGATTCATTGAACGCAGATTTCCGAAGACTTAATGCTGATCGGATAAACACTCCTGAAGATTTCTTGCCAGTTGCTGTAGATACCGAAATTAGTTTCAAACTGGCAAACAGGGATCCCAATGGATCGCTTACGGATGGAATTGTACGTGTCAATACCTCCCAAACGTTCAATCCATTTCGCCGAAGCAATCTGATAGATATGCGAACTTTTTCTCATTGGCCGACTAGAAATTATTTAAATATTTACGTGGCTGACTTGAGAACTGATGGTCGAGATTTAATTGGATCTGCCATTTTTCCTGAAACGGATGAGCTTGTAGGGGTAGACCCAGAAGGTGATCAGTTATATCTTGATGGTGTTTTTGTTGATTACCTCTATTTTGGAAACAATGAGGCTCCTGCATTTGAAAGTAGAGGAAGAACGCTTACCCACGAAGTAGGTCATTTTTTTGGATTGAGACATATCTGGGGTGACGGTGGATGTTCATTTGATGATTTTGTAGAGGATACTCCCTTAGCTGCTAATGATAACGGAGAGTATACTTCTCCTTGTACATTTCCACGTCCTAATGGCGTTAATGAGTGCATTGAGGGAGAACCAATTATGTTCCAAAATTTCATGGACTACACAGATGATATTTGTATGAATCTTTTCACAGCAGGTCAGAAAGAACGGATGAGAATTGTTTTAGAGAACTCACCTAGACGAGTTTCTCTTCCTGCTTCTCCTGCTTTAATTGAACCAGATCAATTCATTAATGACCTTGCCTTGACTACCATCGTTTCACCTGATATAGCAGAATGTGATAATCAGATTACTCCGGTATTAGAAGTAACAAATCAAGGTCTGAATGAAATTACACAATACGAAGTTTCCCTTTTTATCGATGGAGTAGAAGTATTTAGTAACTCAGAGAATACGTCATTACTTCCTTTTGAAAGTGAAATCATTAATTTCCCAAATCAGATTTTATCGAATGACGGTGCTCAAATATCTTTCAGAGTTAATCAGGTCAATGAAGGTTTAGATACCAATCCAACCAATGATTTTATATTCCGAACCATCAATCACCTATCAAGCATCAACCTGCCATTTGTTCAGGATTTCGAAAACAGTACAGCACTCATCGGGCTTGGAGGTACCAATGCATGGCAAGTTGCTAATGCCCCGAGAGAATCGCCATCAAACAATGCATTGCTATTCCAATCCTATAACAATAACAGTTCATTTGGTACGGATCTTATTTTTACCACGCCGCCTCTTGATCTTAACGGTGTAGACACGGCAATCCTTGCATTTAGTTATGCTTACTCAGGTACACCTTCAGGAATATTGGATGGACTAATAATAAAGGGGAGCGCTAATTGTGGATTTTCATTTCCTGAAGAAATTTTCTCAGCAATCGGATCTGATCTGGAATCAACTTTACCCACCTCGAATGAATTCGTTCCTTCCAATCAGATTGAGTGGCGAGATACAACGATCAATATTTCAGCTTTTCAGAACACGGATGGAGTTAGATTTCAATTTATCGGATTGAATGGAAGTAATAATATCTACCTGGATGATATAAGAATTGAGCAAAGTAATGTTTTTGAATATGATATAAGCCTTCAATCAATACGGGGGCCACTTGTGACCTGTGATGATGATGTAGACATAAGACTACAAATTAAAAATGCAGGTTCTCAACCCATCACCTCATTTTCAATTGAAGGATTAGTAAATGATCTTCCATTTTCACAGAGTTTCGACAATCTCTTCATTGAATGGCAAGAGTACCAGTCATTCAGTGTGAATGTGAGTTCTCTGAATAATACGGAGAATACTATCGTCATCAACGTAGACGAAGTAAACGGACGTGTTGACCAATCTTCCATTAGTAATTTGGTTGAAACGTCTGTTACTATCAATTCAGAAGAAGATAATTACCCACTTACAATAGACTTTGAAACCCAAAATCAATGGATAAATACATCCCCTCAAAATAATTCACTTTGGGTGTCAGATACCCTAGCAGATGGGAACGTTGCCTTGCGAGCTACTTCATTTGAGACTCAAACACTAGGTATTCAAAGTTGGTTTGTCAGTCCTGCGCTAGCTACTGGAGGTCTTGACAGTGCCGGTTTGAATTTTAGACTATCCTACGCAAGCAGAACTGGCTTTAATGATCAGTTTAGGGTTTTAATTTCAGACGATTGTGGAAGATCGTTTGATAAACTGTCACCACTTATGGAAGCAAGCTCAGATTCATTAGCCATTACTACATCTAATCAACAATGGAGACCAACCTCAGTAAATGACTGGAAAGAATTCAATCTTGATTTGTCTGAATCAATAGCCATTCAAGATTCCATTCGCATCGCTTTTGTCATGGTAAATGGAAACGGAAATGATTTATACCTGGATGATATTAACATCAGAGGCAACGATCTACCTTCCTATGAAGATGTTTTTAGAGTATATCCAAACCCTGCAACACTGGAGTTTAATCTCGGTTTTAACCTAATATCAAAAGAAGCTGTAACAGTAGAGTTGATAGATATTAGCGGAAAAATTGTGCTTAGCCAGGAAGTAAATAATGCATTCAATCAAATTCTACCATTTGAATCACCAAAAAATCCAGGTCTTTATTTTATTCGTGTCATAAGCTCAAATTTTGTGGAGACTCAAAGACTTTTTGTTAATCCTAATTGATTAGGTTTAAGCCACTAAAATTTTATGTCGTTTCTAAGGCCCAGCAATCTTAAGGACTTATTGGTTCATGTTTTAGTCATCTTGACGGTTATTGTCATTACTACCTTGACTGTGTTTTATGTTTGGCTCCCAGCAAGTACAAATCATGGAGAGACCATTACAGTTCCGAATGTAATTGGTCTATCAGTAGATGAATTAGAGGAGTTTCTAGGGAAAAGAAATTTAAGATACGAGGTGACTGCTGATAGTAGTTACTCATCGCAGGCCTTACCACGAGAAGTGTTACAACAGGTTCCAAAACCCAATTCGAAAGTAAAAGAAAATAGAAAAATCTACGTTACAGTCAATGCAGAAAGCCCACCTAAGGTAAGGATGCCAAGGGTGGAGGACCTTTCATTAAAAAGTGCTCAAATGACATTGAAGTCTTACGATCTGGTTCTCGGAGAAGTAAAGTACGTCCCGGACGACTTTTTTGGAGTTGTGCATGAAGCACAAATAAATGGCCGTGTAGTACTGGAAGGAGAAGTCATTGAAAAAGGGTCTGTTATAGATCTGATCGCAGGGAATGGTTACGGGAATACAGAATTCCGCTCCCCTACCCTAACTGGTCTGGATCTTGAGGAAGCAAAATTTGCGGTTATCGGCTCGGGACTTAAAGTAGGAAAAGTCGCGTATGTAGCTGTAAGTAAAGCACCATTTTTAGAAGCTGATACAACAATTTATCGCAACATTCCTCCAGGAAGTATACAGGATCAATATCCAAAACCCCAAACAATAGTAAAAATTGGAGATCCGATTGATTTATGGGTTTACAAACCAGATTCATTGAGCAATAACTCTGCTACAATTTTAGATAATCAATGAGATCACTATTTCTCGCCATTTTATTGCTACTATCCTACTGCTCATCGGCTCAATTGCGGATGAAAGCACTTAACTCATCCCATCGATCCTATCAAGCTATCGATAAGAATACGCTTCCTTTTTGGGATGACTTCTCGATCACCAATGACGGGGCACCTGATGCTTTGAGAATTTGGAATGGAGATACTACTAAGCAATGGAATAGTGTACTAAGCACTGGGGTTTATGTCAATGCAACGTTAGCGATAAACCCTCCAACCTATCGGGTTGTGACCTTTGACGGTCTTGACAATCTGGGGCAATTTTATGGAGATGGACAAGGAATTACAGACCAGCTTTACTCAGACACACTTGATTTGAGTGAATTTAGTGAAGCGAACGATATCTATCTTACTTTTTACTGGCAGGCAGGTGGAAACGTAGAAAAGCCAGATGTAGGCGACTCCATCCGTTTACAATTCTACAATCCCTCAGCAGATACTGCAAATGGACGTCCCTGGGAAAAATTGTGGTCTAAACAAGGTTCTGATAATTTAGCAACTACAACTTTTACACAAGAATACTTCAAGATCGAACAACGGTTTCTGACGAGCTCTGCAATTTTTCGATTTCAGTCTTTCGGTGACGAAGATGGCCCTTTTGATGCGTGGCACCTGGATTACATCTACATGGATAAGAATAGAACAGAAGAGGAAATCATAGAGAATGGTTACGACGATGCTGCTTTCACCAATGACGTCTCTTCATTTTTATTGCCCTTTTCTTCAATGCCTGTTCATCAATTTCTTTTAAACAACGACCTGATAGAAAATCAGCAAACATCTCTCACTTATTTAAACCAGCTCCCACCTGATCCAATCACTGAAGATTCTATTCTTAATCTTTATGGTGCTGAGATAACCTACACCCTGGAGATACTTATCAATAGTCAATTTCTTGTAGATGATCGGGAGAAATCTGCAGGAATTCTATCAAATGATCTTAATTTCATTGATTTGACACTTGGATTGACTGATCCAAACAATCCGCTAGAGCTTAATGAGTTAGACTTCACTCCTCTTGCACAATTTGACTCAGTAGTTTTAGAATCAACTGTTTATTTACTTCCAAATCGAGTGGGCACTTCTGTGCTTGATGAAGATGGAATTATAGATCTCACCATCAACGATACCATTAGGAATCAATACCTCTTTCATGATTTTTATTCCTATGATGATGGAACCGCAGAATATGCCGTGGGAGTCAATGAAAGAGGGGATCAGGTAGGGGTACAATTTTGGGTTGAGGAACCTGATACGCTAACCCATATAGATATCTACTTTCCTAACATTGCTCCTTCCAGCGAAGGTGAAACACTCACACTTCGAATCTACAAAAACCTTACTGATCAGTTTCCCATGAGATCAGAACCAATAAACATAACGACTGGAGCAGAAATCAATGAATTTACCTCATACCAATTAAGCAGGCCACTTATTGTCACAGATACCTTCTATATCACCTATGAGCAAGATGCCAACCAATACATCGGAGTGGGATTTGACAGAAGTAACCCGGAAGCATCTCAATACATTTATGAGAATATCACAGATGAATGGGTCAGAAATGAAAGAATTCAAGGCGCACTGATGATTCGTCCTGTATTTAAGAAAGTAGAGGATTTTACACTTGGAGCTCCTGATGAAACAAGAAAACCTTTGGTATTCCCGAATCCGACTCATGGAATTATTAAGATTTCATCCAATTACCAATGGGTGCATTTAAGAAGTATTTCAGGTCAACTTTTGCGATCAGAATCAATGAATGATTTACACGATTTTTCCGAATTTGCTCCTGGATTATATTTGCTCTCAATCGTAAACGAAACCGAAACCACAACACAAAAATTAGTTTTGAAATGAATGAAGATATTACCAGCCAAGAAGTAAAAAATCGACTAGATAAGGGAGAAAAATTCAATTTTATAGATGTCCGTGAAGAATGGGAATTTGATGAGGCTAATCTTGGAGCCAAGCTTATTCCCCTGGGAGAGTTACCTAATAGACTTAACGAAATTGACGATTGGAAAAATGAGGAAATTGTCGTTCATTGTAAATCTGGGAATAGATCCGGTCAAGCAAAAAAGTTCTTAAACAGCAAAGGCTTCACGAATGTAAGAAACATGCTTGGTGGAATAACAGAATATCATACACTCTAGATTCCATCAACAACTAGCGGTTGTGGACTAAAGCAAAGCACAAAAATGATCAGTGCTATCCAGCCAAGAATCTTTCTACCGGTAGTTAAGGGCTTGTCATCGATCACCGGAGGGTGATCAATACCAACAACACGACCAATTAAGAAAGCAAAAAGTAGCCACCCGGTATACCCTTCTACTTTAAAGATGGAGGCAATAAAAAATTGGGTGGTAAAAAGTAGCGTGGCATATAGCAATCTATTTCTCTTATCAATAAATACGTATTGAAAGCAGATGTACAAAAAGTATAAGTATGCTGCTGTTATCAATAAAAAGCTTCCAAGTGCCTCAAAGGAAGAATTTTCTAGGCTAGATGTAGTGACTAGCCCTAAACCAGCATAAAATAGAAATCCAATAAATAGCACCCTAGACACAATCGAATGATTTTTTGAACCTAAAAGTCCAAATAAAATATGACCACCATCAAGCTGGCCCATGGGAAGAAGGTTCAGGGCAGTAAAAAAGAATGCCAGAAAAGCCGCCAGCAGCAAAGGGTAGTGCATAAGCTCATTCGGACTTGGAACATATCTATCATCTGGTGCCAAATAGTTTCTCCCGAAACTCATTAAAAGATTATCACCAAAAGAGATAGAGACCGGAAGGTTGGTATGTATGGTATCTGACAAATTTTCATAACCCATCCTTGTTGAATCAAGATCTTTCTTGAGAATAATGGTATCTAAATCCAACATTCGTTCTTCAAAATTCTCTCCGAAAATTTCGTACTCGGGATGTATTTCATAGATGTAATCTGTTTCCGGGAGTGTTCTGAATCCAACAACCAATAAAATCAATGCGACAACAAAACCAGCCACTGGTCCGGAAACACCCACATCAAAGTATTTTGTCCTGCTGGAAATGGTTGCTTGGATTCGAATAAACGCACCCATCGTTCCTAAGGAAGGAATGGCTAAAAAACCCAACCAAACGGGTAGGTAGTAAGGCAACGTAACCCGTATATTATGGTATCTGGCAGTGAAATAATGCCCAAACTCATGAAAAGTAAGGATACCTAAAAACGGAATAGAAAATTGAAAACCAAATAAGAAGTCGTCCCAGGTCATTCCAAAGATGACAAACTTACTTATGGTCCATTCCGCACCGGCAAAGGTGGTGGTAATCAATGTGAGGACAAAAAGCCCAAAATGAATAAGAGGTTGCTTGATTTTATTGTTCAAGACCAAAAATCTCGTTTAACTGCTTATCAGGATTAAATATCTGTACTGCCTTCATACCTACTGCACGTGCAGCTTCAACATTGTCTAGTCGATCATCTAAGAATAACATCCTTGAGGGGTAATTGTTAATTTCTTCTACGACATGTTCATAGATGTCTTTGTCCGGTTTTCTCATACCAATTTCATGTGAGAAATAGGCCTCCTTGAAAAAATCCCTGATGCTTGGCTTACCTGTAGAGGCCATCACCATTTCTTCGAAAGCAAGCTCATGAATAATATTCGAATTACTCAATAAATACGTATCAAAACGCTTTCCGATCTGAACCACTTTATTCATCCGTTCCTTAGTGATGCTTTTGAGGATGCTATTCCATTTAACGTCAAAATCATCGTCACTAAGCTTGATTCCTAATATCTGGTTTACCGCAGCTCGAAAATGATCCGGACCAATTTCACTTTTTTCAAACTTTACTAATACTTTGGAGTCCACTACCAGTTTACGTATGTTTTCTTGATTTTTTTTAGCAACTTTTTTGAACTCCTGAATGATTTTTGGGTAATCCAAATCGAGCAAAACATTGCCAAAATCAAAAATAATGGCATCTACGCCTTGAAGTAGGTCTGACATCTCATTGAAATTTGACAGCAAATATGTAATATTGCGCACCCATTTGAAAGTGTCCCATCAAAGACCTTATAATATTATTTTACGTTTCGATTAGAAACTTAAATAATAGCAAAATGTGAACAAAGACATTGAATCTTAAGATTCTTTGGGCCTATAACTCAGTTGGTTAGAGTAACTGACTCATAATCAGTAAGTCCCAGGTTCGAGCCCTGGTGGGCCCACGATAAAAGCACAATGAAAGTTGTGCTTTTTTTGTTGAATTCATTTGGGTGAGAAGCCTGCCCCGTGGCGTGTGACGAGCACGGGGAGCCCTGGTGAGCCCACACATGACACCACTCATCATTAAAATCCATAAGAATTAGTTCTGAAAACGTATTAATCATTAATTTAAGGTTTCGAAAATCAATTGTAAAATTCAGAATTGAACTAACCTAATATGGATAAAAATTCAAATCATATTAAACGAAGAGATTTTATTAAGAAATCAGGAATGGCTGTGGCAGCCTTTAGTATTGTTCCGAGTACTACGATTGCCGGACTGGGGCATACTGCCCCTAGTGATAAACTGAATATTGCTGGCATTGGAGTTGGTGGAATGGGCTTTGCTAACCTGAAGAATCTCGCGTCCGAAAATGTTGTAGCACTTTGTGATGTGGATTGGAAGTATGCCAAAGGATGTTTTGATGCGTATCCAAAAGCGAAAAAGTATTGGGATTACCGGAAGATGTATGATGAAATGGGTAAGGACATAGATGCTGTTGTAATCGCTACAGCAGATCATACCCATGCCATCACTGCAGCGGATGCTATGACGCTAGGAAAACACGTGTACCTTCAAAAACCACTTACACATAGCGTTTATGAGTCAAGGTTAATGACCAAATTAGCTGCCAAACACAAAGTAGCTACCCAGATGGGTAACCAGGGAGCTTCAGGCGAAGGGGTGGCTAAAGTATGTGAGTGGATTTGGAATGGTGAAATTGGTGAAGTCATGAAGGTTGAATCATTTACGGATCGACCGATATGGCCACAAGGCCTTAATAGACCAGAACAAGGACAATGGGTACCTGATACACTCAATTGGGATTTGTTTACCGGTCCTGCTAAGATGGTGCCTTACAATGAAATCTATCATCCCTGGAACTGGCGAGGTTGGTGGGATTATGGCACGGGTGCATTGGGAGATATGGCATGTCATATTCTTCACCCGGTTTTTGAAGGATTGAAATTAAAATACCCAACCAAAGCACAAGGCAGCTCTTCGTTACTATTAGATGGATGCGCACCTACTGCTCAATCAGTCAAATTAACTTTCCCTAAAAGAGAGAAGGTTGGCAAAGTCAATATGCCGGAAGTAGAAGTGTACTGGTATGATGGTGGTATCAAACCTGAGTTACCTTCTAACTGGCCTGCTGGCAAGAATCCTAATAAATACGGTGGCGGAACCTTCTTCTACGGAACAAAAGATATTCTTCATGTAGGTTGTTATGGTGCTGATCCGGAGCTTCTATCAGGAAGAGTTCCGAATACAAAGCAAACGGAGAGAAGAGTAGAAAAAGAAATCGGCAAAAAATGGTCGGATGGTGCTCATGAAATGGATTGGGTTAGAGCATGTAAGGAAAGCCCTGAAAGCAGAAAACCCACAACCTCAGATTTTTCTGAAGCTGGTCCATTTAATGAAATGGTTGTAATGGGAGTGATGGCGGTCCGATTACAAGCACTGAACAAGGAACTTGCATGGGACGGTGAAAACATGAAGTTTACCAATATCGGTGATAATGAAGAGATCAAAACAGTGATTAAAGACGGGTTCAAAATTCATGATGGCCACCCAACTTTTGATAAGTCATGGACTGATCCAATGTCTGCTAAGGCCTTTGCTGAGGAATTGGTGAAACATACCTACAGAGATGGATGGTCACTACCAGATATGCCAGCATAATAGATTTTCAACCAAATGAATTAATAAAAATGAAACAAGTACTTTTCTTTTTAGCAACGATATTCTTTGTTTTTGCCTGCTCTACCGGTCAAAACCAGGATGCAGATTCAAGTGAAGAAGCTACAGTCGAAGAAGCACCAGCTGAATCTGTTGAAGCAGTTGGAGATAATGCACTAACGGAAGCAGAAAAGGCGGATGGATGGATGTTACTTTTTGATGGTTCTACTTCTAATGGATGGAGAGGTTATAAAAAAACAACCTTTCCTGCTGCGTGGGAAATTAGTGACGGCATGCTTCATATCCAGGGATCTGGAAGCGGAGAAGCAGGTGCAGCAGATGGTGGAGATATCATTTATGATAAAATATTTTCAAACTTTCATTTCAAGGTAGACTGGATGGTTGACAGTGCTGCAAATTCAGGCATACTCTATAGAGGAACGGAAGAATTTGATGACATCTGGAAAACAGGACCTGAAATGCAGGTATTGGATAACTATCATCACCCAGATGCAAAGCTTGGGAAGAATGGAAATAGACAGGCTGGTTCACTCTATGATTTAATTCCTGCTGACCCTCAAAATTTCAAAGGTCATTCAACCTGGAATACTTCGGAAGTACTAGCCAGAGGAGCCAATATTTGGCATATAATGAACGGAGACACAGTAGTTAAGTACACTATCGGATCAGACCGTATGGCAGAACTAATCGCAGGTAGTAAGTGGCCTGGTATGAATCCGAATTGGGGGAATATTCCGATGGAAGGATTCATTGCACTGCAGGATCATGGAGATGATGTTTGGTATAAAAACATCAAGATCAAGGAGCTATAAGTGTAAATAAATAACTCATTGGTTAAATCCAGCTGATCATCAAGAACAGCTGGATCTTTTTTTGTCCATATGTTATTTCTTCAATGCCATTTTTATTATCACAACAAGTAACCAAACCCAAGGCGCACCATGTAAAACAAGGTCAAAATAATCCATGGGCTGCATACCTGTTCCTCCGCCAGCAATCCACCGAATCTTCCCGATGAGATGGGGTTCCGGGAAAAAAGGAGCTAAGCCCAATGTTAAGGACAAGGCCAGCGGATAGAAGATTTTAGACGATTTCATCATTTTTCTATTGACTTTTTTTCTTTTGACTGACTTATAAATGACAAAAGGGCACCAAAGTGCCCTTTTTCCCTACTTCATAAAAATCAAACCAACTCTTTTCTTGCCAAGTAAAAATCAACTCGTTCTATAGAATCATCGTTTAACCGATCCTCCATTTCATCCAATGTTTTAGGTGGAGGAACAATTACTTTGTCCCCCTTCTTCCAGTTTAAAGGAATAGCGACTTTGTATTCATCAGAAACCTGTAGCGCTTCAAGCACCCTCAGAATTTCATCCATATTTCTACCCACATTTAGTGGATAATACATGATCAAACGAACAGTTTTGGTCGGATCAATAAAAAATACCGCACGAACAGCTGCCGTTTCGCTTTCATTGGGTTGAAGCATTCCATACAATTTAGAAACCTTCATATCCAGATCCGCGATAATTGGAAAATCGAAATACACACCAGTATTCTTTCTTACGTTATCCACCCAAGCCAAATGCGAATGGATGCTATCGATGCTTAATCCGATCAACTCGGTATTTAAAGCATTGAATTCTTCCTTTCTTTCCGCAAAACCGCTCATTTCAGTAGTACATACTGGAGTGAAATCTGCAGGATGCGAAAACATCACAATCCACTTGTCTTTCGCAAAGTCTGAAAATTTAATTTTCCCTTTTGTAGTTGTCGCCTCAAAATCAGGTGCCTGATCACCTATTCGAGGAATTAATTTCACATTTGTGTCTTCTGATGTATCCATTTTTTTATCTGTAAGTAACGCATTATCCAGATACCGAATCGTAACATTTGTTACCATTCAGAGCATGGTTTCCGGTTCTTTGAACTTGGTAACTTTTACACATGATTTCTTAATTTCATTAAAGCCCCCTTCAACATTCACAAGCTGTTTAAATCCCTTAGCTCTTAAAATAGAAGCTGCAATGACAGATCGGTAACCACCCTGACAGTGTAAATAATACTTTTTGTTTTGATCTAAGTCTTTGATGTTTCTATTGATAAAATCCAGTGGAAAGTTCTTAACTCCCTTCACATGTTGAGATTCATATTCGCTAGCTTTTCTTACATCCAGAACATTCAGCATATCGGTATCATAAATTCCAACAAAATCGTGAGCTCCAATGGATTCAATCGCATTCGTTTCTTTCCCAGCATTTTTCCACTCAGTCATGCCTCCATCTAAGTATCCGAGTGCGTTATCATACCCAACTCGTGCCAACCTCGTAACTACTTCCTCCTCTCTACCTGCTTCCGCAACAAACACGATATTTTGTTTTAGGTCGGTTATTAGCGCTCCTACCCAGGGGGCAAAATTATCATCGATGCCTATCCAAATGGATCCCGGAATGTGTTCTTTCACAAAGTACGCTGACGGTCTTGTATCAAGCACCAGTGCATCGTTCCGATTTACTAGATCTTCAAACTGATTGGGTTCTAAAGCAACAATACCTCTTTCCAGTACTTTATCAATACTATCATACCCTATCTTATTCATGACTGCATTCTTAGGGAAGTATTGGGGAGGTTCGACCAAACCATCTGTAACCTGACGAACGAAATCTTCCTTAGTCATATCTGCTTTCAGTGCGTAATTGAATAGTTTTTGATGACCCAGCTTATCAGAAGTTTCACTACTCATATTCTTTCCACAAGAAGAGCCGGCACCATGCCCGGGATAAACAATCACATGATCTGGAAGCGGCGTAATTTTATTTCGTAATGAATCGAAAAGATGACCCGCTAAATCCTCTCTAGACAAGTCTGATTTAACCGCTAAATCCGGACGTCCCACGTCACCAATAAATAGTGTATCACCGGTAAAAATTGAATGTTCTTTTCCTTCTTCATCCATCAAAAGGAAGGTTGTAGATTCCATGGTGTGACCAGGTGTATGCAATACCTTGATGGTAACATTTCCTAACTTCAATTCTTCGTTATCCTTAGCTACATATGCTTCGAAGTTGGGTTCTGCCAACGGTCCATAAACAATCTGTGCTCCTGTTTTTTTTGCAAGATCTAAATGGCCAGATACAAAATCTGCATGAAAGTGGGTCTCTAACACATATTTGATGGTAGCACCGCTCTCTTCAGCCCTTTCAATGTAAGGTGCCACCTCTCGGAGTGGATCGATGATCGCAGCTTCTCCATCAGACTCGATATAATAGGCAGCTTCAGCTAAACATCCAGTGTAGATTTGTTCTATCTTCATAGTTATCAGTTTAATAATTCTACTATCAAAATAAAATGATAACTTATTGTATATCTGATACTTATGTTACATATTTAGGTGATTGAAATCATTAATTCTACTGATCAATATCATTGGTTTTCTAGCTAGCCGTAATTGGTAATTGTTAATGAAGAGTTAAAGATTATCGCATAGTAACATTTGTTACCCAGAGTTATTTACCGGTCAGTACCTTCGAATCGTGGAAATAAACAACTAAAAAAACCAAAAAATGGATGTTGAAATATTAAGTAGAATACAGTTTGCCATGACGGTCTCTTTCCACTACATCTACCCTCCGCTGAGCATAGGTCTTGGTTTAATCATGGTATTCATGGAAGGTCAATATTTAAGAACTGGTAATGAACAATATCATGTCTTAGCGAAGTTTTGGACTAAAATATTTGCTATCACTTTTGGTATCGGAGTGGCTACCGGTATTGTGATGGAGTTCGAATTTGGCACTAACTGGGCTACTTATTCTAGATATGTTGGTGATATATTCGGAAGTGCTCTTGCTGCTGAAGGGATTTTTGCCTTTGCGCTTGAAAGTGGTTTTCTTGGAGTGCTATTGTTCGGTTGGAATCGCGTAAGTTCAGTCGTTCATTTCATTTCTACACTGGGTGTTTGGCTTGGATCTATGTTTTCAGCAATATGGATCGTGGTGGCAAATTCCTGGCAACAAACACCCTCAGGATTTCATATAGTTGGGGAAGGGATCAATGCTAGAGCAGAAATAACTGATTTCTGGGCGATGGTTTTTAATCCCTCAAGTGTGGATCGACTAACACACGTATGGATAGGAGCCTTTCTGGCAGGTTCTTTTCTAGTTATGAGTGTTCATGCATATTATTTGCTAAAAAACAGACATGTAGAGGTTTCACAAAAGGCATTCAAAATTGCACTAGCTGTTGCGACGGTAGCCTCTCTTTCACAGCTATTTACTGGTCATCGTTCCGCAGATGGAGTGGCAGTCAACCAACCTGCTAAACTTGCCGCATTAGAAGGACACTTTGATAGCCTGGCTGTGGCAGATCTTTATGCTTTTGGATGGGTAGATAAGGAAAAACAAGAGGTTGTAGGTCTTAAGGTACCTAGTGGATTATCGTTTCTTTTACATCAAGATTTTGAAACTCCGGTTACAGGTTTAAATGCCTTTCCCGAAGATGAACGTCCAACTGCCCTTAATGCTATTTTTCAGTTTTATCATATCATGGTAGGTATTGGGATATTTCTAATTGCTTTGACCTTATTAGCAACTTTCCAATGGTTACGAGGAAAGCTATTTGAGCAGAAATGGCTTCTCAAGGTCTTTGTTATCAGTGTTTTTCTGCCTCAAATAGCCAATCAGGTAGGCTGGTTTGCTGCCGAAATGGGAAGACAGCCCTGGGTAGTTTATGGTTTACTGAGAACTTCGGATGCCCTTTCAAAAGTTGTAACGGCTAATCAGGTGCTCTTTTCGATCATTCTTTTCGCAGTTATTTATGTTTTGCTGTTTTCTCTTTTTATCTACATGATGAATAAGAAAATCCAACATGGTCCTGAGGATGTTGAAATACACGAACAAAGACCAAAGCAGAAGGAAATGGCACTAGCTTTTAACACTAAAAACAATTAAATCATGGCTACATTTTTAGGAATCGATTATGCGACATGGTGGTTTTTGGTAGTTGGTGGTGTTTTCACTGGTTATGCCATTCTTGATGGATTCGATCTGGGTGCTGGCGCATGGCATCTCTTTTTCAAAGATGACAAAAGTAGACGGGTCGCTTTAAATGCAGTGGGTCCCGTATGGGATGGTAATGAGGTGTGGTTAGTAATTGGTGGGGGTGCTCTTTTTGCAGGATTTCCAGATGTTTATGCTACTGTATTCTCAGCGATGTACATTCCCTTTATGCTCTTTTTGACCTTCCTTATTTTCAGAGCTGTATCGATAGAGTTTCGAAGTAAGGAACCCATGAAATGGTGGAGAAACAGCTGGGATATTGCTTATAGTGTATCTAGTATCATGCTCTCAGTCTTACTCGGGGTTGTTTTAGGAAATGTTCTTCAAGGGATGAATATTGGTGCCGATAAAGAGTTTCAAGGCAGTTGGCTGGAATTTCTTAATCCCTATGCATTGATGGTAGGAATTACCACACTTGCATTATTTATGACACATGGTGCCATCTATTTACTCATGAAAACAGAAGGAAAACAATTCGTTCATATGACCTTATATGTTAAGCGAGCCATCATCTTTTTCATTGTTAGCTTCGGGATTACTACCATTTATTCACTGATATATTTCCAACATCTTTCTGATCGATTCAAGTCTCAACCTGCTTTCTTCGTAATTGCACTGATTGCATTTCTAAGCATTGCTAATATTCCAAGACTGATTAATAAGAAAAAATATTGGTACTCATTTATATTTTCTTCAATCTCTGTAGCGATGTTGTTAATAATTGTTGCATTTGAATTATATCCAGCAATTATTCTGTCAACTCAAGATCCCTCCTTTACATTGACGGTGAATAACGCAAGCTCCTCTGAAAAATCCTTAGAAACGATGTTGATTATTGCAGCGATTGGAACCCCATTGGTAGCATTGTACACGGGTTTTGTGTTCTGGACTTTCAAAGGGAAAGTGAAAATGGATGAAATGAGCTATTAATTGACACTATAATAACTTTTTGGAAATTATGAGTTTCAAAAAGAGAAATTAATATTGTGCTGCTAAGTCATATTAATTACTTTGCACATCATTTTGTAAAACCCTATTTGGCAAACATATGAGCATCGAGGAGTTCCACGACACGTATTATTTAAAGTTTTATCGTCAAAAAATTCAAAGCTTTTACCACTTCACAACGGAATTGATAGATAGAGAAACTAATAAGGTGGTTGATGTGCATCAACAAATGAAGGAAGAAAGCGAACTAGATAGAACAATTTTTGAGGAACAACATTATGCTACCTATCCCCTTAACCTGGATAGTTTCACAGAAAAGATCATGCGATTTCAGTTCGATCTATATGCTACAACCATTCCAATCGACGGTTTCCAGCCCATGGACGCCTCAAAATATCCGGATATCAGCAAATTCTACATGGAAAAGGTAATGAGCTAGAATTCCCCTAGTGCGGAAGCTTATTTCTTACTTTACCGTATACATAAGTTCCCAATAGCGCTGAAGCAATAACTACTACTACAACAGAAATTCCATTCCCTACGAGAATAAATAGTGGTCCTGGACAAGCTCCAGTGAGTGCCCAACCCAGTCCAAAAATTATCCCGCCAATCAAATATCTTGGTATACTAAAGTGTTTAGGATTGATTACAATGGGTTGTCCATCCACATCATTGATACCCATCCTTTTAATGATTTGAATCAGTATAATTCCAATGACTACAGCAGAACCAATCACTCCATACATATGAAAAGATTGGAACCTAAACATCTCGTAAATCCTATACCA
This sequence comes from uncultured Roseivirgaceae bacterium, assembly GCA_964459925.1. GTDB lineage: Bacteria > Bacteroidota > Bacteroidia > Cytophagales > Cyclobacteriaceae > Ekhidna. The sequence goes on from CAYWOQ010000029.1 coordinate 36,270, forward strand.
CGATACAATCTCTGCCTTCGTCAAGGTTATGCCGAAAATTGCTCCAATAAATAAATATCTAAAGAATTTCATATAAGTAATTGATTACATTGAAAGTAAATACGGTAAAACCAGATACGTCACAAACAGCCCACCAATGAAAAAGCCAATCACAGCTATTAATGAGGGTAACTGAAGATCACTTAGCCCGCTAATGGCGTGACCTGAAGTACATCCACCGGCATATCGGGTACCAAATCCTACAAGAAATCCCCCAACTATTAGCATGATAAAACCCTTAAAGGATAAAAGTGCCTCCCATGAAAACAACGACTTAGGTACTAAGAAAGAACCTGGATCTTCAATGCCATAAGTATTGAGTTCTGCTATGGTTGTTTGAGAAATATTTACTTCAGTGGAGGGGGTCAAATAAAGGTGAGCCACTACTCCTCCGATCACCAACCCCATGGCGAATACCAAGTTCCATGCTTGCTCTTTCCAATCGAAATCAAAAAAATCACAGCTTTTTCCTGCTCCCATGACAGAACATATAGATCTGAGATTGGCAGAAATACCAAATGATTTCCCTAAGAATAACAGAGAAAACATAACTAAAGCAATGATCGGCCCTGCAACATACCACGGCCATGGCTGACTTATAAACTCTATCATTTCATTCGATTTTGGTTTCTAACAGATGAAACTGGACAAAAATTCGAAATTATTATAATAATTGTCGCGTAAGCGTAACATTTGTTACAAACAAAAAAGACCAGATCGTATCGATCCGGCCTTTACTCACTATTAAACCTAACTCAATCCTTTACTCCGAACCTGGCCAAAATATCACTCATCAGGCACCATTTTGTAAATGAAGACTGAAGGAGATTGGCTCCTACAAAAGCAGTAAACCATAGCCAGTTTTGATTAACATAAATCGAAAGTAGGAGACTTAGTAGTATAAAAGTCCCAGCCACTGCATGTACAATTCTCGTTCTCATTCTATTAATTTTTTAGACACTTTTTTTAACTTCCATTACTGCAGCATGCACGTGTGAACCTACATCCAGGCTGCTATTAAAATTTTTAATTGCTTGTATTACACCATCAACTGCGCTATCCTCTACAAAAGCATAAAAAAGGGCAGATTGATATTCACCTACACTAGAGGCAAACCAATTTTCATCATGGGTTTCATGCCCGTGATCTTTAAAACCAGTAACATCCAGATGGGAAAAAACTTTTACTTTATTTTCTTTTAGCAGTCTTTTGATATCCTTTTCAAAGGACTGCACCGCTGTTATTATCAAAAGTTCCATTTTCGTTTATTTGGACGGAGCAGCTTCTTGCTCCCATTTATTTCTCTCTGTCATATAGTAAATGAGTGGCACTACAATCAGTGTAAGCATCGTAGATACAATCGCACCCGCAACCAATGATATAGCCAATCCCTGAAAAATCGGATCAAATAGAATGATTGAGGCCCCTATCACTACAGCTCCAGTTGTTAGGAGAATTGGTGTGGTCCGAACCGCACCAGCTTCAATGATGGCTGTTTTTAAATCTATCCCTTCATTTAATCGTATTTCAATAAAGTCTATCAGTAAGACTGAATTTCTTACCATTACTCCTGCTAGGGCAATCATTCCGATAAAAGAAGTGGCCGTAAAAAATGCACCTAATAGCCAATGTCCTAGTACAATCCCTATTAGCGACAAAGGAATAGCCAGCATCATAACAATTGGGGTTTTAAAATTTTGGAACCAACCGACAATCAGCATGTAGATGACAATAATCACCACGACAAATGCACCTCCAAGATCCCTAAATACTTCGAGTGTTATTTGCCATTCTCCATCCCATTTAACTGCAAAATCAGATTCATCCTCCGGCTGTTCCATATACAATTCACTTACACTATACCCAGCAGGCAACTTCATTTGTTGAAGCTTTTCTGTCATACCAAGAATTGCATAAGCAGGACTCTCCAACTCACCGGCCATATCAGCCAGCACGTAGACCACACGTTTTTGATCCTTGCGGTAAATGGTACTTTGAAGTGTATCTTCTCTAACTTTCACAATATCGCTAACCGGCACCATGTTCCCTTGCATCCCTCTTATCTTCAGGTTTTGAACCAAGTCAATTCCAGCCTGCTCTTTGTCCTCTAACTGCATAACTATGTCAACCGGGTTTTCCGCATATTCATCATAAAGCGTACTAATTGAATGCTGCCCAATAAGATAAGTCAGGTTCCCTACCACTTGCTGCGGTACTATGCCATACATCATTGCTTTCTCCTTATCCACATCGAGCTTATACTCAGTCTGTCCTGCTTCTACGTACCAATCAATATCCACTACATCCTGCGTGTTTTCCAGTATCGTTTTTACTTGTTGTGCAACTTTGATTTGTTCTCCGTAATCAGGTCCGTATACTTCCGCGACTAAGGTTGAAAGAACAGGAGGACCTGGTGGCACTTCAACAATTTTAACATTCGCATTGTACTTTTTAGCAATCCGTTGAACCTCAGGTCGCACCCTTGTTGCTATTTCATGACTATCATGTGAGCGATGTTCCTTGTGCAATAAATTCACCTGAATATCAGCCATATTACTACCTCCTCTCAAATCATAGTGTCTTACTAATCCATTAAAAGTGATTGGAGCGGAAGTCCCGGCATAGGTTTGATAATTAACAACCTCGGGCACTCCAGCCAGGTATTGGGCAATTTCTGATGTGACACCAGCGGTTCTTTCTAGCGTTGTTCCTTCAGGCATATCTATCACCACCTGAAACTCATTTTTATTATCGAATGGGAGCATTTTCACAGCCACTGATTTAGTAAAGAACATGGCAACAGATCCAAACAACAAGATGACAGTAATTCCAAGCATCACCCATCTCTTCACCCCACTTTCTAGAAATGGTTTTTCAATCTTGTTATAGACTCTGTAAATCCAGCCGGTTCCATGCTCATCATGACCTGATGTTTCTTTTCCTTTTTTATCCTTTTCTCTCAGGAAATGATAACCTAAATATGGAGTTACTGTCAAGGCAACAAATAAAGACAGCATCATTGCAATGGAAGCTCCAATGGGCATGGGACTCATGTAAGGTCCCATCATGCCTGATACAAAAGCCATTGGAAGGATCGCGGCAATTACTGTGAAGGTTGCCAGAATGGTTGGATTACCTACCTCATTAATGGCATATATCGCAGCTTGGGCAAAAGGTAATTTTTTCGCCTTGAAATGACGGTGCATGTTTTCCGCAATGATGATGCTATCATCCACCACAATACCCACCACAAAAACTAATGCGAAAAGCGTGATCCTATTCAAGGTGTACCCTAGCATGTAATAACTAAATAACGTCAAAGCGAATGTTAGTGGAACTGATAGAAATACAACCAGTCCACCTCGCCACCCCATGGCTAGCATAACCAAAACAGTTACAGCTACGATTGCAACTCCAAGGTGTAATAACAGCTCACCAACTTTATGTGAAGCGGTCTCTCCATAATTTCTTGTTACCTCTACTTGTACATCATCCGGAATCAACGTACTTCTTAGCAATTCGATCTTATCTAGAATCTTGTCAGACACTTTCATGGCATCCGCTCCTTTGACCTTGGCCACAGAAATCGTGACCGCCGGATAGGTAGATGGGCTTGCCTGGTAATTATCATTCGCTTTTCCATATCCAAAACCCACATAATCTTTAGGCTTAGATGGACCATCTAAAATCATGGCCACCTGATGAAGGTATACAGGAAGACCTTTATTTACACCAACAACAATACTCCCTACATCTTCTGCAGAGCTTAAAAAATTACCCGTTTTTAAGAGGTATTCTTGATCCGACACAACAAACGAACCTGATTGCGAACTACTGTTACTTGCCTTGATCATTTGCATAATACCAAGCGCATCAACTCCATTCTCCGCCATACGATCTTTATCCAATAGGATCCTTAACTCTCTTGGACGACCACCAATCTCTTTCGTAATAGAAACATCTTTTACTTTCTCAATTTCTGATGTAACCTCTTCAGCCAATAATCTCAGCTGATAGTCATCGTATGTTTTACTCCAAAGGGTCAGACCCAGCATTGGTACATCATCTATAGATCTTGTCTTTACAATAGGCTCATAAACAGTCTCTGGAAACATATTCCTTTGATGTTTCATCAACTCATCATAAAGCTTGACGTAGGATCTTTCCGTATCCTCACCTACGTAAAACTGTACTACCAGTACGGCCATTCCATTTATAGCCATGCTGTGCACATGTTCGACCCCCTTGATATTTGATATAATCTTTTCTAAAGGTTGTACCACTCGACTCTCAACCTCCAATGGGGATGCACCTGGATATCCTACCATGACGTCAGCCATTGGTACAACGATCTGCGGTTCCTCCTCTCTTGGAATCAAAAATGAGCTATACACACCAATGATCATCAAGGCCACCATCAACAAAACGGTTAGTTTTGAGTGAATGAAAAAATTGGCGACCTTACCCGAAATTCCTTCTTGCATTGTCAATTTGATTAATTATTTACCAAAACTGTAGCTCCATTGTAGAGCTTACCCTCTTGCTTCAAGATATATTTCTCACCCTTACTAATCCCGGAGAGCATTTCAACTTGACCATCTTTTGTATTACCAGTTCTCACCCACCGAAGGATTGCTTTATTATCCTCACCAAGTGTATAAATTCCTGTTAATTGACCATTTCTTACCAAGGCTTGTTCGTCAACCATTGGTGGAGTAACCCCTTCGTTTAATTGATCAATGGCGATGTTAGCATTGATAAACATACCAGGAAGCACATGCTCTGTTTCCGCTATTGCAATTTTCACCAAGAACTGACCTCCTGTATTTTTTGCCGAGAGACTTACCTCGACAACTTCTCCATTTATAGACAAGTCTTTTGACTTAATAAGCACTGTTGCTTTTGCTCCGGTTTTGATTTTGCCGATCTGAGATTCCGGTACCATTACTGTTGCTTCATAGGCGTTAGTGCCTTCCACCGTGACTAACGGCATCCCTGGTCTGGCGATATCCCCTTCTTTTACAAAAGTGTTCGTTACTACTCCTGCGAAAGGAGCCCGTAAATTTGTATATACAAACTGAGCATCAACCTCTTGTTTCATTTGCTGAGCAGCCTCTAAGCCTGCTTGAGCCATTTCATACCTTGTGGTCATATTCTCAAGCTCTTTTTTCGACGCGCTGCCTTTTTCAAATAGGGAAGAAAACCGTTTATAATCCATTTCTGCATTTTCCAATCCACTTCTCGCTTGTGCTATTGAGGCTTCAACCTGTGCCTTCTTTGCCTTTAAATCTTCACTTGAGATAGCTACAAGTAAATCTCCCTTTCTTACCGCATCACCTGGCTTGGCCACAACTTTGGTAACATTACCCATCATTCGAGTACTTACATTTGCACTATTGGCTGCTTCAATTCTTCCACTTACTTGTATCGTTTGGATTTCTCGATCTATCGTGGCTACACCAATATCTACTGGAATAGGATCTATTTCCTTTATATCATGCTCTTCACTTGAGCCACACCCTACCAGAAAACCGGTAAGAGAGATTGACATGATCAGATATTTAAACTTTGTCATTTTATTTTCTTTTATCAGTTATACTCTTGTTAAAAAATGAAGATATTCTTTGGTGAAATTGTATTCAAAAATTGCCTGTTTCAGTTGCAGTTCTTTCTGATACATTTGAGTCTCTGCTGCTAACAAATCCACCGTTTTTTCCAGACCTTGCTCAAATCGATCTTTTCTTATCTTGTATGATTCTGAGGAATATTGGAATGCACTATTAAAAAGCTCCACTTTGTTCTTAGCATCCTCAAGCATCCGATTCGCTCTATTCAATTCTACTTGCTGCTTCATCATGTAGCTATCGTTTTCAAGGCTTGCTTTTTCCATCTCCAGTCGTGCTTTGGTTGATTTGGCAATATTTGAGTAACCAGAAAAAATATCCCATGATAGTTTAGCACCTAATACATAGCCCGTCGCTTCAAAACCAAGTGGCTGACTATCATAAATCTGGAAACTACCAAATGCATTGATCCTGGGCACAAGCTTCATCCTGGAGGACTTCAACATATTTTCGTATCTATCGACGGACTTAGACATGGCGAGTATATCTTTCCTGTTTTCTGGTAAGATCTCAGCATAGCTTGCATCTGAATAATCTACTGGAGCCTTCTCTGCTGGTTTAAGAACTGTTACATCACTTTCATTTCCCATCAACGTATGTAGTTGATCAGATGTATTCAGTACATTGGATCGAGCATATTTCAACTGATTAGTTACTTCACTTGCTTTCACTTTTGCATCTAGCACATCTGCCATTTGAACCAAACCCTGATCATAGTAATCATTGATCATTCTTACCGCCTCACTAGAAGTTTGCTGAGCTCGCTCAAGTACTTTGACGGCTTCATAGGCTAATTGTAACTGCATATAATATTTAGCTGCTTCAAGCTCCAGATACTCAATCGTTCTTTGTGATTTCAACTGATATGCCTCCTGCTGAATTTTTGCAGCACTTCTTCCATATACCCCGTCAAGATTTAATAATGGCTGAAGCACCATGATCTCCGTTGCATAATTCTCGATTGCTTCAGGATCATTCAATAACGCCGGATTAAAGTCCTGCTGAGTCAAAATCTCCTGGTTCAACTTAGACCCAAATGCAACCAAAGGGTTATTAGTGGTGATGGCAGTATAGGAAGCTGAAACCGATGGAAGAAACAACGCATTTGACTGTTGATAATCTGCTTGGGCCATGGCTGTTTCTTTCTCTGCAACCTGCTTTTGATAACTATTTTCAGTTACCCTTTCCACAAACTCGGCTTTGGATATCTGCAAAGTATCCTGAGCAGATAACCATGAAATACTTACCGAGAAAAACACAATTAAAAAACTATTCTTCATTTCTTGCTTACTTTATCATTTTCGTTAGTCTTACTATATGACCAATCGATTCCTGATCTTTGATGCAAGTTTACGGGTCGCTTGTAGGCATTATTGATACAATTGTTACACTGATTCATTGGGTGTAACAATTGTTACTGTAGGGGTTGAAATCGAGTAGGAAGGTAGGGATTATTTCCCTACCTGTCCTCTCACACCACCC
>CAYWOQ010000030.1:0-28569 GCA_964459925.1 uncultured Roseivirgaceae bacterium
GCATAGAAGACAGCAACCTGGAAAGCCCGGAAGTATCGTTTGATACGCTTGGAGGAGCAGGGGCTTACCTTGTCCGCCTGGATGTAGATGACGGAACGTGCCACAACTTTACCGAACAAGAAATCACCATCTATCCGGAGCCGCCTGTCCCTGTAGTGACCGTCTCAGAAACTATTTTGTGCAGGGATACGGAATTTACCTTTACAAACCTCACAGATGAATCCCTGCATCAGGGCATCTTAAGTTATCAATGGGATTTTGATGGTGACGGCACTATTGATAGCGAAGCGCCTGCCCCTGTGGTAAGTTATGAAACCCCAGGGGCCAGAACTGTGACGGTGACCTCCACCATCCCCGGGTGTGAATCGGACCCTGCAACAGTTGAAATCACCGTTTTAGAGGGCCCCACCTCCAACTTTTCAGCGGCTGCTAGCTGTGATGGCGAGGCGGTTACGTTCACAAATACCAGCGAAAATGCGGCCTCTTATTTCTGGGACTTCACGGACGGGTTCACTTCCACCAACCCAAACCCCACCCATGTTTTTCCTTCCTCAGGTAATTACTTTGTGGAGCTGACAGCCACGGATGCCAATGGCTGCACGGCTACCCGGGTGGGAGAGGTAGCTGTTTTGGATGTGCCTCAAGTGGCCTTTACTTTTGATATTCCATGCACAGATGCCAGTGGCGTGCAGTTTTTTGATGAGAGCGACGGGGGAAACGACGCTGACCCGGTGGCATGGTCCTGGCGGATAGATGGGGAAGAGGTGAGCACGGACCAAAACCCCACCTTCAATTTTTCTGAAAGCGGCAGCGTGGAGGTAGCGCTGGCAGTGACTAACTCGAACGGTTGTGAAACACTCTCTTCAGAGCCAATAGAAATACTTGATGCACCCATTCCAGCGTTTAGTCAAACGATCAATTGTGTGGGTGAAGCCTCTATATTTGAAGACATTACACCAGGAGATGTAAGTCCTGTCACTGGTTGGCTTTGGAATGTGAATGGGACTACCTACACTGAACAAATGATTTCTCATGTCTTCGATAGCCCCGGGGAATACGAAGTATCACTCGAAGTGACCAGTTTAAATACCTGCGCCGAGTCCATCACAAGAACAATAGAAGTACTGGAGTTGCCGGAAGTAGATTTTTCTACAGAAGGAGATTGTGATAACGTATCCATCCGTGCCTTTGATAATTCCAGCGCATTTAATGATCCTATTGTTTCGAAAAGGTGGTTCTTGAACGACGAAAATGTGGGCAACGGAAATCAGATCATTTTATCACGCTTGGAAGAAGGTACATATACCATCGGTCTTGAAACGGAGACGGAAAATGGTTGTGTTGTGAATGCGTCCCGTCAAATTTCAATTAATTCTTCTCCGAATGCGTCTTTCACTGTTGATCCTTTTTATGGAATTCCAGGTGATCAACTCACTTTTATAAACACTTCTTCAGGGAGTAGTTCGGCTGCCTGGTTAATCAATGATCAGCTGAGAGGTGAATCCAATAATCAACAATCCTTTGTTTTTGATGAAGCAGAGGACTATCAGGTGAGTCTTATTGCCACGAACGATCTTGGATGCGCCGATACCACCTCCCAAAATGTGATGATCCGTGTTCCGGAAGTGGATTTGGAGATAACAGCCTTTGAATTAATTGAGGAGAATAATGTAGGGGAGGTCCTGGTTCAAGTGGCAAATCGAAGCAACCTACCGGTCGATCAAATAGCGGTCGAGATCAATTTAGAGAACCAGTTTGCTGTCACAGAACGCGTGAATGAATTCATCGATATAGGCGACCAAAGGCTTTTTAGGTTAAACACCAGGATTCCTTTGTCCGTATCTCAGCCGTCTTATTTCTGCGTGAAAATTGAATCGCAGTATACCGGGTATCCTGACTTGAATCCATTAAATGATGAAAAGTGTATCACTATTGAACCGCAGGTGGTGGTAGAAGATCCATTTCCAAATCCTGCAAGCGATGAGACACGTGTGAGTGTGATTTTACCAAGTAGCGGAGATGCCCTGCTACAAGTGATCAATTCTTCTGGAAAACTAGAAACTCAGCGGGTAGTTAAGGCCGTGGAAGGCCTCAATAATTTATTTCTGGATATTTCAACCCTGGGTTCCGGGATCTATTTTGTCGTCTTTCAGTTCGGAGATCAAACGTTTCAAAAGCGAATAATTAAAATTTAAGCAGCTCACATTAGGGGATTAGATCAATAAATTGTTAAAGAATTGCATCTTTAATAAAAGAATGACCAAACTTTTGTTAATCTGATTACTTTTGCAACGAATAAAATTCTGTTATGAAGATCCAATCGTCACGCGTTAAACTAGATAAAATTGATCGGAAGATTTTGGAGATTTTGCAGTCAAATGCGAAAATCACCAATGCCCAGCTTTCAAAAGATATTGGTTTATCGCCAGCCCCAACCCTTGAAAGAGTCAAAAAACTAGAGACTTCAGGAATCATTAGTAGCTATCACGCGCAGCTTGATACAGATAAAATTGGACTTGGTGTCCAAACGTTTGTTCAGGTATCCTTGAAAGGGCACAACAAACAAAATATTGATCTTTTTTTGAATCAGATTAACAATATTCCAGAAGTCATTGAATGCCATCACATCACCGGTTCTGGTGATTTTATTTTGAAAATCATTTCCAGCGATATCCAGTCGTATCAAAAGTTAATGTTGGAGAAAGTTTCTGAGATTGAGGTGGTGGATGGTTTGCAATCAATGATTATACTTTCTACATTCAAGGACAGCAAAGTGATGCCTGTTCCTGAAAATGAGCAATAATTTAATACTCAGTCAAACGAAAGTCGATCAGATTATTCAACGGATCGCTTTTCAAGTTCATGAGAATAACATGGATGAGGAAGTTGTATTGGTTGGAGTAGATGTAGGTGGCAGAAAGCTTGCTGAACAAATAAGAGAAACACTCAATGATATCTCGGGAAAATCTTCGGCTTGTTATACCGTGACCCTGGATAAGGAGGATCCACTCCTCAATGATGTCACGATAGACGGTGATATCCATGAATTGGATAATAAGACCGTCATTCTCTGCGATGACGTGCTCAATACGGGTCGGACCTTGGCTTATTGTTTGGCGAAAATCCTTGGCTTCAAGGTAAACAAAGTAGAGACCGCTGTACTGGTCTTGCGCATGCATGGAAGATTTCCCATTTATGCTACCTATAAGGGGTACGAATTATCCACTACCATCAAAAATCATGTAGAGGTCGTCCCTGGAAAAGGGGTTTACCTGACCTAATAGTCTTTGTATAGGTTAGGATTCCTGGTCAGCATTTCTAAACTCATTGCGACTAGCTCACCCATCGATTGACAGTGAAGAAAGTCAGCATCTTCATAAAAGTCAGCAAGCTCCTTTTTGAGTTTTTCAATGTTTTCTGGTTTAGACAGTCGGTCATTTTTCATAGAAAAAAGAAGATCATCTATTCTTTTTCTTTCAACTTTTATTCGATTAGCAATATGAGACCTCTCCTCACGCTGGTATTGTTTGACGGTCTCAGGGGTCATGTGCTTAAGTCCAACGGCTATGATCGGATTGTTTTGCGTGTAGTATTGCGGTAAATAAATAGCTCTCCGGCCTTCATATGACTGTTGATCAAAATCAATGGCGCGTAATCGATAGACAACATCTTCAAAGTCTGGTGTAATGTCAATGACATAATTGCTTGAGTGCATATCACCCAAAAGTCGCACAAAGCATCGTTCGTTGAATTTCACAAATTCTTTTGCTAGACGGATCTCGTTTACGGTTGAGCTTTTTAAGTATTTCTTAATGAAGAGTTCCGCAGGAATGCCCACGATGTGTTCTTCGATCAATGTTTCTTTATTTACCACATAGCTTATTTTGTTTGGAGAAAGCAGGTGTTCCAATTCCAATCCATAGATGCGTGAGGCATCCGCATTTTTTATATAGAAATAGTCGAAGTTGTCGTTGATCTGGTTGACTACTCTGATTCTATAGGGTTTGGTATTACCGTATACACATAAATCTACCCGATCAATGATTAAGTGATCCATCACAGATAAATCACCATCTGCTTTAATGATTGCATATACTTTTTTTAGCGATGCATAGATTTGGTCCATATCCGCTTGTGGATAGAATACGGTGACCCACAGTGTATCATTACCTGATTTATCATAAAGTGGGATGGAGTTGTCATAGCGTACCAGGTCGGAGTAGTAAATCGGTAAATCAATTTCCCGATCGTATTTTTTGATATAACTCCTCAGCCATTTACTAATTGGAAATACTTCTTTTTTTTTACTAATTATGGCCATTTCAATAAAAGTTGAATGCTGTTATATCATTACTTGGTCAGAATAACTTGCGATTTAAGAATGCATTTAAGTAATATACTTAAGGAATAATTTTTCCGTTTGGGCACACCACAGCCTAAACTCATCCTTTACGTCGATATATTCCTGAAGATACTCCAGCAGTAGTTCCAAGTTAAAAACATTACTTGAAATTCCAGCACCCGCTTTCTTGGCATCGAGTGCGTTACAAGACTGCTCATAGTGACCTTTTACAGGTACCATTAGCACGGGTTTGCCCATATACATGGCTTCACATACAGACTCAAACCCGGCAGTAGTTAAATAACCCTTGCATGATGCCATAAACGCTATGAACTTCTTATCATCAAGCCTGTGAAAGGTTAAGGTTTCATCTATTTTCAATTCGGTGGGTTCATCCTTCTTATCCCAAAAGCAATGCATGGTAATTTCAGGATACTTGGCATGAAATGCTTTTACCTGCTCAGAATATCCGTGATTTACCATGTAGACCAAAAAAAAGTCACCATTGGTGGTTTCTTTTTCTTTAATCTCTGCACGGAGAAGGGGAGGAACAATGTGAAGTCTTTTGTTTGTTTCATCCGTCATTCTACGAAATGAAAGACACAATAAATTGCTCGCCCCATACCCCGCCAGCCTATTCCCAATGAGTAAAGAAAACCGGTCATAAATTCTGCCTTTGGGAAATTCAAATGCTGAGTGATTCAGTAAAAACTGATGGGCCAGCGCTATATGCTTAATTTTTGGCCGTTTTAGCATAAAATAAAGCCCGCCGAGAAAGTCGTAGAAATTAATAATTGCATCCGGTTTCTCGGTGTTAACCAACGCATGAATATTTCTTACACTGCGTAAATAAATAGGGATTCTTACCAGGTTAACAAAAAACGTTTTGAAAATGCTTACCGATTTACTCTTCTTGTCAGTTACAAAATTTGGACTTTCAAGTGAAGTGACCGGGATTTTTAGGTTGTCAATAAAGAATTTGGGTAGCTCTCTTCTCTTGCTTTTACCTACGATTGCATGAGTGACTTCATGTCCATTCGATTTCAGTATTTGATAGAGAGAAATCGCTTGGGTCATGTGACCTCTTCCCTCGCCTTGTACAATAAAGATGAATTTCACGTCCCTTGTTTAGCTGGCAAACTTAAGTAGAAACTCAGTTCCTTGACCAATTTGTGACTTGGCTGTAATACTACCTCCATGGTTTCTCATGATTTGCTTTGAAAGGCTTAGGCCGATTCCTGAACCATGCTTCTTAGTCGTAAAAAATGGGATAAAAATCTTTTTAAGTGCTTCTTCTTCAATTCCGGTTCCATTATCGGCAATGCTGATAAATGCTCCTCCGGTTGGATACGGCATAGCAGTTATTGAGAGTGACTTATTGTCTTTTTCGCCAAAAACAAGTGCCTGAATTGCATTTTTGATAATGTTTATAATCACTTGTTCTATTTGCTCTTTATCGATGTTAATACTAAGATCGGGAGCAATCGAGATTTCCACATGGATATTATTATCATCCACATCAGGTTTCAAAAGAAGCAGAACATGAGTTATGATGTCTTTCACCTTCGTAAATTCTAGTGAAGGAAGCTTAATTCGTGTCATATTTCTAAAATCAGAGACGAACTTGATCAAGCTTTCGCTACGGTTATGGATGGTTTTCATTGAAAGGTAAAAGTCTTCCACGGTCTCATCCTTTATCTCATTAACATCTGAATCGTTCGATAAAAATTCTTTAAGATCGTTTTCCATCATTGCTGCAAGAGACGAGATGGGAGTAACAGAATTCATTATTTCATGAGTTAACACACGAATCAAATTCTGCCAGGCCTCCATTTCTTTTTCCTCCAGTTCGGACTGAATATTTTGAAGTGAAATCAGCTTAAATGCTTTTTCTCTTAATGAGAGTTCAATAGCATACACAGCCAACTGAATTTCATCCTCGTTATCCTTCGAGATCTTGATTAGGTCCCTACCTCCGGTTTTTAAATCTAGAAACGTCTCCGTCAAATTGGGATACTGTCTTGATATCTGACGAATATTTTTCAGCATCTTCATGTCAAGAAGCTTCTTGGCAGCATTATTCATAATCTGCACTTCTCCATGTTTGTCAAATGTGATGATCCCAATCCCAATATGCTGGACAATGGTTCGTAAGTATTGGTGCTGAGCCTCATTATCTGCCCTTATTTCACGAAACTTTTTTAGAATTTCATTAAACTCATGATAAAGCAAATCTCTACTTGAAGTACCCTTTTTTTCAGGATACGTATTGGTAAAATCATCGTAATGAATGCTCTCTAGAAAATGAATGATCTCTCGATTAGACTTTTCAAGAAAGGCATATAGGTAGTATACCTGAACGGATAATAGAAGGAAAACAAGGAATTTGGTGAAAAAATACGATTGAGAATAATAGAGCGACGCAAACAAGAATATTGTCGCAATTAGAAGAACAAGCCTTCCGATTAACTGAAATCTAAAGGATTTAAAGACCATGTTTTTCCAATCTACGATAAAGGGATGCACGCGTCAATCCCAACTCCTTAGCAGCTTTTGAAATATTTCCTTCATACTTGTTCACTACTTTTTGAATCATATGCTTTTCCATGTCATCCAGGTTATAGGAATCTGGCTCTAAGCTGACATTTGTTTCAGGTTTCTGAGCCAGGAAGAAAAAATCTTCAGGCATTAACTGCTGATTGTCACTCATAATGATTGCACGTTCAATCGCGTGCTGTAGCTCACGAATGTTACCTGGCCAAGGATATTTTTGAAGCTTTGAAACGGTAGTGGCAGCTACTTCACTGATATTCTTTCGATATTTTGTTGCGTACATTTTGACAAAATGATTCGATAGCATTTCCATATCCTCCATCCGTTCTCTCAGTGGAGGTAGTTGAATCTCCACCGTATTGATACGATAGAGGAGATCCTGTCTAAAGGTATTTTCATTTACCATCTCATAAACAGGCATATTCGTAGCGCTGATTAATCGAATATCTACTGGAATTTCCTGGTTGGTGCCTATTCTGGTTACTTTCCGATTTTGGATGGCAGTTAGCAGCTTGGATTGGAGTGGTTGACTGAGATTACCAATTTCGTCCAGGAACAATGTTCCTCCAGATGCGACCTCAAACCTTCCTGCGCGATCTTCTTTAGCATCTGTGAAAGATCCTTTTTTATGCCCAAAGAGCTCACTTTCAAACAATGACTCTGTAATCGCGCCCATATCTACCCCAATAAATGGCATATCTTTTCGTAAAGATTTTTGATGTATAGCTCTCGCAATCAATTCTTTACCGGTCCCATTCTCACCTAGAATCAAAACATTTGCATCTGTGGAGGCTACCTTGTTAATGAGCTTAAAAACTTTTTTGATGGCATCACTTTCTCCAATTATATCCTTAAACGCTTTGCTGCTATCGGCCTGAAGTGTTTTACTTGTTTGTTTTAACTGAGTTACTTCATTGTAACTCTTTTTCAATTTCGAAGCACTGGATAGCGTAGCTAACAGCTTTTCGTTTTGCCATGGTTTTAAAACAAAATCTGTTGCACCAGCTTTCAGTGCCTTTACAGCCATTTCTACATCACCAAATGCAGTAATTAGAATAACAACAGCATTCGGGTCTTTCTCCAGAATTTGCTCCAACCAATAAAATCCCTCCTTACCACTTGTGGTATCCTGACTGAAATTCATGTCAAGGAGGATGACATCAAATTCGTTGTTATTTAAAAGGAAAGGAATTTTTCTGGGATCCTTTTCTATTAATACTTCTTTGATGTGACGCTTTAGAAGCATTTTGGCTGCTAATAGCACATCCTCATCATCATCGATTATTAAAATTTTATTGATTTCTTCTTCCACCTTTTTGTGATTTTAATTGAAAAATGCCACAATTATGCCAAATGATAAAAAGTGACCGGAAATTGCTAAAATACGGATAATAGATTTTATAATGTTCGTATCCGTACAGTATTATGTTGTGAATTAACGTATTCGGACACTACTGAATACCTAAGAAAGGGATGCCAATGGTATAGATATACTTGGCTTTACTCTTTTCCCATTTGATTAATGCATCGTAGTAATCTGTTTGTGCTTCGATGAATTTATCCTGTTGGATATTCAATTTAAAAATATCTGTTTCGCCGTTTTGAAGGTTAATTATTTCTGCTTCTAATAATCTTCGATAATTATTAGAAACCCCTGCGTATTGATCTAAAAGGTCTTCGAATGCAATGCTTTGTGTGTAAGTGGCGATTACATCATTTTTGATGGATAGTTGTCGATTCGCCAATTCAAACTCATTATCACTGATTTTCAGCCTGGTTTGTTGGAGTTTTCCTCTCTCTTTTCTTAGTAGGATGGGAAAAGAAAAATCGAGACCCAGTTTATAGTTCTCGCCGATTTCAAGTGTTTCCGATTCAAAGTCCTGATTTATGGGTGCATTTATGAAGGAGTAGGAAAAATCAACTTGAGGTTTTAAGCTTTCTCTTGCCCATCTCAGACCCGCATCGAGTTGGTTGCGCTTTCCTTCCAATTTGTTTATTTCCGGATGATTTTCTAAGGCAAATTCAATGTCAGGCTTTAATTGTGATTCTATTGGTGTATTAAAGATGGTTGTTTCTATTGGGAATACATTATCATCTATTTCCAGCGGAATTAAACCCTCAGCCCATAGATGCTTACCGAGATTGAGCCGGGCTACTTCGAAATCTGCTTGCGATTTTCTAAAATCAACGGTACGTTTTTGAAGGTTGATTTTTGCCTGAAGGGTGTCCACAACTGAGGCCTCACCAAATTCAAAATCAATGATCGTACGATTAAAAAGGTCTTGAGAAAGCTCTATGGCTTGACTTAATAGTACAAGATGTTGGAAGGAGACATACCATTCCCAGTAATCCTTGATTACGGTAAATAGAATTTTATTGGTAGCCTTTATGCGCTCAGCCTCTGCAATGCTGAAGAAAGCCTCTGCTTGACGAATCGAATTTCTTCGTTCATCAAAGAATAATCCTTTTCCTAAAGGGACTTCAACGCCTAACAGCAATTGCCTTTGATCATCACTTTCAGGTATAGATAGTTCTTCGTTGACAAATTCACCCTCATTTCTTACGTACTCAATTTTCGGATCTAGTCCAATCCAGGTTGGTACTTTCAGTTTAGTTGATAATAAGTCAAAATACTCCGTTTGTTTGAAGTTTTTTAGATCATAATCCATTTCAAGTTTAGGATCTAAATGACCTCTTGCCATCTGTAGATTAGCTTCAGCATCCTGAGATAAAAGGTTTGCCTGACTTACTACCGGGTGAAATGACAAGGTCAATTTCAGGACTTGCTCCAAGGTAAGCGTTGTGGTGTCCACAACAGCTAAGGTGTCCTGACCATACATTAAAGCGGATAGAACAATAAAGAAACAGCTAAATAGCTTCCTCATTTTTCATCTTTCTTAAAAACCTGGGGAATCTCGTCCTGATACAAAGTAGGAGGGAAACCATTCATGTTTCGCCATATTTCATACCAAATTGGTACGTCATGAAGCATAACCCATCCTTTTGCTGCTGAACCTAACCTTAATTCATCTGGCCATGGTGTATCATCCGGATCAGGTTTTACGATGATTCTAAAAAGTCCATTTTTATTTTCCACCCGATCAATAATTGCAACCTCTCCTCCGAATGTACCGATGGATGCGTTAGCCCATCCGGAAAAGGCTAATGCAGGCCAACCGTCAAATTCCACTCGAACTTTTCTTCCGGTGCTTAGCAAGGGCAAGTCCATTGCTTTGATATACATTTCAAAGGCAACATCCCCTGATTGAGGTAAAATAGTTGCGACAGATTCTCCTTCTTTGATGGTTTCTCCTAAACCGGCTTTTATAGCCTGAACCATATACCCGGACTGTGGAGCGATGATTTGATATTGAGATTGTCGGACCAATACGTTGGTGATTTCGTTCTGCATTTTTGCGATCTCCGCCCTGGTCTCATTAAGACTTGCTATGGTCCCATTTAATTCCGACTGAGATTTACTGATTTTATCCGCATACTCTGCATCAATGGATGCAAGCTCTAAGTTTGCATTCGCAAGATCCGCCTTTCTTTGTAACCATTCATTCTCAACTTTTAGCAGCTTGGCTCCACTTGCCTGGTATTTCGTTTCAATCTCCTGGTACTTGGTTAACGTAATGTTTCCTGCTTCGAATCTATTTTTATTTCGATCAAACACACTTTCAGCGTTTGTAAAGTTTACTTTTTCAGCCACGAATGCCAAGCTGTCGGCTTCAAGTTTCAACTTTGCTTGTATCAGCTTATTTTTTGCCTGAGAGTTCTTAGCAACCAAGGCAGCTCGTAAGGCTTTGATCTGCTTCTCTAAGGCAATAACCTTATTTTCTTTAGCTGCAGCCGAATTGCTTTTAGCGTTAAGCTGTTCTCTCATTCTAGGAATGATATCAGGATCAAAATATTTATCCTTTATCTCTGAAATGGTCAGAATGGTGTCCCCGATATTCACATAGTCTCCTTCAATGACATACCATTCCACAATCCTTCCAGCAATGGTTGATTCAACCATTTGAGGTCTATTCTTAGGATTGAGGGCCGTTAATTGTCCATTACCTCTTATATTTTGTTGCCATGGTAGAAAAAGAAAAATGATGAATATAGCAACAATGACGAGTAGTACTTTAGCAACCGTTCTACCAATTTCTGGAGTTTTAAGCGTCCTCAAAGAGTAGAGTTGAGACTCAGCTAGTTTATCTATGTTTTCCATCAGTAGATGTCTTTTAAAATATCTTCTTTTTTGATTAATTCATCGAGAGAACCGAGTGCTTTTGTCGTTCCATTTTCAAGGAATAGAACCTTATCACAAGCGGCCATAATAAGTGGATCATTTGATACTACCACAAGTGTCCATTTGTGCTTATTTCCTGTTAGAAGTTCAATTAGCTTTAATCGCTCACCCTTTGTGAAGTTGTTGAAGAAATCATTGAGTATCAACATCACCGGCCTTTTTGCAAGGCACCTTGCTAGAATTAATTTATTGACGAAGGAGGAAGAAAAACCTTTTCCACCACTTAATACCTCAGTATTTAAGCCATTAGGTAACTTATTGATTTCGTCCATCAGACCTACTTCCTTAATTGCATCCAGTGCGTCCTGAATATCAGAGGTAGGCGTACCGACAAGTATATTTTCTAGGATGGTACCCTCGAAAATATCTTCCTGGGAAACATTCTTGCCAATCCTGTCCCGAATAAAAGTGGCATCAAGATCTCTTAATGAATAGTCATTATAAGTCATTACGCCATCAAAGTTTTGGTGGATTCCGGCAATGATGTTGGTAAGTGTAGTCTTTCCTGCACCACTGCCTCCACTGATACATAATGATTCTCCTTTTTCAATGCTTAAGGAAATGTTTTTTAAGGAAGCTTTTTTTGATCCCGGATAGGTATAAGAGACATCATCCATTTTTACTTTATACCCATCTTTTATTTGAGAATACGGAATGTCTACACCACCTGTTTGTTCAAGTGGAAGGTCGGTAACATGAGAAATTTTGTCAATGGCTGTTAGCATATCATAAACCACATCCATGTACATTATGATTTTTTCAACAGAAGCTAAAACCAGGATGATGATGACTTCTGATGCCACAAACTGACCAAGTGTTATTTCTCTTTGTATCAATAGGATTGTACCTAATATCAGGAGTCCGCCTGTAATGACTGCTTTAAACAGAAGAATAAAAGAATATTGAGAAATCAGTATTCTGAAGTGTGAACTCCGATTTTCCAAATAATTATTTACTAGATAATCAGTCTTTCTCAAGGGAAGCATGGTATTACCTGCTAGTTTAAATGAATACAGGGTTCTGGCCATTTCTTCCAACCAATAAACTACTTTGTATTTGAATTTGGATTCTTTTATTGAACTTCTGAGCCCTTTTGGCCCCGTTAAGGAAAATATCAAGAATAGTAATCCGAGGAGCCCTAGTCCAAATACTATAAAGAATGGATGGTAAAACGCCAGTAGCAATAAACCAAAAAATATCTGAATAAGACCGGTTGATAGATCAATTAATATTTTGGGTAACCCTTTCTGAAGAGTGAGCACATCAAAAAATCGATTCATCAACTCGGGTACGTGGAGATTCAGCACTGATTCCATTTTGATTCTAGGAACCCTAAAAGCAAATTCAAAGGCAGCTTTAGTAAATACTCTTCTTTGCAAAAATTCGACAATTGTAATCTGTAAAACCTGCAGGATTCCCGCACCTAACGTTCCTATAATAATTAGGGTGATTAAAAGATAGATCGAACTAAAGACAACACCACCGGAAATAAGTTCTACCGTTGCCTGGATACCCAATGGGAGTGTAAGCCCCACAAGACCAATTAATGCAGCGTAGACATAAACGTAAAAAATATCTTTTCTGTCCGCTGAAAGCAATTGAAAAAGCCTTCTAAGAGGTGAGACTTTTCTTTCTTCACCGTCACCCATAAAGCTTTGATAAGCAAAACACGAAAGAGTCAGGATTTCTCCGGACTTGGTGATTGAAAACTGAATGGAACTAAAGTCTTCGAATTCTAATACACTTAAATCAGCACTATTAGTAATAAATTCAAGTACAGTTTTTCTCTTATTCTGTTTGATAAACGCTGGATAGAATGCACCTTCCTGTTCTATGAAAACGATTAATGGAGTTTTGTTATTGGTGATTAGTTCTTTTAATGTACTCCTATCCAGTGTCTTTTCAATCAGAACCATACCAGCATCATTGGCTGCCTCTACCAGATCTCTTTGAAATTCTGCGACCTCATCTATTTCATAGTGTCGTGTGTTGGAATCAATGTGCTTTAAGCTGGAAATATTTAGATCAATCTTCAGTTTAATTGCACATTCCTGCAAACACCGAATTATTTGCTGATTATTCATTTACTAATTGATTTAAAAATGAATGTTGTTATGAAATCTAAATTTTGCTTATAGATATCTCCTTTACCATCAATGTCGGAAAGTGTGGGAAGGTGTTTAGCAAAAAATATTTGTTGATGTGCCGCTTCCAGGCAGGTACTAACCAATGAATGTGGAAATTCAAACCCAGGGTTAATTTGTTTTATGTATTCTGCAATGGTGACGCAAAGAGATTTATAACCTCTAAAAAGACCTTCTTTATTATCAAGATCTACATTTTTAGTTAAATAAGTCTTGTCAGATTCTTGAATCACCACACGTTGTAATGCACTTTCACTTATTCCTGCAAACATGCTGTCATCATCCAGTTCTTTAGTGATAAAGTTCAAAGCAATCCGTAGTTTCTCTTTAGGATCGTTAATATTATGCGTTTCATAGTTGATTTTATACTCCAAATAACTCCAATACCATGCAATTAAATAGATGAGTAATCGGTGTTTGTTCTCAAAGTATCTATAGATTGAAGCTTCTGTTGAATTAATTGAATTGGATAGCTTTTTAAAGGTAAATGCTTCAAAGCCAATTTCATCAATAAGCCGAATACTTTCATTAATAATCCTTTGTCCTAAATCACTTGATTGTGGGTCTCTTAAAAATAAGGACTGGTTAAGTTGTAATTGTAGCTGTGCTATCATTTTATTTTATCGCACTCCAAAAATAGAATAAAAAACTATCGAAAATAATAGTAATGCTATCATTACGAATATTTTTTCACATAGTTCACTTTTATTTCAAATGATTTTTGGCTAAACTTAAGGTTATTAGTCCTTTTTATTTTGAGTTTTTGACCTTTGGGTTCAGGGAGGAGTTCCTGAACCTTTTTTTTGCCCCACTATTCATGCAACTGATCGAAAGCGTACACATTTCTGTACCATTCTGTACATAGATTTTTAAGCACAACTCAATTTTAAATTATAAAACCCTGTATTTCAGTATTTTATAATTAATGGCATTCTTATTGGCAAACTGTAATTGCAAAACCTATTTAAGACCTTTATTGTCGATGGACAGAAAAATCGAGAAAAAGAAGTGGACCATTAAGAAAATAAGTATTTACTCTTTTAGTGTACTGCTTGTCGTTTTTATTTTTTATAACTTCTTACTGAGTGGAGGAGGTACAAGACTCAATGTAGAACGAAGTAAAATCAATATTTCAACCGTTCATGAAGGTGAATTCCGTGAGTTTATCCCTGTAGATGGTAATGTGCTACCAATAAAGACCATTAGACTTGACGCCATTGAAGGAGGAGTTGTTTCACGAAAGCATTATGACGGTGGTATTTTGGTTGAGAAGGGCGATACCATCCTGGAGTTGGCAAATAATGCATTGCTTCAAAACTTTGTTAGAGAAGAGACTCAAGCATTCCGCCTGGTAAATGAATTAGAAAATACAAAACTAGCACTCCAAAGAAATCAATTTGACCTGAAAAGAATCTTATTAGATTTCGATTATCAAATTGATGCTGCTAAAGATGCTTATGAACGAGGTAGTATCTTATATAAGGACAATATCATTTCTGAGCAAGAGTTCCTCAATTTAAAAAGAGAGTACAATAGGCTTGTTGATAATCGAGAGATTCAAATTGAATCTAATCGATTTGACTCATTAAATGCCAGGCTCCAAATAAAACAAGCGGAGGTCACCTTGATAAGAACGCGTGAGAATTTAAATATGATAAAGAAGAATCTGGATAATTTATACATCAAGGCGCCCATATCCGGAAGATTATCAACCGTGGATGTGGAAGTAGGGGAGTCCATAGGACCCGGACAAAACATTGGTCAGATAGATGATCTGAATGGATTTAAAGTTCGTGCAACTATTGACGAGCATTATATATCTAGAATCTATGCAGGGTTAGATGGATCGTTCTCATTTGCAGGAAATGATTACGGCCTTGAGATAACAAAAGTTTATCCAGAGGTAAATAATGGACTATTTGAAGTAGATATGGCATTTGATACCATTCCAAATGGAATAAGGAGGGGACAAACACTTCAGATTCGATTACAACTTAGTGAAAACATCACTGCTGTTCAGATTCCCAGAGGTAGCTTTTATCAGACTACTGGTGGTAATTGGGTATTTGTTGTAGACGAAGATGGATCAACTGCTGTACGTAGGGAAATTAGATTAGGCAGGATGAATCCAAGATATTACGAAGTGGTGGAAGGATTGCAACCTGGAGAAAAGGTTATTGTCTCCTCATACAGAGGATATGAAGACAAAGACATCTTGGTAATAAAATAAAGAAAAAAATAACTATTTCGAACTCAAAGACTAAACTCAGACGAATTATGGAAAACGCTAAAGCACTAATCAAAACAAAAGGACTAAAAAAATTCTACTATACTGATGAAATAGAAACAACGGCTCTTGCCGGTGTCAACATGGAAATCAAAGCAGGAGAATTTGTTGCTATTATGGGACCTTCAGGATGTGGTAAGTCTACTTTACTGAATATTATTGGGTTACTTGATAATCCTTCTGAAGGTGAATTTTATTTTACAGACTTAGAAATTTCCGGCTATAAAGAAAGGCAAAGAGCAGAGCTAAGAAAAGCCAATATTGGGTTTGTGTTCCAGAGCTTCAACTTGATTGATGAACTCACAGTTTTTGAAAACATAGAGCTGCCGTTGATTTACCTGAAATATTCTGCTTCTGAAAGAAAGAAAAGCGTGGAGGAAGTAATGGAGCACATGAAAATAATGCATAGAAGGAATCATTTTCCGCAGCAACTATCGGGAGGTCAGCAACAACGTGTAGCAATATCAAGAGCAGTAGTAGCTAAACCTAAATTGATTTTAGCGGATGAGCCAACAGGTAACCTGGACTCAGCGAATGGACAAGAAGTGATGAATCTACTTACAGAGCTTAACGATTCTGGAACTACAGTGATCATGGTAACACACTCTCCGGTAGATGCTGAATATTCGGATCGCGTCATTCATTTATTTGATGGTCAGATCGTATCTGAAAACATCAATGCCAAAGAAGCTTTAGTGTAATTCTCTTCATATTTATTGCCAACCGGTTCGAAACAATTCTGCCGGTTGGTTCTTTTTGGAAATTGATATCACACGCTTTATTATGAGAAAAATTCTCTTCGGATCCATTCTTTTAGCTTCAATCTATTCATTTTCTCAAGAGGTACATGAACTCTCACTTGAGGAGTGCATTAATATCGGTTTGGAAAGAAATATCGATTTAAAAAGAACAAAAAATAATGCTTTGATTGCTAAAGCAAATCGCTTTCAATCCATCATGAATTTCTTCCCTTCGTTGACTGCCGCGATTAATTATGATTACTTCTTCGGAAACTTTTTTGATCAAAACGCGGCAAGACAGGTTTCAGCAACAACCAATAGTAGTAATCCAAACATATCAAGTTCAGCCACTTTATTTAATGGGTTCTCGAATCATTATACCCGTAAACAAAGAATTAATGAAGTGAAATCTGCTGAGGCCAATATCAAAAATTCTGAACTTAATGTAAGAACTGATATACTATCGTTCTATCTCGATGTTGTCTTGAGCCAGGAGAATTTGAAAATTGCAGAGGAAAGAGTTGAATTATTAGAGGCTCAATTAGATAGAGAAGAAAAAAGAGTTTCCGTTGGAGTTGGCAGTCTCGATGCAGTCTATAATTTAAGGTCACAATTATCGAATGAAAGACAAAACCTCGTTGATGCAAAGAATCTTGTGGAATCCACAAAACTCACGCTCATTCAGGCTGTGCAGTTGGACCCCAAGAATGACTATGCTATTGTTGCGGATGAAACTATAGAAGAAGATCTCCTACGTGAAATCGATCCTTTTGATCAAGTTCTAGGAGAGGCACTTGAAATAAATCCGGCAATTGAACGAGCATCAGCAGATAGGATGGCTTCAGAATATGAACTGAAGAGTGCTGCTGCACAAAGGCTACCTACCATTACAGCATTTGGAAGACTTGGGTCAAATTATTCTTCTAATGGTGCAAGAAATCCAGAAACAGGTGATTTTGAAGGAGATGCTACGTTTAGGGAGCAAATCGAATTCAATCAATTTGAATATGTGAATTTTTCTCTAAATCTTCCAATCTTCAACAGATGGAGAACTAATACAAATGTACAAGTATCTAAAGTTGGTGTTTTGAATGCTGATTTAGATTACCAACAAGCTATTGTAAGCGTAACCAACCTTGTGCAAAGGGCTTATTTGGATATGATAAATGCGCAAACAGCCTACTCCTCAGCAAAAGAAAATCTTGAAGCTCAAACCTCCATTTTCAGTTTTATTAAAAAGCGTTTTGAAGCAGGAAATACAGATTTTAACTCGTATCAGGAAAGCTTGACAAATAAAAATCGAGCTGAACTGCAGCTATTAAGAGCAAAATACTCCATCGTTTTTAGAAAGAGAATACTTGATTTATATAGGAGTTAAGCAAGCTATTGTTTTTGATAATAGTGAATTTTTTTATCTGAGAGAATCAGATAAGTATCTTTTGTGTAAATCACCCCTCTTGTTTCCTTAACCGGACTTTGAAACGTACGAATAATTTCACCACTAAAAGGGTCCATTTTGATTAGATGGTCCTTGGCAGAGAAGTAAATGTAATTATCCGAGATGCCGATATGATAGATATCCGATGACTCATAAAAAAAAAGAATCGTCCCAAACTGATCAAAAATGTGAAGCCCCTTCTCATCCACAATCAGTAATATGTTTTGCAATGATCGCATTAACCTTATTTCTTCACCAAGCTTAGGTTGAGTTTCCTGAATGATTGTTTTCTTATTTGGTTTAAACCTTCTTAGTAGTGTTGGGTTGTTTTCAATTAACCAAAAAGTGCCATCTGCTGAGGGGCATGCCATACTGGCGAAGCCTACATTAAAATCTCTGATGAAATAATTCTTGGGAACTGAATTGAATCTATCTAAGAGGGTGATCTGCTGGATATCATAGTAGAAAAGGAAGGTTTTTAATTGAAACTGTGGCTCGATCAATGATATAGAAGAAAGATTTGGCAAAGCGTAATTGATTAGTTCCTCCCCTTCAGTATTGTATTTTATCAGGTTACCATCGTTATAACCTATATACAGGTTTCCATTACCATCACATGCAAAAGAAGACGGATATTGATCAAGAGAAACTTCTCTAACTTTTTTCCATTGTCCAAAAAGACCAAAAGATA
The DNA here is from genome assembly GCA_964459925.1 of uncultured Roseivirgaceae bacterium. GTDB lineage: Bacteria > Bacteroidota > Bacteroidia > Cytophagales > Cyclobacteriaceae > Ekhidna. The sequence goes on from CAYWOQ010000030.1 coordinate 18,496, forward strand.
GGCTAAGTATTAAACTGAAGCAGAGCAGCTTTTTCTCCATCAAACTCAAGATAGGTGTTAGAATTTATCCATTCCCCTAAATTAAAATAGGTAGATCGATTGGAAAGCTTCATTTCAAGAGGCATGTGCCTATGCCCAAAAACATAGTAATCATGATGTTCATTTTTTTCTATTTGCTGGCAAAAGTTGAATAGTATTTCTTTCTCCCCTATGAACCTTTCATCTTTCTTCTTACTCTTTTCTTTACTGGAGTGACTCCAAAATTGGGCAATACTGATTCCAATATCAGGATGAATCCAGCGGAACACCCACTGTGCAATTTTTGCTGTAAAAATTTTTTTGATCACTTTATATGGATAGTCTCCCTTTCCCAAGCCATCACCATGTCCAATGAAAAATCGTTTTTGATTGATGTCAATCTGTATTGGATTTCTGAAAATCTCAACTCCTAGCTCTTCAGCTATATAATCAGAAATCCACAAGTCATGATTTCCAGCAAATAAGTAAAGAGGAATTCCTTGATCAGAAAGCTCTGCTAATTTTCCCTGTAACCTGACAAATCCTTTGGGGACGACATGCCTATATTCAAACCAGAAATCAAATAGGTCGCCAACAAAAAAAATGGCTGAAGCATTGCCATGAATATGCTCCAGCCACTTAATGATTTTTTTTTCCCTTTCTAAGCTTGTAGACCTATTGGGTACTCCAAGGTGAAAATCACTGGCGAAATAGATTTTCTTACCTGGTCCAAGACTTCCAATTGGACTTGTTCGGCTATAAACTGCCATTTACTTTTCAGCAGCAGATTCTTCTTTTTCAACTGCTTCTTTAACTTCATTTTTTATTTCATCCACCGCAATTTCTTCTTTTTTGTCATCACTCTCTACCTCATCGTTTTCTGATCCATTGGTGAATGACTCGTAAGTTGTGGGTGTTTTGAAAGGACGTTTACCAATTAATCCTTCCAAATCAGATTGAAAAATGATCTCTCTTTTTAACAATTCCTGAGCAAGAATTTCCAATTCTTTCTTTTTACTCAATAATAAATCCTTGGTCCTCTTGTACGCTTTATCTATCAGTGCCTTGACTTCTTTATCAATTAACTCTGCGGTTGCATCAGAATATGGTTTAGTGAAATTATAATCAGACTGTTTGGAATCATAAAAAGAAACATTTCCAATTTTATCATTCATACCATAGACTGTCACAATACTGTAAGCAAGTTTTGTAATTCGCTCCAGGTCACTAAGTGCACCTGTAGATATCTTACCAAAGATGATATCTTCAGCAGCTCTTCCACCTAAGGCCATACACATCTCATCCATTAACTGCTCAGTTTGATAAAGAAATTGTTCTTTTGGTAGATACTGTGCATATCCAAGTGCTGCAACACCTCTTGGGACTATACTTACTTTTACCAATGGATCTGCATGCTCAAGAAACCACCCCGCGACAGCATGTCCTGCTTCATGATATGCTACTATTTTCTTTTCTTCGGGAGAAATGATTTTGTTTTTCTTTTCAAGGCCACCGATTACTCGATCAATGGCATCTTGAAAATCTTGCATATCTACTTTCTTTTTGTCCCTTCTTGCTGCGATTAATGCTGCCTCATTACAAACGTTGGCAATTTCCGCTCCTGCGAAACCTGGAGTTTGAGCAGCCAATTTTCGCGCATCAATATCTTTATTGATTTGGATCGGCTTAAGATGCACTTTAAAAATTGCTTCTCTTCCAACAATATCAGGTTTGTCTATGCTGATTTGCCTATCGAATCTACCAGGTCTCAAAAGAGCTGAGTCTAGTACATCGGGCCTGTTAGTTGCAGCTAGTATAATGACACCAACGTCTGTTGCAAATCCGTCCATTTCCACCAGTAAAGAGTTGAGCGTATTCTCTCGCTCATCATTTGAACCAGGCATCTGTCCGCGTCCTCTTGATCGGCCTATTGCATCTATTTCATCAATAAAAATGATACAAGGGGCTTTTTCTTTAGCCTGCTTAAATAAGTCTCTGACCCGCGCCGCGCCAACTCCAACAAACATTTCAACAAAATCAGAACCTGATAAAGTGAAAAAAGGAACGCCAGCTTCACCTGCAACAGCCTTAGCTAGAAGCGTTTTTCCAGTACCAGGAGGGCCTACTAGTAATGCACCTTTTGGTATTTTACCCCCTAGCTTTGTGAATTTGCCTGGATTTTTAAGAAATTCTACGATTTCTTGTACTTCTTCTTTTGCCTCCTCAAGTCCGGCTGCATCTTCAAATGTAATCTTTACCTTATTCTCTGCATCAAATAATGAAGCTCTTGATTTTCCTATATTAAAAATCTGTCCACCAGGTCCGCCACCGCCTGTCATTCTTCTCATCAGAAACCAAAACCCGAAAATCAATAGAATTAAGAAACCCCAATTGAATAAAATATTCGTATAATCACTACGTTCATCAATTTTATAATCGAATCGTTGATCCTCGGGAATATCTTCCATTAAATCTTCAAAGTCCTTTGCGAATTTTTCGAGACTGACGATTTCCACCTTGTAATGCGGTCCGGTTTCAGTGCTTAAAAGACTTTTGTTTTGTTCGAGCTCAAGTTTATATTTTGTGTTACTTAAAGCTTCTTCTTTAAGCGTTATTTCAATAAAATCTTGATTCTTTATAAGGACAACACGTTTAACATCATTGGATCTCACCATTTTCTCGAAAGCCCTGTAAGTTGTGCTTACTGTTCCACTATCGTTTGAAAAGACCGTAACGGCGATCACAACGGCCAATAAGCCACCTATTAGCCAACCCTGCATTCCCGGCTTTGGTCTTGGTGTATCCTTTCTCTTTTTATCCGGCATTATTTTCCTCTTTTTTAAATTCTTGGTGCTTAACGAGCTTCTCTACAATTAGTTTGATTCAATATGAGTGATTTTAGCATCACCCCATAACTCTTCAAGCCCATAAAATGATCTTTTTTCTTTATTAAAAATGTGCGCAACAACATCAACATAGTCAATCAGGACCCATTCTTTATTTTGCTGCCCTTCTTTTTTCCATGGATTTTGTTTTGAACGCTTGTGAATTTCCTCTTCTACTGATTGTGAAATTGCATCTATCTGAGTATCGGAATTTCCGCTACATATGACAAAATAGTCGGCTATGGCATGTTTTATATCACGCAAATCCATTACCACCACGTCCTGGGCCTTTTTCTCCAGCATTCCATCCACTACCCAATTGCTTAATATGTCAGAATCAACTTCCTTGCTTGCCTTATGAGTCACTAAATCTATACTATTATTTTTGGCTTAAACTTACACTTTTATAGTGCATAAATTCTTTGCCAAACCCTTATTCTTAGGTAAAAAGGTTGTTTTTCTGACACAATGTCATTCCACGAATGACGAATTAGCCTCATGGGTAAAAAAAGAGCACATCCCTGAGGGCGCATTGGTTCACACTAATCATCAACTTTCAGGTAAAGGACAAAGAGGTAATACATGGGTAGATCAACCTTGTAAAAGTCTTCTTTTTTCCATTTTATTGAAACCTATTTTTCTTCCAATAAAAAGTCAACACTTGCTGAATCTCATAACTGGACTAGCAGTTTTGGAAACGGTTAAAGAAGAAGTCAATGGAGATTTAAAATTAAAATGGCCAAATGATATTTATCTCAATGAAAAAAAGGTAGGTGGTGTATTAATTGAAAATAACATAAAGGCAGGAAAAATTGAATCTTCGATAGTAGGTATAGGGCTAAACTTAAATCAAGAGGTAATTGAAGTTCAAAATGCAACCTCACTTTATCTGGAATCTGGAACGCGATTTGATAGAATCGATTTTTTGGAGCGTATATTAATGTCGCTAGAATCCTGGTATCTAAAACTTAAGGATTACAGATATAGTGAAATAGAAAATATTTACCTAAAATATTTACTCTGGAAAGGTGAGCTACACATGTTCCAAGATAAAGATTCAAGGTTTCTTGGAAAAATTAAAGGGATAAATGAGACTGGAAAGCTGATAGTTGAAAGAGATAATATCGACCAAACGTATGATATTAAGGAGATTCAGTTTATTTATTAATGATTAGATCATATGCAATTGACTTATTTTTGCGGCCCAAACAAAACGTAAAAAATATAAAATGAGTGTAGCCACTGAAAAATTCAAAGTAAAAGATATCTCTTTAGCAGACTGGGGGAGAAAAGAAATTGAACTTGCAGAAGCGGAAATGCCAGGTTTAATGGCTCTGCGGGAAGAGTACGGTGAAAGCCAACCATTAAAAGGTGCTAGAATTGCCGGATGCCTTCATATGACAATTCAAACTGCTGTATTGATCGAGACATTGACTGCTTTAGGTGCTGAAGTTACATGGTCTTCTTGCAACATTTTCTCAACTCAGGATCATGCTGCTGCTGCTATCGCAAAAACTGGTGTCCCTGTCTTCGCTTGGAAGGGAATGAATGAAGAGGAATTTGACTGGTGTATTGAGCAGACATTATTCGCATTTGATGGAGATAAGCCATTAAATATGATTCTTGATGATGGTGGAGACTTGACGAATATGGTGCTAGATAAATACCCTGAACTAGTAGAAGGGATTCGCGGAATATCTGAAGAAACGACAACTGGAGTTCATCGACTTTATGATAGAATGAAGAATGGAAAGCTTCCTCTTCCTTGCATCAACGTGAATGATTCTGTCACAAAATCCAAATTTGACAACAAGTATGGATGTAAAGAATCTTTAGTTGATGCCATAAGAAGAGCTACTGATGTGATGCTAGCGGGCAAAGTAGCTGTTGTTGCGGGATACGGTGACGTAGGGAAAGGATCTGCAGCTTCTCTCCAAGGAGCTGGTGTTAGGGTGATAGTTACAGAGATCGATCCTATCTGTGCACTACAGGCTGCTATGGATGGTTTTGAGGTCAAGAAGATGGTAAATGCTCTTCCTAGAGCAGACATTGTTGTGACTGCAACAGGAAATAAGGACATCATTCGTGAAGAGCATTTCAGATTGATGAAAGATAAAACGATAGTTTGCAACATCGGACACTTCGACAATGAGATTGATATGGCTTGGCTTAATAATAATTATGGCTCAACGAAAATTGAAATAAAACCTCAAGTCGATTTATACACTGTAGATGGAGTTGATTTAATCGTTTTAGCCGAAGGAAGACTAGTTAATCTTGGTGTTGCAACTGGACACCCGTCATTTGTAATGTCCAATTCCTTCACTAATCAGACACTTGCACAAATTGAACTATGGGATAACCATGAAAATTATGAGAATGAAGTGTATATGCTCCCTAAGCATCTAGATGAAAAAGTTGCAGCATTGCATTTGAATAAAATTGGTGCGGAGTTAGAAAGTTTGAGCGAAGATCAGGCAAGCTACATTGGGGTGGAAGTGAAAGGCCCCTTCAAGCCTGAATATTACAGATATTAGAAACAAGAAAAGCAGGTAATGAACAAAAGGCATCCAGGCAGGGTGCCTTTTTTGTTTTTCAGAAGATATGTCAGGTGGCTAACATAAACCTGACAATATGGTTTTAAATTTGATTACAGTACGGAATTTGTATTTGCCTACTTATTTAGAACAATTATAAATAAAATGCGTACTTTGGTGTACATACATACATAAGGAGAATAAGATCATGATACAAGAAGCAGTAGAAGTATCTACTAATAACATAGACAATAGGAATATTTATTCGGATTCAAAGAAAGCCCAGGTTTTTGAAACGGAGTTTATGCCTCATATTGACTCTATGTACAATTTCGCTTACAGGCTAACATTTGATGAAGATGAAGCTAAAGATTTAGTTCAAGATACTTATTTGAAGGCTTATCGATTTATCAGTTCCTTTCAACAAGGAACTAATGCCAAGGCATGGCTCTACCGAATTTTGAAAAATAGCTTTATCAACGATTATCGCAAGAAAAGCAAACAACCCTCTAAGGTAGATTACCAAGAAGTTGAGCAGTACTATAACAGCGAAGATACACCAAGTGAATCGACTTTAGATTTACGCTTGGAGACGACTAAGGATATGATTGGTGATGAGATAACCAATGCTTTGAATTCCCTAGCCATAGATTTTAGAACTGTTATAATCCTTTGTGATCTGGAAGGTTTTACTTACGAAGAGATGGCTAAAATTTTAGATATTCCGATAGGTACCGTCAGGTCAAGATTGCATAGGGCAAGAAATTTACTAAGAGAAAAATTAAGTTCTTATGCCTATTCCATGGGATATAATTGATAGTCGGGAACTTTTCTAACTCAATTTAGATTTTCGCTACATAAGAAAAGGTCAACTGAAATGTCAGATTGTCTAGATTGTAGTTGTAGCGATTTTGAAAAGTGTTTTAAAATATTAAATCTTATCCTTGATGAAGAGGCTTCAGAAAATCAGGAATTATTCTTTAGGCAGCACATCGAAAAATGTATGATTTGTTTTGCTCACTATAATGTGGAAAAGCAATTACGGCAATTGTTGAAAACAAAAGTAAACCGACAACCTGTGCCTGAAATTCTCGCGAAAGAGATAAAACTTAAGATTTTTGAATAACCCTTTAAATTCGCCGAATGAAGGGAAAGGCAATCATTTTCTCAGCTCCTTCTGGAGCCGGTAAAACAACTATTGTAAATAGTCTCCTTAAAAAAATACCTTCGTTAAGTTTTTCCATTTCAGCAACTACCAGAAAACCTCGTAGTTATGAAACGGATGGAATTGACTATTTCTTTCTATCCAAAGATGATTTCAAGACGAAAATCGAGAATGGTGAAATATTGGAATGGCAGGAAGTTTATCCGGGTGCTTTTTATGGCACGTTGAGAAGTGAAGTGGAGCGTATCTGGAAAGAAGGTAATCACGTAATTTTTGACGTGGAAGTAATTGGAGGCAAAATGCTAAAAGAGCATTTCGGTGATCGTTGTTTATCAATTTTTGTAAAAGTAGATGATATTGAAATCTTAAAAAGAAGACTTGAGAAGCGTAAAACGGAATCAACTGATTCACTTAATGAAAGGGTGAGGAGGGCAAAAATGGAAATGGAACAAGAAAAATATTTCGATCAAGTATTACTTAATCATGACCTTGATTCTGCGTTACATAAAGCAGAAGAGATGGTTACTAATTTCTTGGCGTAGATGGATATAGGATTATTTTTTGGTTCATTCAATCCTATTCACACAGGGCATATGATTATAGCCAACTTGGTTAAAGAAACCACAGACGTTAATGAAGTTTGGTTTATTGTTAGTCCCCAGAATCCATTTAAAAAGAATAAAAATTTACTTCATGAATTTGATCGACTGGATATGGTAAGAGCAGCAATTGCTGATGATTATCAATTTAGAGCGGAGGATGTTGAGTTCAGTTTACCAAGACCGAGTTATACGATAGATACACTTACGATACTTCAGGAAAAGCATCCCGGTAAAAACTTTCATTTAATTATAGGTGAGGATAACCTGGCTTCGTTTCCTAAGTGGAAAAACTCAGATCAAATCCTGGAACATTTTCATTTGATTGTCTATCCTAGAAAGGGGTCAAAATCCAGTGATTTGGTTAGTCATAATAAAGTTGAAATGATTGAAGCTCCAGAAGTGGATATCTCAGCAACACTAATTCGAAAATTAATCAAGCAGAATAAGTCTATTAAATATCTAGTTCCTGATCCTGTCGTGGGACTCATTCGATCTAAAGGGTATTACACAGTCTAAACAGTCATGATATCTTTTTCCTTAGCCTCGACCAGTTGATCTATTTTGGCTGTGTAAGTATCAGTTAACTTTTGTACATCCCCTTCCGCATCTTTGATCAAGTCTTCTGAGACCCCTTCAATTTTCTTTAATGAATCATTGGTGTCTTTTCTGGTATTTCTGATGCTTACCTTACCATGTTCAGCTTCTGCTTTAACCTGTTTCATTAATTGAAGTCTTCTCTCTTCTGTTAGCGGTGGTATGTTGATTCTTATTTGCTCTCCATCGTTTTGAGGATTGAATCCCAAATTGCTATTTATGATGGCTCGCTCAATCTCCTGAAGCATACTTTTTTCCCATGGCTTGATACTAATGGTGCGGGCATCTGGAGTTGTCACTCCAGCCACTTGATTTAATGGAGTCATGCTTCCATAATATTCCACATCTATCCCGTCTACCATGCTAGGCATAGCTTTTCCTGCTCTTATTTTTAAAAATTCATTCTTCGTGTGATCAATGGCTTTCTCCATCATTTCTTCAGCTGTAGCTAAGTAGATTTCAATTTCTTCCATAATCAATTAATGTATAAGTGTTCCTACATTATCTCCTGATATGATCTTAGATAGATTACCTTCTTTGTTCATATCGAATACAATAATAGGTAGATTGTTTTCCTGACATAAGGTAAAGGCGGTCATATCCATGATATTGAGATTATTCTCGTAAGCTTTTTGGAAAGTTAGTTTATCGTATTTATTTGCGTTTGGATCCTTTTCAGGATCTGCAGTATACACACCATCGACACGAGTACCTTTTAATACAACGTCCGCTTCAATTTCTATGGCTCTGAGACTTGCTGTAGAATCTGTTGTGAAATAAGGGTTGCCAATACCCGCACCAAATATCACCACTCTTCCTTTTTCCAAATGACGTATTGCTCTCCTACGAATAAATGGTTCACATACCTGTTCCATTTTAAGCCCTGCCATCAGTCGTGTATACATACCATGCTTTTCAAAGGTACTTTGAAGTGCCATTGCATTAATCACAGTAGCTAGCATACCCATGTAATCACCCTGAACCCTATCAATTCCACTTGCTTCAGCCTCAACACCCCTAAAAATATTTCCACCTCCTATAACAACTGCCACTTCAATACCTGTATCTACAATGGTCTTGATTTCCATGGCGTACTGAGTTAATCTCTTGGAATCAATTCCATGTTGTTTATCACCCATCAGGGATTCACCACTTAGTTTTAGAAGTATTCTTTTGTAAGCCATTGCAGAGTTTCAAAAATAAATCAGGCAAATATAGCCGTATTGATTTCCTTCTTATTTAAAAGATATGAGTACTTGATTTTTTTCAACACTTTCATTTAGCGAGACGTGAATTCGATCAATTATCCCTTCACCGGGGGATTTTATAACATTTTCCATTTTCATTGCCTCCAAAATCAATAATTGATCACCATTCTGTACCTCCATCCCTTCCTTGGCGATGATACTTAAGATAGATCCTGGCATTGGAGCCTTTAACTCCGAAACAGTAGTGCTTTGAACTGTATCCATGCCAAGTTCGGTTAGGATTTGACTCATTCGATCTATCGCCTCAACCTCAACCGCTTGATTATTAACCGAAAGTGTAAACTGATTACCGGTCCTTGCAATAACTTCAACCTTGTAGATTTCTGTTGGACTGTAAACTTTAAATGAATGGCTGGATAGCCGCTCAATTTTATACTCTGATACCTCTCCATTGACTAGTAGTTGATCTTTTCGCTTATCGATTGTGAGCTTCTTATTATTTACTAGTAGTTCATCCATAAAATTTATTTGTTACAGCCTAACCTCAAATGTATTCAATGAAGCTTTTTTTAAGAATAGAATATCTTATTAAGTGCATAATAAAGCTTTATTATAATAAGAAAGTAGAAAGAACAGATTAAATACTTTTTCAATTGAAAATGAAAGTTTGAATAGTTGAAAAAAGCGTATACTTTTGCAATCCTTTTTCTGGAAGTGTTCTGGAAATGTTCTTTTAGATTACTTGTATGGGGAGATACTCAAGCGGCCAACGAGGACAGACTGTAAATCTGTTGGTGTATTCCTTCGCAGGTTCGAATCCTGCTCTCCCCACAAAAGCGGGTGTAGCTCAGTTGGTAGAGCGACAGCCTTCCAAGCTGTAGGTCGCGGGTTCGAGCCTCGTCACCCGCTCTAATGTCAAAAAAGTTTGACATGGAGCACAAAACTTTGAGCGAATTGTTTACAAGTTTTAGTTCTTAGTTTCAGCTAATCAACTAGTTAACTTGAAACTCAAGAGCAAAAAGTAATGTAAGCAGTCTAATAAACAAAAAATTTCTTTTTTTTGTC
>CAYWOQ010000030.1:28579-32985 GCA_964459925.1 uncultured Roseivirgaceae bacterium
GTCAATCTGCTAGGTGATTTTCGAGTTAACTAATTACTGCCGATGTAGCTCAGGGGTAGAGCGTTTCCTTGGTAAGGAAGAGGTCAGGGGTTCAAATCCCCTCATTGGCTCAATTGAATTTGTATTTTATATAATAGAGTAATAAGTAATAAATTAATTAAAACTAAATCGAGGATTATCAAACATGGCTAAAGAAACCTTTGATCGATCGAAACCACACGTAAATATTGGTACAATCGGACACGTTGACCATGGTAAAACAACTTTAACAGCGGCTATTTCGTCTGTACTTGCTTCCAAGGGTCTCGCAGAAATAAAAGACTTCTCTGCAATTGATAACGCACCTGAAGAGAAAGAAAGAGGTATTACTATCAATAGTTCACACATCGAATATCAAACCGAGAATCGTCACTACGCTCACGTTGACTGTCCTGGTCACGCTGACTATGTAAAAAACATGGTAACTGGTGCGGCGCAAATGGATGGAGCGATTATCGTAGTTGCAGCAACTGACGGCCCAATGCCTCAAACAAGAGAGCACATCCTTCTTTCAAGACAGGTTGGTGTACCGGCACTTGTTGTATTTATGAACAAAGTTGACCTAGTGGACGATGAAGAGCTACTTGAACTAGTTGAAATGGAAATCAGAGAGCTTCTTTCTGATTATGATTTCCCTGGAGATGATGTTCCTGTTATCCAAGGATCTGCTCTTGGTGGATTAAACGGTGAAGCTAAGTGGGTAGAAAAAATTGAAGAATTAATGGCCGCTGTGGATGAGTATATTCCACTTCCGGAAAGAGCCATCGACAAGGATTTCTTGATGCCTGTAGAAGATGTATTCTCAATTACAGGACGAGGTACTGTTGCTACTGGTAGAATTGAGAGAGGTGTTATTAACTCGGGAGAAGCTGTAGATATTATCGGTATGGGTGCTGAAGATCTGAAATCTACAGTAACTGGAGTAGAGATGTTTAGAAAAATATTAGATAGAGGAGAAGCTGGTGATAACGTTGGTCTTCTTCTAAGAGGTATTGAAAAGTCAGATATCAAAAGAGGTATGATTATCTGTAAACCCGGTTCTGTAACTCCACATGCTAAATTTAAAGCCGAGGTATATGTGCTTTCAAAAGAAGAAGGTGGTAGACACACTCCATTCTTTAACAAGTACAGACCCCAATTTTACGTTAGAACCACTGATGTAACGGGAGAGATTATGCTTCCTGAGAACATTGAGATGGTTATGCCTGGTGATAACGTAACTATAGAAGTGAACCTGATTAACGCGATTGCCCTTGAAAAAGGATTAAGATTTGCAATTAGAGAAGGTGGAAGAACTGTTGGTTCTGGTCAGGTAACAGAAATTCTTGATTAATAAACAATTATCCCAAGAAACTATGTGTTCTTGGGATTTGGTTAAACAAACTGATTACTCTAAATTTGCAGTCCTTTTTGGGACTGCATTTTTTTACGGGTGTAGCTCAATTGGTAGAGTAGCGGTCTCCAAAACCGTTGGTTGGGGGTTCGAGTCCCTCCTCCCGTGCAAATAAAGAAGGTTATTATGTCCAAGGTTATCACTTTTTTCAAGGAATCTTACGAAGAGCTTACACATAAAGTCTCTTGGTCTAAATATAGTGATTTGCAAAACAGTGCAGTTTTGGTGCTTGTCGCATCATTGATTTTTGCATTGATGATTGGTGCAATTGACTATGCCTTCGAAAATTTAATGGAATTTATTTACGAAGAACTTTAATACGACGCGGTTAAGGATGGAGCATAAATGGTACGTAGTAAGAGCCGTTAGTGGTAAAGAGCGGAAGGTTAAGGAAGCAATCGAAAATGAGGTTGCACGTCAGGAATTGGCTGATTACATCCCTCAAGTTTTAATTCCTTCAGAGAAGGTATATGAAATGAGGAATGGAAAGAAAAGAGTGAGAGAAAGGAATTTTTTTCCAGGATATGTGTTGATACATGCAGACTTCTCCAATGGTGAGGTATTACACCTGGTTACAAATAAGGAACTAATCCCAAATGTCATCGGCTTCTTAGGTGCTACCGGGACTAGTACTACAAAAGACCCACTTCCACTAAGACAATCTGAGGTTAATAGAATCTTGGGTAAAGTGGATGAGATAGAAGAGTATGAGGAAAAACTCGATACTCCTTTTATTGTGGGTGAGAGTGTTAAGGTTATGGACGGTCCCTTTAGTGGCTTCACTGGAACTGTAGAGGAGATATTTGAGGATCGTAAGAAGCTTAATGTTACGGTTAAGATTTTTGGTAGGAATACACCTGTAGAATTGAATTATATACAGGTAGAAAAAGAAGATTAAAAAAAAAATGGCTAAGGAAATAACAGGCTATTTAAAATTACAGATTCGAGGTGGAGCAGCTAATCCTTCTCCTCCTGTAGGTCCTGCACTTGGTGCCAAAGGGCTGAACATTATGGATTTCTGTAAGCAATTTAATGCACGTACACAGGATAAGCCCGGACAGCTTTTACCTGTTGTTGTGACTATTTATGCTGACAAATCTTTCGATTTTGTAATTAAAACGCCTCCTGCAGCTTCCCTTATAATGGAAGCCGCTAAGCTTAAGAAAGGATCTTCTGAACCAAATAGGAGTAAGGTTGGATCAGTAACTTGGGATCAGGTAAAAACAATTGCTGAAACTAAAATGCCAGATCTTAATGCGTTCGATGTAGAAGCAGCGATGAGAGTTGTTGCCGGAACAGCAAGAAGTATGGGTGTAAAAGTTTCTGGTAAAGCCCCTTGGGTAGAATAAAATTTTTGATATGGGTAAACTAACGAAAAATCAAAAGAAGACTCAGAAGCTCTTAGAGATAGGTAAAGAATATTCTTTGGATGAAGCCGCTAAGCTGGTAAAGGAAATAACCTTTACCAAATTTGATGCTTCTGTAGATATTGATATCCGTTTAGGAGTAGACCCTAAAAAAGCGGATCAAATGGTAAGAGGTGTAGTTTCATTGCCTCATGGAGTTGGTAAAGAAGTACGTGTACTTGTTTTATGTACTCCTGATAAAGAGCAAGAAGCTAAAGATGCTGGTGCAGATCATGTTGGATTAGATGAATACATCAAAAAGATTGAAGGAGGGTGGACAGATATAGATGTAATCATAACAATGCCAACGGTAATGGCTCAGGTAGGTAGATTGGGTAGAGTATTAGGCCCTAGAGGTTTAATGCCAAATCCGAAATCAGGAACTGTTACTATGGACATTGCTCAGGCAGTGACCGAAGTAAAAGCTGGTAAAATTGACTTCAAAGTAGATAAGTTTGGTATCATACACACAAGCGTTGGTAAAGTCTCTTTCGATCCTCAAAAGATCAAAGAAAATGCGCTTGAAATGATCCAGACTGTATCCAAACTGAAGCCTGCTTCTGCTAAGGGTACATACTTTAGATCCATTACGCTATCAAGCACAATGAGTAGCGGTATTTCAATTGATAAAAGTAGCATAGCAAGTATTTAAGGTTATGACACGAGAAGAAAAAGCACAACTAATAAGTGACCTTACAGAAAAGCTTAAGGTTACAGATCATTTTTACATAACTGATACTTCAGGACTTACTGTTGCTGAAGTAAACAAGTTTAGAGAAATGTGCTTCAAGAAAGGAGTTGAATACAAGCTTGTGAAGAACACATTGATTAAAAGGGCTCTTGAGAATATGGATGGCGACTTTTCGTCACTTGATGAAATTCTCAAAGGTACTTCTGGAATCATGTTCGTTAATGAAACAGCCAATGTTCCAGCGAAAATAATTAAGGACTTCAAAAAAGAAGATCCTCAGGAAAGACCTAAATTCAAAGCTGCTTCAATTGATTCAGATTTGTTTGTAGGTGAAGACCAACTAGGAGCTCTTGCAAGTCTTAAATCTAAGCAAGAACTCATCGGTGAGGTTGTTACACTATTGCAATCACCTGCTAAAAATGTACTTTCTCTGCTACAAAGTGGAGAGCAGAAATTGGCAGGTATTGTTAAAACACTTTCAGAAAGAGAATAAAATTTTAAACAGAATTAATAATTAATAAAATGGCGGATTTAAAAGAATTTGCAGAGCAATTAGTTAACCTTTCAGTAAAAGAGGTAAACGAATTAGCGAATATCCTTAAAGACGAGTACGGTATTGAGCCTGCAGCTGCAGCTGGACCAGTAATGGTAGCTGGTGGAGCTGGTGGTGATGCTGACGGTGGAGCTGAAGAGAAAACTTCATTTGACGTTATCCTTAAAGCACCAGGTGGGGCTAAGCTTGCTGTAGTTAAGCTTGTTAAAGAACTTACTGGACTTGGACTTAAAGAAGCAAAAGAACTTGTTGACGGAGCTCCTAAACCTGTAAAAGAAGGTGTTGATAAGGACGAAGCAGAAGGTCTTAAAAAGCAGCTTGAGG
>CAYWOQ010000030.1:32995-41859 GCA_964459925.1 uncultured Roseivirgaceae bacterium
AGCTGGTGCTGAAGTAGAATTAAAATAATCAGCAAATAAAAAAATGGTATTGGGCCTGGCTCCCGACAACTCTGTCGGGATCAGGTCTTTTCCTGTTTGTATATAAGGCTAAAAGTTCTTTTATATTTTTTAAACTAAAACTCCGTAAGCTTTGGCTAATAACAATACTGGGAGAATAAATTTCTCCTCTATTAAATCAGTAATTGACTATCCAGATTTCCTGGATGTTCAACTAAAATCATTTATTGACTTTTTCCAGCTTGATACCCCTGCCGAAAGAAAAGAAGGTGAAGGGTTATATAAGGTATTCATGGAGAATTTCCCCATCACTGATTCAAGGGAAAACTTCGTTTTGGAATTTGTCGATTACACCGTTGACCCACCAAAATACAGTATTCAAGAATGTATAGAGAGGGGATTGACTTATTCAGTTCCCTTGAAGGCAAAGTTACGTTTGTTATGTAACGATGAGGAGAACGAGGATTTTGAAACCATAGAACAAGAGGTATTTCTAGGGAATATCCCTTACATGACGGAAAAAGGTTCTTTTGTCATTAATGGTGCAGAACGTGTAATTGTTTCTCAATTGCATAGATCCCCTGGAGTTTTCTTTGCCCAAAGTAAACATACGAACGGAACCCTTCTTTACAGTGCAAGAATCATCCCTTTTAAAGGGTCATGGATAGAGTTTGCTACAGATGTGAATAACGTCATGTATGCTTACATCGACCGAAAGAAGAAGTTTCCTATCACAACTCTTCTTCGTTCCATAGGATATGGATCAGACAAAGAAATTCTTGATCTATTTGGATTGTCTGAGGAAATAGAAGCTACTGAAAGCGAACTACAAAAAGTAGTAGACAGAAGACTGGCAGCCAGAGTTCTTAGAACCTGGACAGAAGATTTTGTTGACGAGGATACTGGTGAAGTGGTTTCCATCGATAGAAACGAGGTTGTATTAGAACGAGATAGTATTATTACAGAAGATGATATCGAAACTATTCTAGATTCTGGGGCAAAGTCTGTAATCCTGCACCGAAAGGATGTAAACATTGCAGAATATTCCATCATTTACAATACGCTCCAGAAAGACAATTCTAACTCGGAAAAAGAAGCGGTTGAGCAGATATATCGTCAGTTGAGAAATACGGAGGCTCCTGATGAGCAAACTGCAAGAGATATCATCACTAGCTTGTTCTTCTCAGATAAACGATACGATCTAGGAGAAGTAGGTAGATACCGAATTAACAAAAAACTAAATATTGATCAAGATTGGGAGCGAAGAGTATTGTCTACTGAAGACATCATTCTTATCGTAAAATACTTGATTGGACTCATAAATAGTAAGGCTGTAGTCGATGATATTGATCACTTGAGCAATAGACGCGTACGAACAGTGGGAGAGCAATTGTATTCTCAGTTTGGTGTTGGGCTTGCTAGAATGGCAAGAACGATACGTGAGCGAATGAACGTTCGAGATAATGAGGATTTCAAACCTGTAGATTTGATCAATGCCAGAACATTATCTTCTGTAATTAATTCTTTCTTTGGCACAAACCAGTTATCTCAATTCATGGATCAAACCAATCCATTGGCTGAGGTTACTCATAAAAGAAGAATGTCTGCCTTAGGACCTGGAGGTCTGTCAAGAGAAAGAGCAGGATTCGAGGTAAGGGACGTTCACTATACTCACTATGGTAGACTTTGTACGATTGAAACGCCAGAAGGTCCGAATATTGGTCTTATTTCTTCTTTGTGTGTTCATGCTAAAGTGAACCAGATGGGATTCATTGAAACACCATACAGAGAAGTGAATACTGGAAAAGTTGATATGTCAGGTAATGTAAAATACCTGACGGCAGAAGAGGAAGATACACACAATATTGCACAGGCGAATGCTCCTTTATCTGATAAAGGTGATTTCCTGAATGATAAGATAAAGGCAAGATTTGAAGGAGACTTCCCTCTTTGCGAGGATAAAGAAGTAAGCTATATGGACGTTGCTCCCAACCAGATTGTTTCTGTGGCAGCATCGATGATACCCTTCCTAGAGCACGATGATGCCAACCGTGCACTAATGGGATCTAACATGCAGCGTCAGGCTGTACCATTGATGAGACCACAAGCTCCAATCGTAGGAACAGGACTGGAAGAAAGAGTGGCTCTTGACTCAAGAGCACTCATAAGAGCAGAGGGTGATGGTAAGATTGAGTATGTAGATGCCAATAAAATTATTGTTAACTACAAATTGTCTGAAGAAGAGGAAACAATTTCATTCGACAGATCTACGGTTACCTATGATTTAGTAAAATTCAGACGTACCAATCAGGATACGTGTATAAACCTTAAGCCTATTGTATCAAAAGGAGATGCAGTTACTAAAGGTCAACCATTATGTGAAGGTTTTGCTACAGAAAATGGAGAATTGGCATTAGGTATAAACATGCAAGTCGCTTTCATGCCATGGCAAGGATACAACTTTGAGGACGCAATTGTAATTTCTGAACGAGTAGTAAGAGAGGATATCTTTACCTCCATTCATATTGATGAATTCGAACTTGAGGTAAGGGATACGAAGAGAGGAGAGGAAGAACTAACAAGCGAGATACCAAACGTTTCTGAAGAGGCTGTGAAAAACCTGGATGAAAATGGTATCATTCGAATTGGAGCAGAAATTAAAGAAGGTGATATCTTAATTGGTAAGATAACACCTAAAGGAGAATCTGATCCAACTCCAGAGGAAAAGCTTCTACGTGCGATTTTTGGTGACAAAGCAGGTGATGTGAAAGATGCTTCCCTTAAAGCATCCCCTTCCTTAAAAGGAGTGGTAATTGATACCAAATTATTCTCACGACCTAAGAAGGATAAAGATGTTCGTGCCAGAGCGAAGAAAGAAGTAGAATTGCTTAAGAGTAAGTATAGTCAACAACTTACAGATGCTCGAGAGGTGATGATTGACAAAATCACTAAGCTTCTGGATGGCAAAACTTGTCAGGGAATCAAGCATAAGTTTGGAGAAGAAGTAATGAGTAAA
Source organism: uncultured Roseivirgaceae bacterium (assembly GCA_964459925.1). GTDB lineage: Bacteria > Bacteroidota > Bacteroidia > Cytophagales > Cyclobacteriaceae > Ekhidna. Next base: position 36,030 of record CAYWOQ010000030.1, read on the forward strand.
GGGGTTAAATTTTCTAGAAAGAATATTGAAACCAACTTATTTCCGCCTAAAAACAAATATAGGGATGAGAGTAACTACAATGTTCCTGAAGAGGCTAACCTGATTTCTGACTTACTAATTGAGGACTGGACCGGTGATGAGCGAATTGATAACCTGATTTTTAAATTGGTTAAAAATTACATCGGTTACAGAAACGATATTTCAGGAAAATTCAAAAGAGAAAGATTCACACTAGAAGTTGGAGATGAATTACCTGCCGGCATTGTACAATTGGCAAAGGTTTATGTTGCTAAGAAGAGAAAGCTAAAAGTGGGTGATAAAATGGCTGGAAGACACGGAAATAAAGGTGTTGTCGCTAGAATTGTCCGGGAAGAAGACATGCCATTTATGGAAGATGGGACTCCTGTTGATATTGTTTTGAATCCATTAGGTGTACCATCAAGGATGAATATCGGACAGATCTATGAAACTGTGCTTGGATGGGCAGGTCTGAAACTTGGTAAAAAGTATGCAACTCCAATTTTTGATGGGGCTACTGAGGACGAAGTACAGAACGAACTAAAGGAAGCTGGTCTTCCTAGCTTTGGACGTTCTTATCTATATGATGGTCTTACAGGTCAGCGATTTGATCAACCGGTAACTGTCGGTGTTATCTACATGCTGAAGCTTGGTCACTTAGTTGATGATAAGATGCACGCAAGAAGTATAGGTCCTTATTCATTGATTACGCAGCAACCATTAGGTGGTAAAGCCCAATTTGGAGGCCAGCGTTTTGGTGAAATGGAAGTTTGGGCATTGGAAGCTTTCGGTGCAGCCAATGTTCTGCAAGAAATTCTTACTATTAAATCTGATGATGTAATAGGAAGAGCTAAAGCATATGAAGCTATTGTAAAAGGTGAAAATATGAACAAGCCAAACATTCCTGAATCCTTCAATGTATTGATTCATGAATTGAGAGGCCTTGCTCTTGAAATCACCTTAGATTAATAATTAAAATTAATACTCTTCCGCTTCGGCGGAGGAGCTTACTTATATAAATATGGCGTTCAGAAAAAATAAAAAAATTCATAACGACTTCTCAAAAGTTACCATCAGCCTTGCATCTCCAGAATCAATTTTGGAAAGCTCGCACGGAGAGGTAACACAGCCTGAAACGATCAACTACAGGACCTATAAACCTGAGATGGGTGGTTTATTCTGTGAGCGAATTTTTGGACCTGTAAAAGACTGGGAATGTCATTGTGGGAAATACAAGAGAATTCGATATAAAGGGATCATTTGTGATAGATGTGGTGTAGAGGTAACTGAGAAAAAAGTACGTAGAGAAAGAATGGGTCATATTGAACTTGTAGTTCCTGTTGCTCATATCTGGTATTTTAAATCTTTGCCAAACAAAATTGGATACTTACTTGGAGTACCTACCAAGAAGTTGGATCAAATAATCTATTATGAGAGATACATTGTAATTCAACCAGGTGCTAAAGAAGAGGACGGTATTTCTAAATTGGATTTCTTAACAGAAGAAGAATATCTGGATATTCTAGATAAACTTCCAAGAGAAAATCAAATGCTGGATGATGATGATCCTAATAAGTTCATCGCTAAAATGGGGGCTGAGGCGTTAGAAATGTTGCTTGCACGTACTCAACTGGATGAATTGTCATATGAATTAAGGCATCAAGCAGCGACTGACACATCCCAGCAAAGAAAGGCGGAAGCCTTAAAAAGGTTAAGAGTCGTTGAGGCTTTCAGAGATGCTCGTACGAGAATTGAAAATAAGCCGGAATGGATGGTAGTTAAAATGGTACCAGTTATACCACCTGAACTACGTCCTTTAGTTCCATTAGATGGGGGTCGTTTTGCTACCTCAGATTTAAATGACCTCTATAGAAGAGTAATCATTAGAAACAATAGGCTTAAAAGACTAATTGATATTAAGGCTCCAGAAGTAATCCTTAGAAATGAGAAAAGGATGCTTCAGGAAGCTGTTGATTCACTATTCGATAACTCAAGAAAAGTTAACGCTGTAAGATCAGATGGAAATAGAGCGCTTAAGTCTTTAAGTGATATGCTTAAAGGTAAGCAAGGTAGATTCCGTCAGAACTTGCTTGGTAAGAGGGTGGATTACTCTGGTAGATCTGTAATTGTAGTAGGGCCAGAGTTGAAAATGCACGAATGCGGTCTTCCGAAAAACATGGCTGCTGAGCTGTTCAAACCATTTATCATTAGAAAACTCATTGAGCGTGGAATTGTCAAGACCGTAAAATCTGCTAAGAAAATAGTAGATAGAAAAGATCCGGTGGTTTGGGATATCCTTGAGAATGTCTTGAAAGGACATCCAGTTCTATTGAATAGGGCACCTACACTTCACAGATTAGGTATTCAAGCTTTCCAGCCAAAGTTGATTGAAGGAAAAGCTATTCAGCTTCATCCATTAGCATGTACTGCTTTTAACGCTGATTTTGATGGTGACCAAATGGCGGTTCATGTACCGCTAGGTCATGAAGCAATATTGGAGGCTTCTTTATTGATGCTTTCTTCTCACAATATTTTGAACCCTGCAAATGGTGCACCTATCGCTGTACCATCACAAGATATGGTATTAGGTCTTTACTATATAACCAAAGGAAGAAGAAGTACAGATAAAGAGCAGGTAGCTGGTGAAGGGAAGATGTTCTACTCTCATGAAGAAGTAATTATTGCTCTCAATGAGAAAAAAATCTCTCAGCATGCTCATATTAAAGTAAGAACGAAAGTTCGAAACGAGCATGGAGAATTAGAAACTAAGGTAGTTGATACGGTCGCTGGAAGGGTACTATTTAATGAAGCAGTTCCTGAAGCAGTAGGTTATGTCGATGAGCTTTTAACTAAGAAAAAGCTTCAAAAAATCATCGCCCATGTATTTAAGATCACAGGAATGGCAACTACTGCACACTTCCTAGATGATATTAAGGATCTTGGATTTAAAATGGCATACCAAGGTGGTCTTTCTATGGGACTGGACAACATAAATATTCCTGAAGAAAAGGAGAAGTTGGTTGTCCAAGCCAAAGAAGAGGTTGATGCGGTTTGGCAGAATTATTTAATGGGTCTAATTACTGATAATGAACGTTACAATCAGGTGATTGATATCTGGACTCGTACCAATACACAGTTGACCAATTCATTAATGAAGCAAATGGAGGAGGATGATCAAGGATTCAACTCTATCTACATGATGATGCACTCAGGTGCCAGGGGATCACGAGAGCAGATTCGTCAGCTTGGAGGTATGAGAGGTTTGATGGCAAAACCACAAAAGAATCTGCAAGGATCTGTAGGTGAGATTATCGAAAACCCGATTCTTTCAAACTTCAAAGAGGGTCTTGATGTAATCGAGTATTTTATCTCTACGCACGGTGCTAGAAAGGGTCTGGCAGATACAGCCCTTAAGACAGCAGATGCTGGTTATCTAACAAGACGTCTTGTTGACGTTGCACAGGATGTAGTGATTAATGAGGACGATTGCGGAACCTTAAGAGGTCTTTCTGTTTCTGCACTGAAGGATAATGAAGAAGTGGTTGAAGCCTTATCAGAAAGAATATTAGGACGAGTTTCGGTACATGATATTTATGATCCAATTACAGAGGAACTGATTATTGAATCAGGTAAGGAATTTACGGAGGAGTTAGCAGATTATATTGATAGCTCAAGCATTGAGGAGGTAGAGATTAGATCTGTACTTACCTGTGAAACACGTCAAGGTGTATGTGCTAAATGCTACGGTAGAAACCTATCAACTGGTAGAATGTCTCATGTAGGGGAAGCAGTTGGAGTTATTGCCGCACAGTCTATCGGTGAGCCTGGTACTCAGTTGACACTAAGAACATTCCACGTCGGAGGTACTGCATCTAACATCGCGGTTGATGCTAATATCAAGGCGAAATTTGATGGGGTCATCGAATTTGATGAATTGAGAACTGTGAAGTCTACTGATGAAGAGGGTAACAAGATCGAAGTTGTAATGGGTAGATCAGGTGAAATCCGAATACTAGATGAGAAGAAAGAAAAAGTTCTTATTTCTAATCACGTTCCTTATGGAGCTATTCTTAAAGTAAAAGATGGCGGTAAAGTTGCTAAGGGTGACGAAATCTGTAACTGGGATCCATACAATGCGGTTATCATGTCTGAGTTTGAGGGGACTGCATCATTCGATTCAATAATAGAAGGTATTACATTCAAAGAAGAATCAGATGAGCAGACCGGACACCGTGAGAAAGTGATTATCGATACCAAAGACAAAACGAAAAATCCTGCAATTGAGATTGTTGGAAAAGATGGAGATACACAGAAATCGTACAACGTGCCAGTTGGGGCTCACTTGGCGGTAGAAGAAGGAGATAAGTTGAAGCCAGGTCAAGTACTTGCCAAAATTCCTAGAAAAGCAGGTAAGAACAGGGATATCACTGGAGGTCTGCCAAGAGTAACTGAGTTATTTGAAGCAAGGAATCCTTCGAATCCAGCCGTAGTAAGTGAAATTGATGGTGTAGTTGAATATGGAGGAATCAAGAGAGGTAACAGAGAAATCTACATTGAATCAAAAGATGGGGTTAAGAAAAGATACATGGTTCCATTGTCTAAGCACATCTTAGTACAGGACAATGATTATGTAAGAGCAGGTGATGCTCTATCTGATGGTGCTATCACTCCTGCAGATATACTTAAGATCAAAGGCCCAACTGCTGTACAAGAGTATTTGGTAAATGAGATTCAGGAAGTATATCGACTACAAGGTGTGAAGATCAATGATAAACACATCGAAGCGATTGTTCGTCAAATGATGCAGAAAGTGATCATTGAGAATGCTGGTGATACTAGCTTCTTGACAAACCAATTGGTAGATCGATTTGCATTCATGGAGGAAAATGACAGTATCCTAGATAAAAAAGTGGTGGTAGATCCAGGAGATTCTGCAAACTTCAAAGCGGGACAAATCATTGATGCTAGATCTTTAAGAGATGAAATTTCAAGCTTGAAGAGAAGAGACATGAAGTTGATCCAGGTAAGAGATGCTGAACCGGCAACAGGTAAGCCAACATTACAAGGAATCACTCAGGCATCTCTTGGTACTGAAAGCTTTATTTCAGCAGCATCATTCCAGGAAACGACAAAAGTACTTAGTGAAGCATCCATTAAAGGAAAAGCTGACACACTTATGGGGCTGAAGGAGAATGTCATTGTTGGTCACTTGATTCCAGCTGGAACAGGTGTTAGAAAGTTCGGAAAGTATATCGTGAACTCTGAAGAAGAATATCAGAACTTGGTAACTTCTAGAGAACAGTTTGAATCAAGAGAAGTTGAGGCGTAATAACCATGAGCGAGAGTAACAAGAAGGAAGAACAAAAGGCAAATAACCAGATTAATATAGAACTTTCAGAGGAGACTGCTGAAGGTGTTTATGCGAATCTGGCTATGATAGCGCACTCAAGTAGTGAGTTTGTTATCGATTTTATCAGACTCATGCCTGGTGTTCCTAAAGCAAAAGTGAAATCCAGGATTGTCATTACTCCGGAGCATGCTAAGAGATTACTTACCGCTTTAGAAGACAACATAAATAAATATGAAGCCACTTTTGGTGAAGTTAAACAGACTGGTGAGATGCCTAAATTTCCAATGAATTTTGGAGGAACCATGGGTGAAGCTTAATAGTAACTTGAATAGCACATTAAAAAGGAGTCAATTGGCTCCTTTTTTTATTGAATGAGGTTATTGTAAAGGCATGATTCAGAATGGTATATTAAACCTCGATTATGCATTAGGATTTAATAATTAGTCCAAAAAGTTTGATTCT
>CAYWOQ010000031.1:0-5253 GCA_964459925.1 uncultured Roseivirgaceae bacterium
AGAATCAAACTTTTTGGACTAATTATTAAATCCTAATGCATAATCGAGGTTTAACGGGCTGAATACAGCTATAGAGTCATAAGCTGGAACAATATCTTTTAATTGATTCCCAAGAATTTCTTTGATAGAAAAAGCCGTTTGGTGTATGGTTTCTATGTTGATAAAAGAAGGTCCTTGCAGTAAAATTGTCTCCTCTCCAAGTTGGAAAATATCCCAGTCGACTTGGTTAAACCGGACAGATTTTGGCTCCTTGTCTTTCAAGATGTTTTTTGATTTTTGCTGCCAAATTTACGGACCCTTCGGTATCACTATGAAGGCAAATGCTTTGCGCATTAATTTCGATCCACTGTTCAGCAAAAGCTCGCTTATTAAATACCAGTTCATTCGCCTGATTTATTACCTCTTCCTCATGTATAAGGACCGCACCTTCTTTGTTGCGAGGCATTAGTGTTTTGTTTACCAGGTATTTTCTATCGGCAAAGGCTTCTGCTACAAATTGGATGACCATAGAGTGAGCGGTTCGTGCCATCACAGAATGCGCTAGACCATAAAGCTTTAGCGAGTCGTCGATTTCCTTAATGACTTCACCTATAAGTGTCGATGTATGCTGATCTACAGATGCTAAATTATAAAGTGCACCATGCGGTTTAATATGATTTAAGCGTAATCCTACTTTTTCAGCATGTACCTTAACTAGATAGATCTGTTCTTCAAGGGAGCCTTTTAGCTCCTGATCATTAATTTTTATGACTTTTCTGCCGAAGTTTTCTTTATCCGGAAAGGAAGGATGTGCTCCAACCCTAACAGAATGCTCTTTGGCTAACTTAATGGTTGATTTCACTGAATCTTTGTTTCCTATATGTCCTCCACATGCAATATTGCAAGAGGATAGAAAAGGCATGATCAATGCGTCCAGATTTGTTTCAGGGTGTTCTCCAAGATCTGCGTTTAGGTCGATAGTCACACTCATGAGATAAAGCTAAAAACTGAGTTGAGACTTCTAAAGCTGATAATTAAACTAATCATGACCACTATAACTCCGAGTATATTTTGCCAGGTTTTATTCACATATTCCTTCATCAGTGATTTTTTGTTGACGATATACATTAAGAAAACTACTACTATGGGGAGTAATAGTCCATTTGCAATCTGAGCCAACTGAATAACCGTGATCGGTTGATAGCCAAGCGTTGAGAAAATAACACCACAAGCTAAAACCATAATCCAGACTGAGCGAAATTTTATGTTCTTCTCTAATTCCCAACCGAATATTCCTTTTGCGGTAAAAGCGGCAGCAAGAGGAGCAGTTATAGCAGAAGAAATACCAGCAGCAAACAAACCAATTGCTAGAAAATATTTGGCCCAGGTTCCTAGTAACGGTTCTAATTGAGATGCCATTTCATCCACACCCTTCACATTCACTCCAAATAAAGAGCTTGCACTCGTTATTACAATGGCCATCGAAATGAACCCTCCTAATGTGATGGCTATCGCATTTTCTTTTCTTAAGTCACCAAGTTCTCTGGTGCTTTTCCATTTTTTACTAATGGTAGATGCATGCAGAAAAAGGTTGTAGGGCACAACTGTTGTGCCAATTAATGCTAAAACTGATAATTGATTAGCAGGATGAATAGAAGGTAGAAATCCGTAAAAGATTTTGGTTAAATCGGGTTTTACTATGATTGCTGTTACCAGAAAAACAACATTCATGATCAGCAAAAGTACAATAAGTATTCGCTCAATAATGTAGAACTTACCAAAAAAGAGGATCACAAAGGCAATTAAACCTATGATGAGGGCCCAGGCGGAGGATGAGCCTAAAATACCTGTTAAACCAAGTACAGCACCTGAAATATTCCCTGCCTCATAAGCGGCATTTCCAATGATAATGGCAATGAAAATTAGGATGAAACTAAACCACCTACCAATTGGATGACTTAATTGGAGTCGAATAGCTTCCCCTAATCCTTTTTGGGTTATCAGTCCTAAACGTGCCGCCATCTCTTGTAGAATGATAGTTGCTATAGTAGCAAATAGCAATACCCAAAGCAATGTGTATCCATGCTCAGCTCCTGCTATCGTACAAACAGTAAGTGTGCCAGGACCAATAAATGCTGCGGTTACAAGCGTGCTAGGGCCAAAATAGTTTTTTAGCTTCATAAGCTTCGAAGCGATTATTTGGCTATTTAATGACGACTTTTTCTGTCAGGATTTTGCTGTCTATTTCCATCTGAACGATGTAGAGACCTTTTCCTAAATGGCTAACGTCCAATTCTTTTTGTTCCTCTTGCGATTCACCCTGAATTACCTTGATTCCATCAATAGAGTAAATGGAATAGGAAAAATAGTGTAAAGAAGGATTTCGAATAGTCAGTCTATTTTCGATTACGTTAGGGTATATAACTGCCTTACTAGGTGTGTTCACTGCAGATAAAACGACCAAATCGATTAGGCTGGTTAATGTATCTGAGGTACAATCGTTAAATGCAATAAGTTCAACGAAATAGGTTCCATCCTCTTCATACTGATGAGAAGGCTCATCAATTACCGAGGTATTTCCGTCACCAAAGTCCCATAGGTAGAAATCTGCATTTAGTGATGAATTACTAAAGGAAACATTCCCGAACATGTCAAGTGTCTGATAATCAAAAGCCGTCCTCGGTGAATCGATCACAAAAACCGTCATCGTATCAGATATGATTTCGGTAAAACCATTTGATATAACACATCGGTACTGATTTCCATTTTGGGATAGCTCTAGCGTATGTGCATGTAATGTATCTGTTCGACTATTCATGTATCGTTCAAAATTGGAAATGTCTTCAAAACCATCACCCTCATTAATTTGCCACTGATAGGAAGCATCTCCACCCTGAACATCAATAGGAATATCGATGTGTTCTCCAACACAAGCGGTTACATCTTGAGGTTGTTCCGAAATGAATATGGATTGAATTTTCAAAATGAAGAGACCATTTACTATATCTGACACGACAATACTGCCTGAAGGAAAATAGGGATAGTTACTCCAGCTACCTTCAAAATCAGCAGCATCGTTTGAAACATATGTGTCGAAATAGGCGATTTTCTTTAAGGAGCCATTATTTATACCCGTGGTATCAAGAACTACCAACCCACTGGTATAATTGCTTTCATAGACATAGCTATGTTTTGTATAGAGGTTATGATCTATTGAGCGTGAATTGTGCTCAAAGTATCCTAAATGATTTGGATTATCTAAATCTTTAAGATCCCACAACATCGTCCGGGTCTTATTGCCCTGTGTGATTTCGTCCAGCTCATCATTGTGTAAAAAGTAGCGATGATCACCTGTGAGCCAGCCCTGGTGAGAATACTGTGAGTTGCTGTAACCGGTTTCACTTATTAATACGGGTTGGCTCTTATCCGTTACATCAACTATTGTAATGGTATTTTTACCATTATAGTTACCGTTAGAATTGAAGCAGATTTCTCTTCCCACATAGTCTTGATCTGGTCCATTATATACGATGCATTGCGTATCATGGATGTAGCCAGAATTATCGAAGCAACCTGCATAGACTGGATTAACAGGGTCTGATAAATCAACGATGTGAAGTCCTCCCTCATTGCAATCAAAATTTCCGGATTGTGTGAAACCCACCGCATACAAATAACCGGTCTCCTCATTAATATTGATATTATGGGCCTGACCAATTCCTGCATAATGACCTGATTCATCAAACTGATTCGTAGATGATGGATTGGAAACGTCTCTTAATTGTGTGAGATCAAATAATTGAATGCCATAATCTGGATCTTCACTCACAATATATGCATGGTTCTTGTAGACTTTGATATCCCTCCAAATGGATTTGGCACCATCGTGAAATACCCTTCCGTTTGGGTTAATGGAGTTATGCTCAGGTAGAATACCTAAAACAATGGGGCTAACCGGATCAGAAATGTCAACAAATGAAGTTCCATTAGTCATTCCAACGAGGGCATATTCTTTAGAGGTTTCAGGATCCACCCACCCCCAAATATCATTCACCCATCTCCCATCCAGTTCTTCTGCCCCAAGGTCTGGTGCTGGGATACGTGCTTGAAGATCAATTCCCAAACAGTCAAAATTTCCAGCTTTGCCATTCTCACATGGAATCTGGCTGTAAACACTAGTGAACCCTAAATAGAGACAGGTAATTATCAGTTTTTTCATAAGATAAGAGATCAAAGGGTAAGTTAATTAAACTTCAAATGTTAATTGTAACCGATTTCTGGTGATAAGGAAACCTTGCTTTTCATGAAGTTACCTGTCCCAAAAGCGATCTCTTTGCCTTTTTCATTAACTAAAGATGATTCTGCCACAAATAAGTTTTGAGACTTAAATTTTACCCGACCTGTTGCGATAATGATTCCTTCATTGGCTGGTCGAATTAATTGAATGTTGAAGTTGGTTGTGAGCACAAAAGCGTCTTCTACGATAGAATTCACCGCGAAAAAGGCAGCATCGTCCAAAAGCTTGAAATAAACAGAACCATGAATGGCACCCAGCCCATGAAAATACTTATCCGAAATGGTCAGTCCAATCTCTGCTACTTCATGACTAATTTTTATGGTAGTTGAATCATAAATGCGGGTATTGATATTCGCATTTAGATACATCCGCTCAAGCTTTTGGTAGTGGGCTGTGTTCATTTTTCTATTTTGAAATGAAATGAAACAGTCTCATCTTTCCGATCTCCAACCGGATAATTCTTTTCTGCAAACTCTACATTTCCATCGTAATCCATACGAACGGCCGTGGTGCAACATGTTCCATAATCAGGTGTTTCAATACACATAGCTGAAAGGGCTTTTTCTTTGGTTAAATCCAAACCGATGTATGGCAGAAGTTCATCTGGATAGGTTTCTGTACGTTGCATCATTTTGATTAAATCATCCATTGTGAAGTCTTTTTGGATTATTTGTTCCAGTGTTGATTTGGCGTCTTCCACCTTCGGCCAGGGCTCATCCAGGAGCGCATTGCTAAGTCCATATAGCCCAAAGCCAAGCTCAAACGTTTCTTCACTATAATTGCTGACGTAGGCCATCTCTTCATCCATTAGAATGAGATTGAAACCATTATACTGATTACTCTGACCATGTAAGTTGATAGCATACTCTTCCGGATGTTCGTGATTAAGAATGAAATCCGTAGGAAGATGACCTCTCGATTTAGCATATGGTTTAATGTTTTTTTTATGTCAATTTGTTTGTTTTTTTTCATTATCT
>CAYWOQ010000031.1:5263-41352 GCA_964459925.1 uncultured Roseivirgaceae bacterium
AAAGTTGGTAACTAAAGCAAATCGACCATTCTTATTTATACCCATCCATGTACCTCCAGCCTCCAGGTCTCTACCTGCCAGAACCTCTGGATGGTCCTCCCACCATCCTGCTTTTTGGGTTGGGCGAGCATAAAATTCATCCCTGTTAGCAGTTAGTATCAATTTGTATTTAGGATGAGTGTTATAGGCAAAAGCTATGAGGCACATTTAAGTTATAATTGAGCAATGAAAAAAGTCTTGGCATATTTAAAAGACTACCAAATAAAGCATTTTGATTGGAAAATGTATGGAGTCATTTTATTATTTATCGCGATATGTATTGTGATTAATTATCGCTTTGATTTTGAAGATAGTATCATAGACTCTTACCATGGTAAGCCAATAAAATGGCTTTGGATGTTCCTTTTTCATGCATTTCCCTTTTTGTCAGTTTGCGTAATTCTTTATGCATTCGGAAAAGAGAAAAGCTGGCTGACAAGTAAAAACTTTTGGCTGAAAATTTTAATTGGATTCGGTTTGTTGGCCTTCGATCGGTCATTCTATGGCTTTAGAATATGGCTGGCGGATCTACCAAGATTAGAGTACCCCTTTGTTTTAAGGTGTTTTAACTGGGCTTCCAGTCTGATATTAGTGGTGATTCCAATGTTAGTTCTATATCCTATGATTGAAAAGGACAAAGAGAGAATATGGTATGGGTTAAAATGGGAGCGTTTCGACCCAAAGCCGTACTTGTTCCTCTTAGGAGTTGCTGCCATTTTTATCGGAATCGGTTCTTTTCTTTCAGAAATCAATGAATACTATCCCAGATACCTTGCTTCTGGAGCAAATATTTACTTGAGAGGAAATCCAGATACACCCGAGTGGTGGTTGGTGGCCATTTATGAGCTATGCTATGGAAGTAACTTCATATCTGTTGAATTAATTTTTAGAGGGTTCCTGATTTTTGCCTTTTCGCGCACACTTGGGAGTTATGCTGTACTACCTATGGTTGCTACCTATGCTTTTCTTCACTTTGGAAAGCCTCTTGGAGAGACCATTAGCTCTGTTTTTGGAGGGTATGTATTGGGAATTATTTCTTATAACAGTCGAAATATCTGGGGTGGTATCTTCATTCATCTAGGTGTGGCCTGGTTGATGGAGCTTTTTGGATGGCTTCATCGATGATCCATTGATTTTGAAGTAAATGGTCTAAATTTTGGTTCTCTATTCCTGAAATGATCGAATCATGAAGAATTTCCTACTTATACTTAGCACGATATTGATATTAGCCTGCTCTAGCGGAAAGAAGCAATTTGAGCAGGGAAATTACGAGTCAGCTGTCAGCAAGGCAGTGAATCGCTTACGAAATAGTCCCTATAATAAGAAGGCAAAGGAGACACTTAAAAGAGCCTATCCTTTGGCCTCAAAAGTTCATCTTTCAAACATAAAACAGCTAAAAGGCTCTTCGGAACGATTCAAGTGGGATGAAATTACGACTTCCTATGCTCGATTAAACAGCTTATACGATCAAATTACCAGGTGTCCAGCCTGTTTAGAAGTACTTCCAAGGGTAAAAAACTATCGAAATGAATACAATGATGCTTCATTATTAGCTGCCGAGGAAAGGTACCAGGCAGGGATAGAGGAATTTGCAAAGAAAGATCGTGAATCAGCGAAAGTGGCCTATCAACACTTTGAAAGAGTGGAATCCTTGTAATTCATTTGCAAGGATACCCCTCAAAAATTAGAAGAGGCACGATTTTATGCGACCTTGCATGTAATCCTGGATCAGATACCTGTTCATTCTCGATCGCTTGGTTTGAGCCATGAGTTTTTCCTGAATAGACTACATGAAGAATTAGATCAACGAGTGAATCAATTTGTTCGCTTTTACAGCCATGCCGAGGCCAGTAGCATGGGGATGGATCAACCGGATCATGTCGTAGTACTGCAGTTCGATGATTTTGTAGTAGGACAGGTTTACGTTAAAGAAGCATCGAAGCAGGTTAGCAAAGACAGTGTAATCGTTGGGAGTACTACAGTGGATGATAAGACATACGATGTTTATGGTACAGTAGAAGCAGAATATACATCCTTTATCAAGTACATTGATTCACGAGGATTGCTCGACTTGAGAATTTATGATGCCAGGACTGATCGTGTTTTATTTCAATGAAAAATGCCGGGGGAGTTCAATTGGGTATCAGAATGGGCTACCTACAAAGGGGATAAGCGAGCATTAACAGACGAGGAACTGGAGTTGTCAGAATATAACGAACCTACTTCACCAGCACCTCAGTTTTTGTTTGAACAATTTTGGCAACCGATTTATTCGCAGGCTTTAGGGCATATTAGGAATTTCTATCGGTCCTATTAGTTAGTTCTAACTAACTGTTTATAATTAAGTAACCTTAGCGCTATCTAGATTTTGGTGCTTTTCACATTAACTTTAATCTAGCTAAATCTTCACTTTCATGCAGCCTAAAGCCACCAGTAGTCACATTAAGATCGAAGATGATCGTACAGGACTAGAATTAGAAACGCTTAAACGAGCATTTTTGGATAACCTCTTTTATCTCCAGGGAAAGTATCCAGATAATGCCACAAAAAACGATCTCTATTTGGCACTGGCTTATACGGTTAGAGATCGGACCATTCATAGATGGTTAAATTCAAATACGGCACATTTAGACAATGATGCCCGAACAGTAGGTTATCTATCTGCAGAGTTTCTTTTGGGTCCACACCTAGGTGTCAACCTGATAAACCTTGGACTTTACGATAAGATTGAAAAATCTATTTCAGAGTTCGGCCTCAACCTACAAGATATTTTAGATCAGGAAGAGGAACCGGGATTGGGAAATGGTGGCTTGGGGAGGTTAGCGGCCTGCTTTCTGGATTCTATGGCCACATTGAATATTCCTGCTGTGGGATACGGGATTAGGTATGAATTCGGAATATTTGATCAGGAAATTGTAGACGGCTGGCAAGTCGAGATTACGGATCGATGGCTGAAGTATGGAAATCCATGGGAGATTCCTAGGATAGAAGCATCAGTAGAGGTTGGTTTTGGGGGTAGAACAGAAGTGCAATACGATGAGAAAGGAAAGTATATGGTTCAATGGTACCCTGATGAATCAGTGCTTGCCGTTCCTTATGATACACCAATTCTTGGTTATCGTACAGATAATGCCATAATTCTACGGCTATGGAAGGCAGAAGCTAACGAATCATTTGATTTTCAGAGGTTTAATAGAGGAGATTTTTTTGGGGCTGTTCATGAGAAAGTGAGTTCAGAAAATATTACAAAGGTTTTATACCCTAATGACTCCCAACTTAGCGGTCAAGAGCTTCGTCTGAAGCAACAATACTTTTTTGTTTCAGCCACATTACAGGACGTACTCAAGTATCACACAAAAAAAAGGAATCATGAGGCAGCCAATTTTCATGAAAAAATGACGCTTCAACTCAATGACACCCATCCATCCATCGCTGTTGCTGAAATGATGCGTCTATTAATTGATGTTTATGACCAAACCTGGGATACTGCATGGCAGGTAACAAAAAACACCTTTGCATATACTAATCACACCTTGTTGCCTGAGGCTCTGGAAAAATGGTCATTGTCCATGATGGGACGAATGCTGCCGAGACATTTGGAAATCATCCTGGAAATTAATCATCACTTTTTGGAACAGGTCAGAGCTGCGTTCCCTGATGATGAAGAGCGTGTAGGCAGAATGTCCATCATTGAAGAGAACGGAGAAAAATACATTCGCATGGCACACTTGGCTGCAGTTGGTAGCTATGCAATCAATGGTGTGGCTGAGCTGCATACCGAATTGCTCACCTCTCAGGTGTTGCATGATTTTTTTGAAATATGGCCGGAAAAATTCAGAAATAAAACCAACGGTGTTACTCCACGACGATGGGTTCTTTTCAATAATCGAAAACTTGCGGAGCTAATTAGTGAGAAAATTGGAGTAACCTGGATCAAAGATCTTTCGAAGTTGTCAGCATTAGAAAAGTATGCGGAAGATGCTAATTTTCAACTGGCGTGGAGAGGTAGTAAGCGATTTGCTAAGAAGAACCTGGCCGATTATACACGTAATTTTCTAAATATCGAAGTCAATCTTGATTCGATATTTGATGTTCAGGTTAAGCGTATACATGAGTACAAAAGACAGCACCTGAATGTACTTCACATCATCACATTGTATAATCGAATTAAGAAAGATCCAGCTGCTGAAATTGTTCCAAGAACCTTCTTCTTTTCAGGAAAAGCCGCGCCGGGCTATCATATGGCCAAAATGATGATTAAGCTCATCACGTCTGTAGGAGATATTGTAAATAACGATCCAGATGTGAACGATCGATTAAAGGTGGTATTTCTGCCTGATTTCAATGTGACCAATAGCCAGCGTGTGTATCCAGCAGCAGATCTTTCGGAGCAAATATCAACAGCCGGAAAAGAAGCTTCCGGAACCGGCAATATGAAATTCACCATGAATGGAGCATTGACCATTGGAACACTTGATGGAGCCAATGTGGAGATTCGCCAGGAGGTTGGAGAGGAGAACTTCTTCTTATTTGGGCATACGGCTCAAGAAGTAGCTCAGCTCAAAAGTGAAGGATATAACCCGATGAAATATTACGAAGAGAACAAAGAGCTAAAGCAATGTTTGGACATGCTTTCTTCGGGCTATTTTTCTAGAGATAATGCTGGGCTGTTCAGAGGGTTAGTTGATTCACTTAAATATCATGGTCAATACATGGTCTTGGCGGACTATGAATCCTACATCGAATGTCAGGAAAAAGTTAGTGAGGCCTTTAAGGACGAGTTTGCATGGACAAAAATGTCGATTTTGAATACTGCAAGGTCTGGCAAGTTTTCAAGTGACCGGACAATCCGCGAGTATGCGGATGATATCTGGAAGGTAAAATCTCAGAAAATTGAGCTTCCGGAATACAATCCACATGGACAGATGGATATTAAGCTTTCCTGGGATTGATCTAAAATCAAAATAAGCTCAGCAATTGCTGAGCTTAAAAAGTCGGGATGACTGGATTCGAACCAGCGACCTCCCGCACCCTAAGCGGGTACTCTAACCGGACTGAGCCACATCCCGAATATATCTACAAAAATAAGAAAATGAATTAGTCTTTATATGTCCAAACAGGGTGCATGGAGTGGATGATTACTTCCTCCGGGTCTGCCTCAATACTAAGTAACTTCTGCATAAACCCTCTTTCACGGATACTCAAGCACAAGAAGGCATTTTTGATGGTTTCTGCATAAGTAAATAAGCCTGCTATTTCAGTATTAGCGTCCAGACTCACCAGTTTGATATTTTCAAGCTCATGGATGGATGCATACTGTTCCAATGAAGTTGTGCATTTCTTGGGAGCAAGAAAGTTACTGGGCGTATTTACCCTTAGGATATGAAGTTTTGCATTTAGTAATTTTTGTAATTCCTTGACATGTTTAATCAGCTGGACTGAATCTTTGGCGATATCGGCTAATAGAATGATATCCTTAAATTTATCAAGGCCATTGATCATGCATTTCAAAATCACTACGGGAATGGGAGAGTGCTTCAAGAATTCAGTAGCAAACTCATCCTCTTGCTCGTATAAATCACCCCCGATCACGACAAGATCGGTATCGGAATGGTTGATTTCGTCTACAAGCGTTTTGACCTTTTCGCCGTACAGGATTTTAGGTGTAATGTTCGTCTTTTCCGGAAGCATCTGAGCGATTTCTTCTACTCGTTGATGCATTCGAGCTCTTGCGTCTTCTGTGATGTTGATATTTTTGATTGAAGAAGTTGGATCATGACTGTACCGCTCGCTTTCCTCCATAAATGCATTATGATTTGGAGAAATAACAGAAACAACACTCATATCCGCATGAGCAGCTTGGGAAAGCTGCACCCCAAGATTCAATGCACATTTACTGAGATAGGTAAACTCTGTGGGAACCAGAATTTTTTCGATCATCAGCTGGTCTTTTTCTCTCGTTTAAAGGCCAACCAACTCTCAGAAGAACTTTCTTCATCAAAATAATAACCCTCATAATCAAATCCTCTCAGGTCATCCGGATTGGTTATGTTATGCTCAATCATAAATCGGGACATTAGTCCTCTGGCTTTTTTAGCATAGAAGGAAACAACCTTATATTTTCCATTTTTAAAGTCTTTGAAGTCGACTGTAATCACTCTTGCAGGGATATCTTTTTTGTCTACTGATTTGAAATACTCGTTTGATGCCAAGTTCAATATAATGTCATCCCCTTGCTCCTTGAGGTCAGCGAGCAAAACATTCAAAATCTTATCATCCCAGTATTGATAAAGCGTTTTATAGTCGTCAAAGGCCAGTTTGGTTCCCATTTCAAGTCGATAAGGTTGAATCAGGTCCAATGGACGAAGTAAACCATATAGGCCAGAAAGAATTCTCAGATGTTTTTGGGCAAAGTCCATCTTCTTTTCGTCGAAGCTTTGAGCTTGAAGCCCCTGATAAACATCTCCATTAAACGCTAGTGCTGATGGCCTGGAATTTTCGTCTGAATGGGTGGCATCAAATGCTTTGTAACGATGAACATTTAGACCAGCTAACTGCTTGCTGATGCTCATCAGTTCACTTACTTCATCTACCGATTTTTTTCTCATCACATCAATGAGTTCGTTGGTGCATTCCATCAGTCTTGGTTGAGTGCCTTTGAAATTGATCTCAGATTTGAAATCCAGGTTTTTAGCGGGAGAGACTACTGCAATCATCGTTCTAAAATTTTATTTTAAAAGATAAGAAAGATCTTAATTATTACTGCTCACGTTTCATGAGCTTTTCAAAAAATGCGATCAGGTTTGCTTTTCCTTCGGGACGCGCATCAAAGCTGTCAACTAATGAAAAGGCCTGATCATAATAGGAATTCATTTTCTTCTTTGTGAGTTCAGCGATTCCTATTTCTTCATAAATTTCTTTCACGCATTCCACTTTTTCTGTTGGATCAAATTCATCTAATGAAAGCCACCGGTCCAATTCTTTCTTCTGAGAAGTATTTGCCAATTCTAATGCTTTAATGAGCAGAAAGGTCTTTTTGTTAGACACAATGTCTCCACCTACCTGCTTACCAAACTTGGCTTTATTTGCATATACATCTAACAGATCGTCCATTAGTTGAAATCCGATACCTGCTTTTTTACCAATTTCATTGAGTGCTTTTAGTTGGATTTCATCCATATCTGCAAGTATTCCTCCAAACTCTAAACTAAACCCAAGTAAGACGGCCGTTTTCAGTCGAATCATTTCAAGGTATTGACCTTCTGTGACGGTTTCCAGCTCTTCGTAATTCATATCGAATTGCTGTCCCTCACATACCTCTACGGCACATTTATTAAATTTTTGAATGGCTTCTCCAAGACGTGCGGTTGGTGTTTTAAGCATGAGGTCATATGCTTTGACCATCATGGTATCACCACTTAAAATTGCGACCGTGTTATTCCATTTCTCATGAACCGTTGGTTGTCCTCTACGAATGGGAGCCTCATCCATGATATCATCGTGCATCAAGGTGAAATTATGAAACAGCTCAACTGCCAAAGCCGGTTCGATAACGGATTCAAAATCATTTTTTTTCAATCCGTAACCTAATAATACAAGCATCGGTCTGAGGCGCTTTCCACCAAGCGAAAGCATATATCGAATAGGATCGTATAGGTTTTCCGGTTGATCCCCAAGAGAAAGATGCTTAAGTTTATCTTCCAGTTTTTGAAGTAGTTCGTTCATCATCTGCAAGATAAAGCCAATTCTATCTTAATTGTTTTCTAACTCTCGATTCATAATTTCATTTTGGTGGTCGATAGATTCCTGGTGTACCGCATTCAGGTATCTGACCATAAATCTTTCAGAGAGTCCTTGAAGGCCTCCTTTCTTTGTTGCTTTTTCGATGATCTCCTCCCATCGGCTTGTTTGAAGAATGGTTACTCCTTTTTCTTTCTTTACTTCACCAATATCCTCTGCAATTTTCATTCGCTTGCCGAGTAATTCCAGCAGCTCATCGTCTACCATATCAATCTGTCTTCTTAACCTTTCCAGCTTTTCGTTAAGTTCGGCATCTGGCACTTCTGGTCTTCTGATGGTGAAATGAGTGAGCATTTCTCCCAGTCGCTCAGGAGTCACTTGCTGTTTTTTATCACTCCACGCATTATCAGGATCGATATGTGATTCGATCATTAATCCTTCGTAATTCATATCCAATGCCTGTTGTGAGATGGGTTGCAGCAGTTCACGGTTTCCGGCTATGTGGCTAGGGTCACATAGCATGGGTATCTCTGGAAACCGTCGTTTCATTTCAACGGCTAGTTGCCATTTTGGCTCATTTCGGTAAATACTGATGCCATGTTGCGCAAATCCTCTGTGGATCATTCCGAGCTTGGTGATTCCTGCTTTGTTGAGTCGCTCAAGTGCTCCGGTCCATAATTCTATGTCTGGATTGATCGGATTCTTTACGAAAACGGTGGCATTGGTTCCTTCTAATGCATTCGCGATCTCCTGAACAGAAAAAGGATTTACAGTAGTTCTTGCTCCAATCCATAAAATATCAACGCTCGCTTTCAAGGCTTCAAAAACATGGTTAAAGTTGGCTACCTCTACCGAGATCGGGAGACCAGTCTCTTCCTTGGCTTTTCGCATCCATTTTAGCCCTTCCGATCCGATGCCTTCAAAATTATTGGGTCTGGTTCTGGGCTTCCAGATACCTGCTCTAAGTATATCTACTTTTCCTGTAGCAGCAACTCTTCTACAGGTTTCCAGGGTTTGCTCTTCTGTTTCAGCACTACAAGGACCAGATACAATGACGGGTCTCTTTTCCTGAAATAGTTCAATAGGTTCTATGTTCATCTTTATGTCTTTTATGCTATGATTCTTTGTAAAACTTTATGCCAAGTGGAGGTATCACTGCAAAGTGAAAACCTAATGTATTTTTTTCCCTCAGTGCCAAAAACAGTTCCCGGCGGGATAAAGATTTGATACTTTTCAAGTAAATGATCGGCAAAATTTTCTGCATGGTCCCAATCTTCCGGAATGCTACACCAGACAAACATACCCACTTGCTTTTCATCAACTTGACAACCTAATGTGATTGCAATTTCAAACACCAAATTCCTACGTTTACTGTATTCTTTGTTGAGTGTCTCGTACCAGCTATCTGGTAAGTTAAGTGCTGTTATTGCAGCTTGCATAACAGGCTTAAACTGCCCGGAATCCATATTACTTTTAAAATTGAGGACGGCCTGAATAAGTTTTTCATTGCCTGCCAATGCACCAACTCTCCATCCCGCCATGTTGTGTGCTTTTGAGAGGCTGCTTAGTTCGAGTACCAAATCATTCTCATTTCTGTTCTTCAACAGGCTGTTTCGCTGTTTGGTGAGGATGAAAGCATAAGGATTATCGTTTACGATAATGATTTGATGCTTGTTGGAAAACTCCAACATTCTATTGAATAGTTTTTCATTCCCATCTGCACCGGTAGGCATATGAGGATAATTCACCCACATGATCTTAACCTTTGAAAGGTCCTGAGATTCCAAGGCATCAAAATCAGGATAGTACTTATTTTCCTCAACCAACGAATAATACACCAAATTAGCCCCAGCCACTTTTGAGGCACTAGCGTAACTAGGATATCCTGGATTAGGAAGCAACACCGCATCCCCTGGGTTGATGAATGTCATGGCAATGTGCATGATACCTTCTTTGGAACCAATGAGCGGAAGAATTTCTTTCTCAGAATCAAGGTCAACGGCAAAGTGTTTTTTGTACCATTGAGCAAACGAACTTCTTAACTCAGGGATTCCTTTATAGGGTTGATACTGATGATAACCTGTCTCACCCAATCCATTGATCAGTGCTTGTTCAACTTCTTTTGCAGGAGCAATATCAGGACTTCCGATTCCCAGATTGAGCACATCTATTCCATCAGATCGTAATTCAGCTATTTCTCTCAGTTTTCTTGAGAAATAGTATTCTTTTACTTCTCCTAATCGATCGGCAATTAATTGCTTAACCATGTGTTTCTCCTTTCCGGTAAATCCCTAAAATTTCAAAGGTTAAGGCGAGTCTTTTCAAGATCCGTTCCAAGTCATGGAGCTGTTCGATTTCAGTAATTTCCAAGGTGGCATAAAACCCATAAAGTGTGTTTTTACTTGGAACAGGATGTGATTGTAACTTACTCAAGTTGATTCCTAGACCGCTAATGATGGTAAGCGTGTGTGCAAGTGAACCCGCATCGTGACTTGTTTGGAAGTAAACAGAAACCTTATTTGGGTTGTCGATTTTCTCTCCTCCTCTTTTTTGTAGTATCAGGAATCTAGTGTAGTTCAGGTCATGATCTTCAATACCTGATTTTATGATTTCCATTCCATAGGCTTTTGCTGCCTGTTTACTTGCAATCGCAGCAATATGCTTCAGCTTATTTTCAGCTATTTTTTTCACGCTTCCAGCTGTGTCAAATGACTCAACCATTTTGATTTCGGGATAGTCTGAGAAAAACCCACCGCACTGTCTAAATGCCATTTGGTGAGAATGGACTTCCTTGATATCGCTCATCTGTGTCCCGGATTGAGCGATAACATTCATTCTAACTCGCAGACCCACCTCGCCCGCTATCTCTACCTGATGCTTTCGAATAAGATTATAGTTTGGAATAATTGATCCTGCTAAAGAATTTTCAATGGCCATTATTCCAATATCAGCCACACCATCTGTTACGGAATTGATTACATCCTGAAAAGTTTCACACTCCACCAACTTTGGTGATTCATGGAAATACAACTCAGCAGCTTCATGGTGAAAGCTTCCTCTTAATCCTTGTATGGCTACTTTTTTATTCATCTAAGCAAAAAAAAAGCCTCCTTGTGGGGAGGCTTTTGTGTTTCTATCATTTTATATGCATATCAAAGCCACCCCAATTTATCTGTAGGATAAAAGAAGTAATAGCTAAAATATGTGCTGTAGTTGTTCATTTTCGTTTCAAACTAAATTCTTTAATTTTTTAAATACAACAAAATGATAAATTAAAAATCACAACTTCCAATTGGTGACCCATCAGGTGCTTTGATCGGATCAGGAACTTTATACTCTCCTGGTTCATCAAGGAATCTGTCTATCTCATTTATGACATATTGATAATACACTCCGTCCTCATTGGTTTTTCTGGAAGTTCTCCCTTTTGCGTAGGTTTTTATATTGTCCAGGCTCTGGTAGGCCTTGGCTGCTACTTCCGGATAGGCTCTATCATGAATAGCCAAACGCATCAGTTGTTTTAACATTTCCATTTCAACAACTTTCTGGAAGGTTCGATCCAACCGATCGGAGGATGGATTCATCCAGACCGCACTAACTACTGCTTCCAATACTTTGTCAACGCCCGGCTGATCTGAACTTCTTGCTTTAAAGGTCATTAGGCGATTGAAACGATCAGCATTAAAAATAAAGCTGAAAGGTACGCTCGCAGCGGTTTCAACTGCTGCCAGGTAATCAAAGGCAGGACCTGTTCTTGATTGGAACGTTTCTCTGGAGCGGGGGTATCCAAAGGATCGTGGGGATATCTCGCCAAGTAAAGATTCAGGGAGCCTTAAGTTATCAACAGAAATGGTTTGCAATAATGAATTCAGTGCTTTCATCTGCCACTCGGACTCAAGCATCACATTACTTGACTGAAAATCACCGCGTAGATTGTAGCTGTATTCCATACCTCCAATCACCTTTGAGGTGGCATCTACCTGATATCGGTGAAGCAGGTAGATTGGTACTAGTACTTCCTCAATTGTACTCATTGGCATGCCTTCTCTTATCGCCTTATCTGAGAAATCATTCAAGATTTTTCTTCGAATCTTCATAAGTCGATCGAGTTCTTGATTTGGAGCTGTTCCATTGTCCCATAAATGAGCATGAGGATGCAACCCAGATGAGGGCCTTGCGTCTTGATCTGTAATGTACTTTGCCCCTTTGGCAAATGCTTCTTTAAGAATCGTGCTCAGTTTTTCATTATTCTCTCCGTCAGGGAAATCACTGTATCCATATTTGATCGTGGTTTTATCCCATTCTCCAATTTTATCATCATAGGCTTCCGATAAATCTATAGCTCCCTGATCATCAAGCTGGATATAGGGATGTGGGTAGTCCATCACAGACGCTCGATCATTAACACTTGCGGCAAAGTTATGTGCCAAACCAAGTGTGTGACCAACCTCATGAGCAGAGAGTTGTCTTAACCTGGCCAGCGCCATTTCAGTCATTTCGGTTGGACGCTCATCTCCATTTTCATAAGGTTGAAGCAACCCGGTTGCGATTAGAAAGTCTTGTCTCACTCGAAGGGAACCCAGACTTACGTGTCCTTTGATCATCTCACCAGTTCTTGGATCAGTCACACCACTTCCATAACTCCAGCCTCTTGTCGATCGATGTACCCACTGAATGACATTGTATCTAACATCGAGAGGGTGTGCGCCTTCAGGTAAAACTTTTACCTGGAAAGCATCTTTATACCCAGCTGCTTCAAATGCCTGGTTCCACCAGCTGGCTCCCTCGATGAGCGCAGATCGAATAGGTTCTGGAGCACCTCTGTCCACATAATAGACAATGGGTTCTAGTGCTTCACTTACTGTAGCATTTGGGTCTTTCTTCTTCAATCGGTGGCGGACAATAAAACGTTTAACCAATGGCTCCTCGATGGGAGTAGCATAGTCTTGAAAAGAAATATTGAAAAACCCACTTCTCGGATCAAATACCCGAGGAGTATAGTTATCATCTGGTAATTCTATAAAGGAGTGATGTGTCCGAACAGTCACGGCATCAGGCGTAGGAGTAACGGATCTTAACCACCACCCTTTTGCATCACCACTAAACGTTAATATGGACTCGAACTCTGTATTCTTCGGAAAATTGAAGGTGGCATCCATGTAAATAGCAGATCTGGATTTATCTACAGAAAAACTACCTTGATTTGCACTTCTTAACGTCCCACTAACATCATGGGAATCTCTAAGTAACCAGTCAGTAATGTCAATTAAATAGGCTGATTCACTTTTAGTGGTGATTTCCCAACCACCGATTACCGAGCTTGCAAACGCCTCGGCAACAGATTTTACTTCATCCAGATTATTACTTACTGCTCGATAATCATAGTTTGGTTGGATCAGCAAAAGCTTGTTGCCATGTTTTTCAAACTTGACAACTCGCTCTCTGTCCAACTGTCCACGATCCAATCCAATATCATTTGATCCAATTCCTGCAGCTAAGGAATTTACGTAAAGGAATTCCTGATTGACCTTATCAACTTCAAGGAATATTCGGCCTACTTCTTCATCGTAATAGAAATTAAAATACCCTTCATTTTTTTGCATTCCTGTGGTAAATGCGTCAATTCCACTTAATGTAGGCATATTGGTATCTGATACGACAGATTGATCGACTTTACACGAGAGGATAAATAGGAACAGAATCGGAATTAGATTTTTCATTGAAGGCGTTAATTTGTGAATGCTTAAATATAAACATTGGAAAGTCTCTATTTCATAGCGATTGTGCCACCGGCAACTATTCAGGAAGAAATAACTCAATTAAAGCAACTGGTTGCTGATCGATTCAATAGTGCACATGCACTGAGGTCACCTCCTCATATCACGTTGCACATGCCTTTTAAGTGGAAGGACAAAAAGTTTGATCAGCTAGCTAAGATCATGTATCAACTAAATAGTGAATTGATTCCTTTCGAAATGGAGCTCAAAAATTTTGACTTTTTTGAGCCTCGAGTCATTTTCGTTGATGTAGTGCCCAATGAAAAGTTAAATCGATTACAGCAAAGAGTCGTGGTGGGCTGTAGAAAAGAATTGAAGTTAGGTAATGCTAATTATAAGCATAAAGGATTTCACCCACATGTCACGATTGGATTTCGAGATTTAAGGAAGCGGATGTTTTATGAAGCAAAAGAGGTATTTGAGCATAAAGATTTTGAAGCCAAGTTTCAGGTGACAAAGATTGAACTATTGAAGCATAATGGACAGAAATGGAATATTTGTCTTTTATGAAAAGACTATCCTTGCATTATGTCTAATATTCTAAGAATATTTTTCCTCCTTCTAGGTTTTCACCTTTATTCTCAAACGCCAGATTCTACTATCTACGAAATCACACCCTTTCCTGGTCACTACAGTAATGGCCGCATGGAATTGTTAAGAGAATTATCCGAACCTATGAATGAAGTGAAGATTGAAAACATTGACTCTATCAGTGGGAGGATCATTGCTCAGTTTGTCCTGGAACCTGATAGCACCATTTCTAACTTAGAAATCCATAAATCACCAGATGCCGGTTTGAGTGAGGCAATTAGCAATTATTTATATAAACCTTAAGGTCACTGGTCTCCGGCTAAAATTGACTCGAGTCAATTTGTTCGATCTAAGATGACTGTTATTATTCCTTTCAGCATTCCTGCGAGAATCTTTAAAACAGGTATGGATATAAAAGACGCTGAATTTGAAGGTGGCATACAGGGACAAATAGATTTTCTAAACAAAAACTTAAAGTATCCAAAAGAAGCACGAAGAAGGAAAATCCAAGGAAGAGTGAAGGTGCGAATTGTAGTCGAAAAGAATGGTTCTGTTTAAAATATTGAAATCCTAGAAGGTCACGGATGGGGATTAAATGAGGAAGCTGTGCGAGTAACAAAAATGGGAAAGTGGGTACCTGCCCAGAAGAATGGTGAAAAAGTGAGACAGTACAGGATCCAAATCATTTCTTTTGGTTTGAAATAGTGTTAGATGTGTCGGATGCCAATCTTCATCTAGCTTTTCTTCTACGTTACTTCTTTCTAAAATGGATATTGTCTTTTTTTACCAATCATGAGATTTATTCTTTTCACAGTTAGTTTCTTATTGGTCATGAGCATTTTTGCTCAATCCACAGATTTTCCAATCAACCATCCTGCCTATCAACTGCTGGAAACGGAGGAAATTTTGGCAGAAAATAGCTTCTCCGCGACGATTAAGCCATATTCCAGATCCTCTGTCTATGAATTTATTGAGAATCCTTCCAGTGCCTATCTGAGTAAAGAGTTGAGACGCTTCACCAATGATTCCTGTCGATCACCAAAATCAATACTCCGGAAACTTTATACCTTTCCAGCAGATATGTTTTATTTCAAGGATAAAAGCTTGGAGTTACATGTAAACCCAGTGGTTCAGGTTTCCATAGGAAGAGCAAATGATGATATCGGAACCAATTTTGTTAATTATCGAGGAATTGAAATTAGAGGAGCGATCGATGACAAGGTTGCATTTTATACTTTCCTTACAGAAAACCAAGCCAGGTATCCCGAGTATGTTAATGATATCAGGGATAGCACTTTAGTCGTACCTTATGAAGGTTTTTGGAAGCAATACGACGCTACCGGGGTAGACTTTTTACGAGCTCAGGGATACATTGACTTTGGCATTAGCAAAAGTATATCAGCTCAGTTGGGGTTCGGAAAGCACTTTGTGGGAAATGGATTTCGTTCTCTAATCCTTTCTAATTACGGGAATAACTATCCCTACCTGAGGATTAATACAAATACGAAAATCTTCGACTATACGAATATATACGCCGAGCTCATTGGGGATGTGCAAGGCAATGCAGGTGGAACATTCGGGACTTCAGGTTTCAATAAGAAATACATGGCATTTCATCACCTCAATGTAAAAATTAAGCCTAATCTTCATGTCGGATTATTTGAGTCTGTGATGTATGGAGATTCTACAGGAGGTCTTAAGATAGAATACATGAATCCGGTAATATTCTATCGTTCAGTAGAACAACAAAATGGAAGTGAAGACAATGCTTTTGTAGGAATGGATTTTAAGTGGAACATAAAGAAAAGATATTCATTGTATGGGCAGCTGCTTATAGATGAAATGATTGTTAGTGAGGTATTTGCAGGGAATGGCTGGTGGGGAAACAAGCAAGGTTTTCAGCTAGGACTTAAATATGCGAACGCTTTAGGAGTTGAAAACTTAATGCTGCAAGGAGAAGTCAATCGGGTCAGGCCATATACGTACGCGCATGAGAATGGTTTTACCAGTTACAGCCATTACAATCTGGCATTAGCTCATCCACTCAGTGCGAATTTTACAGAATATTTGGGTCGAGCTATTTACCAGGTTAATGATAAGTGGGTCTTTGAATGTACATTGATGGCGGCTCAATATGGAAATGACATTGGAGAAGAAAATTACGGAAGAGATATACTGAAGGATTATACCAGTAGACGACAAAGTCCAGGTGGTGGCAATCTGGATTTTGGTAATGACCATCTTCAAGGGAATAAAACAGAGCTTTTAATACTGTTTGGGAGAGCAACATACATGATCAGGCACAACATGTTTATTGATATTGATCTGACTTATCGAAAGGAATCAGATAGCAATAATCAGATTAATTCCAGTACTTCGGTTATTGGTATGTCCTTTAGGTGGAATATGCCAGCCAGGAGGTATCTTTTCTGAACCATATTTATTTGGAAATAGGTAATTTCTTTTAAGTTTTTACAATCGGTCAATTATTTTCCTATCTTTCCAATCAGACTCAATACTCAATATGAAAAGGTTCCGGTTGGTCTTTGGTATTATCTATGTAATCAGTGCACTTGTGGTGCTTTATTTTTCTATAGACATCCTGTTAAATACTGAAGAGTACCTATCAAAAGTTAAATTGTCTTCCTACATTAAATTTCCTAAGTATGTAATGTCTGTCTTTTTGACCCTGTCCATTATGATGATTCTTGAATTTATTATGGATCAATTTTCAATTAGTAAAGAGAAGGGAAGAATAAATGCCCTTGAAAATGAGGTGATGCAATTGAAAGCCAAATTGTACGATAAGGGACAAAAAGAAATACCGGAAAATGTAGGTTCTGAAGTCAGTGAATCAGTTAATGGTGAAGAAGAAGAAGAGGATGACTAGACCTTCTTATCTTTAGGAGCAAATATAGGTCTGAATGCTTGCGAAAACTTATGGAAGTGCAGTTTACGGTGTAGATGCCTACAAAATCACTATTGAAGTGAACGTGGGACAGGGTACCAAGTTCTTTATGGTGGGCCTTCCTGATTCTGCAGTTAAAGAAAGCGAACAACGTGTTGAATCCGCCATTAAGCACTTAGGTTATCGTATGCCACGTCAGAAAGTGGTCGTGAACCTTGCTCCAGCGGATATTCGAAAAGAAGGATCAGCTTACGATTTACCAATTGCTCTCGGAATTTTAAAGGCCTCAGAGCAGATTTTCGCTGAAGCATTGGAGCAATATGTTATTATGGGAGAACTCGCATTAGATGGCGACTTGAGACCGATCAAAGGTGCTTTACCTATAGCCATTGAAGCAAGAAAGAACGAATTCAAAGGATTCATTTTGCCCAAAGAAAATGCTTCAGAGGCTGCAATAGTGGATGGGCTAGATATCATTGGTGTGGAGAATATCAAGGAAGCCATATCTCATTTAGAAGGGGAGGATATAGTTCAACCCACACAATACGATACGCGCGATGTATTCTATCATGAGCTTGATAATTACGCTTCTGACTTTGCAGATGTACAGGGTCAGGAAAATATCAAGCGTGCGATGGAAATCGCAGCAGCCGGAGGTCATAATGTTATCATGATTGGCCCTCCTGGGGCAGGAAAAACCATGCTGGCCAAGCGTTTACCTTCTATTCTGCCACCTCTTTCTTTGCATGAGGCTTTGGAAACCACTAAGATCCATTCTGTCGCTGGTAAGCTGGGATCAGATGCACATCTTATCTCACAACGTCCGTTTCGTCAACCGCATCATACGATATCGGATGTGGCATTGGTTGGAGGTGGAGGTATACCACAACCGGGTGAGATATCATTAGCCAATAATGGGGTCCTCTTTTTAGATGAGCTTCCTGAGTTCAAGCGGACGGTATTGGAAGTAATGCGACAACCGCTAGAGGAGCGAAAAGTCACCATTTCAAGAGCGAAGGTATCACTGGATTATCCATCCAACTTCATGTTAATTGCAAGTATGAATCCATGCCCTTGCGGCTACTACAATCATCCGGAAAAGGAGTGTGTTTGTGCACCAGGAGTTGTGCAGCGCTACCTCAATAAAATCAGTGGCCCCTTACTTGATCGCATCGACTTGCACGTTGAAGTCACGCCCGTTTCTTTTGATCAAATGACTGAAACGCGAAAAACAGAATCGAGTGCTGAAATTAGAAACAGAGTGATCAAGGCCCGCGAGGTACAAGAAATAAGATTCAAAAATCAAAACGGCATTTTCAACAATGCAATGATGAGCTCCAACAGGGTCAAAGAAGTCTGTCAGATCAACGAGGCGGGTAAGAAGCTACTGAAGACAGCTATGGAAAGGTTAGGGCTTTCCGCTCGCGCCTATGATAGAATTCTCCGTGTTTCGCGAACCATTGCTGATTTAGCCGGTACAGAGGCAATTGCCATCGAACACCTCGCAGAAGCTATTCAATACAGAAGCTTAGACCGAGAAGGCTGGGCTGGATAGTTACTCCGATCGTAACTGTTGAGTAGGGTTCAATAGGCTCGCTTTATTTTATAAACTTTGTATCCAACCGTAGATCCCACAATCAAGAGAACAACCAAGGCAGCTTTAACAAAATGCACAGTTTCTGGATTTACATGATAGGCATATATGATATCAAATACCGTTTTTAAAACAATTGCTCCACTCGCCAAACCTATCACAGCGGCAATTCCTACCATCCAATACAATTCTTTACCTAGCAGATGAACGATGGTAAATCTGGTTGCTCCCAATACTTTACGTACTCCAAATTCTTTACTCATACGCTGCACCTTAAGTGAGATAAGTGTGTATAAACCAAGTACCGAAATAAGTATGGTAATAATGGCCAAAAATGAATTGATTTTCAGAAAGATTACATTCAGTTCTCTTGCATTTTCTAAGACCTGCTTTTGGAGAAATCCCGGATACAGTTCATTGGGAAATACTTCATACCAGATCTCTTCAATGGTATCATTTGCTTCCTCTGCTATTCCACTTATACGCACGGCTACATTCAAGTAATTCTCTTGAGTGGTAAGTTTTATGATTGTTGGTGTGATTTTGTTTTCCAGCATGATGGACTTAAGGTTAAAGTTGTCCACTACCCCTACCACATTGTATTTGGTTTCACCTATTCTTAATTGTTCATTCAATAAGTCTTTTCCAAACTGGTCTTCAAGCATCTTATTGATCAATACTTTATTTACATCGTCGGCAGAACCTTCAAAATATGAACCTTTATTTAATCTGAGTCCGAGTGTTTCGGGATAATCCTGACCTACCCTGATTATTGAAACGGATTGGTCGATCCCATTATAGTTTATATTCTCTGTCTCGTTCGTGAATCCGATGAGATTGGCAGCTCCGGAAACCAGTTGAACAGAAGGATTCTGATTCAATGCATCTTCCAGTATCTGATATTGTTCCACGCTGTTAAGTGGAATATTAATTACTTCAGTTACATCGTATCCTCTGTCAAGGTTTGCTTGGTATTCTGCATTATCAATGGTGATAAATAATCCAAAAATGTTATAGAAACATAGTGCGAATTGAAAGGTCAGTAGGACTGCCATTAATCGATTCTTTCCGGCCAGGGCCAGCTTTTTTTGAAATATTTTGAGTGCAGAAAATTTTGAAATATAAAGTGAGGGGTATGCTGCTGCCAAGACCGTGACAATTAGAATGATTAACACACTAAATATCAATATCTCATTAAATGGAATCTCCTCCATTTGAATCAATTCCTGGCGGAAAAGGGCATTATATTGTGGTATTAGTAGCCATGAAATTCCAAAAGATAAAATAACAGCCAAGGTGATCATGAAGGTGTTCTCTATCAGAAATTGTGTGGTTGTGCTTTTTCGAGTACCTCCTAGTATTTTACGGACCGCTATTTCTTTCAGACGCTTTCCTGACAAAGCAATGCTGGTATTGATGAAGTTGAAACATGCTAAAAGTAGAATAGTAATCGCTGATCCCGTGATACCATAAACCGATGAGGGATGGAGGTGATTCCGGAACCGGCTACCATAAAGAGTGTCTTCAAAAGCCGGCCAAACCAGAACATTATCTAGCTGATAATTTGAAATGGTCAATGAGGAATTATTTTCATTACGGATGGGTAGAAATGTGTTGATTTGATCGGAAATACTTACTAATTCTTGTTTTTTGGCAAAGACAAATGTTGCATCTGCCATCCGAGACCAATCTTGCTCACTGAGTCCAAAATAATTGAGATACGTTTCAAGGGGGAGGATCGCTGATTGTACGAAACTTACATTGGTTGGAAGTTCCTCAAAAACATCTTTGACTAGAAAGGAACCCTCTTCCTTATTTGGAAAAATAATTGTAATCAACTCACCGACTGGGTAAGGTTCATTAAACAGCTTCATCGCTAGTGATTCGGAGATGACGATCTCGTCGGTTTGGGGATCTTGAATATTTTTTCCTTCCAGACTTATAAAAGGAAAATAAGTAAGAAAATCAGGATCAGCGAAAGCGACACGAGAACCGAATAATCGGCTTCCATCCTGTATGGTAAGACTTTTGGTGAGATACCGAAATGCTGGAATTCCTGAAGTTTTTAAAGCAGGAGCCAATGCGATGGATGATTTTCCTAGAGTAGATTCCCCAACTCTTTGGCCATGCACTTTGTATAGGTTGTCTGCTTGCTCAAAGTAGGTATTGAACTGTTTATTGAACCGGTAATTGAAATATCCAATGGTACAAATGGAAAGCGCAAGCGCCAATCCGAAGACATTAGCAGAAACATAAAATGGATGTAATTTGAAGGCTCTTAATGAAGTTTTTAGGTAGTTTTTTGGTAGTGTCATAAGGTGTTTGTTGAAAAGGTGAGCGTGTTTTAAGACTGATGGGCGAATCATTTTAAGGACTTCCTTTCGATAGGTCCGCTTTGCTTTTGCGATACCATGCTCTTCGATATTTTCAAAGAATGCCTCTTCTAGGTCTCCTTGTAGTTCCTCATAGATTTCGGGATTACAAAACCACCTGAAGAGTCTTGAAAAAAAGGCCGGTAGTTCTTTTTTCACTTGAGACTAAAGTTTGGAACTAAGCTCCACATCTCATCTCGTACTTCTTTAGCTTGTTGTAATGATTCTTTACCACTGTTGGTCAACTTATAATATCGTTTTCTTCGGCCTCCACGTTCAGCAGTAGCACCGCCATATTCAGAGGCCAAAAATCCTTTTTCTTCTAACCGAGTAAGAGCAGTGTGTAAGGCTCCTCTACTAATCTCTCGTTTTAAACGACTCGTAATTTCTTTCTGAATTTTGAGACCATAAGCCTGGTCATCTAGGATTAAAATGGCCAGTAAAACGATTTCTTGAAATTCTCCAATGTTGGTTTCTTTCATGGAACTTTATTTGTTTCATTTTTGAAGACCAAACGTACACAGAAACTATTTGTTTCACAAATGAAGACATAATTATTCTTAGGATTAATTAGTCGATTAAACCTAGAGTATCTGTGTCAACCAGCCTTCACAGTTCCAGGATCACTGGATGAAAGTCCATGTATTTTTTACATAGGTGACATTTAATGAAAATTCTAATTTCTTTGAGACAGTCTTTACAGTCGCTGCTGCTCTTCACTAGAAGCATTGCGCTTATTTCTGATGCGCTTCAGTTTGTTGTTACCGAAGTTTCTGCTGTAAGTCAAATTGAATATCTGTCCTTCCAAATCAAAGAGTCTTCGCACGTTGATATTCTCTTCAGGTACTAACGTCTCACCTATGAAGTTCATGGTGTTGAGTGCATCAGTAAGTGTAAAACGAAACGTACCCTTATCTTTATTCAACATCTTTTCAATGCCGAAGTTTAGGGAGCCAGCAGCCTTGAATCTCGATATTCCAAAGTAGGAGGGAGAGTTGTAAAAACCTGAAATCTCGAATTTCCAATTCCTGGGAAGTTTGAATGCGTTAGAACCATTTAAACTCAAACTGGTTACCTGAAGCTCTACTTCTTGTTCAAGGTGATTAACAAACGTTTTTTGATAGAAACCAAGGATATTGTACTGCATATCCCACCAGTCAGTGATCTTGATAGGAAATGTCAACGAAACATTGAAATTGTCACGATATTTCATATTCTCTGCAGAGGTCAACTGCCTTTCATTATCCTCTGCGATTCGAGGCTGGAACCGCGCAATGGCATCATCGTCTCGGCTATATTGAAAAGCGATTAGGTAGGACTTAAGCCTATATTCTGCACGATATGCATCCGTTATTGATGGAAGAAGTGCCTCGTTCCCTGTCCAGAAAGTATTGGGGTCTAGGAAAATAACAAAAGGGGCAATGTCTTGAAACCCAGGTCTTGTGATTCTACGGCTATAGGACAGCACCCAACTGTTGTCATCATTGATCTTTTTGTTAATAAAAATGCTTGGGAACATTCGACCAAAATCTCGGTATACAATGTTTTCTTCTGTCGGTGTATCAATATCTGTAATGGTATGTTCATACCTAAAGCCAACCTTAGCATCTGTTGACGGAAAAAGCTTAAAGCTCAAACTGGCATATGCAGCAAAGATGTCTTCGTTGAGGAAGGCGATATTGGAGAGTTCAGGATCTCTGACGAAGACTCCATTTTGAAGGTTATCGACACTAACATCATTATCCAAGTCATTTATGGCCGCTTTTAGTCCTGCCTCCAGGTTGAGACCTTCTCCAAGCGAGAGCGAGTAGTCAACTCTGGGTACCCAGACCTTTAGCGGTGTAATCTTGGAAGACCTGAACTCAGAGTTGGCAACCTCCTGGTTTTGATCGTCATAGTCAAATTGCTGATAGTTGGTAGGATTATCAGAATCGTAAATGATTCGATCCACATCCATGGTAAGGTTACTTCTCTCAGACAGGTCAAATGAGAAGTTCACGTTTCCGACATAATACTGAATGTTGTTGATTTCCTGATTAAACAAGGCTATTCGTGATGTTAGCTGTCCATCATCAGTGATGATCACGTTGTTTAATGCGTCCATATCCCAATCAGAACCTGCATAGGTGAAGTTGGCTCCAAATACGAGCTTTTCCCCAGCCTGATAATCTATACCAACTTGTGCGTTATTTGTGATGGTAACCGGATCTCTATTACTTCTGGTATCTGTTTCGTTAGTTGTATTATTTTCCAGAATTCGATTGTTGCCAAAAACCTGGAATGTGTGGTCTCTACGAAATGAATAGTTTCCAAAGACGTTGAGCTTCTTGTTTCGATGGTTGAGGTTGATACTTGCGGCATTCTTCTCTTTGTCACCATAACCGGCAGTTACAGAAAAAGAACCGTTGGTTCCTTCATCTTCGGTCTTCTTCAACACAATGTTGATCAGACCTGCATCTCCTTCTGCCTCGTATTTGGCGGGTGGCGTTGTTATGAGCTCTACTTTTTCCAAATTCTCGGCATTCATTCCGTTTAGCATTTGCACTACTACATTCATAGGCATTCGGCTGATCTTTCCATTGATCATAACTCTGACGCCTTGTTTGCCTGATAAGGCCAGCGAGTTGTTCGAACGATCAACAGTTACGCCTGGAGATTTTTCTAAGACATCAAGGGCAGTTCCTGCGCTTGCTGTGATGCTACTTTGTACATTCACCACCGTCCGGTCGATCTTTTGCTCGAAGAGTGGGCGTTCCGTCTGTACTACCACTTCGTCTAATTGTGCTGCATTTTCTTCAATTTGAACAATGCCTAAATCCTTCGTTGAACTTGATTCAAGTGCTACTTGCAAATAGCTATCTAGATAGCCCACTGAAGATACTTTTAGCAGGTATCGCCCCTGTGGGACATTCTTAATTTGGAATGCTCCGGATGCATCTGCGATGGATCCTTTGACGAGCGAAGAATCACTTTCTTGCAGAAGCAGAATCGTAGCAAAAGCACCAGGTTCTTCACCTGAGGAAATGGTCCCGGAAAGGGAGCCTTGAGAGTAAGAAAGAAAATTAATACCGAGTAATGCACAAAACAGTGCTTTTTTAATGTAGCAGAGCATGATAGGTTGTTGATTAGGTATAGTACTAAGTAAATGTACGCTGAATCTATCACTTTGGTTTTCAGAGGGATAGAATGGGAGCTTACAGAAATACCTGAGATCAGATCAGAGGGGCCTTAATGAAAAATAAAGTGTGTCAAAATCAAAGAAACAACCAAACCGATCCCCCACCAGAGTGATTTCTTATTTTCAAATTGAATGAGAGATTTAAGGGGAGCTCCTTTTTTCAAATTAGTAAAAATGATAATCGTAAGCCCAAGTAGGATCACCCACATCGCTCTTACGAAATAATTCATTTCCGGAAAAACGCTCAAAATGATTACTTGAAAAACGAAGGTGCTGAAAAAAGCCATCAGAACTGATTTTTGATTAGGGAATAATAAAAAACCAGCAGAGCAAATCAGGACAACTATTCCACAGTTGATGTAGTATCTCAGCTCATTCAATGTATGCGTAAATGCAGCATCAGGATTGCTAAACTTCAAGTTCAGCAATATCAAGCCCATGATAATCCCAGAGATCAATGAAAGCAATATGGCTCTTTTACCAGAGGCTACTACCTCATGATCGCTTGCATTTTTCTTTAGATATCCTTTGAAAATGTCAATGGACCACAAAGTTGCTAGAGAGTTAAAGGTAGAATCTACAGTACTCATTAAAGAGGCAAAAAGTGCACAAAGAATGATTCCTTTTAAACCAACCGGTAGATAGGTTTTAACCAAATAAGGAAATGCCATATCGGGTTCAGTGAGGCCTTCTTTGCCAAGGATACCAACTAAAGCAATACCTGGGATCACAATAAGAACTGCCATGATATATTTGATTAGCCCACCTACCAAAAGACCGGTTTGTGCTTCGCTTAGACTTTTTGCCGCTAATGAACGCTGTATGATCGTTTGATTTGCGCACCAGTAGTTAATATTTAAAAAGAATAATCCGAAAATATGAATCCAGGGTAGCGTTGGATGATCACTGGGCAAATGAAGGTTCATGAGATCAGGAGTTTTTATATAGAGTTGATCCCAGCCACCCAATTCTTTAATTGCGATAAAAAGGACGACAAAGCCACCGATAAATAGAATGCTGAATTGTATGATGTCCGTTTTGACCACTGCTTGCAGTCCTCCCAAATAAGTATAGATCGCTGAAAATACGCCCAGCGCAATAATTAGAATAGTAATTCTAGTGATCCGATCTTTACTTAGAATTTCCAGGTATTCTGCAAAGACTAAATCAGCTGCATATGCACCCCAGAAAAGTGCCGCGCCTAGTGTGATAGTTGAGAAAATTGCCAGGTTGGATAGTGAATAAATTAAGCTAACGGTCTTTCCTAGCCTAAGCTTAATAAACTGTGTAATTGTGATGATTTTCTCTCTAAGGAATAAAGGAACGAAAATAAAGGCAGCCATGACGATTCCTTGGATGGCATTGATTTCCAGGCTTGCCT
The DNA here is from genome assembly GCA_964459925.1 of uncultured Roseivirgaceae bacterium. GTDB lineage: Bacteria > Bacteroidota > Bacteroidia > Cytophagales > Cyclobacteriaceae > Ekhidna. Next base: position 30,784 of record CAYWOQ010000031.1, read on the forward strand.
GCGCGAGACCAAAAAGATAAGCGGATCCCATCATACCCAGGAATTGATAACCATTGATATTCGTTGCAATAGTTGAGAGCGAGATTGAATACCATTTAAGGTTTCTTGAGCTGAGAAAATACTGTTCGATGGTTACATCTTTTCCAACTTTTCCAGACAATGCTGCCAGGAAAATGGCGATGAAATATGTTGCTACAATCAGTAAGTCAATCATTTTCTAACTCCACCTGCCAGTGGTGTATTGGGGTATTCCTGAGGAATTCTTTTCTGAGCTATTGGCATGGAAAACGTTTTAATCCTTGGTAGAACATAATTTGCAAACAAGCGACATTCATCTAGATGAGGATATCCGGAAAAAATAAAGGACCGAATACCCATTTTTAGGTATCGATCAATCTTATTTAAAATTTGGTCTGGATCTCCAACAAGAGCCGCTCCACATCCTGATCTGGCTCTACCAATCCCAGTCCAAAGATGCTCTTCAACGAATCCCTCAGCATCTGCATTTTCTCTTACTGCGCTTTGCTTAGCCACACCCAGGGATTTAGCATCAAGTGCTCTTTCTCTTATTTCCTTTCCCATCTCCTCTTCAACATACGTCATCAATTCAGCTGCGGCAGCCCTAGCGTCATTTTCTGTCTCACGAACGATCATGTGAACTCTCAAACCAAAATCAATCGTCCGGTCATACTTATTGGCCTTTTCACTCATAACTTCCATCTGATTTTTAAGATTCTCTTCTGTATCAGGCCACATCAGACAGACATCACAATGTTCAGCACATAATTCTAAGGCATCAGGAGAGTATCCACCGAAATAGAGCAGTGGGCCACCATTCTGTTGATAAGGTTTAACAGGTTCTGTTGTATCCAACTTTATCTGATAAAAGTCACCTTCAAAATCAATGTAATCCTGGTTCCAGCCTTGCTTTAAAATTTCAATGACTTCTCTTGATCGTTGATACCTAGCTGCAGAACTCAAGTCTGTACCGGGCAAATTAGAAGAGATAATGTTGATGGTAAACCGTCCTTTTAACAGATGATCAATGGTAGCAATCGTTCGTCCCAGCATTGGGGGATAAATTTCACCGCATCTTATGGCTGCCAGAAGATTAATATTTTGTGTTAGCGGCGCAACTGCTGAAATAAAGGGAAGCGTATCCTGTCCTACCTGGTAAGATGAGGGGCATAGTATATTTCGGTAGCCCAAGCGATCTGCTGTCAAAAGAATATTGGATGCATTATTCCAATCGCTCTTATATCTTGGATCGTGTTTACCTAAAAATTCATCATCTCCATTGCAAATTGGAGCAAACCAGGAGACCTCTGCTCCTTCCAGATGCTCTGACCTAATTTTCATCCAAGCAAGATAAATAGGTCATTGGAATTATAAGAATCTTGTAAATTCCAACTTCAATGGAAGTATCTAAAAAGCTATTTCGAAAAACAGTTCTACACTACCGTCAGCTCCTACATCAAGAAGTATATGAGCAAAGGAATCAGGCGTTGATGAAACGGCTTTTGAACTTCTTATTGGATGAAAATAAGCAATGCATTCATGTGTTTTTGCCCATAGAAAGGAACAAAGAGCCCAATTTATTTGCCCTTTTACCTAGACTTTGGGAAGCCGGTTTTAAGACGGTAACATCCATTACCAACTTTGATCAAAAGTCAATGAGTCACTACATACTTGATGCTGACACGCACATAGCAAAAAACAATTTAGGAATTCCGGAACCCACATCTGGAAAGAAGGCAGACCACAATCTTATTGAGGTTATTTTGATTCCTCTGGTTGTTGTTGACTTACGAGGAAATCGAATCGGATATGGTGGTGGATATTATGATCGATTACTAAAAGGAACAAAAGCCATTAAGGTTGGGTTAAGCTTAGCTAATCCAGTGGAAAGACTATCTCAAACCGATAATTGGGATGTACCTTTGGATTACTTAATTACACCCTATAAAATTTACAAAAATGGCTAAAATTACACTAGGCGGAAACGAAACAAATACCATTGGCAACTTACCTGAAGTTGGAAGCGATGCTCCTGATTTCAATCTGGTCGGCAAAGATATGTCCGAGAAAACGCTAGCTAGTTATCATGGACAGCAGGTTATACTTAATATCTATCCAAGTATTGATACGGGTGTTTGCGCGGCATCAACTAAAAGATTTAATGAGGAAGCCTCCAAGCTTGAGAACACACGCATTATTTGCATTTCAAAAGATCTTCCATTTGCGCTAAACCGATATTGTGAGGCTGAAGGCATCAAAAACCTTGATAACCTGACCAATTTTAGAGATGGGGGATCCTTTGGTAAGGAATACGGTGTTGAAATTACCGATGGCGCTTTTAAAGGACTAAATGCGCGTGCCATTGTAGTGATTGATGAAAATGGGGAAGTCAAATACACAGAGTTAGTCCCGGAAGTAGGACAGGAACCTAATTACGAGAATGCCATTTCAGCACTCTCTTAATCCGGTTCAATCTTATAAATTCCCATATGGGAAACTATAACTAAAAGTTTTGAAACTAAATAACTTTTGGTACGTCTTTCGTAAGGTCAATTACTCAAGATAAAAAATCACGGTTGAGAAAGCTATTAACGCTGTTCGCAGCAATTCCTTTATTCCTTTATTCTCAAGAGAAATTTACCATTAGTGGGTATGTCAAAGATGCGGCTAATGGTGAATCCCTCATTGGAGCTACTGTATTAATAACAGAGCTCGGGTCTGGAAATATTACCAATGTTTACGGGTTCTACTCCATCACATTGCCCCCTGGTGAATACAATGTTGAATTTCGGTATATAGGGTTTGTTACACAGACCCGGAAAATTTCACTGGTTGACAATGTCAGAATAGACGTGGAGTTAGGTGTAGAACAAAGAATGTTGCAAGAAGTGATTGTGACTGGCGTTCCAGAAGATCAAAATGTTTCTTCAACGGAAATGAGTGTTGCAGAGCTAGATATCAAGACGGTAAGCAAATTACCGGTTTTTGCAGGAGAGGTAGATATCATCAAGAGTATTCAATTGTTGCCAGGAGTAACCACTGTCGGTGAAGGATCATCAGGTTTTAATGTGAGAGGTGGGGGCGTTGGCCAAAACCTCATCTTGCTGGACGAAGCTCCTGTGTATCAAAGCTCGCATCTCTTCGGATTTTTTTCTGTTTTCAACCCAGATGCTGTAAAAGATGTGAAATTATATAAGGGCGGTATTCCTTCTAAGTATGGTGGCAGACTGGCTTCCATTCTGGATATAAGGATGAAAGAAGGAAATACCAAAGAATATGACGTTTCAGGAGGAATTGGAACGGTCTTTAGTCGTTTAACCGTGGAGGGTCCGATTAAAAAAGATAAGGCATCATTTATACTTGCAGGCAGACGTTCTTATGTGGATGTTCCAATTCGAGCATTTACCAACATTTTGAATGATGGTGCTGCACTGTACTTTTATGATCTTACAGCTAAGGCTAATTATATCATTAATGATAAGAACAAGATTTTTGCATCCGGGTACTTCGGACGAGATGTATTTAAATTTGATCGCCAGCAGGGCTTTAATTGGGGGAACCAGACAGCCTCAATAAGATGGAATCATCTATTTAGCGATCGGTTTTTCAGCAATTTCACAGCGTTTTACAGTAACTATGATTACGCTTTTGCATTTGGTAATACAGAGGATGATCAGTTTGACTGGGACTCTAATATCCAAACGGTCAACTTTAAACCCACATTCTCCTACTTTATTGATAATGACAATGAACTAACCTTTGGTGGGGAATTACTCTATTACACCTTTTATCCCGCAAATGCAGTTGGGTTCACTTCTGGGGATCGAATTGACTTGACACTACCTAAAAAAAATGCATTAGAGTTTAGTACTTATATCTCCAATGATCAAAAGATTGGTGACAAATGGCAACTCCATTACGGACTGAGGTATTCATACTTTAGCAATTTGGGACCAGGGAACCGCTACATCTTTAGGGATACCCTGGCTGGTATTAGAAAGCCGGTAATAGATACTGCACGAATAGGATCTGGAAAAACAATAGCAGATTACGGAAATTTTGAACCTCGGTTCTCTGTTAAGTATCAACTAAACAAAACTTCATCTATTAAAGCAAGCTACAATCGAATGAATCAGTACATTCATTTGATCTCCAACACAGTCGCTGCTACTCCAATCGACGTATGGCAACCAAGTACAAACAATATTAAGCCTCAGCAGGGCGATCAGGTAGCTCTGGGTTACTTCAGGAATTTTGCAAATAATAAGATTGAAGCCTCTGTGGAAACCTATTATAAGCGAACAAGGAATCAGGTGGATTATATAGATGGTGCAGATTTATTCATCAATGATCTATTGGAGGCGGATGTGCTTTCTGGAGATGGGAGGGCCTATGGTTTGGAACTGTATGTAAAGAAAAATACGGGAAGACTTAATGGATGGGTCAGCTACACCTTAGGAAGGTCAGAGCTGAAAATAGATGGTATCAACTATGCACTTAATGATTCGGAGAGAAAGGGTCAATGGTATCCAACCCGATTTGATCAAACACATAATTTAAAAGTAGTCTCCAACTATCAGTTCAACGATCGGAAGAGCTTTTCTGCCATTTTCAGCTACATCACCGGGACACCAACAACCTATGCTGTTGACCGAATAAATGTAGCCGGTTTTGTCATACCAATTAGTGAGGGCAGGAATAACGTTCGTATCCCTGATTATCAGCGTTTGGATGTTTCCTATACGATAGACTACAATAAAGTCAACAAAAAAGGTAAGAAGCGTTCTAGTAGCTTGGTCTTCTCGGTCTATAACCTTCTGAATCGAAAAAATGCATTCGCTATCAACTTCATACAGCAAGATGAACGGGTTGGGTTTGAGCAGATTAATAATTTGAATATTCCGAATCAGGCAGTGAGAACTTCAGCATTCGAGACCTCCATACTATTCTTTATACTCCCATCAGTCACATATAACTTCAAATTCTAATGGATAAGAAACTACTATATCTACTAATGGCTATGATGGTACTTTTTTCTTGTGAGTCTGAAGTAGATCCAGATTTAGAGGATTCATTTAATGTTCTAGTAATCGATGCATGGCTTACAGATAATGATTCGATTCAGCATATCAATATCACTCGTTCTCAACCTTATTTTGAAGCAGAGTTACCTACTAAAGTTTCTGGGGCATTAGTTACCGTTACAGATCTCAATACTGATATCATATATGAATTTAATGAAGAAGTGGAGCGATACACCTGGCAAAGTCAGGATGGTAATACATTTGGTACGGTTGGCCATCAATACGAACTAAATGTACAATTGGACGGCAATATTTATCGATCATTCACAACGCTGAATCCTGTCCCACCTCTTGATAGTATACGTTTTAGACTAGAGGAGGGAAATGCATTTTTTGACGATTTGATTTTTGCAGAATTTTTTGCTACAGACTTGATAGGATTGAATGATACCTATTGGATAAAAGCCTGGAAAAATGGTCGCTTTCTTGGGAAACCTGAAGAAATCAATATTGCATATGATGCGGCCTTTTCAAGGGATGCAGACAATGATGGTGCGCAATTCATTCAGCCCATTCGTGATCTGATAAGTCCTTTTGAAGAGGATAAAGATGGTGAAATACTTTCACCATATAACCTTCCCCAGCGATTTTTGGTAGATGATCGTACCATTTTTAATGAGGACGGATCTACGTATGGAAGAATAGAAAACAATACGATCATTTTCGAGAGTGCCAGTGTTCCTGATGATTTTGTATCTGTTTCCCTGGATGACGACCAATACCAGCTGTCAGGCGATTCACTTTTTATTAAGGGTGATTCCGTATACGTAGAAATTCATTCTATTTCGAATGATGCCTATTTCTTTCTGACACAGGTAATTATTGAAACAAATAGGCAAGGAGGATTTGGAGCATTATTCGCCACACCACTGGCGAACGTTACTACCAATATCGTTCCTGACAACACATCGAATACCGTTACAGGCTTCTTCAATATAGCTGCTGTTTCCAGAGATGGCGTTCGGTTAACGAGCGAGGATCAAATACGGATTATTGATTAATTGCACTTATTCAATGATTCTATTGAATATTTAATTACTGTTAGATATGATAAAACCACCTGCTTAGTAGAATCATATTAACGAATCTTAATTAACAATCTTGGATATTTTGTGCTTAATTGATGCATGAAAACAATTGTCATAGCGGGGGCAACCGGGTTTATCGGTCGTTGGTTCATCCATCAGTTTCATAAAAAATACAAAATTGTAGCCTTAAGTAGGAGTAACGTAAAAAGTGAAACCTATCCTGAGGTTGAATGGAGAACGGTTGATCTATATTCATTATCCAGTACTACTGATGCACTAAAAGGTGCCGATTATGGCCTTTATCTTGTGCACTCCATGCAACCCTCAACTCGCCTCAACCAAGGCAGCTTTGAAGATACAGATCTTCTGCTGGCAGATAATTTTGGTCGAGCGGCAGAGACTTGTAACCTAAAACAAATCATTTTTATAGGAGGTATTCTGCCAAAGGAAACAGCAGATTTCTCAACCCATCTTAGGAGTAGGTTTGAGACTGAACAAACCCTTTCTGCGAGATCTGTTCCGGTGACAGCAATTCGGGCTGGCATCATCATTGGGCCGGGAGGCTCCTCATTTGAGATTGTAGAAAAGCTCGTTAAAAGACTTCCTGTGATGGCTTGTCCACAGTGGTGCAAATCGCCATCACAGCCCATTGATGTTTTAGATATGCTTCATGTGCTAGATGAGGCGTTTGGGAATAAAAATGTCTATAATCAAGCCATTGAAGTGGGTGGGAAAGAGACGCTCCACTACATGGACCTTTTGAAGAAAACTTCTAAAAGTATGAAATTGAAGCGGTTCATCTTTTCAATTCCTTTTTTTACACTCGGCTTTTCGAAGTTATGGGTTGCACTTTTTTCTAACAGTAGCAGAACCTTTGTTTCACCGCTGATTGAAAGTTTAAGACATGATATGCGAGTAAAAGAAAACCAGCCTTATGCGTTTGAAAAACTAGACATTACGATTGATGAAAGCATACATAAAGCCATAAATAGTGATCCACCCAGTTTGAGAAGAAAGAGGTCACGCAGAGAAGAAAGAAATACTGTGAGGAGTGTACAACGCTTATCTAATCCGAGCAATAAATCTGTTGAATGGGTGGCTGATGCTTATCCGAAATGGCTACCAACCTTTTTAAGGTATGCACTTACAGCTAAGGAAGAGAATGGAGAAATCAGCTTTCAGTTATTTGCACTCAAGCTGTTACGAATAAAATACATGGAAGAGCGGAGTGATGATCAGCGTAAACTATTTTTTATTGTTGGCGGTATGCTTGCTAAACGAGGTGATCATGGATGGCTTGAATTTCGTTCGGTACTTGAAAATAGATACATCATTGCTGCTATTCATGAGTTTGTACCTTCTCTACCATGGATGATTTACCGATATACTCAAGCAGTTGTTCATTTAATTGTGATGAAACGCTTCGATCGGTTCCTTTCTAGCCAAACTGATTAATAAAAAAACCGCCCCTATTGGAGCGGTCATCGACCCCTCAATCTAACACTAAACCTAACTAACTGTGGGATTTATCTTTAATAATGGTTGAAACATTTACCTGACTGAATGTTTAACTAGTTCTTCCATCTTCACAACGGTCAATGATTTTTCGTGAGTAGCCTCCAAAATAACCTTAGGTGCACATCCGGCTTCAAGCGCTTCTTTCCATCGCTTGACACACAAGCACCATTTGTCATTTGCTTTAAGACCTAGGAAATTATAAGCCGGTATTGGTGTGCTGAGATCATTTCCTTTTGATTTGGTATAAGTCAGAAATTCCTCGGTCATAACGGCACAAACTGTATGTGTTCCTGCATCCAGTGGGCCAGTATTACAGCAACCGTCTCTATAAAAACCAGTGAGTGGTTCGGTACTGCAAGCAATGAGGGGCTCACCAAATACATTAAACGATGTTTCTTGATCTGTCATAGATTTGAACCAGTCAGTTTGGTTAGTAAGTCAAACACTTAATTTTTTTCTTAATCCTTTTTACTTTCTTGAATTTCTTCAAAAGGAATAGACGCTTGAATAACTGAAAGGAGATGAATTGGAATACGTACATAATTACTATTTTGACAATAAATGTTTTGTTTAGGCAAGGGGTTTGGTCTTGGAGCAATTTTCTTTTGAACTACCTAATTATTCACGAACTTAGAATTCAAACAAGCGAGATATTTCATGTGCTACGATGCGGCAACAATGACTAAAAAGGCTAAGCACTATGCCAACCGATATGGTAACGAAGGCATGTGGGAACAGATAAAAATGAAGTTTCCGCCCATGTATCATCTAAATGGATTCGATGAACCCGACCTTCCAGTCATTACAAATGAAACGCCAGATCAGGTTAGCATTCATCGTTGGGCATTTGTGCCTTTTGTGTACGCTCCAAAAATCAATGGACGACCAATGAATACACTCAATGCACGCAATGATAAGATCTTTACCTCAAGGAGTATTTATAAGGAGTCATCAGAAAAGCGACGATGTTTGGTCATGTTGGATGGTTTCTTCGATCATCATAAAAAGAAAGGAATAGCCTACCCATATTATGTGCAGCTAAAGACAAAAGAGCCTTTCTTGGTTGCTGGACTATGGCAGACATTTCAGGATCCAAAAGATGCCATCCCCATCAACACCGTTACACTGATCACGGGACCGGCAAATAAAGAAATGGCGTGGATCCACAATGAGCCTGCCTATTCTGCTGATTCACGAATGGTCTACATTGTGGATCCTAAGGACGATGAAGTATGGCTAAATGGAAGCATGGAAGAAGCAAAGTCACTTATTCAACCACTCTCTGATGGGCTGCTGGACTATTATCCATGCCAACCGATCAAGAGCAACAAAAAGCTGAATCGAGAATACCTGGGTAATGTACCTGAGATACAAGATCGTAAGTACTATCCTGAACTAGAAGAAGAACAAGGCGGGTTATTTTAGGCAAATTCATTTCATAAATAATCCTGTTAGCCTAATTTTTACCAAAGTCAATTAGATTCAATTGATCTAACAACCGAGCACTAAATCAATAAAATATTTGTTATATCAATAGGTAAAGAATTCATGCAATTGCGTGAATTGATGGTTGGTTGATGGGCCCTGATCTCTAGCTAGGTCAGGGCTTTTTATTTCGCTCAATAATTCCTAATAAAAAGTTAAGGCACCTGAGGATAGCTACCCAATTCGACTGGATGCTTAATTTAGGCATTGATGAAAATGAAAAGGTTCAAAATCAAGGTATTATTAGGTTTGATCTTGGTTTCTTGTCAGGAAACACCTACCAAACACCCGGTCTATGACTTTTTTCCGCCCACTTCTCTATTCGAAGAAGGGTATGTCAGTAAATACTATTACCATTATTATCCTGACAATCCAGACCAAAGAGCAGCAACAGAAATTGGTTATACTAAATACACCCTACTAAATGATACGTTGTACAGAACAGACAATTACAATGCAGGGTTTGACTGGCAGAGCGAGAGGTATTATGCAGTCAAAGGAGATACTATTCAGCTGCATCAGGGGAGAGTGTTGGAGCGTGGAAATATCACAGATACAACAGAATTGAACATAGTCACCGGAACAAAATCAGTCTGGCAAGGCGAAATGAAGAGGCCTTTTCAGACACGCTATAAATATGGAGATCAGTCATATCTCTACACTGAATATCAGACATCTGTAGGAGACACAATTATTCTGAATAAGCCTGCCAAAGTATTTGAGAGTGAATGGAATTACAGAGCAGTTGGTTCTGATTCACTTTTAAATTCTGGTAGGAATAAAACCCTTTACGTCGAGGGAATGGGGTACTTTGGAGCTAGCAGCAAAGGTTCTGATTACTTGCAAGAAATAGAATTGATTGAGCAAATGTCCGTAACGGAATTTGAGAAAAGAGCAGATCATGAGGAATATCGTATTGGATACATAGATCCGTCTAAATCAATAAGCGGTGATAAGGATTTTGAAATTTGTAATCACGAAAGAGAAATAGTTGACTATTATTGGTCGAATCCTGATGCGAGATACATTAATGGAAAACGAGCTATGCTCGACACCATATATACAAATGTGGACGAATCCAAGTTGATCGGTCAAAACGGAAGGTTGGTGTTTCGATTTGTGGTAAACTGTGAAGGAGATGCTGGTCGCTTTATCGCTGAGGGATACGATCAGAATTACCAAAAGGTAGAATACGATACTGAAACCGTCAATCATCTATTTGACGTGTTGCAGAAATTGAAAAAATGGGAGCCGGTTCTTTTTGGAGATGAATTTCAAGATGCTTATTTCTACATCACATTTACGATTGAAAATGGAGAGATTGTCGATATACTTCCTTAACCCGTTGTGCTAGTTAAGTCAAAGCTACTTTCAAATTATAGATGGGTCTTTGAAAGTGGAACTTATTGATGAATTGGACTAATGTTAGGGAGGTG
>CAYWOQ010000032.1:0-395 GCA_964459925.1 uncultured Roseivirgaceae bacterium
TTAAACTTTCAAACGTTATAGTTTGATAAGTACTTCGCAATACTTCTTACTAAGAAGAACGATAAACATTAGATTTTAAATCAGAATAAAAAAAGGGAACCAAATTGGCTCCCCATTATATCTATTGAATCACATAAGTCAACCTTCGACGAGCTCAGAATGAAAATAACTATTTCACCTTATCTACTATCGCTTTGAAGGCTTTTGGCTCATTCATTGCCATGTCAGCTAAGGCTTTTCTGTTGATCTCAATACCTGCAGCCGCTAGCTTGCCCATGAACTTAGAATAGGACATGCCATGTTCTCTGGCTCCAGCATTGATACGCTGAATCCAAAGCGATCTAAATTCTCTCTTTTTGGCTTTTCTATCTCTATAAGCGTACGTCCACCCTTTC
>CAYWOQ010000032.1:405-3822 GCA_964459925.1 uncultured Roseivirgaceae bacterium
CTTTCTCGATGGCATTTTTGGACACGGTCCAAACATTCTTTCTTCTGCCAAAGTACCCCTTGGCATGCTTCATCATTTTTTTTCGCTTCGCTCTGGAAGCAACGTGATTTACTGATCTCATTTGTTTTAGTTTTTGACGATTGGTGATTCTTTGTTAAGAATACTTTCAACCAATAATCGGGTTTAACATTTAACCAGGGTTCAACTAACCCTCTTCTGCATTATAAATTCAATAAGGATTTGATGTTTTTCTCATCAGCCTTGTCCACCACTGTCATGTATCGAAGATTACGCTTTTGCTTAGTCTCCTTTTTAGTCAGGATGTGATTTTTAAATGCATGCTTTCTTTTAATCTTTCCTGTACCTGTTAGCTTAAATCGCTTCTTAGCACTGGAGTTTGTTTTTAATTTCGGCATTACTATTTCTAACGTTTACTTATTTACTTTTTTACTGTTTTCGGCGCAATGAAGAGGTTCATTCGTTTTCCTTCCATCTTTGGAAGTTGTTCCACCTTTCCAAATTCTTCCAGCGCCTGAGCGAATTTGAGCAATAGAATCTCTCCTCTGTCTTTAAAAACTATTGTTCGTCCATAGAAATGAACGTACGCTTTCACCTTTGCTCCATCACTTAAAAACTTCTTTGCATGATTCAATTTAAAATTGAAATCATGATCATCCGTATTCGGCCCAAAACGAATCTCTTTGACTACCGTCTTCTGAGCTTTCGCCTTGATTTCCTTCTGCTTTTTCTTCTGTTCGTACTTAAACTTAGAATAATCTATCACCTTACAAACTGGTGGATCTGCTTTTGGTGATATTTCTACAAGATCCAGACTTTGTTCTTCGGCAATCTTTAACGCTTGACTAAGCGGATACACATCCACCTTTACGTTATCCCCAACAACTCTTACCGTCTGCGCAGTTATTTTATCATTCACCTTGTAAGGCTCCTCTTGTCTTACTCTTGAGGGCCTTCTCTTTTTTAGTTTAGCGATACTACTTCTTTATTTTAGTTGAACATTTGAAAAATAGTCCGCAAATATCGTTATTATTTATAGCTAAACAAAGATTAACCGATGAGTTCACTTACTTTCTCTTTAAAGAACGACACAAATTCTTCTGATTTCATGCTACCAATATCTCCTTCCCCATGTTGACGCAATGAAATCGATCCGGATTCCTGCTCTTTCTCACCCACAATCAGCATATAAGGTATTTTCTTGACCTCTGCATCTCTGATTTTTTTTCCTATCTTCTCATCACGTTCATCAATAAATCCGCTGATGTCATTTTCTTGCATGACTAGGAATAATGTCTTGGCATATTCATGATATTTTTCAGAGATTGGCAGAATAGCTATTTGCTCTGGAGCTAACCAAAGAGGAAAATCCCCTGCGCAATTTTCAATCAAAATCGCAATGAAGCGCTCCATGGATCCAAAAGGTGCTCGATGAATCATAACTGGTCGGTGTTTTTGATTATCGTTACCTACATACTCCAATTCAAATCGTTCAGGTAAACTATAATCTACCTGAATGGTTCCTAGTTGCCATTTCCTACCCAACGCATCTCGAACCATAAAATCCAGTTTTGGTCCATAAAAAGCTGCTTCACCATGTTCTACGACCGTTTCAAGACCTTTTTCGTCTGCTACTTCCTGGATTTCACGTTCAGCTCTTTCCCAGTTTTCTTCTTTTCCGATGTATTTATCAGGGTTTTCTGGATCTCTTAAAGAAACTTGTGCAGTAAAATCGGCAAAACCTAGTGAGCTAAATACATATAGCACCAAATCGATCACTTTCGCAAACTCTTCCTTCACCTGGTCATGACGACAAAAAATATGCGCATCATCCTGTGTAAAGCCTCTTACACGAGTTAGTCCATGCAATTCACCACTTTGTTCGTATCGATAAACTGTACCAAACTCAGCATACCTCACCGGAAGGTCTTTGTAGGACCTTGGTTTTGACTTGTAGATTTCACAATGGTGAGGGCAATTCATCGGTTTTAGTAGAAACTCTTCGTCCTCTGCCGGTGTATGGATCGGCTGAAACGAATCTTCACCGTATTTAGCATAATGACCAGAGGTTACATAAAGTTCTTTTCCACCGATATGAGGAGAAACCACCTGATCATAGCCTGCTTTTACCTGAGCTTTTCTTAGGAAATTTTCTAATCGCTCTCTCAGTACGGCACCTTTTGGCAACCATAGAGGCAGGCCCTTACCTACTTTTTCTGAGAACGTAAATAGATCAAGCTCCTTTCCTATTTTTCTGTGATCCCTAAGTTTGGCCTGCTCGAGTAACTCGAGGTACTCTTTAAGTTCTTTCTGCTTAGGGAATGTAATACCATATAGTCTGGTGAGCTGCTTCCTGTTTTCATCTCCCCTCCAATAGGCTCCTGCTACGTTTAAAATTTTAGCCGCCTTCACAAATCCTGTATGAGGAATGTGTGGTCCTTTACATAAATCGGTAAAATTTCCTTGCGTATAGAATGTAATATCTCCATCGGCGAGCCCATCGATCAGTTCTAGCTTGTACTCATCGCCTTTTTCATTGTAGTAGGCAATCGCATCTGATTTGGAAATTTCTTTCCTGACGTATTCATTTTTTTGACGGGCCAACTCCAGCATCTTATCTTCTATTGTTTTCAGGTTATCCGCATCAAAATCCTGATCACCAAAATCTACATCATAATAAAAACCATTCTCAATCGGAGGACCAATTCCCAACTTAACACCTGGGTACAGTGCTTCTAATGCTTCTGCCATCAAATGGGCCGAAGAGTGCCAAAGCGTTGATTTTCCCTCTTCATCGTTCCATGTAAGCAACTGTAGCTCCACATCTTGCTCCAGTGGCCTGAAAGAATCCTGTACTACACCATCTACTTTAGCAGCCAACACATTTCTTGCAAGCCCTTCACTAATGCTTTGTGCAACATCTAGCGGGGTTACTCCCTTTTCATACATTTTTTGCGATCCGTCGGGAAGCGTCACGGTGATTTGATCACTCATTAATTTTCTATTTTTTTTGATTCGATTTCTAGCAAAGGAACTTTACTTTCTTCAAATTTTTGGCGCTGCAAATATGCAATTTTTCGACGGATCAACGATATACTGCTGGCTATTGATGTGTCTGTTGAATCTAACGCTTGTGCTTGCTCAAACATGGATAATGCATTCGAAAGCCAACCCCGCTTTTCATAAATGGAACCCTTATTCTTCAATGCACGTATGCTTCCACCATTTACTAATAAAATGGTATCTAAATACATTAACGCCGAATCCCAATAAAAATCCATCGCATACAGATCAGAAAGGAAGTAGCTTAAAGTATCATCAGCTGTATATGGCTTTATCATATTTCTTGCCTTTTGAGTAACATTATACTCACGATAAAAAACGGCTAAATCCAAAGCT
>CAYWOQ010000032.1:3832-41269 GCA_964459925.1 uncultured Roseivirgaceae bacterium
CGCTTTGTTATCCGGTTGTGACTGATAATAGCCTGTTAGAATTTTGTCACCTTCATCCGGAAATCCAAGTTCGTATAGGATCTTACCGTAGTTTACCATTAAGTGATTGGAGCTATCCTTCTTGGCTAATTTTCCAAGGTAATAAGCCGCTATAAGAGTATCTTTCATTTGAAGATATTGATCGGATACAAAGGCTAATAATTCCTTATTTTGATCAGAATCACGTAATAGTTTTCTAATGTGTTGAATCGCTAGTTTATTTTCTCCGTTAGCAACAAGACCCTGGATTAGTGGTTGCCTGTACTTGTCGCTTAGCTTGTATTCCTTATCCCACCGATTTATAAAACCGACAATTGCATTTATTTCATTGTTGGTCAAATAATAAGCCATGTATTGGTCAACTAATTGGTTGGACATACCATGAAGTGATTGGTACTGATCCAATCCATCTATACACCCAACAGGCCAATCTAGGCGTTCACAATAGAAAATCTTCTGCTCTATCAGGTCTGGGTTTTTCGAATCCCGTTTGATTTTTTTGTCAATCTCTAGAAGTGCTTCCTCATAAAAATCTCCGGTAAGCTCCGGAACTATGATTTCCTGATATCTCGTACCTGAACAAGATACCATTGTCCACACCCATAAAATCAAACACAGCATTCTCACATGCACAAAATTAGCGTATTGCACATCGAATGATGGGCCTCCTATGAATGCTTTTTCAGTTTCTCAACGTCTTGCCTTAAATCTCCGATCATATTCATGAGTTGATCCATATTGAGCTCTTCGGATGAACCCTGATCAGGAAACTCCACCGAGATATAAGCCTTTGCTTCCCATATTTCAATTACATCTACGGGATCCAGCTCGTATGCACTATATGAACGATTGTCAGAAACTAAGAATAGTTTCCCTTTTTCTTCCAGGTAGTTAAACACGCGCTTATATACGACTCCTTCAGATTGAGTAACTAAAACATACGTGCTTCCATTTTTTATATCACTCAGCTTTTCAATGTATTTACCTACTATGATACTACCTGAAACGATGGGAAGCATGGAGTCCCCGGTTATTTCAAATGCGCGATAGGTCCCCCCTCTCGGTAATACGGGAAGGTGAAAACGTGGTAATTCAGTCAAATATTCCGGATCAGCATACCCACTTGTATATCCTGCAGCCGCTTTTACTGGTACCAGATCGATATACTCCTCTTCAGCATTGTCGACCGTTACGGCTAGCACTTTAACTTTATTTTCAGGAACTCTCCCCTCAACCGTAAGATCCTCTTTGATAAGCTCATCAACAGATACATTGAACAGCTCCGCCATTTTGGAAAGTGTTTGTAATCTCGGGTCGGCCCTACCTTCCTCGTAAGCACCGACTGATGGCCGGTTTATTCCAAGAGCCTCTGCAAAGGTTTCCTGCGTATACTTATACTTTTTTCTAAGGTATTTTATATTGTTGGGTATATAAGTCATTATTCAAAAATCAAAAAATTAGGTTCTTCCTGATGCTGTCTTCCTATCTGGTATAGATGAAAATGTCTGTATTCATAGGATTTATCTAAAACCCTCAATCGCTTTCGAATCTTCTCAATCACTGACTTTAGAGTCTCTGTGGCTTCCACAAGAATGTATCCGTAAAGCTGTTTATCATTCTTAATAGTTGCCGAGAACTTAACCTGAAATCTCCCGGAATTCAGCTTCTTAGAAGAGATCTTCAACTTATAGTGGTCGTCCAAGATTAAATCCTTTGCTAGTTCCATGATCAACTATTTGATCTTAAAATTAGTAAAAATTATGAATTACTAAAAATTTTAGCTTATGAAGCTAAGATAAAGTTTGCGCCTTCTTTATACCCCTTGGATAGCAGATAGTTTCTTATTTCATCTCTTGCGCCACGATAGGCTACATACGAAACAATAAAACATGATTTGGGATCAGGAATGGATTTATAATGAATAACATCGGGTTTCCTGATCACATCGATATATCCTTGAATTTCAATACCGTAATCTTTAAGATGGTTACTTCGTTTCCGAGATAGCCTTCCTTCTCCCCATATTAGTACTTTAGGATGAAAAGGATTTGATATGGCCAACCAATCAGCTAAATACCTTGCTTTGATTTTATAAAAAGAATCATGTGAATATCTGGGATCCGTGCGGGTAAGTCGCTGATTAGAATCATGCCATTTCAATACCTGACGATTGACCTTACCCATAACCACATTTTTTGAGCAAAGCCTCAGGAAATATTCATAATCTTCGGGAAAATCTCCGTCTTCAAAAAGTCCATACGCCTGAAATACTTCTTTTTTATATATAATGGAAGGGTTGGCTAAGGGAAACTCTACAAAACGATTAAGCTTAATCTCTTCATCTGTTTTTATATAGTTCAACCATTCAACATACATTCGAAATCCTTCATTCTCCTGACTTCCTTCATAGGTAATCAGACCAGAAATAACTTGTAAGAAGGGATCTGAATCAAAAGCTTCCACTTGATTTGTGATCCTATCTGGATAAGAAATATCGTCTGCATCCATACGCATAATGAATGCGCCTTTTGAATGCATAATGCCCTTATTCATCGCGAATACCACCCCTTGCTGACTTTCGTGAAGCACTTGAATACGATTATCCTTAGCTGCATACCTTTCTGCTACTTCTAATATGTCATCATCGCTGTTATTATTAACAAGAAGCAATTCAAAATCAGTATATGATTGGTGCAGAATACTTTCTATTGCAAGCGATAATCTAGGTGCATTAAAAAAAGGAATAACAACAGAAACTAATCGAGACCGGTTATCCACCCTCCTCTTCCTCTTCAGTACCTTGAGGCGTGAGAGCCTCATTGTTGTTTTGATCTTCTTCTTCAGATTCAGGAATAGACTCTTTCTTTCTCTTCTTGAATAAACCTTTTAATAACGGTTTTTTTGTTCCTGTAGAGTCGGTACTTAAACTATCGACCGCAAGCGTATCCGTTGGCAATTCAGGTTCTGGTAAAGGACTTGTATCAATTAGACGATCTGCGAAATATTTGTTATAATAGAGCTGTTCCACATTAAAATTATCAGAAGGATCGTACCCGTAAAGGAATCTAGTTTTTTCTTGCTCCTCTTCTTCTAGCGGAACATCAGGAACATTGAGCGAATCCTTTGTAGCAAGCGTTAATGAATCCATTGATACGGTATCCACCAATTCTTCGCTGGTAATTTCGTTCGAAATAGGTTCTGGCCCGAGAACATTAACCATAGGTGCTGTTCGCATTCGATATTTTTTGATCGGCATAAATACGGGTTTTACGATCCCATATTTCGTGCGTTTGGTCTCTCGCCATGGAACGATATATTCACCAGCATATGCGTAATAATCTGTTTTAGGCTGCTGTACTGAACCAATGCTTAATGAATCACTGATTGAAGTGCTGGTATCGCTTTGTGCTAAAAATTGAGTTCGGGTGACTTCATCCAACTGCCAAACATAGCTGTAATAGGCGAACCGTGTCGAGTCATCAAGAATGTATGTACTCTGATAAGCAGGACATATCACTTTATCTTGACAGGAAATCAAGAGGATTACGCATAACAAAAAGAAGAATCTCTTCATAGAGACTTGGGTGACCGCCTGTGATTTGGATCAAAAATAGGCCTAATTTCTAATAAACCTATGTATCAACGATGAAATTGAACTTTTAGTAGATTTATCTGGAAGAAAGGTTGACGTAAACCTGTTCATACATCTCATTCACCCACATTTCATACATTTCACCCGAAGGGTGTAATCCATCTTCCGCTATCAACGCTTGATTGCCTACTGCATTTCTGGAAATTGGTGTAATGTTGATAAAGGAAACGTCCCTCAAGGTAGCGATCTTTTGGGCTATTGCATTGTAGCTATCCAATTCATTCATAATCTTTTCAGCATCAAGCCCTTTTTCTTCAGCAAATGGGGTGATGCCATAGTCCGGTATAGACACCACAAATACATGATGTTGATTATTACCAGCAAATTCAATGGCCTTATCCAATAGTATTTTAAACTCCTTCTCGTACTGAGCTCGATCGTACCCAAGATATTGATTATTAACACCGATCAATAAGCTTACCAGATCATAGGTTCCATTAACATCCGCCTTTACAATGCCTGAAAGGAGCTCATCAGTCGTCCACCCAGTGGTAGCAATAATGGTAGGTTCTAAGGTTATTGAATCCTTCTTTAGTCTAGTGGATAACTGCACCGGCCATCGATCACTCTCAGCTACAGCCTCTCCAATGGTATACGAGTCACCAAGCGCCAGTAATCTGTAGGTTTTTTCTGTATCCAATTTCTGCTTATTGGGTGTACAAGAGAAAATAAGTAAAATTAAAATAAGTGAAAGCAGTCGCATAGTTAGGGTTTTAATGCAAAATAAAGCTTTTCTTATTTCAATAGCTTCATTGGGCCAACACCTCTTGCTCATTCCTGATGTAATTTGGGCTATCAAGGCTCATTTTTACATAATCACCAATCACATGATCGCCAGGCTTGCCCTGAAGAAGTATTTGATTATTTCCTGTTTCGATCAACAGCTCTACATACGAACCATAATAAAAGATATCAACAATTTTTCCTTGTTGTGATGTAGCATCATTAGTTATTCTTATTTGATGAGGTCTAACGATTAACTTATTATCAACAGAAGGAAATTCATCTCTGTCTGTGAATCCCCAGCCATCCCGAGTGATGAGATTATAAGATCCAAAAATCCCAGCAACGTATTCGTTAACCGGATAATTAAATATTTCCTGAGGTCCAGCTTCTTGAATGACTTTTCCATTCTTTAAAACCATGACCTTTGTTGCCCATGATAAGATATCCATAGGGTCATGAGCTACAATTAGGATGGTGGTATCTAGTTCATTTTCGATTTCAGCCAAAATCTCCTTAATAACCTGTTTATGAATAAAATCAAGATTAGAAAAGGGCTCATCTAACAATAATACGTCAGGCTTTTTCAGCAATGATTTTGCAATGGCGACTCGTTGTTTTTCACCACCTGAAAGCTCCCGGGTATCTCTTTGTAGAAAAGTTTGAACGCGACAAGCCTTAAAAATATGTAGTGCTTCTTCTTCTGAAGTTTTAAAAGGGATTTCTAAATACTCTTCAACCTTAATAAACTTAGGTAACTCAAAATACTGGGATAAATAAATGATATGCTCATTTCCTGGAACAAGTTTCCTGCTTGGCCCCAGGACTTTTTGCTCTTGAAAGTACACCTCCCCTGAATCCGGATCCATTAAACCTGCCATCAGTTTAAGCAAAGAAGACTTACCAGACCCTGTCTGACCAACTATACCCAGTCTTTCCTTTTGTTTGATTTCTAAGGTGATTGGATCAATTGCTCCTTTTTTGGAGAGATTTTTTGTTGTTAACATAGAAGAACCAAACAGCAATTAACCCTTCAATGTTCACCAAGACTATTAAGTTCCCCTTTCAACTTCTTTGGCAATTTAGAAACCACCAATTCATAACTATGATTGATCAAATGTTTGATTTTAGCATCTGGGATACTCCCATCAGTAACCACAGAATTCCAATGTTTCTTGTGCATATGATAACCGGGCAGGATCGCACCATCAAATTTGTCTCGTAGCTCTAAAGCGTATTCAGGATCGCATTTAAGATTGATAAATTCAAAAGACTCAATGCCTGTTAAGGAATACATCTTCCCCATGACTTTGAACACCAAGGTATCCTGGTCAAATGGTGTCTCTTCTGTTGTTCCGGGTTTGTTAAGACAGTAATCTCTGAATTCCTCAATGTTCATTATCCTAAGATAAATAGGAAATAGCTATTAAATTTTTAGATAAATCTAAATTTTTGTTTTGAATTAGCTAATTTATAATTTTGCATAATCATGAAATGGGTATTTTCTTTTTTACTGGTGATCCCTTCCCTATTGCTCGCTCAGCACAAACTTCAAGGGAATGTTACAGCAGCGGGTGAAGGTTTTGCCGGAGCTACAGTCCAACTATTGGATACAGAACTTGGAACCATTTCTGGTATAAATGGTGAATTTATCCTCACTGACATTCCTGAAGGTTTATACACACTTGAAATAAGGGCTGTTGGTTTCAAACCTTTTAAAAAGGAAATAACCATACCCACTGAAGAATCCCTAAGCATTCAGCTACAAGAAAGTACGCTCACGATTGATGAGGTTGTGGTGACTGGCACCATGCAACCTACCTTTGTTTCCCAGTCTCCTGTAAAGGTTGAGGTCGTAACTGCTGATCATTTAACTACTTACACCCCATCTGCTGCAACCAGTATTGTTGAAGGTATTTCGCTGGTCAATGGTGTTCAGGAGGTTGTAGCCTGTGGAGTATGTTTTACCAACAGTATATCGATCAATGGTTTACCAGGACCATATACAGCCGTATTAATGGACGGATCTCCTATTTATGGAAACCTGGCGTCTGTTTATGGTCTCAATGGTATACCAAGCATGATCATTGATCGATTTGAAGTCATAAAAGGCCCTAGTTCAACACTGTATGGATCTGAGGCGGTAGCTGGTGTCATCAACATCATAACCAAAGATCCTTCACAGCAGCCAGCGGCCACCATCGATATCATGGGAACAACACACTATGAATCTTTTGGTAACCTGGCCATCTCTCCTAAAATTGGAAATAGTCACGGATTTATTGGAGTAAACTACGCCTACATCAACCAGTTTGATGATGAAAATGGCGATGGGTTTAGTGACATCATTAACCTTGATCGTATCTCACTTTTTTCTAAATGGAATATTTCAAGACCTTCAAAAAAGAAGTTTACCATTTCTGGTAAATATTTTTATGAGGATCGCAGAAATGGCATTGAGGAATTTTTGAGGGATCGTAACTATCGTAAGCTTCGCGGAAATGCAGAGATATATGGTGAAAGTATTTACACTAACCGAGCTGAGGTATTTGGAAGTTATGAATTAAATGTAGCTGAAGAGGTGAGGATCGATTACTCATTCAGTACGCATGAGCAAGACAGTTACTATGGATCCGATGACTATCAGGCTTCACAAAATATAGCATTCGCTAACCTCATCTGGCAGAAACCAATCAATGATCACTCACTTACCGGAGGGCTTACCTCAAGGTATCAAACCTATGACGATAACACAGTGGCTACCCAAACAGGTGCGGACAGGCAATTCATTCCTGGAATTTTTGTGCAAGATGAATGGATCATAAGTAAACAGTTCACGGCTCTTACTGGAGGTAGGTTAGATCACTATCAGGATCATGGACTCATCTTTGCCCCGAGACTAAACCTGAAATACAAACCCGGAAACTGGACCACCCTACGGACCAATTTTGGGACCGGATTTAGAATAGTCAATCTTTTTACCGAAGATCATGCGTTTGTTACGGGTCAGCGGGAGGTAATCATAGAGGAAGAATTACAGCCTGAAGAATCCTACAATGTTTCATTCAACCTAAATCATTTGTTCACTTTAGGTGAAAGTCAAGGCATGATCGACGTGGATGTTTTCTACACCTATTTTACCAATAAAATCACACCAGATTATGAAACCGATGGAGAAATAAGGTATGCAAATACAGATGGATTTGCTGTAAGCAAAGGCATTGGCATAAACTTTCAGCAAGAATTTGCCTTCCCACTTTCTTTTAATGCTGGGATTAATTTCCAGGACGTGACGGAGACAGAAGATGAAGAAGAAAGAACCATAGAATTTGCACCAAAATGGACAGGTATCTTTACACTTAATCACCAATACAGGCCTTTTGACCTGTCTCTTGGTTACACTGCCCAATTGACTGGTCCGATGGCTTTACCAACCGTTTTTGATTTAGATGAAAATGGAATCCCAATGACGGAGGCCAGACCTACAACTTCTAATCCATTCGCGATTCATAATTTGCAGGTTACCAAAACTGTAAATAAGTCATTTTCACTTTATGGGGGTATTCAGAATATTTTCAATTTCGTTCAGCCTTGGTCGCCACTCTCTGGTACGAATGATCCGAATGCCAATTTAGGATTTAGCAATAGCTTTGACACGGCCTATGCATATGCTCCTATTCATGGTCGAGAATTTTATTTAGGTTTTCAATGGAGTCTAAATTAATATTTCTACTTGGTCATTTTTTCTTTTCGTAGGTATAAACATGTCTGGTACCCTGACATGATGTACAAGGTTCTCCAATAGCTAGTTTTCCCTCATGGCACCCGGGATTGGGGCAAAGCTTTTTTACTCGTTTCATTGAATGATCTTGCTGGTTTTTCAATGCCGTAAAACTAGATGCTCCATACCCTAACGGAAATACCCAAAATTGGGTAATTGCTATCACTATTTGGGTATTGTGCAATAACTCAAATATGCGATAGCGGTTTACATCATTGTACCATCGCTTAATTCCAGCACCCTATCGCTCTTGCCAGCAAAATCGTCATCATGCGTTACGGTTATAATGGTCTGTCCCCTGTGTTGAGCTAGCTGTCGGAAGATGTCGAAAACGATATCCGTATTTTTTGAATCAAGGTTCCCTGTTGGCTCATCACCCATAATGATGGCAGGCTCATTGATTAATGCCCGGGCAATGGCTACCCGCTGCTGCTGACCTCCAGAAAGTTTACTCACCAATTTATGAGACTGATCTTTTATGCCTAAAAGATCAAGGTTTCCCAATGCATCATCACGTATCTCTTCTTTTGATTTTCTGCCCAATTTCAAGGCTGGAAGCATGATATTATCAAGAGCTGTAAATTCAGGAAGCAAGTAGTGAAACTGGAATACAAATCCGATATTGGCGTTACGAAAAGCAGCTAACTCATTTTGGGATCGTCCTGTCAGGTTTTCTCCATTGATCACCAGTTCACCTTCATAATCGGTGTCCATAGTAGAAAGTAAGTATAGCAAAGTTGATTTTCCGGAGCCCGACTTACCAATCATTGCTAAAAACTCACCTTGCTTCACCTCAAAGGAAATATCCTTTAAGACATGGAACGTAGTTGGTTCGTGAAACCATTTATTCATTTTTTTTGCCGAAAGAGCAACGTTATTTACCACTTTTATCCTCTTAATATTTCTACCGGATCAACTTTCGCAGCATTTTTTGCAGGTAAATAGCCTGCCACAAAGGTGGTGAGCAACCCAAACCCTAATGCAGATAAATAATCCACCGCTTTGTATGTCATGGGTAAGTTCTTCAGCGTAGCAATCTCAAAGGGAATACTATTAATCATATAACTTACCAATCCACCAAAAATGACACCAACGAGTCCGCCAAGAAATCCTATAACCAAGGATTGTGTAAGAAATATTTGCACAATATCTCCTCCCTCAAAACCCATTGCTTTCAAGATGGCAATATCTTTAATTTTTTCATTGACCGTCATATTCATGATATTGTAAATCCCAAAGCCCGCTACCAAAAGAATGGTGAATGAAACAGCTATTGCAAGATAATTTCTCAATACATTCCCAGCCTCTAACTGACCATTGGCTTCAATCCATGATTCAACTTTATAGTCAATGAATGGAACCATCTTCTCTGCTACTTCCTCCGCATCGTCATAATCTTTAATATTGATTTGTATGTCTGTTGCATAACTTCGATTTTCTGATACCAATTGCCTGGCAGTGTTCATACGGACAAACGCTTTAGTATTATCAACTCCAGCCAGACTAGTCTCAAGAAGCCCAATAATCTTGAAGTTCCGATCGATCCCATCAGCAGTACTTACCATGATGATATCATTAACTGAAACACTTAACTTCTTAGCAAGTCCAATACCCAAAATAATCCCATCACTTCGGTGATCAAGTTCTGCCCAGGTACCTTGGATCATAGAGTCTGCCATACCAAATAAATCATCTTCCTTGGTGGCATTCACTCCGGCCAGCAACCCATTCACCTTGGTTGCTCCGTTGCGGAAAAAGACATTCATATTGACTTGGGTGGTAACACCCGTTACTTCAGGAAATTGACTCACTACTCGGACTACTTCATCCGCATTTTTAATTCCTTCTGTGTACTGGATAATTTGCGCATTCCTCAGGTTTAGCCATTTACTTTCATCAGCAAAGTGACGTGCTAAAAGGTTTGATCTATCTTCAGGCAAATCATTGTACACATGAATGTGAGCTAAGGTTGAAAATGCCAGTTCAGCTTGTATATCATTCACACCTGACATAAATCCATTGATGAATATGTACATAGATATGCCGAAGGTCACACTTAGAGTAGCAACGATTGCCTGCTTAACCCGTGATGTTAAATGAGCAAAGGCAACTTTGTAATTGGTCGGTCTTATCATAACGAACTGGGTTTTTGCAAAATATCTCCCTGCTCAACTCCATTAATGATTTCGACCCATTGATCATTTCGGATCCCTACCTGAACTGGCTTAATGGCACCATTCTTTAGTTTCACACTATCTCCATCGTATAAATAGGTAGAAGGTATAACCAACGTATTCGCCCGGTCATCAATAATAATATTGGCTTGCAATTGCGTATTATGGAAGAGCAATTCCGGTTGTTCAAGAAATGAGGACTCCACGATAAACGATTGCACTATATCATCAAAAGATGGATAGATCTTTGAGATAATACCTTCATAAGTTCTTTTCCGATCTGTGTTTAAGTTTAATACTACTAACTGATTTAGCTTAATCTCATTAATGTCTTCTTCTGAAACATAGAGCTTGCATAGGCTCTTCTCTCCACCAACTATGGCCACAACCTCACCTCTTCTGACCAGATCTCCTTCCTCCTTATAGATTTGAAGCACCTCTCCATCAATTTTTGAGATCAGATAGTAATCAGCATTATTCTCTTTCTGAATAATAAGTTGAGTTTTTGCATTTTCAACATTAAGCTCAAGTGAGTTAATCAAGTCATCAAGTGCCTTTTCATTAATTTCTACATTCCTTAATGCATTCTCATACTGCAACTTTTTTTGATCAAGCTCCACTTGTGATACCGCATTGGTTTCATAAAGCCTTTTATAGCGCTCATAATTCCTTTTATCTGAGCTCAATTGCGACTTTGATTGCTCTAATTGTAATTCGAGTTGGACACGCTGTGGAGCATTAGGACTTGCATTTTTTACTGCGTCCTTGTAAAGAATTTCTGCATTTGAAAGTTGCTCAGACTGTACTTGATTGGAAAGTTGGAACAAAGGCATACTAGCATCTACCCTATCTCCTAGCTCAACAAAACTTCCAACGAGATACCCTTCTGTATTGGCGGTTACCTTGTATTCGTGCGCTGAAATAACGTTACCACTCGCAAAAACAGCATCTATGATATCTGCCCTCTTTGGTTGGGTAGTTTCCACTTTATTGCATGAAGTAAGCATTACTCCAAGTACTAGTACACCAACTGATCTGACCTTTTTCATAATTATATCCTTGGTATTATCTGGCTGTAATAAGCATATACTTTTGACATGCTGTTCAAGTAACTATTTTCTGCCTTGATGTAATCTTCAAAAACATTTAAGTAGCTATCTAAGCTTATGAGCCCTTCTTCAAATCTTTGAAAGGTTAACAATTGATTTTCTTCATATAGTTGATACGTTTCTAGTGATGATTTGGCATCCTCCAAGCTTAGTTTATAATCCTCTATCAATTGCTGATCCTCGAGCAAAGCAAATTGCTCGACTTTCATTTTTTCATTGATCGCCATTTCTTGATCTAGCTTACTTTTTTTGATATTTCTCCTATTATTAAGGCCATTGAAAATGGGTATCGACAGGTTCATGGCCAGGTAACTATAGTTGCTCCAAGCATCATTACTGAATGACAAGCCAAGATCATCTCGAAATTGCTGCCTTCCCAAGTATGTATTAACATTTAGCGTAGGAAGCAAGGATGACTGACTGATTTTAACTTTAGTCTCTGCTTGCATTAATTGAAGAGAGGCACTTCGAATTTGCAGGTTACTGCCTAACTGATCTGTTGAATACAGCTGTGGTAAGAAATAATCAAAATCACTCGATAATGTAAGAGATTCATCAGGCCTCATGCCGAACAATTTTTTGAGTTCTGTTCGACTCTGGGATTCCAATTGCTTATTAGCAATCAGGTTTTGCTTTACGGATTGGTAATTAATCTTAGCATAATTGAATGAAATGGCATCAATCAGTCCTTCCTCAAATTTTTGTTCCGTTAATTCTTGTACATTTATTGCTGTTTCAAGATCTTTCTCCGCAGTAACAATTGCTCTTTTAGCGATTAAAGCACTGTAGTAATATAGGCTTACTTGCTCTTTCAAAAGCTCTTCAAAAGTTTCCCTGGATACCTCTTCTAGGTCCATGTTGAGTTTTGAGAGTTTTTTATTTAAGACATCCTCTCTATTAAAGAGTTCTTTATAAATGGTGATACCGGCATTGTAGTTGAAGTTCTGTCCAAATTGTGTCTCTACTGTTTGTCCAGGTTCCCCACCGAAAATCTCAGCAGGCAATATAGTTGTGGCTAAATCAATATTCCTTTGCCCATTGAATGTTCCATTAACTATTGGCAACCGATGACTTTTTGCCTGCTTATAATCCAGACCTGCCTTTTCCTGATTGATTAAATAGTTTCGGAAATCTAGATTCTTCTCCAAAGCAAGTTCTATTGCCTCTTCAACACTACCTATGGTTACATCCTGAGCTTTCAAGCAGTAGCTTAGAGTACATGTAATCAATAGTAAAAGAGCTTTATTTTTCACCTTTAGGAATCTTAGTTTTTAATCATTGGATTAAGAATAAATTGCATGGATAGTGATACTGAAATCGCCCCGGGAGATTTTATGCCACCTATCGGATCTGATGTGTTGGTATGAGAATAACCCACATTAAAATCAAGCATAAACCCGGGTGCGGTTCTGGTGATAATTCCAAAAAGTAGTTTTGCTGAACCGAAAGATGCATTCAATTCTCCAATGTCGTCTGCATCTAATCCGCCATTTGCCGTACTAAAATTGACCTCCCCTCCTTTAGCAATTAAATTCATCGGACCAACTACCAATCCTGCATATGGTCGCATACTCTTCCAGTCCTTGAAGTAATAATGAGCACCAATGTGTGGGTAAAACATGAAACCACCACTGCCACTTCCAGCTCCGGACGCACCTCCTCCACTAAATGAAAAAGAGTTGATCACTTGGTTTCTGGGTAAGACTTGAAAATCAAAACCCAGTTGAATGAATAGATTTCTGTTTATGAAATACCCTAAACCTAATCCGTAATATGATTTTCTCGAGGTAAAATCAGCTAAAGTTAGCGTGTCCCGCACAGTTTTATTGTAAGGAAGAATGAATCTTTGCCCATAAGTAAAGTCAAAAGTCAAGCGTCCTTGATATCTGTTTATGGATGAATCACGTAATGCTTTTTCATTTTCTATATGTGCTATTGCTTTTTTCGCTTCAGCGAATGGCTTTGGCGAGTTTTGAGCCTTGGTACCTAACTGTATCATGCTGAAAAAACAAAAACAAGCAATCACTTTCATTTAGGGAGCTCTGTTTTGGACCAATATTGATCTCTTGAAAACCCTCGGAATGAAACGGAAAGCTTTAGTCTATCTTCATTCTCTAGCGACAGAATCACTTCTAAGGTCTTTCCTTTTTTGGGGACATAAATGGTACCTTCCCATTTTCCATCATTGTGTTCCAAGCTCTCCAGCATATCGATACCAAGAATTGGTCTGTTTTGAAGGTTTTTATCTGGATTTAATTTATCCTTATAGGGCTCCCCTTTTTTATTGGTAGGATTTTCAATCCATACAATTTTGCCATTATAGGAATCAGAATCAACCGCATAGATTTCGACAATTGATTTACCCTCGCCAGCTAACCAGTAACCCTTTATTTTGTCCTGACTAAATGCCGCTGTGCAGACCGTTAAAAGAAAGAGTAGTATAAGGACATTATTTTTCATTCATTTCAATTTTAAAATTCAGTAAATGACCTGCCCTAAGACAGGTCATCAGAACCACCACAGTCACTACGACTAATAAACTACCACACAAAAAAACGTCTATCGAACTGCTAAGAGAACAATGAAGTAGTCGAGAGAGACAAAATGGAAACTGAAGCTGCTTATGAGGACATGAAATTTTCTACTGTCTTTTAGGAAAACTCATAACTAATTGATTCGATCAATGACCAATAGAAAAAGGTGACCTTAAAAGTCACCTTTCTTTAGGATAAGACAAGGGAAAGCTAGTAAACTATCTTTCTACTTGCTGTAAATCTCCTGTTTTTAAGTCAATTTCATAGAGAAACTCAAACGTGCTCACATCTAGGAGGCCAATGTTCGTATCGGTGATTGTTAAGGTACCGCTTTCATCTCTTTGATCGTCCGTCGTAGAAGTAAGTACGTATTCGATCGAAAGTACTCCATTTATAAAATCTCCATCTTGGTTAACTGTCAGCTCATCTGAGCTATAAGTTGTGCTACTTGTGTAAGTATTTTGATCACGAACTTTGAAGGTTTCCTTTCCATCATACTCTGATAATCCTTCAAGGACGTATATCATCGTATCTCTCTTTACCAATGACCACTCTCCCTCACTGAAAGATTCAGTATCAAGTCGAATTAAGTCTGCCTCTCGATTGCTGGTGAAGGAGCAATTAAGTTCCTGAAACTCATCATTTTCATTACATATTACTTCCGTGGAAATCTCGTATGATACAGAAAATGATCTCACACCTATTGTTTCCGCATCGGTTAATGATTCAGTTTCCAAAAAACCACACTCATCTTCAATATCTTCTATAAGGTTATCTACATAATTTGCAAAACCTCCATCTTCTTCGCTTAATGAGGCCGCAATAATATCAACAACGCTTTCCTCTGTTATCTCAATTACTACCTCCGGATCGTCATCAGCGCAAGAATAGAGTACTGAAACTAAGGCCATTAAGCCAACTAAAAAATTAAACTTTGTTCTTTTAACCATTTTTATCATTTCTTGATTATAATGTAAAAAAACGTGTATAGAGTGGACGATTCATTCATAATTTGCCTGAACAGACTGAAATAAAAAATGAAACGGAAAATATCCAGATGAACCTATTGCGTCTTAATAAACCTTATCGTTTCAGTTCCGGCATTTAAATACTTAACAAGAAGCAAATAGGTACCTGGCTCCAATGCCTCAATGATCACTTTTTGTCTTTGTTTTATTGGATCATTCTGTTGTTGGCTCATGATTTCCTGTCCCGTTGCATCAATTACTGTGAATTCCAAAGGAGCTGATGCATCCAATTCAATGAATATTTCTTTGGTTGCAGGATTTGGATAAACGGATAATTGAGTATTAATTGAATTAAAACCAAGCACAGGGTCAACCAACTCAACTCTTCTTGGAGAATTTTCTAAAACCATAATCATTCGATCCAATTGCCCTGCAGTGAAAATGTTCATGCATCGATCGTTGGTATAATCCATGTAGTTTTCAATCATAGACTCAACTCCACATGAAAAGAGTGTTTCAGGACATCCCTCAGTCGCCTCTGCTGCCAATGGAGTATCCTCTACATAATCATCAAAAGAACAATCGCCATCTCCCCAGATGTGGCGCAATCCAAGCCAGTGACCTACCTCGTGGGTAGTCGTTCTACCTAAGTCATATGGGGCTGATAAATCAGGAAAATTACCTTTTTCACTACTACCAAAATACCGATAGCCAACAACTACTCCATCAGTAAGTGCACTGCCTTCATTTTCATCCAAACCATTAAGGCCTGACATATCAGGAAATTGTGCGTATCCAAGCAATGCCCTACCAACAAACCCTCCAAAATTCACTGTCCAAATGTTGAAATACCTTTCCGGGTCCCAGATCGTTTCAGGTTTAAGTTCGTTTTCAATCTGATTTTGAAAGATGCGAATACTCCACGAATCCTGGCCTCCATCAATTCGATCAATACCAGGTTCATCTAATAGGTTACCATCTGGATCATATTTAGCTAGATAAAATTCAATTCCTGTATCAACACCCAAAGGATCGTCATTAAAACCATTGGTGCCAAATTCTCTACCAAAATCTTCATTAAGCACTTCTATTTGTGATAAAACCTGTTCATAGCTGATATTAGGACCAAATCCTACCTGCTCACCATTGTGTATAACATGAACCACCACCGGTATTCGATATACCTTCGTTTCTATTCTGGCATTGTATGTTTTGTTACCAGCCAACCAGTTTTCTAGATCCGTTAAACTGCCAATACCTGGAGTATTTGCTCTCCGTATACTATCAAAACCCATGGTAAGGCATTCCCTAGACTGCCCACTTAGCAGGGTCACATGGAAAAAACTGATCATCAAGCAAATGATCGCAGCAGAAGGATATCTCATAAATGCATTTTTATTATTTGACCACTGTTTTGTCCAATAGTTTAAAGCTGACCTTAATCAATGAAGCTTCTTGAGGTCAATCTTCAATTGCTATAGCTGAAATTTTTAAGTACACATACAGTGTTCAGGAATGAAATCGCAAATCACATGTTAATAGTCGGCCCAGCGCTTGAAATCTGAAGCTTTGGACTTACTGATAATCACCGATGTAGATGCTTCAGGTTTTACTGCTAATATTAAACGTCCATTGAAATAGGGTTCTATCTCTTGAATGGATGATCTGGCTACTAGAAATTGGCGGTTGGCGCGATAGAATTTGGCAGGATCAAGCTGTTTCTCTAAATCATCCAAATAGAAATCGACAAGATATTCCTGATCGTCTTTCTTTTTCAAAAAAACTCCTCGCTCCTTCACATATAAATAAGCCACTTCATTTACATCAATCATCATCATTTTGTGTCGGTAGGAAACAAGGAAACTAGACCGAAAGGATGAAGGTCTAAAGGATTGTGTCAGCTCAAAAAGCTGGTTTAAATAGTGGTCCTTTTCTTCAACTCCTTTTTCTAAGAATTTAGAAACAGCATTTGCCAATTCGTCCGGATCAATGGGCTTTAATAGATAATCAATGCTATTTAGCTTAAATGCCTGTAATGCGTATTCATCATAGGCTGT
This sequence comes from uncultured Roseivirgaceae bacterium, assembly GCA_964459925.1. Taxonomy (GTDB): domain Bacteria; phylum Bacteroidota; class Bacteroidia; order Cytophagales; family Cyclobacteriaceae; genus Ekhidna. The sequence goes on from CAYWOQ010000032.1 coordinate 20,870, forward strand.
GGTGAAGATGACAGGAGTCTTTATATCTACCTGCTTGAATATCTCCAGGCTGAGCCCATCCGTTAATTGAATATCGGTAAAGATTAAATCCACCTCCGGATTATTTCTTAACCATTCAACAGAATCATTAACGCTTTCAGTCGTTTCAACGATTTCAAACTCCACATTTGAAACATTTTTAAGCTCCTTTTTTAGTCGGTTTACCGCTGATTGCTCATCTTCAATAATCAGTGTCTTTATTATTCCAGGCATTATTCCGGGTTTTTAAGGGGTATTTTAACAATGAAAAAACCATTTTCATCACCATATTGTATGGGTTGATTGAGTAGTGTAAAGCGCTCTTGTAAGTTTTTTAGACCTACTTGCTCTCCAACAACCGGATAGGTGACCGGTATGATTTGATTCTTGACAATCAACCATTCATTTTCTTCATAGATCTGAATCACAAGTGGTTTTTTACTTGTAGCCTCATTGTGCTTCACTGCATTTTCAATTAATAACTGAAGACATAAAGGAGGTATTAAACGATCTAATTTCTCATCATTTACGTCTAATTTGAGATCTATTGCATCGCGAAATCGTACTTTTAGTAAACTCCAATAGTCGTTTAGGAAGTTAAGCTCATCCTGGACTGAAATAAAATCCATTTTCGTGCTTTGTAGCACCACACGGTAGAGATTTGAAAAATTACGAACATATTTTACCGCTGCTTTGGTATCTTCTTCTATCAAATCCAGCAACGTATTCAAACTATTGAATAAGAAGTGTGGATTGATTTGTTGCTTTAATGTATCAATCTGAAATTTCAGATTCTCCGCCTGAAGGGAAAGATTCTGTAACTCCAAGTTGGTGCGCTCTTTTTGCGTTTTAAACACACGAAGAATTACATTAATTATTAGCGTAAGAAGACTTAGTCGTATCACCAAACCAGGTAATCCCATATCTGCCCGAAGATCTTTATTCAGAGTAATATTGTCCGAAAACACCAACAGAGCAATTAGCCCTAAGTTAAGAAGTATGGTAAAGGGAGTTAATCCCAATAACCTCTTGAATGTATTATCTGTGTTAAGCAACCATTTATTGAAGTACCACAAAAACAAAACGGTTAATGAACCTTGCAAATACTTTAACACGATGATGTACCATTCACCATCAGGATTCAATGAATTGGTTATGGCGGCAATCCCTGGTCCAACCGCGGAAAGAATAAAAGGTAGGAATTTCTCAGTCCTGGACATGTCCGCAACTTAAGAATAAATAGATTTATGGAAATGAAAGAAGAAGTCGAAGCAACACAATAGCCAACTAAACCGTCTATTTCTGCACTCGATTGTATAGACAAATGAACTTGGTAAAAAATTAATTGTTACTGAAAAGAGAATACAATGAAAAAAGAACTATTAGTAGAAAAAGCAAAAGAGGCGTCTAATCATTCCTATTCACCGTACAGTAAGTTTAAAGTTGGTGTTGCATTAGAAGACCAAAATGGTAATATCCATAAAGGATGCAACGTGGAGAACGTATCGTTTCCTGCAGGAATCTGTGCAGAAGTATCAGCCATCACAAAAGCTGTTTCTGAAGTAGGCCCTTCATTTAAGATCAAACAACTGGCAGTTTATACGCCCACTAATTCGTTGACCACCCCATGTGGGAAGTGCCGGCAAGTTATCAACGAGTTTGCCTTAAATGACACGCTTATCGTCTGCGCTTCAGATGGATCGGAGACGAATACCATCCCCTTCAGGGAATTATTTCCAAACTCACCGATTATGGAAGGAGTATGAATCAAGGGGCTTAAAAACCAACTGCAGCTCCTACTCCGAAGAAATAATCTGGAGATATGGCAGAAATACCTACCCCGGTTGAAGCATCAAATTGAATATTATGCTTTAACAAATACAGCAGACCTGCATTCATGCGATGATCGTTTGGACCATTATCTAAAAGGCCAAATCCATAGGGTTCTATAAATCCGGAAAGTTTGTCAGTAATCGAGTAACCCAATACCAATGTATATATACTCGTTTCAAAACCCGATTCTCCATTGATCATGCCCATACTGTAACCAAGAAACATTCGATCCGATAGGGAATTCGCAAAAACCAGGGAAAAGTCTGATGAAACCACCTCGTTTTTGAAAGGACGCTGACCAAAGGTGGAAGTGATGTTTCCAAGAAGACTCATCTCAGGTCGCCAGCCTCTTTCTTCAGCTAACCGAACTTTGATCCCAAATTTTGCTGAATTGAATCCCGATTCATCGTTTTCGAAGCGGTTTGCGAATAAGAAATCTTGCTGCAACCTGATTTCAAAAAACTCATTCACCCCATACCTTAACAAGAGGTTAGGCAATGTATAAGTATGCAACTCTTTAGAAGTAACTTCTCGTATTAGGCCCGTTTCGACTAGCAATCTACCAGCGGGCATCACCGCAGTAGCTGGTGTTTGCGTGGGACGGTCTGTAATGATTGGATCCTGATTCTGTGCAAATGAGGAGTATGAACCTACAAAAAGGATTATTATCAATAATTTTTTCACATAGCTAAATTAAGCTCTAGTGATGGCTCTTACAATCATAACAGCCACCGCAAATAAGAACATCAAGATGGAAATCTTATTGATGGTATGCATGGTTCTTATATTGAAGTTTTTTGGTCTGTTGGGGTCTTTCTTACGAAAGAAATAACCCAATACTTCAGAAAAATCGAAGTAATTTACTTTTTCAGCGGACTGATCCTTCTCTTCTTTATTCATAACATTCAATAAACTTAGACTTCAATAAAAGTGTTTAAATAATACTTGCAAGTTAGTTGCATCTTCTATCTTTGTACTCATGTCTCTAGCAAACTTAAAGACTATCCTTAAAGATCATAACCTCAGGATAACCGACTGTAGATTAGATGTCATGCAATTGTTTATCGATAAGAAGGGAGCGCTTTCGCAAGGAGACCTTGAGCATAAATTCAAGCAATACGATCGTGTGACCTTGTATCGGACGCTGAATAGCTTTTTGGATTCTGGTATACTCCATCGGATTCCGAATGAAAATGGAACCGCCACGTATGGCCTATGCCATGATACCTGCTCACCCGATCATCATGCGCACAATCACATTCATTTCAAGTGCAACAACTGTGGACAGATAGAGTGTTTGGATGATAAAGAAGTGCCAAATGTATCGGTACCCTCCGGATATCAGGTAGAAAGGGTTAATATGATTGTTGACGGGGTTTGTGCTGACTGTGCTTAGGAAATCACTCATTAGTTTTTCATTTATCCTTCTCGGTACTTTAGTCCTGGCTCAAAAAGACTGTGATAAAGTCATAAAGGGACAAGTACTTGACAGAGACACCAACGAGCCATTGCCCTTTGCCACCGTTCAAATTCAAGACACGAATATTGGGGCAATCAGTGATGAAAGTGGAAAATTTATCATTACCAATGTATGCGATGATGAGGTGCACCTGGAAGTCCGGTTTCTTGGTTATAAAACCTTTATTCATCATCATGATACCTATCATAATGACCCCATCATCTACCTCGCTCCGGAAAAAACAGAATTGGAAAGCATTGTTATCGAAGATTTCCGGTCCGGTGAATTTGAATCCATCGCTGTTCAGCGAAAGGAAATAGATGAATTAGCCATTGTAAATAATTCCATTGGGGATTTAACCGAAGATCTATCCGGCGTTTCTACCTTGAAAACAGGAACAAATATTTCTAAGCCTATTATCCATGGTTTACATTCCAATCGTGTGCTAGTTATAAATGATGGATTAAGACATGCGTACCAGGTTTGGGGATTAGAACATGCGCCCGAAATTGATCCATCTCATGTAGATCAAATAGAAATCGTCAAAGGTGCAGGTACGGTAAAATACGGACCAGAAGCCCTTGGAGGTGTCATCCTTTATAACTCAAAAAGACCTGTTTTCGATGAGTCCATTAATGGAACATTGAGCTCATCTTACCAGACAAATGGCAGAGCCTACACCAGTCAATTCGATTTAGGTCAAGGGTTTCATCGATTTGCTTGGAAGGTTGGAGCCTTTGGTACCTACCAGGGAGATTTAGAATCTCCTGATTATACACTTTCCAATACAGGTAAACGTGAATTTGGAGGCAGTTTCAATGCCCTTTTACACCAAAGTAAATTCGATCTCCAGGTTTCAGGCAGTTATTTAAAACAAGATTTAGGAATTTTAAGAGCGTCCATTGTGGGTAACCTGGAGGATTTACAAAATGCGATTGATCGAGGCATTCCTAACCCTACCAATTCCTCAACCTATAGTATCCAAAATCCAAAACAGGAAACAGAACATGGATTAATTAAAACCAACCTCTCTTTATTTCTGGGGGATCATCTCATTAATCTGCAATATGGATACCAGCAAAATATACGCAGGGAATTTGATGTCAGAAGAGGTGAATTGAATGATCGTCCGGTGATTGACTTAGCACTCTCCTCTCATACCCTTGAAACCGAATGGCTACAGCCGACACGAGGACGTTGGAGTGGTAGTACGGGCATTCAGTTTTTTACACAGAAAAGTACCAATGAGCCTGAATCTAACCCGGCTAACTTTGTCCCGGATTATGATGTATTGAATATTGGTGCTTTTACGGTTCAATCCTATGAGCTGGATCAAACCACGATAGAACTTGGTGCACGTTTTGATTACCAAACACTCAACGTTGCGGATACCATTCGGGAAGATTTTACCTACGAAAATGAAGTGGTCTTTACTAATGGGACTTTTACCCTGGGTTTTAGCAAACAAATCAATGAAAGCCTATCGCTGTCTTCAAACATTGGATCTGCCTGGAGACCGCCTAATGTAGCGGAGCTTTATGCTTTTGGGTACCACTTTTCAAGGATACAATTTGGTTTTTGGAGATATGATTTTAATCCAAACATCTACACCCCGGTAGATAGTGTGTTTGACCAATCGCTTCGTCCGGTTCCTTCTGAAAAGAGCTTGAAGTGGGTTACCGGGTTAGAGCTAAAGAAACCCAGACTAACAGCAGAATGGATCTTTTACGCCAATCGCATCAATGACTACATCTTCCTTAGACCACATGGAATCACAACAAATGTAGCTGGAACCTTTCCCTATTTTTTATATGACCAGACAGATGCACTGTTCCTTGGATCTGATTTGGACATAAGATACAAGCATACAGATGCTTTAACATCTGAAGCCAAGATCTCTTATGTATTTGGCATTGAAACATTCACAAATAGTCCTTTTCTAGAAATACCTCCACTGAACATCGATTATATGCTGGATTACAAGAAAGGGGTATGGACCTATGGACTTAACCTGAATTTCACAGCTAAACAGTGGAATGCACCACCCGTCATTGAGCCTGAGGACTTCAGAACTGGTGATACGGAAATCGATCCCAACGACGATATTTTTGATTTCATGGCATCTCCTGATGCTTTCCTGCTTGTTGGAGGGCAAATAGGTTATCAGAAAAAACATTGGAATATCTCTGCCAATGTAGATAACCTACTAAATACCACTTATCGGGTATACACCGATCGACTCAGATATTTTGCGGATGCACCCGGAAGAAACTTTTCCTTATCTGCATCCTTTAAATTTTAAATGCAGCTAAGTTGCATATATGACAATAGTGCAATAGTATTGCATTATCGAGAGAAGGGACTTTTAAAAACGTAATATGAAAACGAATAAATTACTATTTTTTGCACTTTTACTTTTAAGCCTAGGGCTAATTGTAAGTTGTTCTGATGATGACGATGAGGTAATTCCTGACGATGATGAAGAGGAAGAACAAATTACTGAAGTGGATCTTACATTCACACCAATAACTGGCGGTGATGCGGTAACCGCTACCTGGTTCGATGCAGACGGGGACGGTGCAGGTGAGCCAACCATTGATAAAATCGAATTAGAAGAAGGTGTTGTTTACACCTTGACCATGACTTTGACAAATACCTTAGAAGATCCTGCAGAGGACATTACGGCAGAAATCGCAGAAGAGGATGATGAGCACATGTTCTTTTTTGGATTTACCGAGAACATTTTTGCCACTCCTTCAGGTAACGGGAACATTGATAATCGAGCCGATGAAGTAATCTATAATGACACAGACGACAATGGACTTCCCGTGGGGCTTTCCACAACATGGACAGCAGGAGCACATAAAGATGCGACAGGTGAATTTAGAATGATCCTTAAACACCAGCCGGATTTAAAAACTGCCACATCAGATGTTAGTGTTGGTGGAACAGATGTAGACATCACCTTCCCTATCGAGATTGTAGAAGATCCAAACGAAGAAGAAGTAATCAATGAGATCGTGCTAACATTTACTCCAACCGGAGGTGGTGATGATGTAGTGGCCACATGGTTTGATGCAGACGGTGATGGTGTGGGAAATCCTACCATCGATGACATTGATCTGGAAGAGGGAGTGGAGTATACCATGGCCATCACTTTAGCCAATACCTTAGAAGGTGAAGACATTACTGAAGAAATTGAAGAGGAAGATGATGAGCATATGTTCTTTTTTGCATTTACCGAAAACATCTTCTCGGATCCTTTAGGTGACGGAAACTTCGACAATCGATCAGATGCTGTTAACTACAACGATCAAGATGATAATGGACAGCCAGTTGGTCTTTCTACTACCTGGACAGCAGGAGCACATACCGAAGCTGCCGGTGAATTTAGAGTGGTTCTAAAACATCAGCCTGGATTGAAATCTGTTACCTCCGATGCAACTGTGGGAGGTACCGATGTGGATATCGTCTTTCCTTTGAATATCGTTGAAGATCCTAATGAGGAGGAAGAAGTAATTAATGAAATCGTATTAACCTTCACTCCTGAAGGAGGAGGTTCTGCCATCACAGCTACCTGGTTTGATGCTGATGGCGACGGTATAGGTAATCCAACCATTGATGACATAGACTTAGCACCAAACACCACGTATGAGATGGCCATCACTTTAGCCAATACCTTAGAAGGTGAAGACATAACGGCCGAAATTGAAGAAGAAGATGATGAGCATATGTTCTTCTTTGCATTCACAATGGATGTTTTTTCTGATCCGGCTGGTGACGGAAACTTCGACAATCGATCAGATGCTGTTAACTACAACGATCAAGATGATAATGGACAGCCTGTTGGGTTATCTACTAATTGGACCACTGGTGCTGCTTCTTCAGGTGCTGAATTCCGGGTGATCTTGAAACATCAACCGGGACTAAAAACTGCTACTTCTGACGCAACTGTTGGCGGTACTGACGTTGACATTGAATTTCCCTTATCAATTCAATAAAGAGATATATAACCCTTTTCATAGTTATATAGTAGGAAGCCACTCATGACGAGTGGCTTTTTTTATTATCATCCATTCAAAAAAGGCTTTCTGGATTCCGGAATAATTAGAATTGTTCTAGAAAAGTCACAATCTATCAAACGCAACATAGTTGCATTATAGTTTCAACTTTATCTATAAATTTTAGATTATTAATTCAACCCTTAGATTCAAGGATTAATTACTATTCTTCTAACCTTACGAATTGCTTTTTCCCTGTAGTAAAGTTCTTGCGAATCACGGCTCTATCATATTCATCTCCAAGTGCTGTATAAGCAACATAGGTGAGCTGATTATTTTCTACAGTAATGACTTGATAGAATTGTGTTTGCTCGGCAGTTGTATCTAACTGGTACCCTTAAGCTTTATACAAGTTCATTTGTGCCGTGTCTAAAGGATACTGTTTCGGACCACTTACTGAGGTGACATATACCGTACCTATATCATCCGTATTTTCTGAATCAGAAGTTCTTACTGGCACATGGCCTCTGGCGTAAGTATGATCGTGTCCATTCAAAACAAGGTCCACCTTGTATTCATCAAAAAGTGGTTTCCAGTTTTCACGTGCAAATTGAAAATCTCGTCCTTTGGCAGGTGAGAATACCGAATGGTGACACGTAACAATATTCCATTTTGCTTTCGACTTTTTTAGTTGTTTTTCTACATATTCAGATTGTTCTTCTAGCATGTGATTGGAATTAAGAACAATGATTCGAATATCCTGATAATCTACAGTATACACGGTCTCGTGAAGCGCTGGTGCTAATTTCTTTTCAACAGGCAAAGTAAATTGTGGTCTCCACTGGATAGAGAGCTGTCTTGGTTGACCGTCGGTAATTCGCCAAAACTCGTGATTCCCAACCACAGGTATAGCCGTCCATTGACTGTTGATAAAGCCTCCCGCTTTATACCATTCAGTCCATTCATAATCCCTATGCGCATCGATTATAAGATCTCCTGCATGCACAACAAAGGAGGCATTGAGTGCAGTTTGATACGCCATGCGAATAACCCTTGACCAATGAGCGAGTACATCATTTTGCGCATCCCCGAAATACACGAATTGGGTCGGTGCATAGGCCGCTTGGGCTGTACGAAACTGAATCCATTCAGACCAATACTCCTTGCCATCTCCTACCCGATAAGCATATAATTTATCAGGTTCCAACTTTTCAAATATCACACTATGATAATGGACAGTAAGCGATGTATTGCCTTTATAGAGCCCTAAATCAAATCGCTCCGTTTTGGCCTCCATGGTTATCGCATTTTCTGCAAACTTTGAGTTCACCGTCGCTTCCGCTATTTGAGCAACGGCTTGAATAACCGTCGTATCCGTACGCCAGGTAACGGCTCTATTCGTCGTTGGATCACCATGGAAGATTAATATAATGCGATCTGGATCTCGACTTGGGATCTCCCAATGGTGAAGGCCATTCGAAAGATGTTGATGTTTCTGTGCCATACCTGCTGAAGCTACACAAAAGATTAAAACACCAATGGATAGCTGAATATTGCGGTAAATCATTCATTTAAGTTAGACATACAAATTCGAAAGGTTAAGAACTTCTCCAAAAAGTTCTAATTAAGAATATTTCGTAGAAAAAAAATATGCTCATTTAATACTCTTGCGAGTTTTAACTTTAATAAAACGGCAACTGTATTTTTGTTTTAACTTGTAAAAAGTACCTATTGAAAAGATCTCATCTCAGGCAAACCAGACTTTATATCGCAACCCTTATATTTTGCTCCTATTTCTCAAGTAGTGCCCAATTGGAAGCTGTAGAGAACTTTTATTCAAGGCAGGAAGGGCAAGCTAAAAATAATCCAGTGACCATTGAGTTTGTCCAAGAAGAGAGTGGTTTAGTTGAGAACTACAGCAGTTTACGTCAAATAGTGTTATTAAGACACGGTGAACCTGCGCTTGATAAAAAGGGCTGGAGAAAAAGAAAAGAAGCAATGAATTTCATCATTGCCTATGATTCGGTTGAAGTCTATCAACCTGCTTATGTTCCGGTTAAGTTGATTGAAAAGGATGTAGAGGTAATCTACACAAGTACGTTAAACAGGTCTATCTCCACAGCAGCGCAAGTATTTCAGCGCCCCGAAGATCAACAAGCCAAAGGCCTTTTTAGGGAGTTTGAACGAAAAATTTTTCTATTCCCTAATATCAAACTACCCCTAAAATGGTGGCTAACTGGTTCTCGTCTTTTCTGGTTCATGGGACTCAATAAAAAAGATATTGAAAGCTTTTCCATGGCAAAAAAAAGAGCTAAACAGGCAGTTCTCTTTCTTGAAAATGATGCCAGCAGAAATGGTAAGACATTACTTGTCTCTCACGGATTACTCAATCATTACCTAGCCAAATACTTACAGAAAAACGGATGGACAGAAGTTTATGATGGTGGAAAAGGATACCTGTCTCAAAAGATGTTCATGAAACATGACTTATCGTTTAATGATCCTCTTAATTAAGGACTTAAACGTGATAGTTCAAACAATTTTTTCAAACTTAATATTGCATTTATCTTTATATGCAACATAATTGCGTTAATTTTTTGGTAATAAATAACAGCTCACTTTTAAGTAATAAATACCCAACCTAATGAGATACTTAATAACCCTCCTTATTTTAACACCTGCAATTAGTCTAGCACAGCAATCGTCCAATTTAGATGATGTTCAACCAGGACGTTTTGATCAGGGAAAAATGTGGACCTTCGAAAATCCACCCATTGAATACTTTCAAGAAGCCTATGGCTTTACGCCAACACAGGAGTGGATGGATGATATTAGAAAATCAGCCTTGCGATTCGCGACGTGGTGTTCTGCTTCTTTTATTTCTTCTAATGGATTGATTATGACCAATCATCATTGCTCAAGAGGTGTTGTAACCTCTGTTATGAACGAAGGGGAAAATTTTGATAAAAATGGCTTTTACGCAACCACATTAGAAGAAGAGCGACGTATTCCAGACCTCTTTGTAGATCAAATGGTCATGATCGCTGATATAACTGAAGAAGTGGCAAATAGCAATTTACCTGTTGATTCAGCCTTGAGTGTCATCACTGAGCAATACAGTCAAAGAGAAGCTTGGAACGGTCTGAAACTGGAAACACGCAATTTTTACAGCGGTGGGCAGTATTCGCTGTATGGATTTAAGCAATACAATGATGTTCGCCTTGTTCTATATCCGGAATTACCATTAGGTTACTACGGAGGAGACCCTGATAATTTCACCTATCCTCGTTATAATTTAGATTTTACGTTTTTTAGAGCTTACGACGATAAGGGTGAACCTTTACAACCTGAGAACTATTTTGAATTCAACTCAAAAGGAGCGGAAGAAAATGAGCTTGTTTTCGTTATTGGAAATCCAGGAAGTACCGGTCGATACCTAACCATGGCGCAGTTGTATTATCAACGTGATGTTACAGCTCCCGCAATTATTTCACTTGTAAAAAATCGGAAAGAAATTTTGCTGATTGCAGCAGAAGAGGTTGAAGATGTCTATAAAAAAGATTCAATAGTCAATTATGCATTTAGTCTAAGTAATTCTGAAAAAGCCTATACCGGGAGATTGGATGGCCTCAATGATCCTTATCTCATGACAAAAAAGGCAAAAAAAGAAGAGGCCCTTCGTCAAAACGCGAACCCTGAAATAGATCCATGGTCTGAAATTGAGGACAATGCAAAGGAGGCGACCAACTATTATGCCGAGGCGGTATTCCTAAGCCCAAACGGCTTGAGAGGTAAAATTAATCAAATGTTGTTCCAGTTAAGCAATTATAAAAATGCACTCGAAAATGAAAGTGAAGAAGAGATTAATTCAGCAAAAGAAGCTCTTAATAACTTACTAAAAGGAATGGACGCAAATCTGGAAAAAGCATTATTCAGTGCTCTTCTAATGGAATTGAACGAACACTCTAGACAGGATTATATTAAAAGCTTACTAGACGGAATGGATCCACGGGCGAAAGTAACTAGTATTATGACAGAGAGTATTTTACTCAATGAGCCAGATAAGTTTTTTAAATTGAAAGCGAATAAACTTGACAAAGAACCCTTAATAGTATTTGCTGATGTAATACCTCAAAAATTTCAAGAAGCCAGTATGGTGTTGGGTAAAATCAACGCAGAAAATACAGCATTGCAAAGCCAAGTTATGAACATATCATTTGAAGCATCAGGCTTAAGCAGTCCTCCGGATGCGACTTTTTCGCTTAGAATGGCGGATGGAATCGTAAAAGGATATGATTATAACGGCACGACAGCACCCTACAAAACAACCTACTTTGGATTGTATGATCGTTACTACAGTAATGATGGGAAGTACCCATGGGACTTACCTGAAAAATGGAAAAACCCTACCATGGAGTTGCTAAAATCACCGTTAAACTTTGTTAGCACAACAGATATCATTGGAGGTAATTCAGGAAGTCCAGTGATCAATCAAAATTCAGAAGTTGTAGGTCTGGCTTTCGATGGAAACATCGAAAGTTTACCTGGTTATTTCATATTTGATGATGAATACAATCGAACGGTATCAGTACATTCCGGAGGTATCGCCGCAGCCTTAAAGTACATCTATAAAGCAAACAGACTACTCCCAGAATTAAATATTAAGTGAAGTCGGGACCAATAGTGTAGCCCCAAATACAGGTAATAGATTAATTATTAGATATTGATAGTTAATCTATTACCAGCTTTTTGGAGTGAATATAACTTGCATTATTTATTATCAATAATTCTACCTGGAGTCCATGGTGCATTGTTTTCATCTAGCATGTCATTAATGGCTGGTATATCCTCTTCTACTATCTTCTTCAAACTTGCTATGACTGGGTCAAGGTATTTCTGTGCTACCTCCTTCACATCCTTTGCTGTCTGCGTAGGATCAGTAATACTTGAGGTTCCAGACCAAATGGCTGTATTCACTCGACTACTTACCGAAGGTGCTTGATCAATCTCCAATTGTCTTTTAATTGGATCACCAAATAATGAAACTTGGATCTCGTTTAATTGATCCTCCATGGCATCTATTCTTTCATTCAGAGAAGAGCTCGTAACTAATCTTGCTGCTGATTTATAATATTTCAATACATCCTTCAGATGGTTATACGTACTTCTCGCCCCTTGCTCTGCCTTGGAAAGCTGCATGAGTTCTTGATGAAAAGCTAACATCGCTGCTGGATCCGTGGGTGGTAAGGTTCGATTATCTAAGGTCTTGACCTCAAAGGAAATCGGCTCAACCAATTGTTTCACCTCCCCATTAACGCTTTTCGCCAATTCTACCGTGTAGGTACCGGGAAGCACCATGATTCCAGAAGATGGATTTTTTGTGGGATCATCTGCAAGTTTGGTTTCCACTCGAGTGATTGACGGGTATTTTAAATCCCAATGGATACGATTAATTCCTTTGGTTGCACCCTTTCTCAACGCATTAACCACCTCACCATTTACATCTTTTATTGTAAAGATCAAAAAGGGTTTTTCTTCCTCTTTTTCTGCTTCCAACTGCTCATAGGTAGGATAATAAACAGTCTTTCCGTCTTCTCTCAGCTCCTTCTCCTCCTCTTCACGTGCACTCTTAAGCGTAGTATATTTTTCTTTTACGTAGTAGGTAAATGCAGCTCCAAACGTTGGGTTTTCTCCTAAATAATAGGTCTCGCCCTGAAATCCCTTAGGGCCTAACCAAGAGATGGTTTTACTGGCAGCAATCGGACTGTAAGGGTCATATTGCAAAGCTTCAGCAACTGGAAAAATATGAGCTTCTTTTTCCATTAACTCTTTGGAAAACTCTCGAAGTGCTGAATAATCATCCATGATGTAGAAGCCTCTTCCAAAGGTGCCTAAGACTAAATCGTTTTCTCTTTCTTGAATATTAATATCACGAACTGCTACGGTAGGCAAGCCATTGGCTAGCTTCTTCCAATAGAGACCTCCATCCACTGTGGCAAAGCAACCGAATTCTGTTCCTACAAAAAGTAAATCGGCTACCTCTGGATCTTCCGCAATGGCATAAGTCGATCCACGTTCAGGTAAATTGGAGGCAATTGAGCTCCAGCTTGCTCCTAGATTTGTACTCTTCAAGAGATAAGGCTTGAAGTCACCATTCTTGTGATTATTGAATGCGACATAAACGGTATTCTTATCGTGAGCTGAGGCAATGATCTCATTTACATACGTCATCTCTGGCACCCCTGGAAATAGGCTATACTTAGTCCAGCTTGCTCCTCCATCCTTGGAGACATGGACCAACCCATCATCGGTACCTGCAAAGATCAAGTTCTCGTCAAGTGGGGATTCGGCCAAAGAAACAATGTTGCCGTATGGAGTTGTAGACGCATTTTTTGCTACTGCGTCCATCGGCCAAACTTTACCCATCACCTCCAATCTGTTACGATCCATTTGTCGAGTGAGATCTCCACTCACTTCTCTCCAACTTTGTCCCATGTCATCACTTCGATGTACCCGATCAGAGGCATAGTAAAGTCTTTTGTTATCATGACTACTGATTAACAATGGTGCATCCCAATTCCAATTGTAAGAATAATCTCCAGCAGGTGGTTGAGGTACGATGTTTTGTTGCTCACCACTTGACCTGTCAAATCGATTCAAGTTTCCATATTGCGACTGACTGTAAATAATGTCAGGATTCTTTGGATCTACATGCGGTTCAAATCCATCCCCTAAAGTTGTCACAAACCAATTCCGATTAGTAATTCCTGTTGTCTCTGTGGTTTGCGAAGGACCTCCAAGGGTAAAATTGTCCTGTGTTCCTCCATACACAAAATAGAACGGATAGTCAGTGCTTACCGCTAGTTTGTAAAACTGCGTAACAGGCAAATTCGGAAAGAAACGCCAGGTTTTTCCTCTGTCCCAGGACTCATAAACTCCGCCATCGTTTCCATTGAGTAAATAATTGGTGTTTTTAGGATCAATCCATAGTGCGTGATTGTCTATATGCTTGTTTTTCTCTCCAACATTTTTGAAGTTTTTGCCCCCATCCTCTGAAACAGCCGCATATGTATTCATTACGTAGACTCTGTCCACATCCACAGGATCTGCGATCACTTCCTGATAATAATTTCCGCTTGAAGAATAGTCGCTCTGACGCACCCAGGATTCTCCACGATCTGTTGATTTGTAAAAACCTCCTTTTTTCTCCTGAGCCTCTACCACAGCGTAGATCACATCTGGATTAGCTGGCGAAATATCCAATCCTACCCTACCCAAATCGCCATCTGGAAGACCATTAGTTATTTTTCTGAAATTTTTTCCTCCATCCGTAGACTTGTAAACCGAGGACTCAGGCCCTCCACTAATGTAGGTAAAGACATGACGTCTCCTTTGGTGAGCGACTGCATATATAACCGAAGGATTTCTAGGGTCAAGGTGTACCTCATGAACACCTGTATGCTTACTTATCTCAAGAATCTTTGTCCAATTATCGCCACCATCAGTCGTCTTATACAATCCGCGATCTCCGCCTTCGCTCCAAAGCGGTCCTGTCGCGGCAACATATACCACGTCTGAATTTGAGGGATCAATGGCAATCATCCCGATGTGTTCGGAGTTCTTCAATCCCTTGTTTTCCCAACTTTTTCCTCCATCAACACTTTTATAAATTCCATCACCATACGCTACACTCCGCTGATTGTTGTTTTCACCGGTTCCTACCCAAACGACATTATGGTTATTCGGATCCATCTCTACAACACCAATGGAGTAGGATCCTTGATCGTCAAATACAGGATCAAAATTCAATCCTCTATTAGTCGTTTTCCAAACACCCCCAGATGCAGTAGCAACATAAAATTCACTAGGATTTACTGGATTCACAGCAAAATTTGCTA
Source organism: uncultured Roseivirgaceae bacterium (assembly GCA_964459925.1). Taxonomy (GTDB): domain Bacteria; phylum Bacteroidota; class Bacteroidia; order Cytophagales; family Cyclobacteriaceae; genus Ekhidna. Next base: position 36,079 of record CAYWOQ010000032.1, read on the forward strand.
TTCTACCTGAAGTGAAAGCAGGGCCGATACTTCTAAATTTTAATCCGGAGAGAGAAACCTTTTCAAAGGGAGTTTTTTGTTGATTATCACTGCTATTCTTTTTTCGCTGCGCTTCGATGGTAAAGGATAACAATGTTAAGCTAAGGATAAAAATTCGAAATTTCATATGGGGGTATGCTAAGGTTGGTTTTACACAATTTTAATTCAAACATATTAAAATAAAGACTGGGTTTTAACACTTTTCTGCTCCTTGCTTTATTTCAGTTTGAATTTCTAATACCATCTCTGGTTCACTATCTAATTGCAATAGAATTGCAGCAATAGAATCGTTAATTCATTCTTGATTTCAGACCTCAGCTGCTAGTTCAGGCTCCACCCATCTTCCATTTTCTTTGATGAGTTCAATTAATTCATCCAATGCATGCTCAGATGGGACACCACGTTTAACAACTTCCTGACCTTTATAAAGTGTGATCTTTCCTTTGCCTGATCCTACGTAACCAAAGTCTGCATCTGCCATCTCTCCAGGCCCGTTCACGATGCAGCCCATGATACCGATCTTGACTCCTTTCAAATGATCCGTTCGCTTGCGAATCATTGCCGTAGTTTCTTGTAGATCGAATAGGGTGCGACCACAAGATGGACACGAAATGTATTCTGTTTTTGTAATTCTTGTTCTGGCAGCTTGTAAGATTCCAAAAGCCGTATTGTTGTATAATTTCAGTGTTTCCACTGAGGCGTTAAATGACGGTGATAGCATAATACCATCACCAATCCCATCCACTAATAAAGTTCCTGCGTCGGTAGAAGCATGGATCATTAATTCATCTTCTGATAGCTTATCAAACGAATAGTTCAAAACCACTGGAACCTCAATATTCCTATTCATCAGCTCAACGACAAACCTTCTGATGCTGGCTGTCCTATGTGCATTGTCAGAATGCAGAATAAGGGCCGTATTCGCATATTTTTCTAGAAAACAAAATATTGTTTGGTCATCCTTATCCGTGTTCCACGCAACAAAGTTTAACTTCTCATGAAGATCCTTAACATTTTTTAAATCAGTGATATATGGAAACTTATTTTGATCATCAGTCAAAGTAAGCCAAACATCATAATCCATCACTTCCTTCAGTCCATTTGGCAACATGAACTCCAATGGTTTTGATCCTGTATAAATGTAATCCGCTCCTAAATCATTCATCCCCCACTTGTCAAGTTCGGGCAAATAGGAATGACCAATCGCCTTCAAATCCTTCACCTCAACGTCTGCTACTTTGGAAAAATCAGCAATGACTCTTGGTACATTTTCATGGCCAAAGTTGAGTACCTCAGTTGTCTTGCGACGATGATACTCAAATGGATTGATGGCGTATGAATCAATGTCATTAATGGGCTTTTGTTTGTTCTTCTCAATCAACCGATCCACCATGATTCGAGCAACAGGTGCTTCTACTTCCGGTTCTTCAGTCAAGGAAACGCGTACGGTATCCCCCAGCCCATCTTCTAAAAGTGTACCTATCCCAACCGATGATTTGATTCGTCCATCCTCAGCCTCTCCAGCCTCGGTTACTCCAAGATGAAGTGGGTAAGGTTCAAGTCCTTCTTCATCTAGTTTGTTCACCAACAACCTGTAAGCCTGAACCATTACTTGTGAATTACTGCTTTTCATGGAAACCACTAGTTCTTTGTAATCCATCTTCTCACAGATGCGAATGAACTCTAAAGCAGACTCCACCATACCTATTGGCGTATCGCCATACCTACTCATGATTCGATCTGAAAGTGACCCGTGATTTGTGCCAATTCGCATGGCTGTTCCATGGGCCTTGCAGATTTCTACCAAGGGCGAAAACTTGTCCTCTATTCTTTTGAGCTCATCAGCATACGCCTGATCCGTGTATTCGATCTGTTCAAACTTTTTCTTGTCGGCATAATTACCCGGATTTACTCTTACCTTTTCAACGATTTTTGCGGCAAGCTCTGCAGCATTGGGGGTAAAATGAATATCTGCTACAAGAGGTACATCACATCCCCTTTTTCGAAGTTCATTTTTTATGTTATCGAGATTCTGAGCTTCTTTTATACTTGGAGCAGTAATCCGAACATATTCACAACCGGACTCGACCATTCGCAAGGTTTGTTCTACAGAGCCCATCGTATCCATGGTATCTACAGTGGTCATGGATTGAACACGAATAGGGTTATTCCCGCCTAATGGAACACCTCCGATATTTACTTCTCTTGTTATTCTTCTGGAATAATGGGTAAGGCTGTTACAATATTTTTGAATCATATGTCCCCTAGTTGAGGTCTTAAAACAATGTCTTCAATGACTGTCCGTTCACTTAACTGATAGGTGTTATAGATGGTTTCAGCAATATCTTCCGGTTTCATGAATCGTTCATCCGGAATATCCACTCCATCCCAGCTTGGTGTCTTGACAGCCCCAGCTAGAATAGTAGTGACGCGCACGCCTACTTCTTTCAGTTCTTCTCTTAATGCCTGTGAAAAGCCATACATCGCGAACTTAGAAATCGAGTAAGACCCGCCATTTGGATAGGCTTTAAGGCTTGCAACAGAACATAGGTTGAAGATATGGCCGCTTTTATTTTTCATCATCAGAGGCGTTAGTCCTCGGGTCAGGTAGTAGGCGCTGTAAAGGTTGGTATTGATCATGTTTTCCAATGATCCATCTGGTTCATTGAGTATTTCACCCGGAATAAATACACCCGTGTTATTTATCAAAACCTCAACAGGTTTGCCAATCATTCGCACAAAATCAATAAAATCAACCACTTTCTCTTTCTTCGAAAGATCTGCCGGGTAGGTATGGATGGTATGATCAAATTCTTTTTTGATCTCTTCCTTTAAATGAGCTAAATCTTCTTCGTTTCTTGAGCAGGTAGCAATCAAAAAGCCTTCTTTAGCAAATTTTGTTACCAGGGATTTACCAATTCCTTTTGTTCCACCCGTGATTACTACTAAACGCTCTGAATTATCCATTTTCTTTTTTGGTTATTCTAATCCGTATTATGTTTGGACAAAACTAACATCTCAGGAACGGCATTACATGAAGAGCCTTGGAAAATTCGTTTTGTTTATCGGACAGCTATTTGTGCAGCGGGAATCCTTTTCCACCTACATTGGGTTGTTCTTTGATGAATGCATCAAAGTTGGTTATAAATCGATATTCATTATAGTTATCATCTCAGCGTTTATGGGGGCTGTCACTACTGTACAAACAGCATACAACCTAATAGCACCCTACATTGCTGATCCAATCGTTGCATTGGTGGTTCGAGATATGACGTTATTGGAGCTTGCTCCTACTATCATGGCCATCATTTACGCGGGTAAAGTTGGATCAAACCTTTCCAGTGAGTTAGGTACCATGCGTATCACAGAACAGATCGACGCACTAGAAGTCATGGGAATTAATTCTGCCTCCTACCTGGCGTTACCCAAAATCCTTGCTTCAGTGGTAATGTTTCCCGCTTTGGTGATCATATCTGCGTTTATAACGATTTATGGTGGGTACGCTACCGCTGCATTCACGAATGTGATCACAGGTACAGATTACATCACAGGTATACAAATGGATTTTAATCCTTTTCAGGTCAAGTTTGCCATTATCAAAGCGGTCGTCTTTGGATTTATTGTAGCAGCTATCTCTTCATTTCGTGGATATTATGTTGTAGGTGGTGCTTTGGAGGTTGGTAAAGCTTCAACTGGTGCTGTTACCAATAGCTGTATTGGAATTATAGTAGCTGATTTCCTTCTTGCGTACTTATTAGCTCCATTACTCACCTTATGATTGAAGTTAACAACATATCGAAGGCCTTTGATGGAAAGCAGGTACTAGAGGACATCTCTATTCAAATAGAGAAAGGAAAGGTGAATATGATTATTGGAGCCAGCGGGACCGGTAAAAGTGTATTGCTTAAGTGCATAGTCGGCCTGCTAAAACCTGAAACAGGAGATGTTTTTTATGATGGCCGGGAGTTTATACGAGCAAATAAGGAAGTACAAACAGAGGTTCGGCGTGAAATGGGAATGTTGTTTCAGGGAGGAGCATTGTTTGATAGTCAAACCGTAGAAGAAAATGTCATGTTTCCGCTCAATGTACTTACCAAGCAATCACCACAAGAAAAAATTGAACGAGTCAACTTCTGTTTAGAGAGAGTTGGTTTAGAAAATGTGAACAGCAAGATGCCCTCAGAAATTTCTGGAGGAATGAAAAAGCGCGTAGGCATTGCGAGGGCGATTGTAACCAATCCCAACTATCTCTTTTGTGACGAACCAAATTCAGGGCTAGATCCGCAAACAGCCATTAGAATTGATAACTTGATTAAGGATATCACAGATGAGTATGAAATGAATACAGTAGTCGTATCCCATGATATGAATTCGGTACTCCAAGTAGGTGACTTCATCAATTTCATGCATAAAGGAAGAGCTGTTTGGAAAGGAACGAGTGAGGAAATGGGAGATTCAGATGTGAAAGAATTGAACGATTTTGTCTTTGCGGGCAAACTAATGAAAGTGGTAAAGGATAGGCTTTAACTAAAAGAAAGCTGTTACTTGAACACTCCCTGTGTGTATGGCTTCCCGCTCCTCGGATTTCCTGCCATCGTATAAAAGAGAGATTTGCATTCCTTTAGAAAGCCGCTGCTGTACATTTAGCTGCCAGGTTTGATTATTTCCAGGTTGTAATCCATCTAAAAGAATATATCCCAGGTATGATGCAGGATCACCTTCGAAATCAATAGATAGAAAAGAAAAAGTAGCTCGAACCGAACCCTTACCGGTCTGTGTCCATGTCAATTCACCGGTATAAGACTGACTGATAGATGATTCTGATGAGGTTTCCACAAACTCATTTCTTCGATTTTTACGTTCATAGCTTCCGATCAATCGAAAATAGTTGGTGGGTTGCCAAATAAGTTGTGGTTTGTAAATATTGGATCGAATGTCAAAATTTCGAGAGTCAAGAAAGTCTGACCGATTCAACTGACTGCCTAGTGAGGAGGTCAATCGAAAGGCATACTCAGAAGAAAGATCCACTTTAACATTTGATATCCATTCGTCTCGTTCTCGAATTTCAAAGCCTTGCGTCAATAGCTGCTTGCTATCGGTTGATTGACGAGTTAAATCTGCTCCAAAACCACGACCGTTTCGGTTGAAAAAC
>CAYWOQ010000033.1:0-40416 GCA_964459925.1 uncultured Roseivirgaceae bacterium
AACTTTGGGATACTTAATACACACCTCCTTTTTCAATCGTTTAGGACGCTATTGGCATGGAACTAATTTTCAGAAGTTTTTTACTACAAACTTTAAATTAAATGGATGAACTTATTAGCATTGGAATATGTCTTTGCTTAGTAATTAGGAAGAGATATCTAGAAAGCGTTGAATTATGGAAAATCTTAAAAAAGCATATTTAGCAGGAGGTTGTTTCTGGGGAATGGAAGACCTATTTAGAACACGTCCAGGAGTAAAAGATACAGAAGTGGGTTACATCGGTGGAGAAAATGATAATCCAACCTATCGTAATCATCCGGGTCATGCAGAAGGATTGGAAATCACCTATAATCCAGAGGAAACTTCATTTACAGAATTATTGGATTACTTTTTTCGAATTCACAATCCCACGACCTTGAACCGACAAGGAAATGATGTTGGATCAAGTTATCGATCTGCCATCTTCTTCCAAAATGAGGAAGAGTTAAAAGAATCAGAAAAAATGATCGCCATTGTTAACGAATCCAAAAAATGGGAAGGGCCAGTGGCCACCACTATGGAACCATTTAGTACATTCTGGCCTGCAGAACCAGAACACCAGGATTATCTGGTGAGGTACCCTAATGGTTATACATGCCATTTCGAACGATTTGATCAGAGCTACCTGGAACCATCGAATTAATAAATAAACCGTATTAAAAAAGCCACTCCTGTGAGTGGCTCTTTTGTTTGCTCTCAATAATCTTTGCTATCCATTCTTCTTCTTGAAGTTGGCATTGAAGAACGGTAGCCATCTGAGTCCTTTCGGATTCTCTGGATTATGATTTAATAAACCGATCTGAAGTCCTTTCCCTCCTTTAGATAAATTCAATATTCCAATCGCTACACCATTATTCTGACCTTTTATTTGATTGAAAGCGGAAATTGCTACACCCCTCAATTCTCCTTCATCCTCTGTATTATCCCCAATTTTTACCCATGCTGGCGCAAGCGCTATTCCTGTCACCACGGTTCCTCCAACAACTGAGGCTACGCTAATTCCTTTAACATTCGGCGCACCAAGACCAACAACTGCAAGGTTTAGACCAATCAGTTCCTTCCCAGCTCCAACGCCTACCCCGCCGATATTTATTCCTTTGGCACTACCGCCAGCACCCATTCCTATTCCACAATGCTAATACCTGTGATATCATCACCGGCTCCTACGCCAATTCCACCAAAATTGATGCCTTTGACATCTCCACCAGATCCTATTCTAATACCACCAATATTTATGCCTTTCAGCTCTTCACCAGCACCCACTCCAATACCTCCAAAGCTGAAGCCTGAAACGGTCTCTCCAGAACCAACACCTATGCCTCCCAGGTTGATTCCACTTAGTTGATCACCTGCACCTAATCCAACTCCTCCAATATTTAGTCCCTTCACACTTCCACCTGCGCCTGCACCAATCCCTCCCAAATTGATACCATTGAGCTGATCGTTTGCACTTATTCCAGCAATTCCGAGATTGATACCATTTCGTTGAGCTGTACCTCCTGCTAAAGGTACGCCCACACTAATACCATTTACCACACCATCACCGTCATCATCTTTGGGTTGCCACATGGTAAAGGAAATACCATTGATTTTTTCAACATGCTGATCTTTGAAATTGAAGCGTAATCCCGTAAATACAGGTGAATTTCCGAATCCAAGAAACCATTTCTTTGCTGGAATTCCCAATCCGGGATCTTTTGCAAACGTGATTATAGGAAGTATAAGCGCGATGGCTAGAAGTCTTTTCATTGTCCTTTAGCTTTTGAGTGTTTATCTAATAGATTCTCAAGGACCAAAAAGGTTGCATAGCATGTAAAATACTATGCTTGAGCTAACTTTTTAACAGAGAGTAATTGACGAATCTCTGAGCACTTAATGATATTAAATCGATCTTCGAACAAATAATTCAACTTAATAATAATTTCATTTTTAGAATGATCAATATCATAAACTTCCCAGTATTCATCATAATTACTTTTTCCAGGAGTGTCATTAAAATAAATTAAGTCTCCTTTCTGAATCTGCTCGATTCTGTAGCTAGTTTGAGTATCCATGGTGTTGGCGGTTTATCTTATGAAAATACTCAATAATAATTATCAACGAAAAACATTCGAATTATTAATCATTCAACTAATTATTAAGTAAGGACAATCTTGTAATCGATACCCCCAATCAAATCACCTGAAACGTTGGAAATTACTTTTTCCCATACAATTCATCACCAGCACTTTCAAACTTATCTCCTTTGATCCAATAGGGTGTTTTTTTCCAGTTTCCTATAAGTTCAGCCGTGCGGATATTAGGCTTTCCAGTACTTATGTATATAGGCTAAATCGACTGTTTGAAATTCATCTGATGGACGATGATAATATTTGGAAATTCGCTCATCAAAGGCCTCCATTGACATTTTGAAGTTTATAGCAGGAACACCTTCGGTAGCGAAACTTACCTGATCTGAACGTTCATAATAGTTCTGGTCAGGAATCCGATCACCCATTACTTTCAGTCCTACTTCAGTGGCAGCTTGGTATACCATCTTATCAATGTTCGTACGATTGGTATCAAGTAGGGTGATGTATTCGGTATCGGTATATCCGCTATTATCGATGTTTAAATTCATCACGGTTTCCTCCAGGGGAATCTTGGGATTATCCGCATAATAACTACTCCCCAATAGCCCTTTTTACTCACCTGTTAAAGCAATAAAGATGATGGATCTTTTAGGCGGAAACTTACCAAAATACTTGGCAGCATTAATAACACCTGTAGTTCCAATCCCATTATCACGTGTTCCGTTATAAATGGAGTCTGGATCCTGTGTATTCTGTATTCCCACATGGTCATAATGAGCTTTCATTACAATATGTTGTTCCTTTAGTTTTGGATCTGTTCCTTCAATCTTACCCACAACATTGAATGCCTTGACCGGATCCTCTTTTATTCCGCTTATTTCAAGCTTCACCTTGGGATCCGAAGTATCCATTATTCGCTGTACATAGGCCTTAGCTGTGTCGTTGATCCAAATGTGAGGAAGTATGCCTTCTTCTTTATCTGAACTACCAATGGCCATCTTACTTCGATTAAGATAATTAGCAATTAATGGCCATGGATAACGCCATCCTGGTCTGTATAGCTGGATCAATCCAAGAACTCCAGCCTCTTGCAGACTCTTCAATGAAACATTAAACCCATTGTCACCAAGTATAGTAACAATCAATTTACCAGCAACATCGCTTGATTTGTAATCGTCAAGCTTCTCCAGGTAAATCAATTCAGCCTCAACTTGGGAATTGGATCCAGCCACCACTAAAAGATTATTATTCAGTTTGAAGCGTTCACCTGTCATGGATACACTTGCTTCTGAGGCAGGCTTGGTATTCATCAAAGGAACCCATTGTAAATAGTCACCTTCTTGATCCCCAAGAGGAATAAGTCCTGAACGTCTAAATTGTTCTGCAATATATCTTCCGGCAATTACCAGTTCTTCTGACCCAGTATCTCTTCCTTTTAGTTCATTAGATGTCAAAAACCTAAGATGAGATTCTGCTTCAAGTGGATCAATGGTTTGCTCGATTCGCTCCAATTGTCCGAAAGACAAATATGTCACAAGTAGAAGTAGTAGATGATAATTTCATGTATTAGGTAGTTTTTAAACTTCGAATCTACTTCATTTCTCACCAATTATTTAAACCTCACGTAAGGTCACTAGAGTATTGACTATTGATATTCAATAGGCTCCAAACTGGCTATTCGAATAAATTAATATTGGCATTAAAAGTATCGCTGCGTTTTATATCTTTAGGTAAATAATACCGCCTTAACGTCTTGACTTTATGGCACTTTTTAATATAAAGTTGTGATGTATAGCCGAACCTATTTATTAAAGATTGAAAAATGAAACATGCAGGGCTCACTTCTGAACAAGTGAAAGAATCTCGTTTGAGATTTGGAAATAATGCATTAAGTGAAATCAAAGGAGAAAGTTTTTGGACTAAACTCATCAATAATTTTAAAGATCCAATCATCTACATCCTATTGGTTGCCTTGGTGGTCATCTTGGTGCTCTCCTTTTTTGGAATGACTGAATGGTATGAAGCAGTTGCTATTGCAATAGCCGTCCTACTCGCTACAGGCATTTCAACTTTTTCAGAACACAAAAACGAAGCTTCCTTTCAAAAGCTTCAAGAAGAAGCATCTCAAATCAAAAGTAAGGTTTTTCGAAATAGAGAATTGGTTGATATCCCCGTTCTGGATGTTGTGAAGGGTGATGAAATATTACTTCAAGCTGGAGATAAAACGCCTGCTGATGGGCATATCATTGAAGGTGAAATCAAAGTTGATCAAGCCTCACTAACAGGTGAAACAGAGCCCATCGAAAAGATAGTTCTGGAGAAAGATTCAACCTACGATGAAACGGACTTAGCTAATAAATACATTCTTTATAGAGGTTCTGTAATTGAAGATGGCGAGGCTGTCATGAAGGTAGATTCAGTTGGGGACAACACCCTTTATGGAAAGCTATCGAAAGAACTCTCTCTTGGTGATGATCGGTTATCTCCACTTCAGGTTAAGTTGAAAAACCTGGCAGATATGATTTCCAAATTTGGTTATATAGCAGCAGGATTTCTTTTCGTCGTTTTCATGTTTCAAAAGATTTTTATCGCCAATGAATTTAATGGTGCCGCTATTAGTGAATACTTCAGCCAATGGAACTTGATTCTTACTGATGCACTGGATGCTATCGTTTTAGCCATCATTGTATTGGTTGCTGCAGTGCCTGAAGGATTACCTATGATGATCGCCATTGTGCTTTCTCTAAACATGCAAAAGATGTTGCGAGAAAAGGTTTTAGTAAGAAAATTATTGGGTATAGAAACAGCTGGAAGCTTAAGTATTCTTTTTTCAGATAAGACCGGAACCCTAACAAAAGGCAAGCTGGAACCCAGGTTTTTTATTACCGGTACTAACCAATCATTTGATAATTATTTAGCGATTCCTCAGAAACTACGTGGCTATGTAAAGATTGCCATAGCTGGAAATACCTCCAGTCATAGAACACGGGAGGGTGAAATCACAGGAGGTAATTTTTCAGAGCGGGCGTTGTTAGGGTATATTGATCAAAAAGAGGATCTGAGCTTGATTGAAAGTGCAGATCTTGTCCATAAAATTCACTTCAATAGTACACGTAAATTCTCTGCAACTGAATCCAAATTTGAACAGCAATTAGAAGCACTGGAGACAGATAAGATAGTCATGATTAAAGGTGCTCCTGAGATACTCATGAAGGACATTGAGCATGCCATTTCTGAAAATGGGGATTTGATACCTATTACTAAGAAGGAGGAAATGACAACCTATATGGACGGACTTGCCGATGCAGGTATTAGACTATTGACTATTGCAGTTTCCAAAGAGAGCTTAAATCATAAGGATGAAGTTCCTGGAGGATTAATCCTCGTTGGAGTTATTGGCATGCAGGATACCATTCGGGAAACAACAAAAGCATCCGTTGAAACAGTGAAGAAGGCTGGTATTCAGGTGGTAATGATTACGGGAGATCGCAAAGGAACCGCTGCATCTATCGCCAGAGAGGCTGCTTTAGTAGATAATGAATCGCATGTCGTTTTGGAATCATCCGATTTACAAAAAATGTCTGACGAAGAAATTGCTGAAATACTGCCCAATCTTAGAGTGATTGCCCGTGCACTTCCTACAGATAAAAGTCGAATGGTAAGAATTTCGAAAGGTCAGGAAAAAGTGGTTGGGATGACTGGAGATGGAGTTAATGACTCAGCTGCATTAAAGCATTCAGATGTAGGTATCGCCATGGGAAGTGGCTCAGAAGTGACCAAAGAAGCGGGGGATATTGTGATATTAGATGACAATTTCAACTCCATCAGTAACGGTATTCGCTATGGAAGGACTATTTTCCAGTCCATTAGAAAATTCATCACTTTCCAATTGACCGTTAATGTAGCAGCAGTTTCCATTACCATATTAGGGCCGCTGATCAATGTAGAATTTCCGCTCACCATCATCCAACTATTATGGATCAACCTGATTATGGATACACTTGGAGCTATTGCCTTGGGTGGAGAACCCGCATTGCATAGATACATGGAAGATGAACCTGTTAAACGGGATGATAACATTCTGAATAAGCAGATGATTTCCTCGATTTTGGTGAATGGACTCTTTATCACAGCGTTTTCTGTACTATTCCTTAAAGTCCCTTATTTCAAGGAGTTATTTTCTCGCGGTAGTACAGATGATTATGCCGTTTTCATGACCGCATTCTTTAATATTTTCATCTTTCAGGTGCTTTTTAATATGCTAAATGTTCGTACAACAGGACTTAACTTCCTTGCACATATCAGCGAAAACAGACGATTCATTCAGATTATATTCCTGATCATAATCTTGCAAGTGATCTTTACGTATATCGGTGGACCAATTCTTCGAACGGTTCCATTAAACTGGGATGAATGGGTTCTTGTAATCATATTCTCGGTGTTAATAATTCCTGTCGATTTCATCAGAAAGATCTTTTTATCCGGTGAGCAGATCTACAGAGATACCCTAAGGATCATTTTTGGATATAGATGAACCGAGTCGAATGACTTTGTATATCTATCAATTAACAAATTCGGGGGAGCTGTTCCCCCACTTGCATGCTTACCACTCTCTTACCCCCAATAGCACTTTTGAGTACAACTTTTTTTGGGTGAGATTCCACAACCTCACCTATAATGGCTGCTCCTTTTCCCTCTTTTTCATTTTTGATAAAATCGAGTGCTTGATAGGCAGCATCGTCTGAGACAAAACAGGTGAAGATTCCTTCATTTGCTACGTATAGGGGATCAAGGCCTAGTATTTCACAAGCATTCTCAACATTTGGCAGGAGTGGTAATTTTTCTTCTTCAAGTTCAATACCGAGATTCATGTCTCGAGCTATTTCATTGACTGTACTTGCTACACCACCTCTTGTGGGATCTCGAAATAGGTGAATATCTGTTCCAAAACGATCCAATAATTTCCATACTAAATGATTAAGCACCTGTGTGTCGCTTTCGATGGTCGACTTAAATGCTAATCCCTCACGATTACTCATAATGGCCATCCCATGAGAAGCGATGGGGCCACTTACGATAAGTCGATCTCCTACCTTTACCCTGGAAGCAGCAATGTCTGCTTTTGGGTGCAACTCACCAACACCAGTAGTATTGATAAATATCTTATCTCCCTTGCCTCGCTCCACAACCTTCGTATCACCCGTTACGATGGAAACACCAGCATGATCTGCCGCCGCTTTCGCATGAACCAAAATTTCCCATAACTCCTCAACCTTCAAGCCTTCCTCCAGAATAAGCCCAAGCGAAATGTACCTTGGTTTTGCACCGCACATGGCCAAATCATTTACTGTTCCATTGATTGCCAGTTCACCAATATTTCCACCTGGAAAAAAGATGGGTGAAATCACAAAACTATCGGTTGAGAAGGCCATTTTCCCTTGGATTTCAAATATTGCTCCGTCATGCCGAGACTCAAGCAATGGATTATTAAACAACTTAAAAATGGTTTTATCTAGCAATCTATTGGTCAGCAGTCCGCCTCCTCCATGGCCAAGGGTAATGACGTCAAAGTCCAATTGAGGCATGGGGCATTGAAGGTGAATGAGTTTTGCTCTATCCATATTATTCCACCAAATCTACGGCTGAATAATGGTAATATGCCGCGCAAGCACCCTCTGAAGAAACCATAGGAGCTCCTAAAGGATGTTCTGGATCGCATTGTTTCCCAAAAGCAGGACAATTGATCGGTTTTCTGATTCCTTTTAATATTTCGCCAGCAATACAGATGGAATTTTCAGTAGTTTCAATTGAATTACGATCAAATCTGAAACGAGCGTCGAATTCTTTGAGCTCGTTTCTCAATTCATATCCGCTTTGAGGAATAGTACCAATTCCTCTCCAACTTCGATCTGAGATCTCAAATACCTTTTCGATTATTTCTTGAGCTCTCTTATTTCCTTCTTCATTGACTACCCTGCCATACTGGTTCTGTAGCTTGTATTCACCATTCTCCAATTGCTTCACGCACATAAAGATACCTTGAACGAGATCCAATGGCTCAAAACCTGTTGCTACAACGGGAACCTTGAATTTCTCTACAATTGGAAAGTACCCTTCAAAACCCATGATGGTTGTAACATGTCCCGCGGCTAAGAAAGCCTGAATTCTCGTTTCAGGATCACTTAATATAGCTTCCATTGCCGGTGGAACTAAGACATGTGATACAAGAATCGAATAGTTAGAAATGCCCTGTTCCTTTGCCTGATAAACAGAAAGCGCATTTGCAGGTGCAGTAGTCTCAAATCCAACAGCAAAAAAGACAACTTCTTTATCTGGGTTTTTCTTTGCAATATTTAGGGCTTCAAGGGGTGAATAAAGAACTTTCACATCTGCCCCTTCGGCCTTGGCTTGAAGTAAGCTCTTCTCAGAACCTGGAACTCTTAACATATCTCCAAATGAACACATAATCACGTTCGGCCTTAATGCCAGCTCAACTGCCTGGTCGATTAAATGAAGAGGGGTCACACATACAGGACATCCTGGCCCATGAACCATTTTGATTTCTTTTGGAAGCAATTCCAATAATCCATTCTTTACCAAACCATGTGTTTGTCCTCCACAGATTTCCATAATGGACCACTCTCTAGTCACTGTCTTATGAATCTCATTGAGGTACTTTTTTACTTCTTTGGGATTTCGATATTCGTTAACGTGCTTCATCTGACAAAATCGTCTTTTTGAGATCTTTCCTTCCGGGTAGATTGATTAATTCAAGCATTAACTGTCCATGCGCAATATTTTCATCATTAGGTGAAAGATCCTTATGGAAATATAAGTCATATTCATCAGACAATTGATCCAATATAAGATCCATCAATAAGACGTTTTGGAATACGCCTCCACTAAATGCCAAACTTTTTGTTGGGGTTTCTCTAGCTTGAGAATGAATCCACTGAACGAGGTAATGGTGAAATGTAAGTGCAACGACAGCTCGATTCTCCCCTTTTTCAAACGAATGATAAACCTGATTTATGGCTTGTTCATGGAACGGTCTTTCATTACTTATGGACCAACACAAATGACTTCCTGAACAATTTCTAGCTAAGGTCTCCAAATACATAGCTGATTGTCCTTCGAATGAACTGTGACATATACCTGTCAAGAGGCATGAAACTGCATCGAACAACCTACCCATACTTGACGTACTGATTTTGGCTATTTCTTTAACTTGTTTATAGGTATTCCATTCTTGTTCATCAAAGTAGTTTCGTACAAACTTTTCCAAGTGATCTTTATTTTGGGTGAAAGCAAATAGCGATAACATCGGTTGCAAGGCCATACGGTCTCCACTTAAATGAGGGACCTCACCAATATTTCCTATATGCTTCACTTCTGAGTTTTGCCACAAAAAGGTCTCACTCCCCCAAATATGACCATCAGGAGAAAGACCAGTTCCATCCCAAATGAAACCAAGCACAGGTACCTTGTAGTCAAGTAAATTGTTCTCTCCTAAAACTGAAGCAAAATGCGTCTCATGATGCTGGTATTGATTCCAGGTAATCGATTCTTGCGCTGCTTTATCCTCACACCAACCAAACCCAAAATACCCAGGATGTCGGTCTGATATGAGTTTTTTGGGAGAGTAGTCAAGAACATCAGAAATATGTGATAAGACCTTTTCAAACGATTCTTGTGAATAATAGCTATGCATTGCTCCCAGGTACTGACTCAAGTATATTTTATCTTGGTTAACTAAACCAAAAGCACCTTTCATCTCGGCACCAACTGCTAACGTGCCATTTAGTTTATCGACTTTCAACTGATCATTAAAGTAATTAGGTGCAAAGCCTCTAGACCTTCTTAGGATCACCCGTTGATTATGATGGCCATAGCGAATGACAGAATCATCCTGAGGAATAAGTATTTCTCGATTGTTAGTAACAATCCAATCAGCAATAGAAGAAAGTTTCTCAATTGCTTCTTCATCCTTGTAAATGATTGGAGCACCTGATATATTTCCACTGGTTGCGATCAATGGAATATTCGTTTTCTTGGCTAGCAAGTAAAGAAGTGGCGCATAAGGCAACATCACGCCAATTGTATCGAGTCCAGGTGCAATCCTATGACATAAGCGTAAGCGCTTTCCTGGCCTTAGCAATACAATCGGTGATTCTGGACTTATCAATGCATTTTTCTCGTCTTCAGACAGGACATATTGTTCTTTAATCCTTTCTAAATCAGGATACATTACGGCTAGAGGTTTATGAGGACGATGCTTTCGTTCTCGTAGTAAAGAAACAGCCGAATCATCTCGGGCATCACACATCAGCAAATAACCTCCAATTCCCTTAACTGCTACAATTTGACCAGAATGTATCGCAGAAGCAATAAAGTTAATTTTCTCAGCTTCTCGATGGAATGGAAAGTATACGTGCTCAGTAGTATCATATATCTCAAGCTTGATACCGCAACTGGGACAAGAATTTGTTTGAGAGTAATGCCTTCGATTTTCCGGATTATTATACTCTTCCTGACATTTAGTACACATATAGAATTTGTCCATCGTGGTGGTTGGCCGGTCATAGGGTACTTTCCTGGTGATAGAATATCTAGGACCACAGTTTGTACACGTTATAAAGGCATAATTAAATCGTCGATCAGTGTTGTCAAGAATCTCCTCCTTACACTTTTGACACATAGCAAAATCTGGAGTCAAGGGTAGATCAACTGCTCCTTCATCAATACTATCTCGAATAGTAAATTCATTGTAAAGCTGATGATCTACTTCAACAAGCTCAGCAGATAGTATTCGAGAAAGTTTAGGGGCATTGATTATTAGCTTGTCAAGCCATTGTTGAGCTGCAGATCTATTTGAATAATTAAACTCAATTTGAACGCCATTTGACCCATTCAAGACCCATCCATTAATTTCTTCCTTACGTGCAGTTTGGTAGACGTAAGGTCTAAAACCCACACCCTGAACGATACCTTTTATGTGAATTTGGAAAGTAGGCATTGGCTTAATATTTCCAAAATAGGCAATAAAATATGACCTCTTCATGATCATAATCAATCACCTAGCTGACTATTGATCATTTATTTCAATGCTTTCCTAAGTAACTTTCGATTAAATAAATCTTGATCGAATGAAAAACATTATCAACCCATTGATTCTACTTTTGATGATTGTTTCCTCAGTTTCAGCTCATCCAGGACACGGGACATATGATGGCTTTTTACCACTTCATTTCTTAACATCTCCGATACATCTTGCGCTGATTCTGACCCTTGCAGTCGCATTCATTTATGCTATCTATTTACGGTCAGTCAAACAAAAAAAATAATTATGCACGAGTTATCTATCGCTTTAGGGATTGTAAAGATTGCAGAGGATGCCTGTAGAAAAAAGCAGGCTAGAAAGGTGGACGTGATAGAGCTACAAATTGGCGAATTGGCAGGGGTGGAACCCTCTTCATTGGATTTTGCCTGGCCATCAGCTGTAAAAGATACTAAGCTTGAAGAAGCAGAGAAAGTAATCGAATGGGTGGAAGGAAAGGCCGAATGCTTGGAATGTGGAAGGAGCTACCCAGTTCATTCCCTTTTTGATAACTGCCCCTCATGTGAAGGATACTTTAAGGATATTAAAGCAGGCAAAGAGTTAAGAGTTAAATCATTAATTGTTTCTTAAAAAAATCAATCAATTATGTGTAGTACTTGCGGATGTGGAACCGAGGAAAATGGAGTAAAAATTTTGAAACCTGGTCATCATAATCATTCACCTGATCATAGTCATGACCATGATCATTCTCACCATCATAATGATCATCACAGCAAGAGTATTTTGGAAATAGAGCAGGACATACTCCATACAAATAATCTGATGGCCGAACGAAACAGAGGCTATTTCGAGGCACTCAGTATCACTGCTTTGAACCTTGTAAGTTCACCTGGAAGCGGTAAAACGGCACTTTTAGAAGCGACCATAAGAGATATTGGAAACGAGCTTCCATTTGCAGTAATTGAAGGGGATCAACAAACCACTAATGATGCGGATAGAATTGATCAATTAAAAGTACCCGTAGTTCAGATAAATACAGGAAAAGGATGTCATTTAGATAGTGAAATGATCCAAAGGGCGTATAAAGCATTAAAACCTGCTCAAGACAGTGTATTAATGATTGAGAATGTTGGAAACCTGGTTTGTCCTGCTTTATTTGATTTGGGAGAAAATCATCGAGTAGTCATCATCAGCACGACAGAAGGTGATGATAAGCCATTAAAATACCCTGATATGTTTGCTCATTCAGATGTATGTCTAATTAACAAGATTGATCTGTTACCCTACGTACAATTTGATGTTGAGAAAGTGAAAGAGTACGCAAGACGAATCAACCCATCACTGCAATTCTTTGAAGTCTCCGCTACCACTGGTGATGGCATGGATCGATGGTACGAATGGCTAAAATCTACTATACTGGAAAAAGAAACTGCCTAATATGTGCCTTGCTATACCAGGGAAAGTGGAGAAAATTACAGGTCAATTGGATGATCCATTAAGAACTGGACTTGTGGCTTTTGGTGAAGTAAGGAAAGAGGTTAACCTATCGATGGTTCCTGAAGCAAAAGAAAATGATTACGTTCTGGTCCATGTAGGTGTAGCGATAAGTATAGTTGATGAGGAAGAGGCTCAAAAGACCTTCCAATTACTCGAAAAACTAGGAGAAATTGAAGAACTTGATACTAAAGTAGATTAGAAATTGCATTCTTATTATTTGCTCCAAAAAGCCATGATTTCCTATGATATTAATCATGGCACCACACTATTTTCTTAATTCATTATTAAAGTTTTTCACTAGATATTGTTTCCATACCCAATGGAAAAAGATCCATGAATGGAACAACAATTTACACCCCAGATCAAACCCTTATGCTAGACCTGCTTTGGGAGTATCAACTATCAAAAGGGTACATTAGCAACTCTGATATCAGAGTAGTTGCCCAGAAAACAGGTACTTCCACCACAGAAGTAAATGGAGTGATTTCCTTTTATCACTTTTTCACTTTCAAACCATCTGGCAGACATACCATATACCTTAACCGTAGCATCCTTTCTGAAATGGCAGGATACAAAGAAATCTGTAAAGTCATAGAGGAAGAAACAGGTGCTAAACTGGGTGCGACTGATAATACGGGCACATTTGGTTTTTATGAAACCTCATGCATCGGCATGAGTGACCAGGAACCTGCAGCCCTCATCGATTTTCATCCTGTGACCAAACTCAACCCCGATAAAGTAAGAAGTCTCATCTCAGGCCTTAAACAGAAAAAATCAATTAAAGAACTCGCTGATCCTGTTGTCAATACCATCAGAAGAGACCTTGGGGACCATTCTATTTTCTTTAAAGATTATGAGCGTGGAAGTATAATTAGAAAATTTACCCAGATGTCTCCGGATGAGATCATCGAAGAACTAAAATGGTCTGGGTTATCCGGTAGAGGTGGAGCATTTTTTCCAACAGGCCTAAAATGGCAACTCTGTAAGAATAGCTTTAGCAAGCGAAAATTCATTGTTTGTAATGCGGATGAAGGTGAGCCAGGCACATTTAAAGATCGGCACTTATTGACTGGACAAATCGGGCTCCTTATTGAGGGTATGCTCTTAGGTTCTTATACCGTCTCAGCTTACCAGGGATACATCTACTTACGAGCTGAATATCGTTATTTGCTTGATCACATAAATAAGTCGTTAGAAGAATTCAGAAATGCGGGATTACTTGGAAAAGACATCCTAGGAATCAAAGGTTTTGATTTTGATATTAAAGTTCAGATGGGTGCTGGAGCGTATATATGTGGTGAAGAAACAGCGCTTATTGAATCTCTGGAGGGGAAACGTGGTGAGCCTCGAACCAAAACCTTCTTTCCCGTTGAAAAAGGATTTATGTATAAGCCGACCATCGTCAACAATGTAGAGACCTTTTGTGCAGCTGCAAGAATCATTGACATAGGGGCTCCAGCTTTCCGAGCATTGGGTACAGAGCATACATTCGGAGCTAAGATACTCTCTGTATCAGGTGATTGTCAGAAACCTGGTACCTATGAGATCGAATGGGGTATCACCATACAAGAGCTGTTGGATGAATGTGGCGCTAAGGATCCTCAATTCGTTCAATTAAGCGGACCATCAGGCATACTCATCCCTAAAGACGAATTTCACTTACCCATAGGTCGTGAAGGTGTCATGTGTGTTGGTTCGGTAATGATCTTTGATAATACCAGAAATATTTGGGATGTCATGATCAACTTCAATCAATTCTTCGTGGATGAATCTTGCGGACTTTGTACCCCCTGTCGTGCAGGCAACTATCAAATAGCAGGGCTTTTAAGAAAACTAAGAAGTGGTAAAGATCAGAATGGAGGAGTAAAATCGCTCAAACAGTGGGCCAAGTTAATCTGTGATACCAGCAGATGCGGTCTGGGCAAAACATCCAATAACTTCATCCTTGATGTGCTTGAAAAATTCCCGGATGTCATCCAGACAAAAACTCCTCAAGGGAAAGCCGGAGAAAAAGAATTTAACCTGGAGGAATCACTTATCGATTATTCGGATTATGTAACTAAAGTAGAAGGAAATGGACAGGTACCACAAAACATATGACCTATATAACGTCACTTTTGAAATTGACGGCCAGGAAATCCGTGCCTATGAAGGTCAAAGGTTGGTAGATGTAGCGAGACAGAATGGTATCTATATCCCTACGCTCTGTCACTTCCCAAACATTCACCCACCGGCTGCTTCTTGCCGGGTTTGTATGGTCAAAATCAATGGAAAGTTTGAAAGCGGTTGCACCACAATGGTTCACAATGGAATGAAGGTGGAAGTAAACACGCAAGAATTACTCGATCATAGAAAGGCTAATATTGAATTACTTTTTGCAGAAGGTAATCACTTTTGTCCTGCTTGTTCAAAAAGTGGTAACTGTGAGCTTCAGAGAAAGAGTTATGAAAATAACATTGCGGTTTCTAGATTCCCACATTTATTCCAACAGCGACCTTTGGACTTCCAGTCCTCTCTTATTGTATTGGAGCAGAGCCGATGCATTCACTGCAAACGCTGTGTCGAACTAGTAAAAACAGATGATGGGGAAAGGGTATTTTCATTTCATGACAGAGGACATGAAACCCATGTTGGCATAGACTATGTCAATGAAAAAAAGCTGACTAAAGAGCAAACCATCGCAGCAATGGATTTATGCCCTGTAGGAGCAATCTTGGTAAAAGGTGAAAGCGGCGCCAAGCCTTTTGGGCTAAGAAAATATGATGTAGATACTACGATAAAACACGAATGGAATAAAGAACACGAGCTTGATCCACTAAAGGAAGGAGAAAAAAGAATCATTGCAACTACTTCTTTGGCTGGCTGCTTTGGCTGTCATATGTCTATGCTTGACATAGACCTGGACATAGTCGATCTATTCCAGTTAGTAGAGTTTAATAAATCACCTTTGACGGACATCAAAAACTTCACTAAGATGTGTGATATTGGTATTATTGAAGGTGGTGTAGCTAACTCTGAAAATTATGAAGTACTCAGGGAATTTAGACAAAAGTGTAAGTATCTGATCGCCATCGGAGAATGTGCTATTTGGGGAGGTATTCCAGGCATGCGTAACGCACTTCCACTGGAGGAGTGCCTGAAAGAAGCCTATATCGATTCCGTAACTACAGAAAAAGGGAAGACGGTCATCCCTAATCATGAAGAAATTCCCAAAATCCTTAATAAGGTATATGCAGCTGAGGACATTGTAAAGATTGACTACTATATCCCTGGCTGTCCTCCAAATCCGGAGCATATCTGGAAAGTGGTTAAAAATGTATTGTTAGGCATGGATTCACATGTAGAGTATCACGAATTTAAATATGACTAATCCAATCAATCATGTCAGAAAAAATAGTTATTGATCCAGTTACACGAGTTGAGGGCCATGGCAAGGTGACCATCATGATGGATGATGATGGGAAGGTTCAGGACTCACATTTTCATATTGTAGAGTTTCGTGGTTTTGAAAAATTTATTCAGGGTCATGCGTATTGGATCGTTCCACAAATCGTGCAGCGTTTATGCGGAATTTGTCCTGTGAGCCACCACTTAGCCGCTGCCAAAGCTATTGACCAAATAGTAGGCATTGATCCGGACGAGCTCTCCCCTACTGCCTCGAAAATCAGAAAATTGCTTCATTATGGTCAGATTTTTCAATCCCATGCCCTTCATTTTTTCTACCTCGCAGCGCCTGATTTACTCTTTGGGATTGATGATCCATTGGAATCGAGGAATGTTGTAGGGGTCGCAATGCGGGATGAACAGTTAGCCAAGCGTGGCATTCTCATGAGGAAATTCGGACAAGAGATCATTCAAGCCACTGCAGGAAAAAAGATCCATGGAATCTCTGCAGTCCCAGGTGGCGTTCATAAAAGCTTAACCGAAATTGAGCTAGATTACTTTCTCAATGGAAAACAAATTCCAGCGATAGACACCATGATTCACTGGATGCAGGTTGTCATTGATTTCCTAAAAGGATATCACCACAAGAATCAAAAATGGATGGATGAGTTTGCTGCCTATCCTTCCGGTCATTTAGGATTAGTAGGCAGAGATGGTGGTATGGAACTCTATGATGGTGTGCTTCGGGCAATAGACTCAGAGGGAAACATTACCTTAAATGATATTCCTGATTTTCTGTATGTCGATCACTTTGTCGAGGCGGTAGAACCATGGACCTATCTAAAGTTCCCGTATATCAAGCACTTAGGGAAAGAATCAGGTTGGAACCGTGTAGGACCATTGGCTAGAGTAAATGTTTGCGATTTTATTCCAACCCCATTGGCTGAAGCTGAACGTAAGGAGTTCATGAAATTAACCGCTGGTAAGCCCAACAACATGACCATGCACACGCACATGGCACGACTCATTGAAATGCTGCACTGTGCTGAGCTTATTAAAGACTTATTGCATGATGAGGATGTCATGGGTGAAGAGCTTGTTCGTAAAGGAGAGCGAAGAAATGAAGGTATTGGAATCATCGAGGCACCAAGAGGCACTTTAACCCACCACTACGAGGTAGATGACCATGGAAAAGTCACGAAATGTAACCTCATCGTTTCTACCACGCACAATAACCAGGCTATGAACAAAGCGGTGAATTGGGTCGCTAAAAAAGAGCTGGAAGGGAAAGAAGTAATCTCGGAAGGTATGCTCAATAAGGTAGAGGTTGCTGTTAGAGCGTACGATCCTTGCCTAAGTTGTGCTACACATGCCATCGGTCAAATGCCACTACATATCAGCTTAGTTGATACAAAAGGAAACTTGATCCATGAACGAATTAAAGACTGAGTTACTTATCATTGGCATTGGAAATGCCGGCCGCCAGGATGATGGTCTTGGTTGGGGATTTCTTGATTCCATTCAAAGAAAAGTACACGATTGTGTTCGTTTAGTCTATCGCTATCAACTCAATATTGAAGATGCAGAACTAATTACTTCAGCCGCGAAAGTACTTTTTGTAGATGCTCGGAAATCAACGAATAATCAGCCTTTTGAATTCAGTATATGCAAGCCAAAAGAATCTTTCGAATTTACTACGCACGCGCTTGGACCTGAGGTTATCCTTTCACTTTGTCAGAACCTATACCAATCCTTTCCTGATGCTTATCTCTTAACTATTTCCGGATACGAATGGGAACTGGAAGAAGGACTAAGCAAAAAAGCCCAATGTAACCTGAAAGAAGCTTTAATCTATTTTGAAAATGAAAAAACTCTCTCTTGCACAAAATCAGAAGTATTAAATAGCCTTTTAAACAATGCATCAACAAAAGCTTAAACTTTTTAATATAAGAATTCAAATACTCAACCAGGCTCAGCCTCTGAACCCGTCTCTATTTTTAATAGACCTCTAAAGGCATCTTGGACGGTATTGCCTTCATACAATACCTTATAGACTTCTTCAGAAATAGGCATTTGAACATCATAATCTTTTGAGAGTTCCATGACGACTTTGGCTGTCTTCACGCCCTCGGCAACCTCTGACATTTCCTCGATGATCTCATCCAGCTTCTTACCTCGTCCTAATTGAAACCCTACATAATGATTTCTGCTTTTCGCACTACTACAGGTAACCACCAAATCACCCATGCCTGCTAACCCCGCAAATGTGCTGCTTTGACCTCCCATCGCAGTGCCTAGACGTGTTAATTCTGAAAGGCCTCTAGTGATCATCGCAGCTCTGGTATTATCACCAGCGTTAGCTCCATCACCCATGCCGGTTGCAATGGCCATGATATTTTTTAAGGCACCGCCCAGTTCACAACCAATTACATCGTTATTGGTATAGACTCGAAAGAGACCAGAGCTAAAAACTCCCTGAAGTTTTTTAGCTATCACTTCATCGACCATGGCAATAACTGCTGCAGCCGCTTGTCCATTATGGATCTCTTTGGCAAGATTAGGCCCTGTCAATACACCTACCGGATGTCCTGGCAAGACTTCCTCGACAACCTCAGTCATTCGTTTCTTGGAACCAATCTCAAGACCCTTCGCTAAACTTACAATGGGAATCCAGGGTCGAATATGAGACTTTGCCTCTTCAAGCACCTTTCTGAAATTTTGAGAAGGAATTCCTACAACTAATAAATCTGCCTTTTTTACTGTATCCCTTATAGACGAAGAAGCCTTGAGTCCTTTGGTTAATAAAGCACCTCCTGGTAAATACTTCGAATTTGTTCGTTTTTCATTAATCTCTTGTACCGTTTCCTCGTCTCTCGCCCAAATGATTGTATCAGCATTTTTTGCTGTTAAGGATGCAACAGTAGTTCCCCATGAACCGCCTCCTAGTAATCCAATGTTTAATGACATAACCTTAAGATTTTAGCTTAAGATACAAATCATTAGTTATTTAATTCTTCAACAAACTGATTTCGAACATTTTCAACGTACTGATCGATATGTTTTACTTTCCATAGCGCCGTTTCCACAGGATCTAAGACCACTACTTCGATATGGGTCGGATGTAACAGATAAGAGCCTTTTGAGATCGCTTTGTAGGCATTCTTAATAACTATAGGTACAATAGGAACACCTGCCTGCATCGCTAAATGGAAAGCACCTTTCTTAAATGGACCAAGTTCTGGTGTGCCACTTCGTGTTCCTTCGGGTGCAATAGCTATGGAAATACCATTTTTCAGTGCTTCCACTGCCGGCTTCATTGCTTCGATAGCATTCGCTTTATTGCTTCGATCTATGTAGATCGCTCCCAATGCTTTGAAGACTGGTCCAATTGGGGATCTTTCCAATTCTTTCTTAGCTATACCTGTGAAGTCGTATCGCAACAACTTCATCATGATGAAAAAGTCTGCTGCACTCTGATGATTAAAACAGAAAACTGCGGGTCTAAAATCAGTCAGGTTACGCTTCCCTTTTACAGAAATTTGCAAGCCTGCGAATCGGGTTGCCAAATCTCCAATGGTAGCATAAGTTGTATTCGCAGCCTCTTGTCTTGAAAGGGAGGCTAAACCCTTTATTGCACCATATACCGCAGAAGGATAAATGGTTGCGACGGCAAGACTTGTCCTCAATCCATCAATTATTGGTTTTTCACCTGGTTTCTCAAATCTAAGAATAGGCCAATCATTTTCAAAAGCAACCTGTGAGAGACTATTATCTGGATTAGTCGCTACTGGCTTTCCTACCAATTTAAATACAGGGTAGTCACTAATACTGTCAGAATAAAAATAGCTTTTCGTAAGATCTATTTTATGTTGCTTAGCATAGCTTCTTGCCGCTCTTGCCTTTCCTTCACCCCAACACATTTCAGAGATACGTCCGGTAAATTTCCCATTTTGTACCTCCATTCGGGTACAGCGTATTTCTGAGATTCCCAATTCTTTGGCTATAGGATCTACCTGGTATTGAGTAGCTGCTGACATAATGACTACACGATGACCTTTATCCAGGTGGAACTGGATCATTTTTCTCGATTCAGGATATATGGTACTTGCTAAAAATTCATCAAATACCAATTGTCCAAGATCAGTAAATACCTTCTCCGGAATGCCTTTTACCCCCATCGCAGCAATTCTGGCTAAAAACTCAAAATCATGATTACCCAATGAATAGACGAGAGCAGCCATAAATTGGGTAATGTACTCAGCAGCAGTGGTTTGACCACTTAATAAACGTGTGCGCATAAAGCGCTTGGCTGAAAAGTCATTTATTAAGGTTCGGTCTAAATCAAAGTAGGCTGCAATGTGCGGTCCTTCCTCAACTTGCTCCTTTCTCTTCTTGGAGTTTGGGGTTTTCGCTTTTGGGACCAAGAGCTTTTGACTGGAAACTTGTTCAATATTCTGTAAGGAAGGTTTCACCTCTATTTCCTTGAGAAAGGACAATCTGCTAATGAGCTCATCCAGGTAAGCCATCCAGTCAGCTAACCCATCGCTATTGACCTTTTGATCTTTGATGCCTAGTCCTGCGTTTTCCGCAAAACGATAAGCATTACTCAAAAATGGTTTAGAAACACTTCCCAACCTCGTAATACCACTTTGCCAGTGCAACTCTTTCCCTTTGAACATGCACAGATCAAAGAAATCTTCCTCTATAAATGGGTCTTCCTCATCCCAATGTGCAAGCGTATAGCATACCACCTTGTCGGCTTCCAAATAAGACAGAAGGAGCGCTCTCGAGACAAAAATATCCTGCTTTTTTAGGATCGCTGAAAGATCCTTTTCAGGATCACTAAGTATCTCACGCCAGTTCTTATCAAAACGATCAAGCTCTTCCTCAATCTCAGCGCTAAACTTGGCCTTATTGGTATAGAAAAACTCAAACTTGAAGAGATTTCTCAACTTCATGATCTCTTCCCAGAAATGCACAATTCTATCAGGCGAAGAGTCATCTTTGACCTTCACCAACGCCATCTCGATAAAAGCAGAATGGTATAAGTGACCTGCCACCATATTGGCGTAATAGTTTGCTACCAGGTATTCGGAAGAAATAATGCTATACTGTGCTTTCTGTCCTGCTCTGCTTTTTTGAATAATCTTGGCACCCTGAAGAAGGTTTAACGCTTTTTGCACACTGGCAGCAATGGAAATCCCCCTATCAATCAATATGTATTTCTGCTTTCTGCCAATAAACTCCATCAGCCTCCTGACCTTGAATTCAATTTCTTTTTTAGTCAGGGCAAAATCGTTGAGTAACACGTCGCATATCAAGGAAACGGTAGATACCGGTGTAATCCTGGACATTTGGTTAATTAAGTCAAAGGCGAAAAACGGTAGCGTATCCTTATGTTGATAGATATCCTCACCGAGCTGCGGAACAGTTACATTATGGGTTTCATCAATTTCAATGGGATCGCCAAATCGAATAGCAGCTCTTCCAAAGTTGTGAGATAAACTCCTCACATACTTAATACCTTCTACAAGGTTCTCTGACTTTTTTGAAGCTCCCTTTGCCTGTTCGGTCATTTCCTTAACATCAGGAATGAGATCATATGCTATCGAGACTGGAACGTATTTAATTGTTTTGGAACTTTGTTTCTCTGCATCCACGATGTATTTCAAAATACCCATCTGTGGATGTAATATTTTTCCTGTTCTAGATCGAGTACCTTCAATGTTCCAGGTGAGGTGGTCTCCATGATCAATAATGGAAGATATGTAGTGTCTTAAGGCTACTTTGTAAATAGGATTATCTTTAAAAGTTCTCCTGATAAAGATGATACCTGCATTATTGCCTAATTGCTTTAGTACTGGATACGCCAGGTTAATGCCTCCAAAAGAGTACGGAACCGGCATGCCAAAACGAGCCAAGGTGGACATTAAAACCAAGGTATCAAGGTAGGTCTTATGAGTCATGATAAATGCAACAGAATGCATCCGCATTAATTGCATAAGCTTTTTAATCCCTTTTGGATCTACATCAATTTTTTCATTATAGGCTCTGGAAAGAATGAAATCAAAGCCTTTAACAGAAATCATTTTCGCTATCGGATGCTGTTGTGCATAAAGCTCTTTTAAGTATTGCTTGGCTTCCGTTGTGGCTTTTTCGAGATCTATTTTGTTTTCCTTCGCTACTCTTTCAAGTGATTTAATAAATTCAGGGTCATTGAGTATACTTTCCATCTTACCTAACAGGCTTTATGCTTAATTTAAGAAAAACAAATTTTTAGTTTTCTTCATCCAGTAATATGGGTAAAGCAAACGTTCCGCACTAGTCGTCGTTTCGTGGATACTTTTACCTTTTAGATTGGCGCTCAATGCATTGGCTGTAGCCATTAAGACGCTTGCATTAGCCCCTAACCCTGAGTGACTTCCAAAAACTTCTATATTTTGAATATCACTACGATAGCTTTCAGCTTCCATGCAGTGCTTCCAGGGTAAAACACCATCTGTTTTCGTATAAATACACGTTACAGGTGCATCTGGAACATGCTCCAGTTCATCAAGGAATTTTTTATTCTTTTCTTTAAGAGATTTACCTCTAAAGAACTGAAGAATACCGTCGACCCGACTTTTCATATCCATTAAACCCCAGACAGGCGAACCAATGGTTACAATTTGTGCTACTTGTTTTGGATGGTGATTTGCCAGGATTTTAGCAAACATGCCACCACCACTCCAACCAACAATGCTTACTTTTTCACCATGAGCACTATAGATATCATCTAACTTTTCTTCCAGCCGAGGGATGTAGTGAGCTTTTATCATATTGATCCCCTGATCCCATTTGTATGTTTTGAAACCTAAAGAGGACAAATACCGCCTAACAAATGAAGTGGAATAATCATCGCCTAAATATGGAGGTATGATCAAAACAGGTTTACCCTCACCTTTAATTCGCTTAGGGATGAAAGGATAGATGCAATAGATCGAGGCCCATTCTACCAAGGCTCTACTCTCTAAAACCATATTCAATATATTAGGCTTAGGGATTTTCTGATTGATTTGGTCTATTTCGTATCTGAACTTATAGACAATTTCATTCGTAAGTTTTTTCGCATGCATATCACCCTTTTCAACAAACACTTCAGTAATGCCTTGGAGCAAGGTGAGAATGGTAAAATACTCTCGACTAGGGCCTAATTCATCATAGATACTTATGCATTCATTGAAAACATGCTGTATATCCTGACCTACAGGATTAATTGATTCTAATGCCTCTAATAGCTCCTCAGGATGAGGGTGTGCACTAAAGTTACTAGCTATCACTTCTCTACTTTCTTCAACCGAAAAGCCATTAAGCTTACCTAGGAGCGTTGTGAGTTTAATGAATGCATGATACAGATTTATGTTGTCTTTCATAATAATTAAGGAATATGGGAGTCTATCCATGCTATGATATCAGCTTCTACTTCTTCACTGTTCTTTTCATTTAGCATTTCATGTCTTCCCCCTTCATATAAATTAAAAGTAAGGTTCTCATTACCATACTTTTTATAGTTTGCAGCAACCTTGGTAACTCCTTTCCCCATTTCTCCAACAGGATCTTTATCCCCGGAAAATATCAAAATAGGTAATTCATCTGGAGTTTT
Source organism: uncultured Roseivirgaceae bacterium (assembly GCA_964459925.1). Classification (GTDB taxonomy): domain Bacteria; phylum Bacteroidota; class Bacteroidia; order Cytophagales; family Cyclobacteriaceae; genus Ekhidna. Next base: position 23,693 of record CAYWOQ010000033.1, read on the forward strand.
TGCAAAAGCAGTTGATTTATTTAACTCCCTGGAATGGGTAAGTATGTCCGCAAAAACACCTATTGAAAAGTTCTCAATGCGATATGGATCTGACTCAAAAGCATCTACGGCTTCATCATCACTACTAATCCAATCCAGATCGGTTCGATTTGGTTTGAACTTCTTATTAAACTCATCAAAAAAGATCGTTCTTAAGGTTTCATTACTCCGTTCTCTACCCCGTAAAGCACTCACTAATTTGGTGCTTGCCAGCCCGAAATGTCCCAATCCTTTGATAAAATTGGCTGTTCCGGATAAGATCAATGCGTCGATTTCATCTCCATATTTTAGTACGTATTTCCTACTTAATAGTGATCCCATACTATGCCCAAAAAGAATAAACCTGGCATTCGGATTTTCTTCCTTCATGAGCTCAGATAAGCTATGCATATCATTCACTGCATCACGGAAATAGTTTTCTCCATCATAATAACCATACAATCTTTTGATCTCAGCTGTTTTACCGTGAGCTCTATGGTCATTCGCATAAATAACAAAACCTTCTTTTTGTAGCCGATGAGCAATTCGATCATATCTTCCCGCATGTTCCCCAATTCCATGCGCTATCTGAATTATACCCCTGATTTTTTTAGGATCAAGAGCTTCCCATTTGTAATAGCAAATGATTTCACCGTCTTTGGCATTATAGGTATTTGTTTTATAATGCATGCTTATCTAGCTAAAAATGATTTAATCAGTTTCGTTAGTTTACGCTGATTGGTGACCGTCCCCGATAATTTGATGCGCTGCTGAATGACTAACTCATCAAAAAGTAGCTGCTTTTTATGCAATGCTAAAAGATTCCCATCTTCAATTTCGAGGAATGTTTTTGGATCCAGATTTTTCGTCTTTTTAACAGTCGCTTTTTCTGCAGTTGTATTAATTTCCCAACATTCGCTGTGATCACCCATATCTACTATAATGTGGAACGTACCCTTACAACTCTTAACGAGCTCTGACTCTTTCGGAAGGTATTTCTTCAATGCGTTGAAGAATACCGTGCTTTCACTTTTCTGTGTACTTTTCTTTTTTCCTTTTGACTTATCCTTTTCTCTTGAAAGAAATAATTCTTCCAACTCATTGGCAGACTCTCTAATGAATCTGGTGAAAATATGCGCATCAGGCATGGTCTTGGCGTCAGAAGTAGCGGTAATAGTGAAAATACCATTGTAGCTAAAGGCTGCGATAATCAAACCAAACCCATCAACCACAGGAGTTAGACCAAACATGTAGACCACTTTATGGCCATTCAAATAAAGCAGGTTACTAGGCCCTGGAACATTAGTGATGGTCACATTAAATGGTGGACGATGTAAATCTTTAATGTTGTATTTGCTATAGATACCAGCGGCCAGGTTAGCAAGACCGAAAGGTACTACATCGGCCATTTTCGATAGGGTTTTTGCACCTAAAGTTTTATGCCTTGATTTTCCTAACATCGTCTGTTCTTGTATATACTCCAGACGCTCTATCGGATCTTCAATATGTGTTGCCAATTGAATGAGCATGTTGGCAATTTGATTGTTATGGGAGTTATCATCCTCTGTTCTGATTGATATAGGAACATTGGCCACTAAGGGTTGCAGTGGTAACTTGTCACGCTCAAGCAGATATTTACGAATAGCTCCTGCACAAAAAGCAAGTATCAGGTCATTGATACTGCCTCCTGCTAATTTGCGAAGCTTACTTACACGGTCAAATTCCAGAATAGCCGTTCCCCAGGTTCTTTTTGGTGAAACATTACCATTAAAGACTGTGATAGGAACCGGATAGCGTGCGGATGTAAATTCCTTTTGGATGCTTAATGTTTTAGTCGTCCTGGTTTTGACAAAAGCCATTGCTGTTTCAGCTATGGTCTTTGGAATTTTAAATGGGTTCCTTAAGAAGCTATATCCACTTCTTACTAGTAAGCTTATATCGTCAGGCAGTGGGTCAGGCTCAAATTTTTTGATTTTTGATAAATCAATGGGTTTTGTCTTATGGTCTTTATCAAACAAAACCCCTAAAATTCCAACTCCTGAATTACCATCGATCATTACATGATGAACTTTTGCAACGATGGCTACAGATCCTTTAGGAACCTGAGCTATTTCATCAATCCCCTCAATGAAGTGCATGGACCATAATGGCCGTCTTAAATCCAGTGGGCCACTAGATATGCCGGACGTGGTTTCCCGTAGCATCTCCCAATTAGATGGTTCTGGAAGCTTTAAGCGATGAAGGTGAAGGTCCAATTCAAAATTTGGGTCATCCACCCAGTAAGGGTAATCCAGGTTCATTGGAACATTTAATAAGCGTTGCCTAAACTTTGGAATCTTGTGCAACTTTGAAGCGACTATGTTTTTAAAATCCTCAAAACTCAAAGAACCTTCTAGTATTGCCAGGGTGGTAATAAGCATTGGACTTGTTGGCGATTCTGCATAGAGAAATGCCGCGTCGTATCCTGAAATTTGTTTGAACTTGCCGTCAATAACTTCCTTCGCGATATCCTTTATATCAATTTTTTTTGCCATGGGTTAAGCTTTAGGAAACTGTTTATACTGGTTTATTTTAATATTTTCTGCTTTAAGATCGAACATAAGGCTAAAAAGCCCAAAAAAGGTTCTGTTCATATAAATAATGTGTTTAGACCCTCGGTTCGTATCCATATTCAACTTTTTCGCCTTCTTTAAAAATTGCTCTCCTGAAGTAGATATTTTTTCAAAAAGCATTACATCACAAAAATCAAACGTCTCTGTTTGAAAAGGCATGGTAAAATAATCTATGATTTCGTGGAACATTTCGGTGAATAGCTCTTGCTCTTGCTCATTATCATCCCCTCTGAGAATTTCAAGCTCCATAAGGTTCAGCTTAAACTGATGAAAGTCATTTATCACTTCCGTTTTAAAAAGCTGAAAATAGGGTACGTAAAATTCTTCAGGTATTTCCTTCATGCACCCAAAATCCAGTGCGATGACTTCTTGCTTTTCAGAGACCAAAAAGTTACCAGGATGGGGATCAGCATGTACTTTTCTTAAGATATGAATTTGATACATATAAAAATCCCACAAGGTCTGTCCGATCAAATTAGCAACCTCTTGATTCGTATTCTTTTTGACGAACTCTGAGAGATGCAATCCATTCATCCAATCCATGGTGATGATCTTACCAGAACTGTATTCCGAGTAATACTGTGGGAATCTAAGATTAGGGAGATGTTGGCATGACTTGGCTGCTTCCTCACTTTGTGAGAGCTCAAGATTATAATTGGTTTCTTCAATCAACTTATTTTCAACTTCCTGAAAATAGGTTTCGGCATGTTCACCAGATAATTTGAACATTTTCATGGCAACGGGCTTCACCATGGCCAGGTCAGACCTTATGCTTTGAGCAACTCCCGGATATTGAATCTTAACTGCAAGCCTTTTTCCTTCTTTTTCGGCTTGGTGGACCTGACCAATGCTAGCCGCATTGACTGCATGTGTATTGAAGGTATCAAAAAGTTCGTTGGGCAGCTTACCAAAGGATTTCTTGAAGGTTTTGATCACTAAAGGCGCAGAGAGCGGTGGAACGGAAAAATGTGCCAAGGAAAATTTATCAATGAAGGCTTTAGGCATGATGCTTTTCTCCATGCTCATCATCTGCGCCATTTTCAATGCACTACCCTTCATCGTTTTCAGGCTATCGTAGATATCGCTGGCATTATTCTCGTCTAATCGTTCTTTGGCTTCCTCCTCTGAACTAATCATTTTGTCTCCATAATACTTCAAATAATTCACCCCGACCTTCGCACCGGTTTTCACCAGCGTAGATGTACGATTCAACTTTGAAATCGGAATGCGCTTTGAAGTCTTCATCAATTTCCTTTTGACTTAATTTTTTCAGTATACAAAAACTTGCCAAGATCAATGATATTGTTAAGGGTCTTGGTATTCAGCAACTCTAATCCGGTATTAATCGATTTTTCAATAAATATGTCTGTCTTCTCACAATCTTCAGAATCATCAGCCATCCAAAATTTTAGTGTAAGCAGAAACTGAATCCAGAGACCTTCCTGCAATGATTTTTGCTGAATCGACTCTAATGAACTGCTAAGGCTCAATGTCTCAATATCCAAAGCATCAATAAAGCCAAGAAAACTTGATTTCATCTCGCTAAATAGGGGAAGTGCATTAAGGTTCAGACCATAGCTTTTGATGGTCAATAGGACAAAGTCACGGTTCAGTGTCAAACTTTCAAAAAGTGTATAGTATAGACTTAATAGTTTGTCTTTTTTACTAAATCTTTCAAAACCTTCGGTTTCATCCAGCACAGCGATCGCATTATCAATAAAAATTTGGAAGATGGTTTTATTTAACTCCTCAAAACTTTCAAAATGATCGTAAAATTCTTCTGGAGCAAATTGATAAGTATCTCCGAGATCTTCTACGGAAAATGAATCACCGTACTGTTTTACGACAGTATCCATGTACCAGTCGATGAGATTTTCTTTTGTAATAAGTTCTTTTTGTTGTACCAAGTTACATGTTCTTTTGCTCTGTTTTAGAATTAATAGATCCTAAGATAGCGTTATGAATTCAAACTAAAATAACGAAATCACCGATGGGTTTAAAAACAAAAAACCAGATTATCTCATTAAAAGACAACCTGGTTTTAACTATAGGGTGAATACGTGTTTCAGTAATTATCCTAGCAATGCGCTAAACCTTTTTTTGCCTTCTTTTAAATCAGCTTTGACTTCATTTAAAATATCGAAGACCAAGTCTTGTTGATTTGAAGCAAGCTTCAATCCACCTTTGATGGCTTTATCTGCCACTGATTGCCATTGAGCAGCCATGTCTAGGGATTGATTAACCACTTCCTCTGTTTTTGTTAGCGCTTTTTCATTTGCATTTAGTGCAAACTCTTTTGTTTTACCAACCACATTATCGATAAAACCTTTTGATTTTTTATCTGTATTCTTTTCCATTTTTTTCAGATTAACGTTTTAATATTTCGTTTACTTATTCTTTTCAACCACCTTCTCAGCTGTTGCTTTAGGTGCAGTTTTTGTCGCTACCTTTTTCGGTGCGGCTTTCTTAGTAGCAGTAGCTTTAGGTACTGCTTTCTTTTCTTCTTTTTTAGTGGTTAAAGCACCTTCAACCATTTCTTCTCCTTTATTAATGATTTTCTGAGCTTGCTCTAATACATCTTCTTTGATGTCATTAAGCTTGACAGTTCCTTTTGTTTTAAGGTTATCAGTCGTTTTTCCAACCTGCTTAACCACTGGGTTTTCATTCACTCTCGTCTTGATGGTGTCTGATACCTCAACCACTTTTTTGCTTACTGGATTGTTCTTAGCGTATTTTACTGCGTTTTCAAACCCAACCAAATCAAGCATTTTATCTTTTCCGGTATTCACCTGAGTTTTGATTTCAGTTGCGGTATCAAAAAACATATCTATTTGCTTTCTACGTACAGGCTCTGACTTTTTGATCAATTTCTTTGTCAGTTTTTGCCATTTTTCACCATTTTCAACAGTAGCATGAATAGTGGCTGTAGTAGCATTTACCAAAGTCTCGTTGAGACTTTTAGTTCTTTTTGTTTTGCTTTTAGTTTCTGTAGCCATGATTTATAAATTTTTGTTTTCGTTAATTCTTTTTATGTAAAGCTATATTTAGCGAGTTGCAGATGAGTTGCACCAATACAAGTGATTGCTCTAGTTTTTAAATACTTTTTTCTTCAACCCATTTAACATATCAAATGCAAACTCTTGTTGTGTGGCGGTAATCTCCAATCCCCTCTTAACAATTTTTGAGGTTACATCAAGGGACTTATAAGCAACATTAAAAGATGCGTCAATCGCTTGCTCAGTCGTATCAAGTAAATATTTATTTGTACTCGAAGCAAGATCAATCATTTTATCTACTGCTTTTTCAAGCGTCACTTTTTCAGCATTATCAGTTGTAGCTGCCATATCTTTATCAGGTTTTTATTTCTTTTAATAATTATAAAGCAAACATATATTTGACGAGTTACAGGCGAGTTGCAATTAAGAGAACATAAGCAATAGCATCTTCCAACCTACTACTAAGTATTTCATTTTCAGTACTTTAATAGCTTAAAACTTTTCCATTGCTTCTAAACTATGGAGAGGGTAATCCTTTTCCGCAACTCGAAAGATCAAGCGATCGTCTTTTCCCGAATCGGCAAATAACTTTTCGAATAGATGTGCTTCTATTTTTTCCTCAGAAATTGCCCTATCCAGAAAAGATTTTAATTCTCTATTAGTCTCAAAAAACGATTCTTCTTTCCTGTTTAAGATCTCTTTAGCGATTGATGTAGGTAAGCATTTATTAAGTAAAACTCCATCAAGTGCTAAGTCTCTGACTTTAAGTTCCTCTACTAAGTTGATCATTCCCAGTAAACTAGCATCAGTTGGTATTCCGATGAGTAAGAAGCCACAATCTTCCGACATTAAAATCTCCCTTATCTCCAATCCATGATGGTGCAAGCCTTTTATTACTTCCTGAATTAATAAAAGAAAGTCCGTAATTACATGAATGGCTTGCAAACCGGTAACCTGAAAAAGACCAGACATCATCTTTTCTCCCAGGCTGAGGATTTTTCCTAAGCCGAAACGTGTGGCAAACGAAAGTGGTTTAATTAACCACCTCATCACTTGATTATCTTGAAAGCTACTGAGGATATGAGGTTTACATAGGAATTGAATGGAATGTGTATCCGGTGGAGTATCAACCACCATGAAGTCATATTGGTCAGAAAAGTAGATCTCTGAAATTTTGGCGAGCGACATGAACTCAATCGTACCTGCCAGATTGGTGCTGGCCGCCTTGTACAAAGGATTTTCTAATATCTTTTCGTATCGACCGGATGACTGAGTGAATTTTTTTACCAATCCATCAAAAACGACTTTAGAGTCGAGCATCATGGCATCGAGCTTTCCGCCTTCTTTAGGATATGTTTTCACTTCCGATAAATTGGCATCTTGCTTAAGTCCTAAAGCGGCGGCAAGTCTTTTTGCCGGATCGATGGATAACAATGCTACCCTCTTACCCTCTCTTGCGGCGGCTAAGGCAATCGCAACAGATGATGTTGTTTTTCCCACACCACCCGTCCCGATGACCATCAAGATTTTTTTTCTTTCGAAGAATGTCTTAAAGTGCGGATTCATTGGTTACTTCTTGTGGAGATTTCATCCATGCTTGTTCATAAAAAGTTTCTGGGAGACTATTTCCGAGTTCTCTGAGCTTCAATAGTACGGGTATAGAAAAGTGTTTCAATTCCGCCTCTATTTGCAGTTGAAATGTATGACGAACATGCACTTTAGATGTCATGTAATGATAGAGGTTGCTACCTAATTTATCTTCAAAAGATTCATCAATGCCATGCTCAAAGCACCTATTTATTACCAAACCATCGATTTTAACAGGAGACTGCTCCTGAAGCTTTGGTAGAAAGTCAAACGTTTCATTTATCACCAGCTCTTCAGGATTTGTCACAAGTACTGCCCCACAGCTTTCTTCAATGGAGAGGTACTCTGTGATTGTGTTAACCTGATGAATCAAAGGACCGGTGAGCCCTGTATCAACCATGGCATCTAGAGTGGTCATCAGGTTTAAGAAATGACCAGATGCTGGAGAATCATAGATAACAAGATCGTAAGTCTTTTCTCTAGCCGCACTGTAATACAGACGGCCAAGCATCATAACTTCCGGTAACCCTGGGATCGCATCAAGAAAACTTCTCATTTTCGTATTTGATATAAAAGCATTGCGTATTGATTGATTTGTCAATCGAATGCTTAGGTAGTCTCTTAGACAGCCTTCAAAATCAATATGAGATATGGAAAGATTATCATGTATGTGAGCTATCTTATTAAGGGAAACATTTTGCTTAAAGTATGCACCCAATTGAGAGATGTTGCCGGACTCCACCAACAAAACTTTTTTTCCCTTAGAAACAGAGTACTTAGCCAACCAAGCTGCTGTGAACGTCTTCCCAACTCCACCTTTTCCAGAAACAAATACCAGTTCTTTGGCAATCAATGAGTCTATCAGCATCATTTTTTTTCTCTGACTATCTACTTTAAACAAATTCTATGACTAAAAAGTACCCAAATCAAAGGTATCTAGGCCCTTTACCAATTTTACTAACTTTTATCAGCCCATCTGCTCAATTTCCTTAAGCAACGATTTCGTAGCTGGCAAAGGCTCAATACCAAATTCTTCTGCTAATATGTCTGTGCATTTCTGATAGGCTTTAAGCGCTTGTGGACGATTTCCTCTTGAAATATACGCTTGCATCTGGATGCGATACGCCTCTTCCCATGTTTTATCTATTTCAATGGCTTGCTGAGAAAGCCGAATACTCTCCATGGGATTTGTGACCATTTGAAGTTCCGCCAGGTTGATAAATGCACCTAGGATTAGCATTCTTATTTTCTCTCGCTCTTGTGATGACCAGTCTTCATATAAACGATTCGGTAAATACGCTCCCTTATAAAGATCAATTGCACATTTATACGCTTCTAAAGCCAAAGCGGGCAAATCAGTCAGTGCTTCATTACCAATAACGATGTAGTTTTCTATTGCCTGAACATCAATCCAGACCTGTTCCTGGTTGAGTTGATAGGTGACACCCTGCCGCTCCACGTAGGTGGATTCTGTTCTGGATGGTCTATTAGGCTCTAGCACTTTATTTACACCATGCAAAGCCACTTTAAAATCTCTATCATCCCCTTCCTCCCATAAATGATCCATGATTTGTTCTTTATGCATGGCATGCTTGTGCCGATAGGAAATAAGATACTGGATCAGCTGAATCGTTTTATCTCTTCCCCACTCCTTATCCTTGACCCGCTCCCCATTCCTCCAAAGAATAAACTGACCCAACGTCTGGAACTTGATAGGTGCTTCGAGTTGAAACTTCCGGTAACTCGCTAATTGATTGGATAGTCTTTCTTTGGACACAGGTTACTTTGCTTTCGTCTGTGGTTTTTTGGTTTTGGAAGCTGGTTTTTTGGCCTTCGATACTTGAAGTGCATCTACCTTTTCCGTAAGAACCTCAATGGAATCAGAAAGCACTGCTATAGCATTTTTAATGGATATGAAATCAGATTTCGAAGCATTGCGCCATTGATCAATCGGAACCTTAACCAGCAATTCCTCTCCATATTCTGTTAGCTGATCTTGTAAGTTGGCTACTTGTTTTCTCGGATCCTTGAGTGTGTCTTTTATAAGTTTTGGTCCGGTCGAAGCGACTGTTTTGAATAGGGATAGGCTTTTCATTAGGATCGTTTCCTGCTCTTCTGACGTCTTATCGCTTGTCGCTTCCTGCGTGAGTTCCGTTAGATGCTGTTGTATAAATGCAACTGCATCTTTAAAATCAGAAAAGTTGAGATCCTCTCCTCCTTGTACATGCGATACGTTCCCACGCCATTGTACCTTCGGCTCCCCATCTTCATCATAAATTTTCTGGGTAAACCGAACCATGAAAGATGCGGTCTGTGCTTTTTTTGTCATCTGGTAGAATACTGTTTGATTCTCCTAAAGATAACTTATTAAGCGAAGCTTCGACTATTCAGGTGAATATGTATTATTAACCACCATCACCTCCGTCATCATTACCACCACCGTCTTTAAGGTCATCATTAGATATCCTTTTTACTTTCTTGGTTGGACGCTGTGTTAATTTACCAATGCGGTAACTAAAGTTAATCCTGAAATTCAAAAGTTGAAGTTCTCTGGTATTTCGTTGCTGAATAAAGGGTGTAGTCACTTCAGAATCCAGGAAGCTTCGTGGTGTAGCAAAGTTATTAGCTCCCAGACCAATGCTACCCTTATTGTTTTTGAAATTGCGATTGATACTTAAACTGTAGATATAGAATGGATTGGTAAATCCTTGAAGCTGAACCCTCGAACTACGGTAAAAGCCAAACATTTGAACCACCCATTTCTCTGACAATTTATAGCTTCCAAACATTCGGGTGTTAAATACAAAACCTTCATTCTGTGCATTGAATAATGGATCATCTATGTTATTGTCCAAGACAGCATAAAAAGCATCTATCCCTCCGTTCAATGTAAGCTTTCCTTTCCTAATGCTTCCAAAGGCATTGATGCCATAAGCATCTTCCTCCCCGATATTTTGGAAAGTAGTGAAAATGGTATCTTGCCCAATCGTCTCCCTTACCGACTGAATACTTCCATTGGTTGACCTGACAAATGCAGAAATGTTCCATGAGATGGTACGCTTAAAGCTTGAAATCGAAAGTTCTACCTGATCTGTAAATTCTGGTTGTAAGTCCGGATTACCCTGGGATATATCCAGTGGATTCGCAGCATTGATGTTCGGATTTAAGAATTGTAGACTGGGACGTGCGATTCTTCTTGAGTACCCAAATTTCATGGTCAGGTTTTTCTTGAGTTTCTTGGACATATTTACACTAGGAACTAAGGTTCCATAGTCTCCAATTTCCAGATCCTCCTCTCCAGTAAAATTGGCTCTGATCGTCGTGTATTCATATCGTGCACCTGCCTGAACCGTTAGATTAGAAGGCAGTTCAACGAGACCTGAAATAAATCCTGCGGAGACATTCTGAACATATCGAAAAGCATTATTGACACTTGCACCGGGCACTTCTGTGTAAGGATCCTCTCCTTGTCTGGTAAAGAGTTGAAAATCACTTGTCACTGTCCTCGAGATATTCTTAAGTCCAGTCTCAAATTTTGCTTTATCCCCCATTGGCTCTACATAATCCAGCTGAACCGTGAATTCTTTATTGTAACTAATATTCTCATTCTTAGTGCCTGATGGATTAGTCTCATCCAGGTTATCAATGGTAAAGTCGTTATTCCTGGTGTCTTGACTGTAAAGAGTGATCAAGCTAATTTCCTTGCCCTTTTCTTCAAATGACCGGATGTAATTGAAATTGATATCCACGCTGTTTGAATTTGTCAGTGTAAACACATCTTCTATTCGAGTCCTTGTTTCAGAATCGGTAGTAATTTCAGTCAATCGATCATCTTGATCATTTCTTGAATCAAATATTCTATAGTTAACCCCTCCGCCAATAAAATGGTATTTATTGAAGGTGTAATCCCAACCAAAGTTGTATCTGCCAGATATCCTTGAACTGAGTGTCTCTCCAAATTGATTGGTTGTTGATAATTGGGTTCCAAATTCATCCGTTGCAATCTGTGTATTATCTATAGAACCCAAAATATTATAACCAGCATATCCATTTCCCCCTAAGGACAAACCCAGCTTACCTGTTCGGTAACCCGCATTCAATCCGAGGTTAGAGCCACGATAACCAACGCCCGTATTGATGGATAGGGTCCCACCCTGAAGATTATTCTTTTTGGTAATAATATTTATAATCCCTCCAGTACCCTCAGCATCATACCTTGCAGAAGGTGAGGTTATGACCTCAACGGACTTGATCTCATCAGCAGGAATTTGCTTTAATGCATCAGCCAGATTACCCGCAGTAATGGTTGAGGGTTTACCATCGATTAATACTGTAATATTACTACTTCCTCTAAGTGAGACATTACCATCCAGATCTACCGACAGTAAGGGCACCCTTCGTAAAACGTCGGATGCATCTCCACCGGCAGTGGTGAGATCCTGCTCAGCATTGTAAACGATACGATCTACCTTATCCTCAATCAGTTCCCGTTGCCCTTCAACCACTACTTCATCTAATTCAGTGGAAGAGGACTTTAAAGGCGTATTCCCTAAGTTATAGGACTCCCCTTTACCAGTTATTTCAAAAGGTCCCTGATCCAAGGATTCATATCCAATAAATGAAATGCTTATCTTAAATGAACCTTCAGGCACATTTTTCATTACCCACTTTCCGTCCTCCTCAGCTATCGTCCCGTTAATGAGCTTATCATCGGTTGCTGACATAAGCTTTATTGTGGCAAATGGTACAGGTTCATTTTGCTCATCTACAACAGTGCCACTGAATTTTCCATATCCTGTTTTTGGTGCAGATTTAGTTTGATATCCTCCTGGAGGGCCTGATGGTCTTTGAGCAAATGAAGCAGAAACAATGCATCCTGAAATTATTCCCAGTAGTGTTAGTTTGGTTGTGAGTTTCAAGTTAGTGTACTTAGCGTCCAAGTAAAGACTAAAAAACAATACGAATTGTTTAATTGAGCAATGAATTCCACCAGCTAGCAATGATCTAATTATCTGACGAATACTGGTAAATGATCTGATAGATAGAGACTATTCTTACGTCTATCATCCAGGTGAGTGTACGTATTCACCTGGATATTACGAACAAGAATGTAATCAATTCTGTCCTTGATGGTTAATTTCTTGTCGAAACCATTCCAGGTTCCTAACGGACCATAAGAGAGTTTCTCGCTTTCCGAAAATGGATCGCTAAAATATTCACGGAGCACTTGGATCGGCGCATGGGTTGGTAAGCAATTAAGATCTCCCATTATCACTACATTTTTCGCCAATAGCTCCTTTTCTTCAACCAGTTTCAGTAACAATTTAGCAGCATTTAACCGAGATAGTTCGCCTATATGATCAAAGTGAGCATTGAATACATGAATGGTATCTCCTGTTTCCAATAACTCAAATTCCCCGTAAGTTGTGATTCGTTCCATTGAGGCATCCCATCCGATGGATATTTTATCTGGTGTTTCCGACAACCAAAATGTCTCGGTGGACAGCAGCTTTGCCTGCTTCCTGTTATAAAATATTGCTGTATACTCTCCCTTGGTTTGTCCATCGTTCCGTCCAACACCTGCATATTGATAATCTGTTAAGACACTGTCTAGAAATTCCACTTGATGATTCAGTCCTTCCTGTATACCCAAAATACTTGGAGCATAATATTGTACCATTTCAGCTAGTTCATCTTTTCGGTATCCCCACCAGTTTTCTTTGTCATTCGGATTGTCATACCGAATATTGAAACTCATTAAACTAAAACGCTCTGTGGCAGGTGGTTGTTCCTTATCTATAAATAACTCTTCTTGGTACTCGCTGGCAAAAGCCGCTGCCTCAGGGATCATATCAGTATTGAGGTAGTCCACACCTAATGCATGTAGTGTTTTCCAGGAAATTTCCGTATCAGGATTTGCCCAGAATCTAAATGGTTTACCCATTTTATGGGCATTATCAATCGCATGTTGAATTTTTTCCCGATCAGCATCTTTGAGTACTTGTTTACCATTCCAGTTGGATACTTTCTGGAAACTAATACTCACCAGACCAATTTTATCCAGTGGTAACTCCTCAGTAAACTTAAGATTTTGATAATCGAATGATATGTAATCTGGATAATTCCTAAAGGCTGCTACCTCAGGTCTACTTCCAGAGATTACGAATTGAATCCTTGGTTCATCTTTTAGTTGGGGGTACTTATTAATCACCTGAATTACTTTATCCAGTGTAGAATAGGCTTCTGTTTTTATGTCAATAAGTATTTGAAGTCGTTGATCCTTTTGAAAAAACCCTTGTTCAATAGCGGAATTTAAAGGGCTCAAGTAGAGAGACTCTAACGTTCTTGCTTTATCAATTTCTAACCTACTATGCGCAACAAAAAGCTCATCTTTCTTTAGAATAACATCCACTTCTATAGATTCAAATCCGAGCGTAAAAGCTGACCAAAAGGGCACCTGATTTTCATAATCATTGTGCGAATGCAGTTTGATGGATTGAGCTAATGTGAACTGCGTACAAAAGATCAGCAGCAAGAATTTGGTGAATGGTTGACTCACGTTCAATTTCGGATTTCAATCGCATCAAATGTAAGAGAATTACTCAGAAGTTTCTTAACTTCTCCACCTGATCTGATAAGCATGAGAATTAATCTAAAACTTACTATTTCTACCCAGTGGGGTGAGGAAGTCTATGTATGCGGAAACATCAAAGAATTGGGTGCATGGAATCCTGAACATGCACTAAAGCTTCAATGCCTGAATATGTCAGAATGGGGCATTGAACTGGATTCAGATGAAGAGGCCGTTAAATACAAATACTTCATAAGATTTCAAGATGGTAGCATAACATGGGAATTTGGAGGGGAACGTGAAATAACTGGGATCAGTGAGATCAATGCCATTATCAATGATTCATGGCGATTTTCCAATGCTAAAGAAAATAACCTCTTTACTTCCCCATTCATCAATTCATTTTTTAGGCGTGACACTAAAAAAAGTGTCAAAAAGAAATCACTCCATGAATTTGTGAAATTCCAACTTCCTGTCTCAAGAGTAGATTCCAATCATTCGGTGGGCATTCTTGGTAATACATCTTCTTTAGGCAATTGGAACCATAAGAAGGTTAAGCTCCTCTCGGATAAAGAATTTCCTTTTTGGTCCATTGAATTTCCCCTGGCTGAATTTGAAAAGGGCATAGTTGAATATAAGTACCTCATTGCTAAGACTGACTCAAAGCAAATTATTCATTGGGAAGAAGGCGAAAACAGGAAGCTTTGGATAAGTGATGATACCCATGGAGCACGAGTTCATATTACACAAGATGAGCTCCGAGGCTTTGACCAAGAAAACTGGAGGGCTGCAGGTTTTGCCATTCCTGTTTTTTCTATCCGAACCAAAAAAAGTGCTGGTGTTGGTGAATTTAACGACATAAAAAGTTTAGTGGACTGGGCGGTAAGTACCGACATGAAGTTGATACAGGTACTCCCGGTAAACGATACAACCGCAACACATTCGTGGATTGATTCCTACCCCTATGCGCCGATTTCAATTCATGCATTGCATCCGATCTATGGTAACATGCAAACGATTGGATCACTGAAAAATACCTCGATCCAAAAAGAAATTGAGCAAGAAGCGAAACGCCTCAATGCACTCCCGTCGGTGGATTACAATGCTGTCATGAAGCTTAAATGGAAGTTTTATAAACAAAGCTTTGCGGACAACAAGGATGACTTCCTCAAGTCTAAATCATTCAAGTCATTTTACAAGAAAAACAAGCATTGGTTGCCCGCATACGCTGCGTTTTCATACTTGAGGGATACATACAATACTTCAGATTTCTTAGCATGGGGTGATCATAGTTACATGTCAGAAAAGCAACTGACCAACTTCGTTTCACCTAAAAAACCGCATTATTATGACGTGGCTTTGTATTACTACATCCAATATCATTTGGATTTACAACTCAAAGAAGCAACTGAGTACGCCAGAGCAAATAAGGTTGTTTTAAAAGGAGATATTGCCATTGGTATCATTAAGGGGAGTGTAGATGCCTGGAGGTGGCCTCACCTCTTCAATCTGGACGCTCAGGCCGGGGCACCACCAGATCCATTTTCAGATGTAGGACAAAATTGGGGATTCCCTACTTACAATTGGGAAGCAATGGAAGCCAATGATTATGAATGGTGGAGAAGCCGGCTCGTGAAGATGGCGGAGTACTTTGATGTCTTTAGAATCGACCATATTCTTGGATTTTTTCGAATCTGGCAAATGCCGGAACACGCGGTGCATGCCTTGAATGGCATGTTCAATCCTGCACTTCCTTACACCCTATCAGACTTAAGGTCTCAAGGGATAGATTTTGATATTGAACGCTTCTGTGAACCATTTATTCCTGCGGAATACATTCATAGGGTTTTTAAAGAAGATGCGGAGTGGGTATTTCAACACCTGTTGGAAGAAAAATCTCCGGGAATTATGCAGCTTAAGTCCAGGCTACAGACACAAAAGCAGATCAAAGCCTATTTGGACAAACTGCTAGGTGAGGGAGCTATTGATGAAGCATTCAAAAAAAAGTTGTTTAAACCACTTATGGCCCTGCCTTGTGAAGTGCTTTTCCATCAAAACTTTAAGGATAAAGATTATTATGATCCGCGGATTCTGCTACATCAAACCAACAGCTATGCATACCTGGATGATTACCAGAAAGCCAAGCTTAAGGAGCTTCATGATGACTTCTACTACCATAGGCACAATAGCTTTTGGAGAGAAATCGCCATGAAGAAACTCTCCATGATTAAGTCAGCAACAAATATGCTGATTTGTGGAGAAGATCTTGGAATGGTGCCTTCAAGTGTGCCTGGTGTCATGGCGGACCTGCAACTACTAAGTCTGGCGGTCCAGCGCATGACAAATGATGAAAGTGAATTTTGGAATCCAGCCGATCTATCCTACTTATACGTAACAACAACAGGCAGCCACGATATGTCGAACCTTCGGGAATGGTGGCATGAAGATCCCAGACTAAGTCAACTATTCTACAACAACGTTTTAGGTTTTGAAGGAGTTGCACCAAAAGAAATGGAAGCTCCCATTGTAGAAAAAACCATTCAACAACATCTTGAATCTCCCGCCATGTTTGCCATTTTCCCCATTCAGGATCTAGTTGCAATAGGCGATGAAATAAAAAGACCGAACTGTTTTGAGGAGCGCATCAATGTACCTGCCAATATTCCTCATTACTGGAACTATCGATTTCATATGAACATTGAAGATTTGATAAAAAAGAAAAGCTTCAACTCCAAGCTTGCTAAAATGATCGAAGGAAGTGCTAGAGTTTAATGTGATTTTCTTACTCTGAAGTTAAATGGTATATCTGAATTTGATTAAATCACTGCTATTAGAATATTGTGCGCTTTAATGTATTAAACTTCTGTGAATTTTATTACTCCAAGCTTTAACCTCGATTATGCATTAGGATTTAATAATTAGTCCAAAAAGTTTGATTCT
>CAYWOQ010000034.1:0-31613 GCA_964459925.1 uncultured Roseivirgaceae bacterium
ATCCAAAACTCTAGCCCACCTTTTGATTATTCTATTGAATAATCCGGGTTAAAACGAATATTTCACTTTCATGAAAAGCTAAAAACCGTGAACAACTAATTTAGAAAATACCTATGCTGTGTTATTTTAAACAGAAGTGTTAATCCGTTTTCATAATTATCAACTAAAATCCAAAGGCATGCAACATACATGACCGTTATCCCGTTTTCGCTTCCTTCTTCTCCATCACCTCATACCCGTCTTTTTTCAAAAAGATCAGTGTACTGTCTTTGGCAATGGAATGGGTATAGCCACTTATCAATTCCACTTCCTCGTCTGCAACCAGACAGATCGGAACGATCTTGCTTTTGTGATTATTCATCCACTCGTCGTACTCCTTTTGCGTACTGAAAGTCATTTCTGCAAAGGCATCTTTTTTACGGGCCAGTGAAACCAACGAGACGAACTCTGTCTGCGTCGCGAATAAGACGTTTTTGGGCAACTCGACATTTACGTTTTCTTCTTCTTCCTTGCTTGCAAGACGTAGCACGTTCCGTTCGCCCATCTCCTTTTCAAACCATCGGCAAGCCAATTCATTTAGCCCGGAGTTGGAGGTGATGGCCGCCATCTTACCGACCCGGGAGAGATCCACCTCTTCGAACACTGCATCCGATAGTGCATTGGTCTCAATAGCCTGAAGACCAGATTTTCGCGCACTTTTTATGTTGGAAGCAGAGGTATCTACCAGGACAATGTCCATACCTAGCTCGGTCAGTTTTTTACCGAATCTTCGAGCCAGCTCATTGGCCCCCACAATCAACAAACCTTTTGGTTCCTTACGGATCACGCCTAAAAACCTGGCCACTACTTTGGCCGTTGATCCCTGGAATACCACTGTCCCCACAATCATTAAAAAAACCAAGGGAAGTAAGAGCTCCGCCTCTTTGGGTTCTACGATATCCGGTTTTTCTATCAGTGCCAACGAGAAAAGCGAAGCAACGGCTGCCGCCACAATCCCTTTAGGCCCGATCCAGCTAATGAACGCTTTTTCCTGCCAGCTCAATGTGGACTTTATGGTAGATAACAAGACCCCTAACGGACGGAGAACCAAGGTGACGATTAGAAAAAGCAGTAAGCTGGGTACACCCAGTGTTTGAACCTGGTGCACTTCTATGCGAGAGGAGAGCAGAATAAAAAGTACAGAAACCAGGATAAGACTGATGTCTTCCTTAAATAAGAGAATCTTTTTGATTTCTTCCATCTTGACATTCGCCAGGACTATGCCCATCATCGTGGCAGCCATCAACCCTGCCTCTTTGTGCACCAGTTCAGCAAATGAGAAGGTTAGGATCACAAGTCCAAGGGAGAAGATATTACTTAAGTATTCAGGTATCGTTTGCTTTTTAATGGCGTAGTAAAGAATGGCGGCACCAATCCCGCCAGAAACGATCCCACTGGAAATGGTAGCGAAAAACTCCTGAAGCACTTCAATAGAATACTCTGATCCGTGATGAGAAGAAACGATAAACTCATACATCAGTACCGCGATCAGGGCACCGAACGGATCAATCAGAATACCTTCCCACTTTAGGATCGTGTTTACTTTATTGTTGGGCTTGACGTTCCGCAAAATCGGTAAGACGACCGTTGGCCCTGAGACGACAATCAGTCCGCCAAAAAGGAAGGCCATGGGCCAGCTCAGTCCAAGCAGGTAATGACTGGCTACTCCACCTCCGGCAAAGGTCACAATGGATCCGAAAAACAATAAATTTCCTACCGTTCCCGCTTGATTTCGCACTTCTTTGAGGTTCAGGGTAAGCCCACCTTCAAAAAGAATGACCCCTACCGAAATAGAAACAAATGAAAAGAGTAGGTCGCCAGTAAAGATGGTATCCCCGTCGATGAATTTTGAACCATCAGGTGTTAGGTAGGTAGATCCCGGACCGATTAGCAGACCTATGATGATCAATGGTAGAATAGCCGGCTGTTTGATTCGCCAGGCGAGCCATTGCGCAAAAATTCCAAAAACAAGAATACTGGCCAGTTCGAGCATGCATCAAATATACGTGAGGGTTCACTAACTGTAAGCCCCAAGGCAGAAGGATCATCCATTGCATTCAAATTTGCCGTAATTAGTTTTTATCTTCGAAAAAATGTGACTCCATGAAATTTTTAAAAACCCATCCTTATGCATTATGCCTTGTCCTTTTTTTATTCCTTTCTTCATGTGTTAAAAACAATAAATCAATGAGTGAGACGGAGAATAGTTCTGAGACAAATGACACTACACAAACTGAAAATCCAGGGTCAGACTATGTCTTGGTATGGTCCGATGAGTTTGATGGGGATTCCATTGATGCTAACAACTGGTCCTACCAGGTAGAACCAGCGGGAAAGTTCAATGAAGAGTGGCAGCGATACACCAATAGCCCGGCAAACGCCAACGTTGAAAAAAGCTGCCTGGTGATTAAAGCCATGCACGAAAGCGATACGCATGGAATGGACCAATACACCTCGGCCCGGATAAATTCTGCGAATAAACAAACCTTCAAATACGGAAAGATTGCAGCAAGGATTAAGCTACCTTATGGTGAAGGCATTTGGCCGGCTTTTTGGATGCTGGGAGCCAATATCAATGAAAATGGAGGGGACACACCCTGGCCACAATGCGGGGAGATTGATATTCTGGAGCTTTATGGCAGCAAAGATGATGGTGCGGTAGAATGCAATATTCATTATGCCAATGAAGAACAGAAGCACGAACAAATGGGAGCCACTACCTACGAGCTTGAGGATGGAACCTTTGCAGATGACTTTCACATCTTCGAGTTGATATGGGACGAAAAGCATTTTGCCTGGCTGGTCGACGGTAAAGAGTATGCTTCCATATCCATTGATTCAGAGATGTATTCAGAATTTCATGAAGAGTTCTTTTTCCTATTCAATATTGCCGTTGGTGGGACCTGGGCCGGTCGACCGGATGAAACCACGGTCTTTCCACAATACATGTATGTGGACTGGATACGGGTGTATCAAAAGGAAGCTTAAGTGCTAGTTACTGTCGTTTCAAAAACACAAAATCCCCGCCCTCATCTCCTGCTTGTGAGATGGGGCCGTACTGAGGCACCTGTCCATTGGGACTGTTGTTGATCACGGCTGTCTTAAAGTTTCTGAACAATTGATCTGCAGAAAGTAAAGGCGCTTGATTATTGATCAGGTTTTTGACCAGGTACTCGATGAATACACTTTTATCCGGAACGGTCTTGAGTGTTCCGCTGGTCATGGCTTTTCGGCTAGGTAGTTTGTACACTTCAAGGATCGCTCGACTGTTTTCAAAAACGGCTCGTTCCTTTAAAATACCCCCACTGAAACATGCGTCTGAAATCAACAGCGTATGCTTTGACTGAATACCTCCAACGTAATCCCTCAGTGTACTATTCGAAAGCCAATAAGACTTAGAATCCATGGAGGCATCACTTGGAAGCCAGTAACCCTGGTTCAGTTGAGCATTCCAAATGCCATGACCTGCGAAGAAGATCAATAAATGGTCTTTTTCTGTTACCACTCCAGTCAGCCGGTCTAGGGCTATAATGATTTCCTCTCTGGATGGATTCTGCAAAACACTCACATCTTCCTTTTCAAAGGAATAGTGATTCATCAATACACCTGCTAAGTTCTTTGCATCTGCAATGGGATGGTCTAAATCCTGAATATCCTCATTCTCATAGTCGTTGATCCCAATGATCAATGCATAGTATTTTCTTTTGCTGAGCTCACGAATAAGTGCCTGGCCCACATCGTCTTCGGTTGATATGGTTTTTATTTCATCAGTTGAAGTTTCAGCTTGCACATATTGATCAGCTTCCTGTTTGATGAGTGTAATGGAACCAGAACTTATGTAGGGGCAGGTATTCAACTTTGCATTTCCCTTCCATCGGCCCACCAATGTCTGCTGATTCCCTGTCAGGGTATAGGTCAATTTATTGTCAGACATGCATGCCATTCCTGTTTTATAAATCAACTCCTGAGCAGCTAATTCTAGGTTATTGCCTTCTAATATCCCTTCCAGTCTCGCTTTTACAGTATCTTTCTTTCCATAGGAAAGTGCGATTGCTGTTACCTCATTTCCTGTTTGGGTGATTTCATATTCCAGGGTATAGTAATTTTTGAGGAAAGTAGAGTTTCCCAGCCAGGTACCTGTTAAATCCATGGATTGTGAAAACGAATAGATGGCTAATGTGGTGAACAGGTTGATGAGGGTGAGTCGCATGATGAAAGGTTAAACGAATTAATTTCAGTTGGTTTTGTACGTATCGTTGGAAACATTCAATTGCTCTATGAATAGAAACCATCAACTAACAAATGGGATAGTCTACTTATCAAAAGGTACTTTGAGCTGCCTCCTCCTTCATTCGGTCTGCCTCTTCTTTACCTAAGTACTTATCTATCAAAAAATGTCCAAGGTAAATCAGTGGCGTCAGTAAAATCGCTACAATGAATTTATAAATGTAGTTAATCGTGCCTACGCTAAAGACTTGGTTTACCTCCCACCTTGATTCAGCGGGTGCCAGTACATAAAACGCTAGACCCAGAACCACGAAACTGTCCACTAGCTGTGATATCAATGTAGATCCGGTAGCTCTTAACCAAATCATTTTTTCACCCGTGATTTTTCGCAGGTTTTGAAAGACCAGAACATCCAATAACTGTCCGATCAGGAAGGCAACAATCGACCCTACAATAATTCCCAAACCCTGGGTGTAGATCTTGTTGAAGGCAAAATTGACATTGAAAGGATTTCCATCTGGGCCTGTACTGTTTACTTCCATCCAAAAAGCAGCAGGACTTAGCTGAGTTACCAGGTAAATCATAAGAAAGGCATAGGCTATACAACCTACGGCGATGAAACTTATCCTGCGAACTCCTCTTTTACCAAAATATTCGTTTATGATATCTGTTGTAATAAACACTACAGGCCAGATCATCACACCTGCTGTCAGGTTAAAGTCTAGCGTGTAACCCATCATTGAAATATTGGCCGGTTTAAAACCTAATGTTTCTTCTAATGAAAAAATCTTTACCCCAATGAGCTCTGCGAGTATGGCATTGGTCAAAAAAATTGCTGCCAAGATGATAAATAAGGCCTGTTTTTTATTTTTCATGGGGAGTAAATACCGTTCCTTCAATGGCTAGTTCCGAATGCTCGAAGACTGCTTTTGCTTCATTTAAAATGGGATCAAGCGCTTTATACCTGGCAGAAAAGTGTCCCAATAGGAGCTTCTTCACCTTGGCATCTTTTGCAAATTGCGCCGCCTGAGCTGCAGTTGTATGATAGGTCTCTCCTGCCCGATCTTTCATATCATCTGCAAAGGTGGATTCGTGATACATCATATCTACTCCTTCAACAATCGACTTAAGTGATGGTTTGTATCGTGTATCTGAACAAAAAGCATAGCTATAAGAAGGTGAAGGATTTAATGTCAAAAGCTTATTCTCATACTTAACCGTGCCATCCTCGTTCAGAATATCCTTACCCTCCTTTAGATCAATTATTTCGAGTTTGGACAGACTGTATTCAGCCAACATCGCTCGATTGATTCGCCGTTTTTTTGGCTTTTCGTTAAATAAAAACCCGGCACAAGGCACTCGATGATCCATGGGGATGGTAGTCACGTCAAAGTCGGGCTGATCATAAATCACTTCGGAAATATCAGGTGTAAACTCCCTAAAGTCTATTTTAAAACCCAATGAGGTTTCTGAATAGCGTAACTGCAAAGCGATGATTTCCGACAACCCTGGAGGTCCCACAATCAAGAGATCCTTTTTGCGACCAAACAAATGCATGGTGGAAATTAATCCGATCAAACCAAAATAATGATCCCCGTGAAGGTGCGATATAAAAATATGATCTATTCTGGAGAGTTTTACCTGGTACTTTTTCAGAAGCAGCTGTGTGCCTTCGCCACAATCAATCAAGAAAAAACGGTTCTGAATTTTTAGCAGTTGAGAGGTATGATGCCTTCTATGAGCAAACGCCGCGGCATTTGATCCTAATATGAGGAGTTCAAAATCCAAATGTTACTCTCCCGATCCAGCTCCTTTTTGAATTTCAGCCATGAGCACATAGTCTGCTGCCTCTTCCTGTGTTGGAACGATGTTCATCACTTTGTCTAGCTGACTAATGCTTATGAGTTTCATGACATGGTCAGTAACGTTAAAGAGCACAAATACCCCACGGTCAGAAAAAGACCTATTTCCTACCAAGAGTGCACTTAACCCACTTGAATCCACATATTTAACCTCTTTCATGTCTACGATCAAACTGTTAACTCCCTCCTGAGCAATCTCCATAAACCGGGACTTTAATTCAGGTGCGATAGTGGAATCTACTTTTTCATCTCCTATTGAGGCTATTGAATAATTTTCGTATTTATCTAGTTTAAAATCCATAATTATCTTTCTACTATTTGGGATATGCGTTCTTTTATTTCGGCTAATTTATTGGAGTATGGGTCTTTAACAAACTTTTGTCCTGAGATGTTCTCGTATAGCTCTATATATCGGTTGGAGATTAACTCAATTCGTTCTTCGCTCATTTCGGGTATAGCCTGACCTTCTTTGCCTTGAAAACCTTCTGAAATCAACCACTGTCTCACAAACTCTTTAGAAAGTTGTTTCTGAGGTTCATTTCTTTCTAAGAGATCAGCATAGGGCTCAGCATAGAAATACCTCGATGAATCCGGCGTATGTACTTCATCGATTAAATAAATCTCTTCGTCATACATCCCAAACTCATACTTAGTATCTACTAGAATTAACCCTCTATCGGCTGCTATTTGAGTCCCTCTTTCAAAAAGTGCATAGGTGTATGCTTCCAATTTCAAATAATCCGACTCAGAAACAATTCCTTTTTCCAATATGCTTTCTCGAGAAATATCTTCATCATGACCCTGATCTGCTTTCGTAGTAGGTGTAATGATGGGTGCGGGGAATTTCTCATTTTCCTTCATGCCTTCAGGCATTTCTACTCCGCACAAGCTTCTTTTTCCATCCCTATATTCTCGCCAGGCATGGCCTGTTAGGTAGCCACGTATGACCATTTCTACCTTGAAGGGTACGCATCGCTTACCATAGGTAACGTTAGGATGTGGTGTCTCTTCGACCCAGTTAGGTACAATATCTTTTGTCAAGTCTAAAAACCTTGACGCCAATTGATTAAGAACCTGACCTTTAAACGGAATTGGTTTAGGTAAAACCACATCAAAAGCAGAGATGCGATCCGTCGCAACCATGGCGATTTTATCACCAAATTCATAGACTTCACGAACTTTACCTGTGTATTTTCCAGTTTGGTTCTTGAATTGATAGTCTGTCAAAATGATTCCATCCAGCATAGCATGCAAATATAAACCTGATTCACCCTTTCGTTGCCTCTATGGATTGATGATGCTTTGCTTATGTTCATGCATTGAACTCAGAATGTCAGATGAAGAAGCCAAAGAAGTACTATCAGAAAGTAAGCATACGATCTATTTTGATGATCTGCTGGTGGAAAAGCAAAACATTCATTATGCCTATACGAATGGCAACAAAGACCTACTTATTGTTTTTGTCCATGGATCTCCAGGATCCTGGAATGCCTTTATTGATTATTTCAAGGCAGATAGTTTACTGGACCAAATGGACATGTTGGCGATTGATCGTGCAGGTTTTGGAAAATCTGGATATGGTGTCGCTGAACCAAGTATGGAAAAACAAGCCAAGCAAATCAAAGCAGTGACTGATCAGTTTAGTCACACCAATAAAATTTTGGTTGGTCATTCACTAGGGGGACCGGTAATAGCAAGAATGGCGATGGACTATCCCACCTCCTTTTCAGGAATGATCATGGTAGCGCCCTCTATAGATCCGGAAATGGAAAAAGAAGAATGGTATCGGAAGGTTATTAATACAAAACTTGGAAGTGCGATTACCCCGTTAGCATTTGAAGTAAGTAATGACGAAATCTTGCCATTGAAAAAAGAGCTTGAGCTAATGATACCTCTTTGGAGCCATGTCCAAATTCCTACAATCCTTATTCAGGGTACAAGTGACAAATTAGTACCCAAAGAGAATGCTGACTTTGCCATGGAGATGCTAGCTGATTCATTGCTTGAGGTACGAATGCTTGAAGGGATTAATCACTTCATTCCCTGGGGCCAACCTCATGAAATCACAAAAGCCATTTTAGCCATTACTACTTTGTGATCGTAGTATTGAATGGAATCAAATACTTTGCGTTTGACTCATAAATCGTTCACACTTTTCTTTGCTACCTATATAGAGGATACTGAAACCTTTTTTTACCATCCAGTCTCCGGTATCTGATTTTGCAAGTTTTAAGGCATTAATATCCTTTTTAAAATTGAATAAGCCCATGAAATGTTGATTTATTTGAATTGAACTATTTTTATTTATTTCATAAATATACTTATATAATTTAATAATTAATTATATTTTTTATTCAAATAATTATATTTTTCAAGGACTCAAAACTTAAGTAATTGTATTTCTATAACTTAGAATGAGTAAGCTGAAGTGATAAAAGAAGGGCTATTTTTCTGTTACCACCTTATCAACGCAGAGGCCCAGGTAAACCCACTTCCGAAGGCAGCAAGACACACTAAACTATCCTTTTGAATTTTACCTTCCTGATAAGCTTCACTAAGTGCTATTGGAATGGATGCTGCAGTAGTGTTACCATACCGCATAATGTTATTATACACCTTGTCATCTGATAATCCCATCTTTGATTGCACAAATTGGCTGATCCGGAGGTTGGCTTGATGCGGAACAAGCAAATTAATATCCTCCGGTTTATACCTGTTCGTAGCTAGCGCCTCATGAATCACTTCCATGAATCGAGTTACTGCATGCTTGAAAACAAAGTTTCCATTCATGTATGGATAATAAGATATATCATCCGGGTTATTTTCTTCCAGTATGGCATCAACCCAATGATTGGTACTTGGACCTATCAAGGCTAATTCTTCAGCATGCTTACCTTCTGAGTGAAGATGAGTAGATAAAATTCCTTTGGATGTTTCTTCCGATCGTTGTAGTACTACAGCACCAGCCCCATCCCCAAAAATTACAGTCACACCTCTGCCTCTGGTTGTTTTATCAAGGCCTCCTGAGTGATTTTCCGCTCCAATAACCAATACATTCTTATACATCCCGGTTTTTACAAACTGATCAGCCACTGATAACCCGTAGACAAATCCTGAGCACTGATTACGAACATCAAGGGCACCGATTTCTTTTATGCCTAATTGTTCCTGTACCATCACACCTGGACCTGGGAAGTAGTAGTCCGGACTCAGGGTTGCAAAGACAATAAAATCAATATCATCCGGTGTTAATCCCGCGTTTTCGATGGCCATTCTCGCGGCTTTTGTGCCCATCGTACTTGGGCTATCATCTGTCGTTGGATCGATCCATCTTCTTTCATTGATACCCGTTCGTTCGACGATCCACTCATTACTGGTATCCATCATCTTGTATAGATCTTCATTGGTTACAACATTATCGGGTACATAATGTCCTAACCCTGCAATTTTTGAGGTAAACATGTTGCTTATTTTCTGTCAAAAATAGTAGGAAGATCGTATAAAATACTATCTGACAATGATTTCAATCCGACGATTCAATTCCCGGCCTTCAAATTCATCGTCATTCGTGGCTAAAGGTATCGCTTCCCCGTAGCCTCTTGCCGTCAGCCTACCAGCATCTACACCGTTTTGAACCAACCAATCTTTCACTGCTTGGGCTCTCCTTTGAGAAACGGCCTTATTGGTTACTTTTGATCCTATGTTATCTGTATGCCCGGCTATTTCAATTTGCAAATTTGGGTTTTTCTGCAACAAACTGAGTATGGTATTAAGTACAGGAAGACTAGCGTCTCCTACTTTCGTGTCATCAAATTCAAAGTAGATGTTTCGGGTAATAGCCTTTCTAGACCCATCATAATCCCTTAAATCCTGAATTTGAACTTCCTCTTTATTTGCAGGAACCTCGGTATCATCTACATATCTAATTTCGTTTTCAATTTTTGTATCTGATACATCAATTGAGGGGCTACGAACAGGAGTATCTTCACCTCCAGCGACTATGATGATTTCATCAGTTTCATCAGTTGAAGATTGAGAACCACCGACGTAAAAATCCTTTATATGGGTAGTGGTCTTCCCTCCCGTTTCATGAATCTCAAATTCTTCTAGCTCAACAATGGTATTGTCAGCATACTTTAATTCGATTGTAAATATATCATCAGAGGTTATTTGTGTAGAGTACTCCCCTTTTTCATTGATTTCAGAGAAATAGTAAAGGTCTATGTACTCGATAGGTCTAAAGAAAATTCTCGCATCTGTGATCGGCTCGCCAGTTGCCCCGTTCAAAACCCTTCCTCTGACTCTCACGGTATTTACTTCCCAGAAAAAGAAAATGTCATAATCTCCGTATGTATTTAGTCTATTGGAAGTGAAATAACCAGACCTTTGGTCAGGATTCAATTTGAAATGAATCTCATCATCCGGTGAGTTAATGGGGAAACCAAGGTTTACCGGATCACTCCAGCTATTAGTAGATTCATTGTATTCGCATCTGAAAATATCATATCCACCCATCGACCCATGACCATTCGAAGCGAAGTAAAGTATTTTTTCATCTGCACTTAAAAACGGACTATCCTCATTGTATTCGCTATTTATATTGGTGGTAAAGACGGTTGGATTACTCCATTTACCTGATTGTGGATCTAAAAAAGATTCATACAAATCAAGATTCGGTTCTTTTTTACTACCAACCTCTTTTGCGAAGATTATCCGATCTTCATGTTCATTAATAAAGAAGTGAGAGCTTAAGTGAGTACTCGTGATTTTACTATCAAATTCTACCGGATCAGACCACCCGTTTTTGTTTTCAGTTGGCTCGCTGTAAAATAGATCCCCTCCTTTTTTAGTTCGGAATTGGAACAATCTTCCATCTTCGTCTACCACTTCAATATTCGAGTTTTCTCTTGTGAACTTTCCCACATTAGAAACCACTGTAGGAGTTGACCAGGCTCGATTGCCCTCATGCCTTGTATGATAAATGAGTAACTCATCCGGGTTACTCTCATCGCGATTGGATAGGAAAAGTAATTCCTCCTTTCCTGCAAAGAATACTGGACTTAGTTCTGCACTAGGGGTATTTACACCTTTCTGTAAAAGATGTATTTCATAATCTTCTGGATTGTCGAATAGATTTTTGGCAGTTCTGGCCTCATTGGTCCATTTTTCGGCCTCTTTTAGGATTAAAGGACTTTTTTTCTCAGGACGATTCAAAAAGGTATTTAACGAAGCAATTGCTTCTTCAAACTTGTATTCTTCGAGCAACACTCGTCCTTTCCAGTAATAATAAAACTTATCTCGCTGGGACATTACGGTCTCATAAGCCAGAAATTGTGACATATCAGAGTATTGTCTATTAGACAAAAGCCTGGCTATCTCCAGTTTATAAGGAACATCCTCATAAACAGAATCTAACTCTAGTATTTCTTCATACATTGGCACCGCCTCACCAAATCGTTCATCAAAGAATGTTTCTTCAGCCGCTATGTATAGCTTATAGGTCTTTTTTTGCGCTAAGACAGCTGATAATGAAATAGAAAACAGAAGAAAACAGAAAATCCGTAAGTTGATTTCCATAGCCAAATTGATTGTTGTACAAGTTTAATTAAAATACCTTAAATGTCTATAAATAAATAAGTTATTGATTAAAGTAGCCGATCCTTATTCCAAAACCAAAAAACATACCTGTAAATTCGTTATTCTTCACCCTTTCTAAGACCAAATCGTTTACATGTTGATATCCGATGGTAAAATAAGGTTTTGCGTACCTGAACCGATCTAGGTCTGCATAAACACCAATCGTTACCATATTAAATTCGTCACGAAAAAAATCAATATTATTTTTCAAATCTTCCCAGATCATATCTCCTATACCATACGATGCAATAAGGTCAAAACTGAACCATCTATTATCGTATAACTCATACCCAAACCAAGGTCCGGCATACCTATAATCCAGTGAAAAAGCATTCGGAAAAATCACCAAGGATTCAATTGTTCCTTGAAAGTCATAAACATTAAAACCTAACTGCCACTTGTTATATTGGACCCCAAAGCTAACCCCCGATACAAGATTAACACCTCCAAAATTTGGTGCAAACCTGGCTTCTGTACTTAGGTATAAGGCTGCATAGTAAGCAGGTGGTTCTTTTTCAATTGAATCCATTCCTACAGAATCCATCGCAAGAGAATCAACCACCAGATTATCCAGATCTTGTGAAAAAACCGCACCAGATATAAGCACCACTAACCCTAAAAGCTTCTTCATCATTTCTACTTATTTGATAAAATTAATAACATCATGCAACCAAGTACTATCTTCAAAGTCTTTAGATCAAATAACCTTTAAGAATTGGTAGCTGGAACAGTAAACATTCACTCGGATTTAATTCGAAGGTGTAAAAAACAGGATCGAACAGCACAGTTTGAGATCTATCAACTGTATAAAAAAGCGATGTTTAATACGGCCTTTCGAATTACTGGTGAGCATACTGATGCTGAGGATGTATTGCAGGACGCATTCGTCAGTGCCTTCCAAAACTTAAATAGTTATCGGGAAGATGCAACTTTCGGTGCATGGTTAAAAAGAATTGTGGTAAACAAAGCATTGAATCAAGTACAAAAAAGTAAAAAAGACTTAATGCTGGTAGATGAGCTAAAGGAAAATGAATCGCAGGTAGAATGGACCGAGGAGACAGAACCCATTTATTCAGTTGGCAACATAAAACTTGCAATGCAACAGCTTCCTTCTGGGTTTAGAACTGTGTTATCACTATATCTATTTGAAGGTTATGACCATAAGGAAATAAGTGAAATTTTGGGGATTACGGAATCAACTTCTAAATCCCAATATAAAAGAGCAAAAGACAAATTGAAACAGATAATAAAAATGGAGGTGAACTATGGGTGATCAACTAGAAAAATTCCTAATGGAGAACAGAAGCGAATTTGACGGTGCTGAACCTTCTAATGATCTATGGGATAAAATAGACGATCGAATGAATAAGAAGAGTTCAAACTTCCATGTGCTATGGAAAGTTGCCGCAGTACTTTTCTTGATCTCAACAGCAGTTTTGCTTATCGATCGTACAGGTAATACTCCCAAAGGTCCTGAGCTTAGTCAAGAGTTTGTGAAAGCTGAAGACTATTACACTTCCTTGATTAATCAGCGAAAGCTGCTGATTAAAGAAAGCTTATCACCGGAGCAAGAGTTGGAATTTCTTGTAGAAATCAACCAATTAGACTCGATGTATTTAGAACTTAAGAAAACCTACCAAACCAATGCCTCCAATGAACGGGTGATAGATGCCATGATCAGTAACCTGCAACTGAGATTAGACATACTCAACCGCCAATTAGAAATATTAGAAACGATCAAAACTCAAAAAAATGAAAACGAATCAATTATTGAAATATAGCATTGCTGCATTCCTAGTAGCGATTTCATTCTTAGCCTATACCAGGGATCAAGATGAAAAGAAGAAATATATTGAAAAATCTTACACGGTAGATAACTCGACTACTCTAAGAATTGAAAATAAATTTGGAAAAGTAGAAGTTAATTCCTGGGAGAAAAATGAATTTTCCGTCAAAGTAGAAATGATAGGACGAGGAAGAAATGAAGAGCGAGCACAGCGAATCCTTGATAATTTAACTGTTGATATTAGTGAAGGAAGTTCTGAGATATCGTTCAGAACAGAAATTTCAAATAATAAAACGAAGAACGAAGAAGGATTTGAAGTGAACTACACCATTTATATGCCCCAAAGTAATCCGCTCTATGTTAAAAATAGCTTTGGTGATGTCACTATGGGGGACCGAGGTTCAGAATTAGATCTTGACGTTTCCTATGGATCTATGAAAGTGGGAAATGTTACAGGAAATACAAAAATAAAACTATCCTTCGGCGGAGGGAGTATTGGAGATATTCAGGATGGAGATGTAACAGTCAAATACAGTAAACTAGATATAGAATCTGGTTCCGTGTTAGAAATTGAGCAGGGCTTTTCAGACCTGGAATTAGGTGCTGTCAATGAATTGGAATTAGAGAGTAAATATGGAAAAGTAGAGATTGAAAAAGCACATAAAGTAGAAGCAGATGCTCATTTTTCAGGATTTGAAATAGAAGAGCTCACTGGGAGTTTAGAACTGGACTGTAGTTACCTCGGAGACTTTACAATCGGGAGATTATCCAAATCATTCACCAAGGTGGACATTGACGGTAAATTTGGTTCTTATGAAATAAACATTGAACCAGGCCTCTCTGCAAACATTGATGCTGAATTTAGCTTTGCTGATCTTAAAGTTTCTTCAGATGTAGATGCCAGTTTCAGCTACCAGGTTAAAGAATCCAACAAAGCAACTTACAAAGGGAAAATTGGTGGTGGTGATCCTAATAAAATCATCAAGGTTGACTCTGGATATGGCAATTTACGTCTAAGAGTAGACTGAATAAATAACTAACTCAAATTAAAAGGACATGCTCAAAACGAGCATGTCTTTTTATTTTTAAGCCATGACAAACCAGGCAAATCCCATTCAAAAAAATTTTGTGAAAAAGATTCTTTTAATAGCACTTCTTTTTGTTTCATTTTCTCTGATATCTCAAGACCGTATGCAGGTAGCGGATGAAACCGTAACCTCCAATCATCAGGTTACCATAAAAGGAAAAAATATTCCCTACTCTACAACTACAGGTACTCAACCTGTTTGGAATGAAGATGGAAAAACAATAGCTGCTGTACACTTCACCTACTACGAAAGGTCAGATATAAAGGACAAATCCAGTCGACCCATTTTTATTTCATTCAATGGTGGACCTGGTTCAGGTTCGGTTTGGATGCATCTCGCCTATACTGGTCCTAAAATTCTTAAAATCGATGAAGAAGGATTCCCAATCCAACCATATGGAGTAAAAGACAATCCAAATTCCATTCTGGACGTAGCAGATATTGTCTTTGTCAATCCAGTCAATACCGGATACTCAAGAATACTCGATAAAGAAATTGAAAGGGAGTTTTTCTTCGGCGTTAATGAAGACATCTCGTATCTCGCAGAATGGATCAACACATTCATTACAAGAATGAATCGATGGGAATCTCCAAAATACCTTATTGGTGAAAGCTATGGTACAACCAGGGTTTCCGGTTTGGCTCTGGCACTTCAAAACAGACAATGGATGTACCTAAATGGCGTTATTTTGGTTTCTCCTACAGAACTGGGCATTCATAGTGGGAAAGGTAGAAGAGATGGTCCATTAGGAGCTGCTTTGAGGGTTCCATACTTTACAGCTGCTGCATGGTATCATCAAAAACTTCCCGATGACTTACAGGCTAAGGATTTAAATGAAGTCTTAGAGGCTTCAGAAGCGATGGCAGTAAATGAATTGATGCCGATACTGGTAAAAGGTGGGTTTGTAGAAGAATCTAAAAAACAAGAAGCCGCACAATTAATTGCGAGGTATTCCGGTATTTCAGAAAAAGTAGTCCTTCAGTACAATTTAGACGTTCCAACCTCATTTTTCTGGAAAGAACTCTTGAGAAAGGATGGCTATACAGTAGGCAGGTTAGATTCCAGGTATAAAGGAATTGATCGAACAGAGGGTGGGGACAGCCCAGATTTCAATTCAGAGTTGACAGCATGGCTCCATGCTTTTACTCCAGCAGTCAATTATTATTACAGAAATGTTCTTAATTATAAGACTGATATAAAATACAATATGTTTGGCCCTGTTCGTCCATGGAATCGAGAAGGAAATAATACAGGAGAAAACCTTAGACAAGCAATGGCCCAGAATCCCTATTTACACACTATGGTTCAGAGTGGGTATTATGATGGTGCCACCAAATATTTTGATGCGAAGTATACGATGTGGCAAATAGATCCAAGTGGTAAAATGAAGGATCGCTTTTCTTTCAAAGGCTATCGATCTGGGCATATGATGTATTTAAGAAACGAAGACCTTATTAAAAGCAATGATGACTTAAGAGAATTCGTTAAAAAGACATTACCATTAGAAGGTGAACCTGCTAAATATTAGATTGCTTCGTACTATCAAACCCCATTTATTGATTGAATCTATTTAAACGTATAGTTCTATTGCTATTTCCGGTTGCATTAAGTGCACAAGAGCCTTTATCCAATGTTCAATCGATAAGCATTGAAGCTGTCAATGATTTTTCTGGTTTTGAACTTTTGGATGTCTCCGACAAACACTTGTATGTTTTAGCAGAACACTGGCATAATATCCAAAAAGTTCCTGAAGCAACACTAAAGCTGTTAAAATATCTTCATGGAAAAGCTAATGTGAGAATTTTAGCTATAGAACATGGGAAAAGCACTGCTTTCATGATTAATGAATTTTTGGAAACAGGAGATGAATCTATGCTTCAACATATTACAAGAAATACCATGTTCTGGGCTCAAGAAAACAGGACCTTTTTGCAAGGGTTAAGAAGGTTTAATCTAACGTTACCTGTGGAAGAAAGAATAGTCGTAGAAAGCATTGATATTGAGTACAAAATGGAGGCAGCCATTTTTATGATTAACCAGTTTATCGGAGATAAAGATATTCCTGATGCACTGAGTAAGACAGTAGGGGAACTGAAAAGAATCTACGAAGAAACCAAAGCACACAGAGAGTCTTTTGATGCTCTGTCAATCATGTACTACTATGACAGAGAAGTGGTACACCAACTCATCATCGAAACCATCAATGATCTGGAAGATAACAGTGAAAAATATATCTCCTTCTTTGATGAAAATTTCACAGAGTTTGCTACCATGATTTTAGAAATGGATGATGGAATAACATTTGACTATACCAATCCCAATCAAAACTATCGTTTCAGGGACCGCTTGATCTACAAGAACTTTCTTGAGCTCGCGGCAGCCTATCCGTCACTTGGAATATTGTGTCCGATTGGGATGCGACACACTTCTAAAAATTCCTCTATTTACGACCTTCAACATAGAGAATCATCTCCATTAAAAGACAAAGTAACCAATATTCGTATCTCTGCACTTTTTAAGAATGCCATTAATGCAGGAGATTTACGGAAAATTAATTTTAATTATCCCAAGCAGTTGAAAGTAAATGACGCTACGTTAATTAAGCATTCAGAAGAGAACGGTAGTTTAAGATCCAATAAGTGGATTGATTACACGATTTTTATTAATGATAATGGGAATCTCACGCCCTTTGAAAATGTTTTAACTGAACAATACTAAAGAAAGCAATTATGATAAGCATTGGAATCATTGGCGTAGGTTGGGTTGGATCTAGCGTTGCTATTTCTCTTTTGCATAAAGGTGTATGCCAGGAACTCTTGCTTTGTGATTCACGGGAAGGACTTGCTGAAGGAGAAGCAATGGACCTGAACCATGGTTCCTCCTTCTACCCCGGATCAAAAGTGAGTGTTGCAACCATCCCTGAAATGATGGAATGCGATGCAATTGTTGTAACGGCTGGTAGAGGTGGAAAACCCGATGAAACCAGATTAGACCTGCTTCAGGAAAATGTTAAGATTGCAAAGAATATTTCTGAAAAGCTTATTGGCTATAAAGGAATTCTTGTAGTTGTTTCCAATCCAGTTGATGTTCTTACCTATTTCTATCAAAAGTTTTCTAAAATACCAGCAAATAGGGTGATTGGGACTGGTACTATGCTAGATACAGCCCGACTAAGAGAAATGATTGGCAGAAAATTAGATCTGGATCCCAGAAGTGTTCACGCACAAGTAGTGGGTGAACATGGAGATTCAGAAGTAGTTTTATGGTCGTCCGCCTACATAGCTGGTAAACCATTGAGAACTTGGCCCATTTGGAGTGAAGACTATGAAGAAGAAATTGCAGAAAATGTTAGGAAAGCAGCACATGAAATAATCAAACGAAAAGGTGCTACAAATCATGCAATTGGTCTGGTTACAGCTACACTACTTCGCTGGATTCTAAGAGGTGAAAGAAGAGTTATGACCTTGTCTTCCGTTATAGATGTTGAAGATATCAATGGTGTCGCCATTTCACTCCCCACAATTGTTGGTAGAAATGGAATTGAATTGGTTATCAATACCGATTTAGATGCTAATGAAAAAAATAAATTCCAAAAATCTGTAGAAGTCCTGAAGAAAGCCATTCAGGAAGTTGATATCTCCTAATCGTGAAATTCACATCCTTCAACTTCTACAATCAATTGTTCTCCATAGGCAGTAGAAGGTGTTTGGAAACCGGCCTTAAAATCACCCTTAGCAATTTTCTTAGCTATCAATACCGATGTTTTAGCTGTGAGTGTATAACCATTGGGAGTCGTAAGTCTAGCTTCTACTGATTGATTACCATTCGTCACTTTGCCCCAAAGAAACATGGTTGCCGCTTCTCTTTTATCATCGGAAGGACCGTCAGGCTTTTTATCCAGTTTCTTGGAAAGAAAGTTCTTAACTATTCTGGATTTAAGAATAAAACTCAACTTCAACATCTTTTTCACTTTGCTCACCTGTTCCGCTGTAGTACCAGAAAACACCTCAATATTAGGTATTCCTGTACTGTCATATGCGGTCGAAACATCTCCCCATGAGATTCCCATGGCAAGTTGTTCAAAATCACCAAAAGCAATCGTTTGTACAGAGGTACCCATCGGTTGAAATTCATACACTCCATTTCTTCTTACTACTTGTGGCTCCCCAAGGCTTTCAATCATCGTTTTGGTTGTACCCCGAGACAATCTGCCTCCCTTGCTTACAAATGCCAATTGAAGATTAGTCGCATCAGGTAGTTTATTCTTAAGATGTAGAGCCAGACAATCCGATGGAACGACATCAAAGCCAGCACCTGGCATTAGCATGAGCTTTTTCTCTTTCGCCCTCTCATCATATTCTTTGACCAGATCAAAAACTTCATATTCACCAGTAATGTCCAAATAATGGGTGTTTGTTTCAAGGCAAGCTTCTACCATAAACTTGGCCGTGTGAATAAATGGACCTCCACAATGAATAAGGATGTCCGAATCCTTTAACCAGCTAATGACTTTTTCATGCTCATCAACCTCAAAAACTGCATATTCAAGATTTTTACTTTCTGCGTAAGCTTTGGTTTTTTCTAAACTGCGCCCGGCAATAACTGGATGTATTCCATTTTCGATGCATTCATCAACAATTAATCTGCCGGTATAGCCATAGGCGCCATAGATAAAAATCTTGTCCATAAGTGTGAAGATAAGGAAAGGGTTAGTACCAACCGCTTAATTCAAATTTTTCCTTTGATGAATCAAGAACCTTGCCTTTTTCACATTTCAGCACTCTGTGTGGAAAACGCTCAATAAACCTGTGATTATGAGTGGCCATTAAAACGGCGGTTCCACTATTATTGATCTCCCCAAACAATTTCAAAATTCCCTCACTTACATCTGGATCCAAATTTCCCGTAGGTTCATCCGCAAAAAGAATTTGTGGTTCATTGATCATCGCTCGGGCAATTACCACTCTCTGTTGTTCCCCGCCAGATAATTGATGAGGCATTTTGGCAGAAACTGCTCCAAGTCCAACTCTCATCAGGACTTCAGCAATTCTTGATTTCATTTTGGCTGGATCTTTCCACCCAGTCGCTTTCATCACAAATGTTAAATTATCAGCTATTGAACGATCGTAGAATAATTCGAAATCCTGAAATATGATACCTACTTTTCGCCGAAGAAAGGGAACGTCTTTAGGTTTGATATTGGCAATGTGATAACCAACAACCTCTGCTTGTCCTAAACGTAGTGGTAAATCAGCATACAGGGTTTTGAGCAGTGATGACTTACCACTACCTGTTCTGCCTATTAAATAGACAAACTCACCTTTATCTATTGTAAAATCAATCTCACTAAGAACCGTGTGATCTTCCTGAAAAATAGAAGCATTAGCAACGCGAACTACAGGCTCCTCTGAGAAAGACATGATATTATATCTCTAACTTTTGCAGCTTACCATACGGTAAACCTGAGATCAATGACTTTAATTCCTGATCCTTGCCTTCCAATCCAAATTTATCCATTCGCTTCAATGGACGGTCTGTTCGGAAATAAGCAACAAGAACAAAATTCTGATCACGGATTTGTATGTAATCAGGGATTTTAGCCTTTCCTTTTACTTTGATGATATACATTTCCTCTAAATCTAAGACTTCTTCTACTTCCATCATCAACTTAATTTATAATTATTTGTTTCCTTTTTGATAATCGGCTAAGAATTTCTCTAAACCACTGTCCGTAAGTGGGTGCTTTAGTAAACCCGTGATTACGCTTAAAGGACAAGTTGCTACATCAGCTCCGATCTCAGCGCATTGAATTAAATGCATATTATGCCTGATAGAAGCCGCCAGAACCTCTGTCTCGAATCCATAGTTGTCAAATATTCCAACGATCTGCTCTATCAATGCAAGACCATCAGAACTGATATCATCTAACCGACCGATAAATGGACTAATATAGGTCGCACCAGCCTTAGCTGCCAGAATCGCTTGACCTGCATTAAAAACCAATGTACAGTTTGTTCTTATTCCCTGATCATTAAGGACTGCTATCGCTTTAACACCATCTTTTATCATCGGTATTTTTACAACGATCTTATCATCAATAGCCGCCAATTTCTTCCCTTCTTCAACCATCTCTTCAAACGTTGTACTTATTACTTCAGCACTTACGTTATCATCCACAAGATTGCAAATGTCTTTGTAGTGTTTAAGGATGTTATCCTCTCCAGTTATTCCCTCTTTAGCCATCAAAGAAGGGTTTGTCGTTACTCCATCAAGCACTCCTAAATCTTGAGCTTCGCTTATTTCATCAAGATTGGCGGTATCAATAAAAAATTTCATAAGTCTGTTTAATCAATTGGTTAGTGACAGTGAATTTAAAAAAAGGCAAACGAAGTATCGCACCGCTACAACCACCTACCCTTGCTACCGTCAGGTCCTGGGGGATTCAGCAGGAGCTGGTCGTACCCGTTTGCCGAACAGCAAAGTTAGTCAAAGTGCAAGAAGGAAAATAAGAATATGAGGAATTAGTATTCGTCTAAAGATCGATAAAAATGCTCTTCGTCTTGAGAATCGTCATCTTCTTCGAAATCATTCAAATCATCGCTGATTTCAAAATCAAGTATCTCATCAAATGATGAAGTTTCGTCGTGAAACTCTCTTTCGAAAACGTCCATATTCAAAAATACTCTTACCACATTCTACTGCTAGAAATAGCTCATTATTTTTAAATTATCGCTTTGTTACTTACTTGAGAACTCCTCCATCAGAACGACAAATTCACTTAACATCATTGCAGTAGCCCCCCAAACCGTTTTTCCAAAAAGATCAAAATAGGGACTAAGTAATTTTATCCCACCTCTTGCTATGACTTCTTTTTCCTTCTTATTGTTTGCTTTAATCAAATCGGCTACCGATGGATGAATGATCTCTTCTACTTCCCTATGATCAGGAATAAATGGGGGCTCATGATCAACTCGGCCAATTACTGGCAATACATTGTAATTACTCGCTGATACGTAAAAGGGTGTGAGATGACCAAAAATATCCACCTTATTCTTCATAACACCTATTTCCTCCTCCATCTCTCTTAGGGCCGTGTCAATTAAACTACTGTCAGATGATTCCTTTTTTCCTCCCGGCAAACCAATTTGGCCACTATGAACACCTTCATATTTTGGTCTCTGGATCAATGGGAAATAGGGTTTATCTTCTTTTTTATAGAGAAGAATCATCACCGCACTTTCTTTTGGAGGATTAGGATGTTTAATTTGAATGCGAGAGCCATTAGCTAGTCTTGGCTGCATAAGTTTATGTGCAAGATTACCCGGCATAGGTTCTTGTATCCGCTTCTCTAAGAAAACTGTTAGTTCATCGAAATTCATTTCAGTGCAAATTAACGCCGAACGAAAAAAATGGGAATTTTTCTTACCTTACTAATACTCACCCTAATCCAATCAATGGAAAACATTCCACCATATGTAGAATGGACATTTATAGCTATTGTATTGTCCGTTCTTGCTTTTCTTAGCTACGGATTCCAATCAAGTTATCCAGGTAAAAAAAATCTTAGTCCAACATTTGCTATAACTATCGTAATTGGATGGGTGTTTTTAGTTAGTACTGTAACCTTCTATGGCTTTTTTGAGGACTTTACTTTCCCACCAAGGTTGATGCTATATGTCGCAATACCTGTGGCAACGATAGTCATTACCTTAATTATTCCGAGAACAAGAAGAAGATTGAATGAAATTTCTATTACCACATTACACTATATTCATATCATAAGAGTACCATTAGAGATGGTTTTATGGTGGCTATCAGTAGCAGCAGTACTTCCAAAGGAACTGACTTTTGAAGGTTCGAATCTGGATATTATTTCCGGAATATCTGCTCCGTTTGCAGCTGTGTTCATGGTCGGCGCCAGGAGTAAAAACAGAATAGGTGCCGTAATATGGAATTTAATTGCACTCGGGCTTTTATTCAATATCGTTTATCGAGCCATTAGCTATACCCCTTATTTCTATGAAGCTACCGAATCAATACCTGCAAATACCGGAGTATTTTATTTTCCCTATGTGTTATTACCAACATTTATTGTCCCGGCAGTATTATTCAGCCACCTTGTTTCCATTAACCAGCTGATCTTTAAGAAGGATCAATCACAATTCTGATTAAATAATTTCCTGCTTTTGAGCTCGTTTACATCGGCACCTTTTCTCCATGCTTCGCAAGCTGCATTAAGGTCTTGATTTTGTTGATGGGCTGTTCCCAGGTAGTAATAAATCTCATCTATAAAATCACCGGTTTGTATGGCCCTTTCAAACAAATAGATGGCCTCTGATATGTTTTTTTTTAGCTTGTAAATACCTTTGTTTCGGTAGGCCCAACCATTATCAGGATTTAAGACAATACTTCTATTAATATCTTCCAGTGCGAGTTCAAGGCTATCCATCTGTAAATACACATATCCCCGGTTATTTAAAAAGAAGGCCTCTCCTGGAACTTCATCCAATGCTCGATTTATATCATTGAGTGCATTGATAAAATCATTTTTATTTAGTGCTATTAAGCTAAGTAAGTTATAAGCATTCGCATTATCAGGTTGCAGCTTCAATGCTTCCTGTACTTTCTCTGTTGCCTGATCCATAGAACCTTTGAAGTAGTGAATAGTTGCCATGTTGACAATAGTTTCAGGATTCAACGGATCCAACTGATCTGCCTTTTGAAGGCTTAAATAAGCCTTATCATATTCTTTAAGTTTGGTAAGCACCAAACCTTCGTAGAAGTAAACAAAAGCAGAGTCTGGTTTTAGTTTTTTTAGATCGCTGATATCATCTAGCGCATTCTTAAATTGGCCTATCTCTTCATAAGCATAGGCTCTATTGAACAAAGCATCTAAATAATCACTGTCTATTGCAATGGCTTGATTGTAATCTAAGATTGCTTCATACGTATGGCCTAACTCCATTTTTGCAACACCTCTATTATTGAGTGCTTGAGCATATCTGGGATCTTCTTTGATCGATTGGTTAAATAGCTGGACAGCATTTTCGTAGTTTTCAAGAGCCAGCGCCTTGTTTCCCTCTAGAAAAAATCGATCTCTCCTTTTTTCAGAACTTTCGCAAGAGATCAAGACGATTACGCTGATAACAAGAATGAATTTTTGCATAGTCTAACAACAAAAAAGCCCGCATAAATGTATGCAGGCTTGATAAAATATTTTAATCTATGCTAAGACTTCTTGACTCTTCCTCCACTGCTTGAGTCAGCATTTACATAGGATGGGTTTCCATCGTATCTAACCGACCCACCACTACTGGCCCTCGCTCTGATTTTTTCTTTTACATTCACCTCAATTGATCCTCCACTACTTGCAGAAGCTTCAGCTTCTTCACTTATTAAATCAAAACCCTCATAGTCACCAGAGCTACTTGCTTCAATATCCTGCACCCGTGCAGTTCCTTTAATCTCAATACCACCAGAGCTGGATACACTTGCATCAATTTCTTCAGCTTCTACTTCCAGGTCTACATCTTCTGCACTTGATGCTTCTACCTCTAATTCATCGATTCCAATAATCTTAGCTTTAATATCTCCTGCACTACTTACATCCACATCGAAATCACCGTTTGCCTCAATTACATCTTTTGCTTCGATCGATGCGGCTGAAGATGCCTTTAGACCTTCTAAGAATTTATATTTCACAAATACGTCTACATCCACATTCCTGTTATTCCATCCTCTCTATCCTTCAAATGAATTTTCAGTCTTCCTCCAGATACTTCGGTGAGCACTTCATCTAAATCAACATTTCCTCCATTTATAACAACTCTAGCTTCTTCATTTCCGCCCTTTTCAATATATACATTGATACCTTCATGTGCAGAAACACTTGAAAAAGATGACAAGCTCCTTGTCTCAGACTGTGCAAATGTTGCCGCTGCAACAAAGATTCCAAGTAGTGTGATTAATAATGATTTTTTCATAGTCCTTTGTTTTTAAAGTTAGGTGCGTCTTTCTAACGCGCTTTCAATAACTATAGATTCAGAAAAAACCAGAAGGTTGCAGACTAGAGGGTAGTTTTATTATTTTTTTTAAAATCATCCCATTTTGTATCCTTGAAATGATCATCGCCGATAAAAATCAGAATGGGTTCCATTTGCTTAGGTTTTAAGTAGCCTGCTATTGGTTGAATGATTCTTAATTCTTCATCCAAAAAGACGGTGGTTGGGTAACTAAGCTTATTGTTGGTAAGTGCAGCGGCTAGTTCATGCACTCCTCTTCTTCCAGAGGGTATAAATTTAAATGTATGACCATTAAACTCAACGGATTCTTTTTGTTCGGCATTGAATTTAACCGGGTAAAAATTCTTATGGATATAATCGGCAATTTCAGATTTACTGTATGTTTCCTTATCCATCACTTTACACCAACCGCACCAGTCGGTATATAGGTCTACCAATAATTTCTTAGGATTTTCTTCATGAAGTGCGATCGCCTCCTCAAACGTCAACCAATGTACTTTAGATTCTTCTACTGGCCTCCAACTTGTAATGGAGAGGATTAGCAGAACACTTACTATAAACCGAATTGTTTTCATCATAATTTCCTAACGAAACGAACCTTGAATGGATTCAACACACTAAGATAATACAGATGAAAGTCATTCAGATGTCGTCAAGAAAGCATCTTTCCCTTTAAAGACCTTTTTAGTTAACGCCTCGTCTTTGAAAAGTTCGTTAGGATTCTCTGATGATTTCACTATCATTTCACCATCTAATTGCAAGCCATCAATGGTAATTTCCGGTTGATCCGAGAAGGAAAAGGTGATGTTGTGCGTAAACGGATCCTTAATTGGGTCATCATAAAACTCACGACTAGTTACAAAGCCAAGTCCATTTAAATACTTGGCAACAGCAGAACTATCCACTAATTGATCTGACAAATACCATTTTTCATTCTTAGAGAGACTAAAAGAGCTATCCGGATAATTGAAAGTAATGGCCGATAATGAATCTTTATTCAATCTTAGCAGTGTATTCTCGCGATAAGCGGCCGCATCTTTCCCAATACTCATACCCATAAAGTCAGGAGCTACATACACTTCTTCGTCTTCAAATAATCGTACGAATGTGTAAAAGCTTTGCTGCCCCTCCATACCAAACCTACCAATGACAATATCTGTGGAAATTTCACCTTCTTCAAAGACCATGACTCTTGTCCCGGCTGAATCTACGGCATAATCTTTCCATTTGTCTTGGGTTTTCGCCGCAAGCCTACCAGGCTTAATTGAATTTAAAGACGTCAATAACCCTGTAACTGAACTTTGCTTAGACAATTTTTGAGAGCCATCTGTAAGCGTAACTTGCCAGCCCTCTTGTGACTCTGACAATGTTACATTTCCTTCAGTAGATGAAATCTCTATTTTAGAGACCATGGCGGTATCTATATTAACCAATTCAGTCTTTAAGGACTTACTTCTACCACTTCGTTTGGTTAACTGGGATATTGCAAAGGCTGCTGCGAGCAGCACCAAAATGATTAATAAGTTCTTTGTTGTTAGTTTCATCTTATCTCAAACTTTATTCAAAGTTTCCTTGCATCCATTTCTGTCTTTTCTTTTGATTTTGAAGTTTTCTGACAAAAGCGTAAATCAAAAGCAACAAAATAGGTGCGAACACATTGCCATATTTTAGCACCTCTTTGGTGCCGTCTTCCACACTCTCCAATGGTCTGGAGGTGATTCCTTTTGTTCTTAAATCGATAAGTCCGGTATCATCAGCCAACCAATCGATAGCATTGGCCGCTAGATTAACATGATCAGGAGAAACTTGTCTGGCTTGTTGCCCCTCTCCATTAATAAAAAAGTCTCCGTTACCAAAAACGACCATTTTACCCAGTCCTCCTTCTAGACCTTGCAAGGCAACACCAAGTGATTGCACGCCCATGCCAAAGTCATTTTGCGTCCATCTCTTTTGGATATCAACAAAAGCAGGAGCTCTTACCACGCCGGAATTTTCAGAAGTAAAAGCGATAGGTGTAGCGGATATGGTCGAATCCTGACTAATTGGTACTACACTGGACGAGAATGTAAACGTGATTTGATCCAATCCTTTGGTGATCGGATGATCTTCGAAATTCGATATTTGTGGAAAGTACGGAAATTCCTTTTGGCTATTAATGGTGAAAATGCCATTTCGTTGTTGAACAGTAATGGATGCACATTGAGCATCTATGACAAAATCATTACTAACCGCCACTCCTTTGATTCTTAGCCAATCCACCAGACCAATATTAGGAGCAGTAGACAATCTACCTTGCTGCAAATCACCCTGAACATTCGAATAAGCAATAAAAACTTTTCCACCACTTTTTAAGTACTCGTCAATTTTAGAAAAATGACTTTGAGGGATGGTATCTGAAGGTGCAACTATGGCAAGTGCTCTGTAAAAGGCTGGAATGCTTTCAGTTTCCTTAATCGAATACTCTTCTACCTCATAGAGAACATTTAATTGCTGGCTAAGCTGAGGAATAGTAGCCAAAGCTGCTTCTCCATGTCCTGAAA
This sequence comes from uncultured Roseivirgaceae bacterium, assembly GCA_964459925.1. GTDB lineage: Bacteria > Bacteroidota > Bacteroidia > Cytophagales > Cyclobacteriaceae > Ekhidna. The sequence goes on from CAYWOQ010000034.1 coordinate 27,202, forward strand.
TAAGCGCGACTTTAGGTTTATCTTGAACTGATAGTTTCTTAATGGAGGTGGTCAATTCATACTCCATGGCTGCACCTGGCTGAATGAGTGGGATAATTTCTTTCCGGTCACCCATTTGTAACGTAGCTCCCATGTAAGCTCGCATCTGCTCTACACGATCATTTTCTCTCACGTTTATCATGATCGGCCCAATCCCGTTTTGTTGTACTTCCTGCTCCTTCGCCTGATCCACATTAGGGTTAATGAATTCATACACCACATTACCACCTGATCGCTGCTCATATTCAATAAGCATGTCTTCAAAATCTTTTCTATTATTTAATAGCTGTGGAGGTAAATCTTCCGAGAAATAGGCAGTTACTGTGATAACATCATCCAATTCTTCCAAGATATCCTTAGAAGCATCACTAAGTGTATATCGTTGATCTTCTGTAAAATCAAGCCGAAAATACAATTGATTAGAAAGCAAGTTGGCAACAACTACGATGGCCAAAATGATTAAAAGTTGTGTAATGATGGTCTGCTTCTTCATGCTTACTTCCAGTTTCTTTTAGACAACATAATTTGTGTTCCCAGCAATCCAATAATGATGATTGATAAGAAGTAAATAATATCCCGACTATCGATAACTCCTCTACTTAAAGAATCCACATGGGTCCTTAAGCTTAAAAAACTAAATAGCTGACCCAATACTCCAGTCAGTCCCGATCCGATCACATCAAATAACATATGAAAAAAGATCCCAATAAAAAGTGCTAGCAGAAAGGCCACAATCTGATTTTGGGTAAGGCTACTAGCAAACAATCCGATGCTGATATAGCTCGCTGCTAACAAAATCATCCCTAAATATCCACCTAATACAGCACCATCATCTACGTTGCCAAGTTGACTTACTGTGATGTAGTAGGGTATGGTACAAACCAGTGCTATGAGTACCAATATTAGGCAGGCTAAGAATTTGCCCGCTACGATCTGACCGTCTGATACCGCTTTGGTAATTAATAATTCAATGGTTCCCGCCTTATTTTCTTCCGCAATCATTCGCATGGTAATCGCTGGTATGAAGAAAAACAAAGACCAAAAGGCTACACTATAAAATACATCCAGATTAGCCTGTCCCAACATGAATATATTGGTTCCAAACAACCAGGTAAATGATCCACTTAACCCAAGGAAAAGAATGATCATCACGTAGGCAATTAATGAATCAAAAAATCCTGAAAGCTCTCTTTTAGTAATTATCCAAACTTTGCTCATCTCCTTATTTCGTTAAGTTTCTGAATACATCCTCCAGCCTGGTCTCCATACCCGTCATTTCCGTGAGGTACCATTTCTTGTCCACACATAAATCGAAAACTTCCTTTCGAGAACTTGCATCTGGCTTGCTCTGGATCGTGAATCCATTTTCTTTTCCATCGATGGAGCTCACTTTTTCTACAGATTTTAAACCAAGTAGCTCTTTCTCAATATTACCTTTTTCTGCCTCAATTTGAACGGTCAGTACTTCTTGTCCTTGTGCCTGCTGTCGGAGTGTTTCTGAAGATCCATCCGCAACGATTCGGCCTTTATTGATAATCAAAATTCGGTCACACGTTGCTTCCACCTCAGAAAGAATATGGGAGCTTAAAATCACTGTTTTTTCCTTTCCAAGGTCCTTGATCAGTTTCCTGATTTCCACAATTTGATTAGGGTCTAAACCTGTCGTTGGTTCATCCAGGATTAATACTTCCGGATCATGAATCATGGCCTGTGCCAATCCCACTCTTTGTCGGTATCCTTTGGATAGCTCCCCAATGTTTTTGTGTTTTTCGGCATCTAGCCCACAACGATCAATCATCTCTCCAATTCGGGTAGATATATCTGCCTTATTAACCCCTTGTACTTCTGCACTAAAGCGGAGGTAGTCTACAATGGGCATATCCAAATACAATGGATTGTTTTCTGGGAGGTACCCGATTTTCTTTTTTACGGATTCTGATTCTGTCAATACAGAAGCTCCCTCTACAGTTACATCTCCAGAAGTAGGAGCCATGAAGCAAGTAATCATTTTCATGGTTGTGCTCTTACCCGCCCCATTAGGGCCTAGAAATCCTACAACCTCACCGGTATTGATTTCGAAGGAAATGTCGTTTACTGCTTTTTGAACTCCGTAATTCTTTGTTAGATTCTCTACTACAATTGCCATGATTGTCATTGTTCAAAAACGCCACAATGTTAAAAATCAAAAGAAAAAAGGTCAAGTTTGTTGGCCTGTTAAATTATGTTAACCAATTAAAGGGTTTAAATAGCCAACTCTAACTTTCAATGAAAATCGGATTAATTTCAGATACCCACGGGTACCTGGATCCCAAAGTCTTCACCTACTTTGCCAAGGTGGATGAAATATGGCATGCAGGAGATATCGGTACCATGGAAGTACTTGAAGAACTAAGAAATTTTAAACCCACAGTAGCAGTGTGGGGGAATATTGATGGCGGTAAACTAAGGGTAGAATGCAAAGAAGGTGAAATATTCGAACGTGAAGAGGTAAGAGTGCTATTAACACACATCGCTGCTAAACCTCCCAAATACAACAAAAAAGTCCTAGAATATGTGAAGGAGTATCAACCCAAACTACTCGTCTGTGGTCATTCACATATCTTGAAAGTGATGCCAGACAAAGAAAACAAACTCCTTTTCATGAATCCGGGTGCTGCTGGTAAGCATGGATTTCACAAAATCAAAACGCTCCTTCGATTTGATCTGAAAAAAGGAGAAATCAAAAACCTTGAAGTTATAGAACTAGGACCAAGAGCAAAAATCAACTAAAAACTACAAGGCTATTCGATGCCTTACACCCACCATGATGGAATGCCTATGTTCCAAATCATCTGAGGTATTGAGCAACCAGTGCAAGTATCCGGCATTGATTCCGAATTTTCCACCACCAGGGTAATAATGCAACCTTACCCGGCCCCTGCTTTGATCAAAGATTCCTTTGCCATGATTAATGTCACGTAAAAGAATCTCTTCTGAAATTTCTACCTGAAATTGGGAACCAATAGGAACAAAAGCCTGCACCCTGTTTCTTAGTCTCATATTGAAGTTGCATTCATTTTGTAAGTGCCCTTCCTCTACTCTTCGGGTATATCGCTGCTCAAACATCAACCGAAACTTGGTCTTGACTTTTCCGAACTTTCTGGAATACGCAATTGACTGAAAAGGTCTCCATTCTGGCACTGATAGAAACCTGTCAAATGAAAATCGGTGATAGGTGAAGTACATGACCCCTCCTGTCAGTGACAAATTTTGTGAAACTTTACCACTAATGTCCAGCCAATAGATGTCCTGATAGGTCTGTTCTCTGTCAAAAAAAATGCGATGGTGCCATAGAAAATTGGAAGCCAATCGATCGTTGAATTGTACTTTTTCAATCGCCTCTATCCAGATCATGGATTCATGCGATTGTGGTTTATTCTGAGAAAAAGTCGAGAGGACAAACGATAAAAAAAAGGAGAAAAATAAAATTCGGTGAACGTTGGTCATGCTTCGCAGATTGCTCCTTTTTTTTGAGAACACAAAGCTGGAATTACATCCAAGCGAAAGGTATGACATCCCTCAGCAGTGGTTATGATTTAAACAAAATAGAGTGATGGAAAGACTTAAGACATATAACATTTACAATTATGAAAGAAACTAAAATGATGTATTTTCGTATTTCATTTACAAACATGAATGATATATGAGGAAGGAATCGTATCAATTAGGTGAGTTGGAAGAGCTTGTGCTCATTATTGTCGCCATCTTAAAGGAAGAAGCATACGGTGTGAAAGTAATGGATGAAATACTAGATCAAATTGGACGAAAGGTGAACATAAGTGCTGTACACACCACATTGGATCGCTTGGAAAAAAAAGGATTTGTCACATCCTTTTGGGGTGGAGCCAGTGCAGAACGTGGAGGTAGAAGAAAGCGACTTTTCAAAATCACTGCAGAAGGTTCCAACGCCATTGATTTTGTTTATCATACACGTAACCAGCTGTATAAGCAAATACCAAAAACTGCTCTGGGATGAATCATAAACTCCCACCAAAATGGGCCCTCAGATTTCTTCAATTATTCTGCAAAGAGAGATACCTGGAGCAGATTGAAGGGGACCTCTTTGAGCTTTTTGAAAGACAACCTTCCAAACGGGTTTTCGCATGGAACACCATTCGTTTTTTTAGATTAAGATATTTAAAAGGACTCGATGATTTTGAACAATTAACTACACTCTCAATGGTCAAAAACTACTTAAAGGTGGCGTTTCGTACGCTACTAAGACAAAAAACTTACTCGACAATTAATATCATAGGTTTAGCAATAGGGCTTGCTTCCTGCTTACTCATCACAATCTATGTGAATCATGAAAGGAGTTATGATAATTTCTACCC
>CAYWOQ010000034.1:31623-40356 GCA_964459925.1 uncultured Roseivirgaceae bacterium
CCAGAAACAGAAAATATCTACAGGGTATTGAATGGAAAGAATGGTGGATGGACGCCACCTCTTTTGGCAGAAACATTGATGAGCGATATAAGTGAAATCACTGTTGCCACCCGTATAAACGGCTTGTGGGAGGCATTAATTCAAATTGATGATCGCAGTTTTGTCCAGGATGGTGCTGTTTATGCAGATCCAAACTTCTTTGATGTCTTTCAAACTGAATTGATCCATGGAAATAAAGAGGCGTTATCCCAGCCTAATTCAGTGGTACTGACTGAAACTATTGCAAAAAAATGTTTTCCGGATGAAATGGCTTTAGGAAAAACCATCATGATTGATGAAGAAAGTCATAAAATCACCGGGATCGTAAAGGATCCTCCGAAGAATACACATCTCAGGTACAAATATGTGATCTCCAGTACAGAAATAGGTCACCGAAACTGGACAGGAAACAGTGTGAATACGTATGCCAGAACCATTCCTGGAGCAGATCCCATAGTCATTAACAAAAAGCTTCTGGATTTCTATGAAAAACATGTAGGGCCAGAGGTTTTGGAATGGAGAGGATTTGAATCCTATGAAGAATTATTGAAACAGTTTCCAGATCGACTTTTTGGATTTTCTTTGTTTCCAGTAAAAGACATACATCTAGTCAAACCTCACCTTTCAAAAGGAAAAGGTGGCAATGAAAACAATATTATTCTCTTTTCGATCATTGCAGTTTTCATTCTAATAATTGCCTGCGTCAACTATGTGAACATGACGACTGCAAGGTCAGCCATTCGATCCAAAGAGGTAGGCATCCGAAAAGCCCTTGGATCCCAAAAGAATCACATCATCTCGCAATTCATCGTTGAGTCTCTCCTCATAACACTCATTGCTATCCTGTTAGCTATCCTGTTAGCTTCGATGGCGCTTCCACATTTCAATCAACTAACAGGTAGAGTATTTGAATTAGATGATCTTTTTGCGCTTAAAAATTTAATTTATGTTGGAGGTCTTTTAATTATTTCCGGATTTCTTGCCGGACTATATCCAGCTTATGTAATGTCCAGCTTTTCTCCACTTAAAGCATTACGAAATCAGAAACAACAAGGTGGAAAAACAGGCTTAAGAAGTGTGCTGATGGCTTTTCAGTTTGCCGTATCAGTATGCCTTTTAGCAGCTACGGTAGTAGTGTTCAAGCAACTACAATTTATGCAGTCTCAGGAACTAGGTGTGAACATTGATCAGACATTGGTGATAAACGGCGGAAGGGTTTTAGAAAAAAAATATTATGTCTTCAAAAATGAACTGGAAAGCCTGCCTAGTATCGAAAAAGTCGCTAAAGCAAGTAATATTCCTTTTCATGGATATGGTGATTGGGGTTATTTAGTTCCAAACAATGAACGTAAAGGCATTTCGCCGTTCAACGCTTTCACCTCGGCAGAGGTAAAAGATGTCTTGGGTTTAGAAATGGTGAAGGGACGATTTTTTATGGAAAATCATATTAACGACACCAACTATGTCGTAATCAATGAGGCATTTGTGAAAGAATTAGGTTGGGAGGAGCCGATTGGGAAAGAGTTGACTCGTATGGATCAATTAGACTTCAAAGTGATCGGTGTTATGAAAGATTTCAACTACACTTCATTGAAACACAAAATTGAACCCATGATTTTCAGGTATGGAGGAGATGAAAGTAGTGAAATAGGCATTCATCATCAGGCCTATGTACTTGCCAAGGTATCTACAAAAGATTTTATGAAAATGATAGATCAGGTTGAAAGAATTTGGAATGAGCATGTTAAAAATTATCCATTGGATGCATTTTTTTTGGATGATTCATTCCAGAGGCATTATGACGCTGAAAAAAAGTTTAGTTCAGTTTTCACTACTTTTTCGCTGTTAGCGATCATTATTGCCTTTATGGGTCTATTCGCCCTGACCACCTTTGTCTTACAAAAACGATTCAAAGAACTTGCAATCAGGAAAGTGCTCGGGGCTTCTGTTCCTTCACTGCTCAAAATGATAATTGGAGATTTCACCAAATTGGTCACAATCGGGGGAATAATAGGTATTTCTGTTTCCTTCTATTGGTTGAGAGAATGGTTATATGAATACAATTATCGAATTGAATTGTCTTGGTATCTTTTATTGATACCGATCATCATGGTTTTGGTGATGACTTGGATTGTTGTTTCTGTTAAATCATACTATGCGGCAGTTTCAAACCCATCCAACGCATTGAAGGAGGAGTAGCATTCACCTATATTTGATTCATGCGATTTTTTGTACTTAGTCTTTTAGCATTACTGGTTCAGCATTCATTGGCCCAGTTTTCCCCGAATGAAATAGAAATTATTCGTGACAAATGGGGAGTTCCACACATCTATGCTCCTACGGATGAACAGGTCTCTTATGGGCTTGCATGGGCGCATTCAGAAGATGATTTTGAAACCATACAAGGCACCATATTAGCAGCAAAGCAAATGCTAGGGAGGCACCTGGGAAAAGATGGTGCTCCTACTGACTACGTAGTAGGATTACTTAGATGTGAAGACGTTGTCAATGAGCATATGGAGAAGGTAGATCCTAAATTCATGAAGCTAGTAGAAGGATATGCAGCAGGTTTCAATGCATATGCTAAACATCACCCGGATGAAGTTTTGGTCAAAAAAGCCTTTCCTGTAACTGTTACGGATGTATTTAAAGCTTACGTTCTACAACTAGCGGTTCAGGATGGCGCGGACAATCTGATTCGAAATCTCTTTGATGGACAAATCGACACGATAGACATGGATGTTAAAGGCTCCAATGCCTTCGCTATCAGCAGAAAGAAAACAACAAGTGATGAAGTCTTTTTAGCCATTAACTCACATCAGTCCTTAGAGGGGCCAGCCGCCTGGTATGAAGCGCATTTGGTCAGTGATGAAGGATGGAACATGTTGGGCGGATTATTCCCCGGGGGTCCCGTGATTTTCCACGGAACCAACGAACACCTGGGCTGGGCACATACCGTCAATTATTTTGATAAGCGGGACGTTTTTCAGCTCGAAATGCACCCGAAGAAAAAAGACATGTACCGAATGGATGACGAATGGCTAAAGCTGGAGAAGCGGAAAGTAAAACTTAAAGTCAAGATATTTCTGGGTCTTAAAATCTCCGTCAAAAGGGATGCCTATTATTCTGAATACGGACCAGTCGTCAAAAATGATAAGGGAGTATTCGCTTTTCATATGGCTGTATTTGATGAGATCAGAGCTATTGAACAGTGGTACAAGATGAATAAAGCAAAAAACCTAAATGAGTTTAAAAAAGCACTTTCCATGACCGCTATACCAAGTTTCAACATGGTGTATGCCGATCGATACGATAGCCTTTTTTATGTGGGAAATGGAAACATACCTATTCGTAACCCCAATTACGATTGGTCCTCCACCCTTCCAGGGAACACCTCAAATACGTTACCTCAAGGATATCATGATTTCAGTGATCTTCCACAACTCACCAACCCTCCCTCTGGGTACCTTTTCAACACCAACAACGGAGCATTTAATGCATCCGCACCAACAGACAACCTGAAAGTTCAGGATTTTGACAGCACCATGGGATTCCGAAAATTTGAAAATAACCGTAGCTACCGATTCATGGAATTAATCAATGAATATGATCAGCTTAGCTGGGATGATTTTCTGGCCATCAAATACGATCAGCAGCTTCCGGATTCCCTGGTGTATTGGATTGATATCAATCCGGTTTTCAGGTTAGACCCAAGCCTGGCAGATTCATCATCGGTGATCCTTGAGATTATTCAGCAGTGGGATAAAAAGGCTTCCGTGCATAGCATTGGTCCTGCACATGTAAATATTTTGTATCGGAAGCTGGCCAGCCAATCAGATGAAATAGATTTAAAAAATCTTAGGGAAGAAGACTACATCCATGCCATCAAATATGTTCATCGGTACTTGCTTCATTTCTTTGGACGAATAGATATCACCTTGGGGGACTATCAAAAACTCATTAGGGGCGACAAGGAATATCCGGTAGGGGGCTTGACCGACGTAATTGCAGCGATGAACACCAATTACATGGGGGAAGGTAAAGTAAGAGCCAGTACTGGAGAGTCTTACATCATGATGATACGCTATCCAAAAGAAGGATTACCAATCATTGAAACGGTCAATGTCTTTGGAGCTTCTAGCAAACCGGATAGCCCACATTACCTCGATCAAGTAGATCTATTCCTTAATCAAAAAAGAAAACCCATGACACTGGACATGGAGGAAGTGAGAAAAAATGCCGAAAGGATTTATCATCCCAAATAGCTCGACTAATTAATCTCATGTAAATTAAGGGGTATGAAACATATCCTAACCCTAACCCTAATAGCATTTAGCCTCACAGCTTTTGCACAAGAAACAGATTCTCAAACCAACTATACCTCCATTGATTCCCTCTACAAGGGATTAAAATGGAGAAACATTGGTCCTACTCGAGGTGGACGAAGTGTTGCCTCAGCTGGTGTTGTCAATGATCCATTTACCTACTACATGGGATCTACTGGTGGAGGCGTCTGGAAAACCACGGATGCAGGCATCAACTGGAAAAATATTTCTGACGGTTACTTTAAAACTGGAACAGTGGGTGCCATTGCTGTTTCAGAATCAGACCCTAATGTTATCTATGTGGGAATGGGCGAGCACGCCGTTCGGGGAGTGATGACCTCAAGCGGAGATGGTGTATACAAGAGCACGGATGCCGGTAAAACTTGGAAGCACATCGGGCTGGATAAATCCATGCACATTTCGGATGTGGTGATTCACCCCACCAATCCCGATGTGGTGTACGTAACCGTGCAGGGTGCCTTATTTGGACCCTCAGTGGACAAGGGAGTTTACCAATCGGTCGATGGAGGAAAAAACTGGAAAAAGGTGCTGTATGTGGATCAAAATACGGGAGCCTCCTCGCTCTCCATGGACATGACCAACCCTCGCATTTTGTATGCATCCATGTGGGATCACCGGCGCTACCCGTGGACGGTGAGATCGGGAGGACCGGGTTCGGGATTGTACAAATCCACCGATGCGGGAGAAACCTGGGACAAGCTGTCCGAAGGGCTACCCGAAGCATTTGGTAAGGCCGGCATCTCTGTTTCCCGAGCCAACACCAATCGCGTTTTCGCCATCATTGAAGCAGGCGAAGGAAAATCTGGGCTGTATCGCTCCGACGATGCGGGTAAAAACTGGAGCCAAATCAACAAGACACGTGTGCTGGTGACTAGATCATGGTACTATATGGAAGTGTTTGCAGACCCCATGGATGAAAATCGAGTATACGTTCTCAACGCTCCCGTGATGAAATCCATTGATGGTGGTAGAAGCTTCTCGAACGTTTCCGTTCCACACGGAGACAACCATCATCTTTGGATCAATCCCACCAACAATGACATCATGATCAACTCCAACGATGGAGGCGCCAACGTCTCATTCAACGGAGGAAAGAGCTGGTCCACACAACAAAACCAGCCTACCGCACAATTCTATCGGGTCATCACGGACGACCTGGTGCCCTACAATGTATATGGGGGTCAACAAGATAATTCAGCCATAGCCATCCCAAGTCGAACCAATGGCTGGGGGATCGGATGGAAAGATTGGTATTCGGTGGCAGGATGTGAGAGCGCCTACCTGGCCTTTGATCCCAAAAATCCCGAAGTGGTTTACGGCGGCTGTTACCAGGGCATCATTGAACAATGGATAAAAGCAACAAATGAGGGAAAAGCCATTATGCAATACCCAGAAGAACGGCTAAGTGGGATTCCAAAAGACTTCAGTCATCGTTTCAACTGGAACGCACCTATTGTTGCCTCATCTCATGATTGGAACATCATCTACCATGCTGGAAATGTGGTTTTCAAAACCACTGATGGAGGCATCAACTGGGAAGTCATCTCACCCGATCTGACCAGAAATGATATCACCCAACATGGACCGGGAGGAGGACCTTATACCAACGAAGCTGCTGGTGGAGAAGTCTACAACACCATCATGTACCTGGTTGAATCGCCGCATGAGCAAGGTGTGCTGTGGGCTGGATCAGATGATGGACTGGTGCATCTGACTAAAGATGGTGGTGCCAATTGGAGCAATGTCACCCCTAAAGGGCTGCAAGAAGGGATTATCAATTCCATCGAAGTGTCACCTCATGATCCAGCAACAGCATACATCACGGTCATGCGCTACAAATTCAATGACCTGAGCCCTATTGCCTACAAGACCGCTGATTATGGCAAAAGCTGGAAGAAAATCACCAACGGACTTGATGATCCCAATGGATTTGTACGCGTGATCAGAGCGGATCCAAAAGTGATAGGTCTACTTTATGCAGGAACAGAAACTGGATTGTACATATCTTCAAACGATGGGGCCAGTTGGCAAAAATTTCAACTAAATCTACCTATCGTTCCTATTAATGATCTGACCATTCGGCAAAACGATTTAGTAGCAGCAACAGCTGGTCGCTCGTTCTGGATTTTAGATGACTTGAGTTCTATTCAAGCTACTGCAGGAAAAACGTCAACTACCAACCTCTTCACCAAAGAGGAACACTACCGTATATTGGGAGGAAGTGCTCCCCTTGAGGCGGGAAAAAATCCTCCTTCAGGAGTGACTTTTGATTATTATTTACCAGCCGGAGTTCCAGATAGTGTGGCATTCGATATCCAGATTCTAGAAGGTGAGGAAGTCATCCGATCGTACTCGAACCAAAAAAACGAATCCTTTCAATCATTTCCGGGTGGTCCACCAGCCCCACAAGTATTGCCAGGAAAGAAAGGAATGAATCGATTTACCTGGGATTTTAATAGAGAAACTTTACCTGCCGTAAAAGGCGTGTTTGCATTTGGCGATTACTCCGGATCAACGGTAGCTCCCGGGACTTATACCATTAAGCTTAGGACGGAAAAAGATACACTTGTGAAGGAAGTATCCGTTCTGGAAGTTCCTGGACAGGAATTTCCAAAATCCGTCTGGATAGAACAACAAGACATGTTGCAATCCATTGAAGGGATGATCAAGGACATGCACGAAAGCGTGAATACCATGCGATCAGCAAAAGATCAACTAAGAGATTACCAGCAAAGATTAAAAGAAAATGAAAACGCTGAGACACTTTTGGATACGGCAAAAGCTTTGGTCAAGAAGATTGAAAAGTGGGAAAATCAATTGATCCAACCCAAACAGGAAACCTTTCAGGATGTGATCAATTTCCAAAATCAGCTCAATACGCAAATGATGAGTTTAAAATCCTTCATTGACGTGGCTGATCCACGAGTGACCACTGGTGCGAAGGAACGTTTTAATGACTTACAAGAGCAATGGGAGCAATATGCTACTCGAAAAACACAACTCATCGATGTGGAATTGAAGGCATTTAATGACCTATACAAACAACTCGATTTACCAGCTGTGATTTTGAAAGAGTAGGCTTTTTAAAAACCTGACATACATCATCTGGGGGTATGATTTGTCTCCTAAACCTAGATGCATGCCACTTCTATATTGGTAATAGTAAACAACCCCTAAATAGTAGCAGGATGGAAAAGCGAGAAACAGTATCCAGTATCATGACAAGGGATGTCATCACTGTGCAGATCAATGAATCACTCTACAACGCCAATAATATTTTCAATAAGAAAAATATTCGCCACCTGCCTGTAGTTGCCAACGATGAATTAATAGGTATTCTATCACAGACCGATATCCTGCGTATCAGTTTTGGTAATGCGTTTGAGGAGGATAATGGTGAGGATGAGGCCATTTTTGACATGCTATCGATCAACCAGGTGATGAAACACAGTCCGATAACCATCTCACCTCATGAGACGATCAAAGAGGCAGCACGAACACTCGCGAAAAAAGAGTTTCATGCCCTACCGGTTGTGGAAAATGAAAAGCTGGTGGGTATGATCACCACGACCGATATCCTGAATTACTTCGTTGAGCAGAATTAGATAAAACGGTATCTTTGATAGGGAGTATTGAATCCAGCCTGTATTTGCACGGGTTTGTGCTCGTAACATAATTGTTGGCAGTAATATGAATAACAAAATAAACTAAAATGAAAACGACTAAACTATTTACCTTGTTTTTACTCTTTACAATTGCTTTAAGCTCTTGTTCTAATGGACGTTTGACTGAACCTGAACAAATTGGTAAAGACGTCTTTGAAATCCTAAAAACTATTAGCACAAGCGGAAAGCAAGATTATATCGACAATTTTTTATCAATCGAAGAAATTCGAGAATTAGGAAAAAATGAAGAAGTTGTGAAAGAAGAGAGTACTCGTAATGAAATGACCTTAATGTTAAAGGAAAAATGGATTGACACAATTACTATAGATTACAATCAGATAAAAGAAAAAGGTGCTAGTTCAGGTATAGTTTGGCAAGACATTAAATATTTAGATTTTGTATATGAGATAAAAGATAAGGACGGATTGAAAGTTGCCGGAGGAGAGCTTTATTTTAAATATAATGAAGAGACTTATAAGGTTGAAATCTCTGCTATTTGGAACGGAAAAGAATACCGAATTATAGAAATAGAAGACCTATACAAGAAATAAATACTACTGCCAACAAGGCATATAGCTTATGGCGGGTGAACGGCTGCCAGCAAGGTTTTCGCTTCGTAGCCAGCTTTGGTTTCGGTGGACAGGAAAGTGCTTCGAAACCGCCACAAGCCATATGCAAACCGT
>CAYWOQ010000035.1:0-38131 GCA_964459925.1 uncultured Roseivirgaceae bacterium
TGATCTTGTTAAACAACCAATTTTCACTGTCCAGGGACATGTATTCTGCTGTCAATGAAAGGCTAATAACCTCTAAATCAGAGAATTGTGGGTTTATTCCTGCTTTAGGTATGTTTCCATCATGCCCGAAAATGTCCAAATCAAACGATTTGCTAGTCTGGTAAATCTTGTCGAAATTACTTTTGATGTTGTGCATAGGCTTGAATTGTAAATTTTGGTTTAGTAACATTAATTTACTGATGATCAAGCTATTGCATGACATCTTAGTCACATAAATTACAAATAGCTCTCTAATAATTTATTAGCACAACGGGTTAATCATATATAGATATATCAGGTATTCATTTGTTCGTTAATGAACAAACTTGCTTTTCAAGTGGACACTATATTTCAACTAATAAAAAAGGGTACCTCGTTTTGCGAGATACCCCATCACCCTAATCACATTGCAGATCGCAATATGCTCTTATCTAGGCACGTAGTTGAAATCTATGCCTAAAATATCCTCATAATCTTCTCCTGCCTCTTTCATGTCTAAGTCATCCTCTTCGTAATACCAATTGATAACTATCTCCGCACCTTTTTGCTTGTAACTTGCTAACTGTTTTAATAAGTCATAAATACATTTAGAGGAACTAGTATTGAAATACTCGAACCAAAAATTTGCGGTAAGCATATTATTTCCATTTTTGAATGTTCTGTCCACTCGTCTCATGATTGGAGTATAAAACTTAATAGAAGATTCCGGAGAAGACCTTCCTTTAAAGTCTAGACGCTTTTTGGACATATCCAGCTGACAGAAAGGTGTCACTTTGGTAGGCTTTATCCTAAAAGAGTATTCCTTCATAGTGGTTGTTTAAATATGATTGCAAAAAGATATAATTTAAGTGCTTACTGTAATTGAGGGGACACCTAGTATTAATTTAGTAATTATGCTTAAGTATATTATGCTTGGCTTAGATCAATACAATCTGACTTTTAATATTTCTTCAAATTGAGCAATCCAACACCTGACATCCTACAAAAAAGAATATTAGAAACCATCCCTTTTGGATTCCTACAAGTTGATCTAGAAGGTAAGATAGTCTATGCTAATAACTCTGCGTTCAATTTGCTTGAATTGGATGCCAATGAACTTATCGGATTGCTATATTCTGAATTACCATGGGATCAGATGACCGAAGATCGAGAACCATTGAAAGCAGAAGATCACACGATTTATGAGGCCTTAAATGGAAACACGGTTGCTGGTATCACCAGGGTTCTGAAAATAAATAATGATATCAAGTGGTTTTCAGTAAGTTCATCACCTTTTTTTGATGAAAAGGGTAATCAAATCGGAGCAATTTCAAACTTTGTAGATATTACTGAAAAGGTTGAAACCGAGTTTAAGATTAAGGAAAGTCAACATCACTACGAAAAACTTATTGAGGAAGCCCCGTATGCCATTACTATCTACAATAGTGATGGATTATTAATCACGGCAAATAATAAATGTGAAGATTATTGGAAAATCCCTGTATCTGAGTACATCGGTACTTTTAATATTTTAGATTCAGAACTTTTTCAATTTGCTCATGCAAAAGAGCTGATTAATAATGCGCTAAATGGAGGAAATGGCGAGATTACCACCAGCATCAATTTAAGTCATGCGAATAATGAAGAGCGGCATTTTCGGATAAAGTATTATTCTTTATTTGATAGTAAAGGTACAGTTGATAAGATCGTCTTTTTCACTGAAGATGTTACTCCTTATGTATTGATTAGAGAAGGTATAAAAGAAGAAGAAAAGCTCAAGCAAGAAATATTAGATGCGATAGGTGATGGAATTCTTGTAGTGGATTATGATGGCATTATATTAAATATTAATAAGAGCATATCTAAATACGCCGAGAGAGAAGGAATAAAGGGACTTAAAGTTGGAGTGTCGGTTCTAACCCTTATAGACGATATTAATGACGCAGAAAGTCTTAAAGAAGCACTTGATAAAATTATAAAAGGTGAATCAAATTTCTTTGAGCATCAACTGCAACTAAAAGATGGGAAGTGGTATAATCTCAAAGCCAACCCTTTGATTGGGAGGTTTGGGGCAGTGATTTCTTTTCAGAACATAAACACACGAAAGGAAATTGAGATTGCACTGGAAAAATCTCTCAAGAAATATCGAAATATTTACAATAAGGCACCGGTGATGATGCATTCTGTAGATAAGAATGGAAAAATTATCAGTGTCAGTGATTTCTGGTTAGATAAAATGGGTTACGATAGGAATGAAATCATTGGAAAATCACCTGCCTATTTTCTATCAAAGCCCTCTGAGAAAAAATTAGTTGAAGCATTGGAAGTACTAAGAAAAGAGGGTGAGGTTAAGAATGTTGAAATTGATTTTATCAAAAAATCAGGTGAAGTGATTAATGTACTCTTGGGTTCGGTTGCCGAGTTTGATGAAGAAGGAGAGTTTGAACGGTCAATTGCAGGTATGATTGATATCACCGCGCAAAAGAAGATTGAAAAAGATCTTGTGGACAGTACCAATAAATTATTAGAAGCCCAGAGAATATCAAAAATTGGTAACTACGAACTTGATGTTCATACTGGAGAATTTACCTCCTCACGTGAGACCAATATGATAATGGGCTTTGGAGAGAATGAGGATAACCTATCAGTTAGTAATCAGCTTATTCATCCTGATGATCTTAACGGTTTCATGGAAAAGTTGAACGATTGTGTAAAAACTGGTGAGAATTTTTTTCATATCTATCGGATCCATCATTTAATTACCAAAAAGCTAAGATGGGTTTCGGGAAGAGGTCGGATGATCAAAAATGAAAAAGGAGAAGTTCAAAAGATGATAGGAACCATCCAGGATATTACAGAACAGAGGGTAGCAGAGGACAAAATAAAACGTCTGTCCGATAGAATATTACTAGCCACTGAAATTGCAAATCTTGGGGTCTGGGAGTATGATAGAACTACAAATCAGATTTTCTGGGAGGATCAAATGTATGCTATTTTCTCAGACTGTACAGAACCAATAACTCTGGATAAGATTCAGGATTTTTTAATTGATGAGGAAGACGGATTTTTAGAAGAGAAGCTAGACTTAATAAAAAATGGCGTAAGCTTTATTGAAGAGGAGGTACAGGTAAAAGTTGGAGATGAACATAAATATCTAAGAACTTTTACACGAATGATACGAAGAGATAATGGTTCACTTAAAGGAATGATCGGTGTAATCTATGATATAACTGAAGATAAAAACCTACAGAATGAGTTAGAAAGCTCACTTGATGAAAAAAATATTCTTGTCAGAGAGGTACATCATCGGGTGAAAAACAACATGCAACTCATATCTTCAATTATGGCTCTAAAATCCTATGATCTAGAAGATGAAAAAGCTAAAGCCATATTTGAGGAAATCAATACCAGGATCAAGGCAATGTCAGTTATCCATGATCGACTCTATAAGTTTTATAATGTTTCGGAAATAGAAATCAGGGACTTTTTGATACATATTTCGAAAGAACTTCATGTGCTTTTGGGAGCGAGTGAAATTAGGATTGAAACAGACATTACTCCTACACATCTAACTATTGATCAGGCACTATTGATAGGGTTGATTGTTGGTGAAATGATTACTAACGCCATAAAACATGGCTTTAAAGATAGAAAGGAGGGAATAATTGAAATAAAATTTAATAAACCAGATAAGGAAATCCATCTATTGAGAGTCACAAACAATGGTTTAAAAATTTCAGAAGATGTACTGGATAAAAATACGGGATTGGGTATTTCCCTTATCAAAACCTTTGCCAAGCAGCTAAAAGGACAACTTTCACTTGATGTTGATAATGGCTTTAGAATTGAGTTTTAAGAAAAGCAGAGTAATCTAATGCTAGTTTGATCAGTCCGCTTGTTGTTTTAGCACCTACTTTTCTCATGATATTTCCTTTATGCGCATTAATGGTTCTCACACTAACGTTAAGCTCAACAGCGATATCTTCATTTGTCATATCCTTCATCATCATAACTAAAATTTCATTCTCACGATCAGTAAGAGATGCAATGGATTCAACCTGTTGATTGATATTATTTGAAAAAAGGAGTGAAATCATGGCATCAGAGTAAAAAATGTTTTTGTTGAAAACTGCCTCCAATGTTTTTATTACGTCAGCTTTATTCATTTCAAAAGAAAGAACGCCACTTATATAGAATTTCGTTGTAAACTGAAGCAGCAATGGAGTGATCTTATGAGAAAAGAGTAAAATGGGTGCATCTGATTTATACTTTTCAAAGTCTTTAAATGCTATCGTTTCCGTATCAAAAATCACAACATCTCCTTTTTTTGAAAACTTTGACAAGAGATTCCAGTTCTCTTGAGGAAATAATTCTTTCAATAGTAGAAGAATGTTATCGGCTAGGTTTGCATTTTTTGTTACAATAAATAGGTCTTTCATAGACTTGAATCAATTCCAAGGATCAAATGTAATATTTTAAAAATCTTTATAACTTATCCACAAACACCAAACTAACTCATGGGCAAGATACTAGTTGCGGAAGATTCACTGATTGTAAATCAACATATAGTACATGCACTAAAATCAGGTGGACATGACGTATCTTCTGTTTACTCGGGAAAAGAAGCTGTAGAATCTGCCATGGAAAATCATCCCGATTTGATATTGATGGATATCATGATGGAAACTCAGTCTGATGGGATAGATGCCGCATTTGAAATCAAAAACACCATCGACATTCCAATTATCTTCCTCACCGCACTTACAGATGAACCAACAATTCAGAAAGCCAAAATAAGTCTTCCGTATGGTTATGTCGTGAAGCCATTTAATGAGGCAGAGCTATTATCCAATATAGATGTAGCACTTTATAAGGCATCTGCAGAACGTAAAATCAAGGAAAACAGTGAGCTATTTCAGTCAATAATCAACTCGATAGATAAAGCTATTTTTTTGCTAGATTCCTCTGGAAGAATAAAATACACCAATGCAATAGGAGAAAAAGTTACGAATCAATCATTCGACGTTTTGATGGATGCCCCTATACAGGAATTTCTTAAGTTTTACGATGAGGAAGGTAAGCAGGTAAATGATATATACACTCGGCAGAATTATGAAAATGAAGAGTTGTTTCTAAAAGAACATGATGAGATTTATGGGGATTTTTATTCACAGATGGTGGAGTTGGAAAGTGCCTATCACCTATTCATTTTCAAAGACATTACAGAAAGAGTTAAAATTCGTGAAGCAAATGAGACCTTAAAAACGAAAAGGTTATCCTTTTTTATAGAGGGACAAGAGAAAGAGCGTGAACGTATTGCACGAGATCTTCATGATGGTGTTGGACAAATTGCAAACATGATCAAACTCTCTGTGAAACAAGGAGAAACGGGTGAGGTATTGATTGAGATGATAGATCAATTTTTGGATGAAATGAGGAAAGTTACAGATGGTCTTTTACCCTCTCGTATTGTAGATTTTCCAATAGATGTATGTATAAAAAAGATTGTAGACCAAGCCAATCAAGCCTCCCAAATCAATTTCAGTTTCCAGGCACAGGATGTTCCAGACTTAGATTTAAAATATAAAGTAAACCTGTACAGAATCGTTCAGGAGAATCTATCCAACATCATAAAACACTCTAAAGCAAAAAATGCAACCGTCCAATTGTATGGATTTAATGATTATATTCAAATGACTATTGAAGATGATGGTGTTGGTTTCAAATTAGGTCAATACGATGATGATGACTCTCACCATGGAATACAGAATATGATGTTTAGGGCAGAAGTTTTAAATGCAGTATATGATCTTGAATCTAATGAAGGAAGTGGTACATTTATAACCATTAAAATCCCACTAAATGGCGAAGAGTAAATTATTTTTAGTAGAGGATCATGAGCTTGTACGAAAAGGTGTGAGAAGCATCATAGCTCAAGAAAAATCACTTGAAATTATCGCTGAGTTTGACAGGGCTCAGAAAGCAATTGATGCGCTAGATGATCATAAAATACCTGACTTAATCCTTATGGATATTTCCATGCCTGAGATGACCGGTTTGGAGGCTGCGAAAATAATCGGAGATAAGTATCCTGAAATTCAGATAATCATTCTAAGCATGTATAAGGATGAGGAATATGTAATGGAAGGTCTAAATTTTAACATTAGTGGTTATGTGGTGAAGGACAGTGTGGCTGAGGAGATTGTAGTTGCAATTAACAAAGTGCTTAGTGGTGGAAAATATTTCAGTAGAGAAGTTATAGACACTGCACTCAACTCTTATAAAGAGATTAAGCAAGAGCAGAAAAAGAAAGAAGATGTACAGCTTACGAAAAGAGAAATTGAGGTGCTACATGACATTTCAAATGGATTAAAAAGTCAGGAAATAGCTGAAAAATTATTTATTAGTGAACGAACTGTGGAGGCTCACAGAGGAAATATCATGAAGAAGCTACAAGCAAAAAATATGGCTGAATTGATAAAAAAAGCCATGAATATGGGACTTCTTGAGAGTTAGACATAAGCAAATTACTTACCAAAAGTTTCGTAATTCTCCTCCTGATTAAGGTTAAAATCTGCACTAGCTTAGTAATATAAAATTTTCACCACGGCTATGCTAATACAAAAAACTCACCAAACGATATCAGCACTTTCACGAGTAGTTCCAGATGCCTTCCTGTTCGTTATTGACACAACGGACAGAACCTTTCTTTTTAAATCAAAAAACAAATTGACTTACCAAGAAATGATAGTTCAATTTGACGAGGACTTTGGAATCAATAAAACCGTGGATGAGAAAGGCCATCATTTTGATAATTATAATTCTAAATTCCTCGGATTTAAAAACATAGGTACCAACACTTATTTGGGTTTTTGCCTGGATCACCTGGGTGTGGAAGAACAAGTTATGAATCAGGCACAGCAGTTAGTTATAGAATAACATTTGCCTAGGAAACCTGACCTTCCATTTCTTCTATTAATTCATCTATTGAAAGATTTCTCCCAGTATAGTCAACATCTACTCTAAGTGCCTTTAAGCCATGCACACCTTGCAGGTTTTCAAGTGGCAAATCTTCAATAGAATCTTTTAAATAACCTTTTGAAATCAAGTAATTTATGTACGTGCGGTATTCAATGGCATCAGATTCTTGCGAATAGACAATAGCAATACTGCCAGGTCGAGTAATTCGTTTTGAGGTCCCTTTAATGTGAGCTTTATCAACACGTTTTTTGATAATTTCATATCTGGCGTTATACGCTCCTTCTACATCAAATTTTTTCTCATCCATTCTGAAATGCACAGAAATGGCAGTGTTGTAAACTAGAATCAAGGAAGCAATTTCGATATCGGTATTTAAATCTTGCTTAAGTACCATGAATTCATTCTCCATTTCACACATGGTCAGAAGTTGCCATAACCTAAGATTCCTAACGAAAATTTCGTTGAAGTCTTTCTGCTTAGAAATTGATGCACCTATATACATGTTAAAATCAATCCCATCTGTTTTGTATCTCTCAAAATAGTGTGGAAACATGTGCTGAGCCTCAATTTGCTTTTGATCTAAAAATGAGGCTAAATGCTGATTAATATGGTTAACACTTGAATCATACTTTTTGCGCTCTTCATAAATTGTATTCAGTTCATCATCTAGTAGGTTGTAGTATTTGTCCACTAATAAATTCAGTTCTGCATTAGACTTCTTTAAGAAGTCAAATACATTATATACCTCTTCTTTTAAAAATGTCAATATTTTATGTTCACTTCCAGCTGCAAAGTCTCCTTTAAGATCATTAATAAATCCATTTACTCTAAAAGACAGTTCTTCATAGATTGGCATGGCTTGTTCTTTAGCAGCAGCTTTAAGAATGGCTTGTACTTCTTTTAATTGTTTGATAAGGTCAATGGAAACTGCTTTATTTCTTCGTTCAGAAGAACCTTTAATATCAAGTTGGCCATATAGAGGATATAGTTGATCAAATACAATATCTTTAAAAATGGGTTTTTCGCCAGTTAGTTGTTTCTCCATGAATTTCCTCGCTTCTTCCTCAAATTTCCATTTCACAGAGGGATGAATGGTTGTGCATTCTTGTTGGATAATCGCTTCCACTAAATTTTGAGTTTCTGTTTGGAAGCGTTTCTTAGCCATAGACAGGATCGGTATCACATGGTCCAGGATCTTTAATGTACCTTTATGCAAATCGTATTTTTGTGTGGAACCAATTTCCATAAAGCCTAAAAGCTCACCGTCCTGCACAACAGGAGCGATTATATAGCTTTCAAATTCAGATTTTAACAACCTCTTTGAAAAATTACTTGGACCATTAGCATGAAATTTTCTCACGTCAGTTATTACTAATGGCTCCTTTTTATGCATCAAAATGTGAGAAGAATAATCACATAAGTCACTATTACAACTAAGTTTATCATTTTCTTTGATGATCAAGCTGGTTACATCTCTCTTCTCCATTGCTACCAGGTTGTCATTATCCAGACTGATTACACCGATCGATAATTTTTGATTGTTTAGTAATTTTTTGATTTCATGAGAGATTTTATCAAAAGCCCCATCCTCAGCAACTAATAAGTTTGAGGTAATTGAAGTAATGGCTTGAACCGCAGTTACATCCACCAGACTTAGAAGATTTAAACCTCGCATAATCCAGCTGTTAGGAGGAAACTTCTTCTTCCACAGCTTCATGTTACCAAAATTTTCTATCAGCTCTTCATAGTCTTCTTTTGTTATATCAACTGCTTTATCTGTTGGGGTGAATTCACACAAATCTGCATTGATAAGTAGCTTATATACTCTTACAATGCCCTGCGTCTTATTCTCAATTTCAAAAAACTGTGGAGTTGATGCTGACACTGGGTATCCATAATAGTGACCCAAAATGAAGAAGCAGCAATACAAGTAAAACATGTCCATGTCTACATCCTTCATAGTGAAAGAAAATGGTTCACTTGAAGCTTCAATGATATCCTGAAAGCGCTTAGAAGAATAGATTGGTTCGAAGTAGAAGGGAGGTGTCAGAATTTTAATCTCATTGGTTGTGAGTGCTTCTGGAAATACTAACCTGCCTAATTTTTGAATCGAATAGTCATATTTTTTTAGTTGATTTAAATTAGAAATCCCATCCCGGAGTTCGGGATATTTTTCAACTTCTTTAAGCAACTCTTTAGCGTAATTTGCCAGCGCAACATCCGTGCCCTTGGCTTGATTTTCCAGTACTTCAATAAGTCTGAAAAAACTTAGATGCATAATCGCTGGGAATTCTACTTCTTTTCCGTTGTAAATCATTCAGTAGTTATATTGAGAGTTAGGATATGAAATAACGCTTCAATTCTCTTTTGGATTCCAAAAACCTATAATTTGTTTATTCGAACTTCGAAATAGTCCTTCCAATCAATTGGAAGACTTGGTGAATCGATAGCCTTCTTATGTAAGCTCTTATCCTGTTTTCTAGTACTGTATAGCTGGATGACCTCAGCAATAGTAAGTCCATATCCATCATCACTCAACTTTTCAATCGCATTGCCAGCTTCAATTTCACCTTCCTCAAGTACCTTGAAATAAAATCCATTCCTCTCTTCTTGCATGAATTCTCTAATAAATCCGGGATCTTTCATTTTTATA
Source organism: uncultured Roseivirgaceae bacterium (assembly GCA_964459925.1). Lineage (GTDB taxonomy): Bacteria > Bacteroidota > Bacteroidia > Cytophagales > Cyclobacteriaceae > Ekhidna. The sequence goes on from CAYWOQ010000035.1 coordinate 9,653, forward strand.
CCCAGCTTGTAGCATGGCATGCGGGGGATTATAACACAAAGTGTGACACTTCCTATTCTGAATTGATCACCGATGCAAACCTGTTCATCTAGCCCAGATATAGATAAGTTTTCACCGAAAACTCCAGGCTCAAACTTTAAATCACTTCGCTTCTCATTCCAGAAATCATAGTGCTCGATCGGATAGGCATATACCGCTTTATCAATTCCTCCATGGACAGTAAGATCAGCTTGTTTGTCTCCTTCAATGTTCAAAGTAGACACTTTAACTTTCCCATGTACTTGGTTTTTATAGATTCCAGTTTTAATGGTCTGACCGTGGTATAATACTTCAACCGGTTTGCCAGCGAAGATGTATTCTAATTTCATAACCTTGTTATTTCATTCTTAAGTTAATTCAAAAGAGAAGTTAGTTTTACTTCTATGAGTGAATTCCTATTGCCGCTGATATTTTTTGCTGTAGCCTTTTTCTATTCTTCCGTAGGCTTCGGTGGTGGATCCAGCTATTTGGCCATACTGAGCATCGTATTGACGGAATTCTACGAAATACGAACTACTGCTTTGGTTTTTAATCTAGCTGTTGTGACTATTGGAACTATAATTTATGTTCAAAAGAACGTATTTGATTGGAGAAGATTCCGGCCATTTATTCTATTTAGTATTCCGATGGCTTTTTTTGGAACACAACTTCAATTATCGGAAACAACTTTTTTTATGATTCTAGGAGGCTCACTATTGCTTTCAGCGCTTTTTATGGGCCTACATGTTGTTCAACGCAAAAATGAGGATCGAAAGTTTGCCTGGCAGAAGAGAGGCATTCTAGGTGCATCCGTTGGTTTCCTTTCAGGAGTTGCTGGTATAGGAGGTGGTATTTTCCTTTCACCCATTTTAAACCTTTCAGGGTGGGCTAACCCAAGAACAGTGGCATCCTTAGCCTCAACATTTATTCTATTCAATTCTGTTTCTGGTTTATTGGGATTAGTTATTGCTAATTCTTTCCAGTTTAACATTGGATTTGCATTGCCGCCTTTAATTGGGGTGATTGTAGGGGGGAGCTTGGGATCCTACTTGTCCAATACTAAATTGAACATTCATATTATCCGAACATTAACGGCTATGCTCGTAGCATATGTAGGTTTAAGGCTTATTTTTTTACATGGGTTTGGTCTTAGGATATAATCCTTAAAGAATTATCGTTTGAACGAATTCTCCTTCCTTAACCCATCGTGCGCTATCCAAAAAAACCAGTGCATTGCCAATTGCCATAGAATGTATCATGGAAGAACCCTGTCCGTCCAGGATCTTCACCTCTCCATTCTTAACTAATGCCTTTAGAAAGGTAGGTCTATCAAATTTGAAATGAAAATCCTCCTTGAGTGGGACTTCTATTCTTTTCAAACCAATTCCATGTCCACCTGAAAGTTTCTGCAATAATGGTAACACATGGATATAAAAGCAGGTAAGTGAGGAGGCTGGATTTCCAGGCAGTGCAAATACAAACTTATTTTCCATTCTACCAAAATAAAGGGGCTTTCCAGGCTTTTGAAGTACTTTATAAAACTGCTCCTCCACTTTGTTGGCTTCCAATGCTTTTTTTACAAAGTCATATTCGCCAACGGAGATTCCCCCGCTTAATAAAAGGACGTCACATTGATTGAGGTCTCCGGCAATTCCCGATTTAATGGCATTATAATCGTCTGAAATTATTTGCGTGGAATCGCATTGAAAACCGTATGTTGATAAAGCTCCACTAAGTGTGTAGGTATTCGATTCAAAAATCTTACCCTCTTCTTTATTCTCTCCTGGCAGGATCAGTTCATTTCCCGTAGCAATTATTCGAATTCTTGGTTTTTGATAGACTTGTAATTCTGATAGTCCCAGTGAACTCATTAAACCAAGTGTCGCAGGATTAATCTTCTTTCCTTTAGAGAAAACCTTTTCTCCTTTTTTTAATTGCTCACCTTTTCGTCTGATATTTTTTCCTTTGACAACTGTCTCTTTTAAAGTAACACTTCCTTCTTTTGTTGCGGTATGTTCTTGCATAATCACTGCTGTGGTATTTTCAGGAACTTTTCCCCCTGTGAAAATACGTACGGCTTGTCCTTTAGTGAGTACTTGATTAGAAATATCTCCAGCTGCAACTTCCCCAATAATTTCAAATGAGTCATTCAATCCGCAGACTGCAAAGCCATCCATGGCAGAATTATCAAAGGGGGGCAAATCGAAAGGGGAGGTGATCTCCTGAGCCAAATAGTAATCCAATGAATCCTTTAAAGGAATCATTCCACTCTTTAGCGTTACTTCTTGGCTACCTATAATCTCAAGTGCTTCTACAATTGTTACCATTAGCCACCAATTGAAATCATAGATCTGTTTTTTTCGTATTGATCAGCATTCATTTTTAGTTCCATGCCATCACGTGAGAATTTCTTCTTCTTTATCGCACTTAAAATCAAAGGTTCAATATCATTACCTGTCCTGAAAGGTGTTAAGAGATCTGTCTCCGAATTGGCAAAAAGACAATTCTTCATTTTACCATCCACAGTCAACCTTAGTCGATTACAATCAGAACAGAATGGATTAGTAATGGTACTAATGATACCAAAGCTTCCATGGTGGCCTGAGACTTTGAAGTTTTTTGAGGTACTATGCTTTGCATTCCTCAGAGCTTCTATGGTTCCGAATTTGCTTTTGGTTAGATTTAGTATTTCTTCCTCGCTTACTCCTTTACTCCAGTCCCATTTATTACCAGCAAATGGCATGAACTCTATAAACTTAACCGTGATGTTTTGATCTTTGGTTAATGCAATGAAATCTGCAATCTCATTATCGTTGACTCCTTTGATCAAAACAACATTGAGTTTGATCTGAAAACCACGATTTAATCCTTCCTGGATATTATTCATGATACGATCAAAGTAATCACGTTTGGTGATGAATGCATTTTTAGCTTTATCTAAACTGTCCAGACTGACATTGATTTTTTTTAGGCCAATTTCCTCAAATAAATCAAAGAATTTATCAAGAATGATTCCATTGGTAGTCAATTTGAGTGTGACTCCCAGTTGACTGAGCTGCTTGATGAGGTACTCAACATTTTTGCGAATCAATGGTTCACCACCGGTAAGTCTGATTGTATCTACGCCCAATTCTACAAACTTTTTGGAAATGTGGATGATTTCCTCCAGCGTCATTACATGAGACTTCTCCGTTAACTCAATACCGTCTTCAGGCATACAGTAAAAACATCTGAGATTACATCGATCTGTCAATGAAATTCGCAAATAGGTATGGGGTCTACCAAATGTGTCAACTATTTTGGGTATCATCCGTGTCCTCCCCCTTTTAAAATGTGAAATACATGAAACAGGTGAGGAAAGATTGCATTCATACAATCTGTTACTCCACCACTAGATCCAGGGAGCGCCAAAATTACTTTACCGTCTCTAATTCCTGCTACAGACCTGGAAAGCATTCCAGTAGGAAGGCGCTCTTGTCCATATCTTCTCATCTCCTCTTCTACGCCATGCAAGGTGGTGTCAAGCATAGGTCTGATGGTGTCTGGTGTTACGTCTCTTGGACCTACTCCCGTTCCCCCCGTGAAGATTAATACATCTTGCTTCAACTCATCCACTGTTTTTTTGATAATTTCTTTTTCATCTGGAATAATATGCAGTGAAACATCCATTCCAAATTCTTTCATCCGCATCTCAATGAGTTTGCCACTTTTGTCTTCTTTCTCTCCTTTGGAAACAGAGTCAGAGCAAACTACGACCATACAAGAAAGATTACTTCCCGTCTGTTTAAAAGATGATTTACCTCCTTTTTTCTTTAGCAGTTTGATGTTACTAATCTCTACATTCTTATCCACTGGTTTCAGCATATCATACATATTTAGGGCAACGATGCTAGCCCCATGCATAGCCTCTACTTCAACTCCAGTTTTGTAAATAGTTTTTACAGTCATTAATATCCTGATTTCCAATCCATTTACTTGATATTCAATTCCTGTGTATTCTATTGGAAGGGGGTGACAATCAGGAAGTAAATCGGCCGTTTTTTTAATTCCCAATAAACCTGCTGCTCTAGACATTTCAAAAACATCACCTTTAGGTATTTTCCCATTCTGGATCAAATCAATGGTGTGCTGATTGCCAACTTTGACAATTGCTTGAGCAGTTGCCTCTCTAAGGGTATTTGATTTATAGGTAATATCGACCATCTATTGATTTACTTTCCATTGATGGGTCTCATCTTCAAAGAGCTCCTTCCCAAAAATAGGAACCCTCGCTTTGATCTCTTCTACCAGGTATTCGCATGATTCGATGGCAATTTTCCGATGAGCAGAGGAGGTAAAGACGAAGAGGCACAGTTCGCCTGTATTGACTCTTCCTAAGCTATGATAGATATGACAGCAAGTCATATCGTATTTATTGAAAGCGGATTCTCTTATTTCATTGAAGACCTTTTCAGCCATTTCCTCATAAGCTGAATAGTCAATTCCTGTTACCACTTTACCATCTATCTCATCAGCTCGAACCTGGCCTAGGAAAATGCTGTGAGCACCTATATTGGTCTTGGATTGATGATTTGCAATGGAGTTGGCAATCTTTTCTGGTGGGATTGCTCCTTGCATGAATACTTTCTTAGGTTTCTTTTCACTCATATAATTAGTTTCTCTATACCTCCTTCAACATTTACCAAGTTAGTAAAACCGAATTCTTTCTGAAGAAGTAAAATGGCTTTTTTGCTTCTGATTCCAGATTGACAAAAAACATGCACTTCTGTACTTTTTGGAATCTCCCCCTGTCTTTCGCTTAATTCATTTAGAGGAATATTGATCAATCGTGGATGTTTAGGTCGTGGTTCTTCATAGCTCTCACGGACATCCAAATAAGTTTTTGTATCCCCTGATAAGGTGCAATCTATTTGCTCCAGTTGTAATGGTCGACTCTTAACCAGTTGAACCTGTCTTTCATTTCGATGGAATTGGATAAGTTGCTCAGAACCTGAGAGGGTATCCACCAATTTAAGCTTGCCTGAAAGTACATTTCCTATACCTAGTATCATCTTTAAGGTTTCTGTCGCTTGCAAAATGCCCATCAATCCGGGAAGTACACCCAAAACACCAGTGTCCTCACAGTTATTATTGTCCTTTAGATGATGAGGATACAAGCACCTATAAGTTGGACCACCTTGAAAATTAAATACGGAAAGTTGTCCCTGATACTTGTAAATGGATGCACCAATGAATGGTTTATCTAATAGGACACATGCATCGTTGATGAGGTATTTGGTTTGAAAATTATCTGTACCATCTAAGATGATGTCATATTTCTCAATAATTTCAAGTGCATTGCTTTCATCAATTCGTTGATTGAGCGAGGTTAACCGTATCTCTGAATTATGCTTGCTCAAAACTTCTTTTGCCACCTCCGCTTTTGATCGATTTACATTATGTTCAGCATAGAGAATCTGTCTATGGAGATTGGTAACATCGATTATATCATGATCCAGCAGACCAAGATGTCCTATTCCTGCAGCGGTTAAGTATTGAGCAGTTGGGCAACCTAGACCACCCATCCCTATGATCAATACACTCGACTGTTGTAATTTTTTTTGACCTTTGTCATCGATCTCGGTCAGTTTTATTTGTCGATCATATCGATTGAACAAATTCATCCGCCTGCAAATGGAGGTAAAAATGCCACTTCATCCCCATCTTTCAATTTTGTATTTTCAGCTAGTGATTGATTTACCGCTAGCTGAAAAGATAGTTCGTTCAAACCTTCATATTTAGATATCGTGTAATTCCTTAGTGAATCAAGTGAACTTATTTCTTTTGAATCAATAGTTTCTTCAACTGATCCAGTCACTTCTGCAATGGCGCCAAAATATTTAATAGTTATTTTCACCTTCTTCTTTTCTTAGTTTTTCCATATCAGACGGTGTATCAATATCCAATTCACCACTATCAAATTTCACTTGTTTAATTTTCTCACGAAAAGTAGAGATTAATTTTCTTGCTCCAGTGTCTCCCTTGAGTTTCATTAATTCCCTAAAGTAATGTCGGTCAAAAAGAGCCGGTACACCTAATATCTTGTTGTATTCACTTGCCACTATCATATTCTTTTCAGGTTCATACAACTCAATCAACTCATTCAAAAGTTCCGTATCAACATAGGGCTGGTCAGAGAGGATAACAAGTAAACCGTCTAAGTTTTCACTTTCAGCATTTTCAACTGCTATCCGAAGGCTGCTTGCCATTCCTTCCTGCCAATTTGGATTAATTGCGACATTGAATGATACCGGATCAATTTGTTCTTTTATGGTTTCAAGATTGGCTCCAAGAATTAATAAGCGGAAAATAACCTTGGCATTTTCTGCTTCATCGATGATGTGTTGCAGCAAATATTTCCCTCTAAATTGGATTAATTGTTTAGGATAGCCGAGCCTTTTAGACGCTCCGGCAGCAAGTATCACCAGTCCAATTTTCTTCATCAATCAATTTTCACCTGCTTAAACTCATTATTTTTCTTCTTATGAATTGGACCTTGCTTTTGTTTAAGGAAAGTTCCTTCTGTACCTGTGATTACTGCTTGGATTTCTGATAGAATAGCCAGTGCAATTTCAGAAGGAGTTTCCGCACCAAGCTCTAAACCGACAGGTGCGTAAACTTTGGCAAGCTTAGCTTCAGTAAGCGCTACATCCTGAGCTCTTAGCTCATTTAGCATCCGGTCGTATTTCTTTCTAGGTCCTAATACACCAATGTATTTCAGCTCTTTCTCTTCCAATAGGATTTTTAATACTGCCAGATCATATTGGTAATTGTGTGTCATTAGAACAAAAGCCGTTTGCTCATCAGGAGTTATGTTATCCAACACATGTTCAGGTTTGGCAACAATCACCTGACAGGAGCTAACAAAGCGTTCAGCATTTGCATGGCTTGGTCTTCCATCTGTGACAACAATATCCCATCCTAGTATATCTGCTATTCGCGCTGTTATTTGCGCATCGTTTCCGGCACCAACTAATACCAGCTTTAGGGGAGGCTTAAAAAATTCAAGGAATGCATAATAACTATGATTACCTGATCTATATTCTCTAAATAAAGATGTTTTCTGATTTAAAGCGTATTTCACATCTAGAGTTACTTGCGACTCCAGTTTGGGGTCGATTTCCCCATTTAGTTTCATCTTTTCAGTGATCCAAAAGGAAGTACCTTTTTGATCCTTTGTTCGGTCAAGATCAAAAAAGGTACCTACAACACTTGGATGAATTTTTTGAGCTTCCTTGAGCATTTCGATTGGATTCCTGGCGCTTTTAAAATCGATTGGCTCAAATAAAACCTGGATGATACCATTACAGCCTAATTGGGCACCAATCACAGCATCAGTTTCATCACTGGTATCATAGGAGATTAGCTTATTTTGATTTTGATGTAAAGCGTGCAGTGCTTTTCTCAAAGCATCTCCCTCCAGGCAACCTCCACTTATTGCACCAATCATGTTACCAAATTCGTCTACCAACATCCTTGCACCAGCTCTTCGATAGGAAGAGCCTTCCACATGGACCACCGTAGCCAACACTATTGGATGATTCTCTTGCTTGGCCTGTTCATATGCATTCAATATAGCATCCAGCTCTCTCATGAATATTGCATTCTTAATTGATCAACAGTATTCAATATGATCTGAGAAGCCTGGTTGATTTCCTCTTCAGTTGTGAATCTTCCTAACCCGATTCGTAAAGAGGATAAAGCCAAGGTGTCTGAAAGACCTATTGCTTTCAAGACATGAGAAGGTTCTATGGTTGTAGATGTGCAAGCAGACCCCTGAGATACTGCTAATCCCTTCATCAAACGAATCAATTTACTACCATCAATATCTTGAAAAGTAAGGTTAGTCATGTGAGGCAATCTATTCCCCAGGGCATTTATTTGGATTCCTTCTTTTTCCATAAGGCATTTCTCCAGACCATCTCTAAGAATTCCTAGTCTCTCTGTTTCACCTTTCATTTCCTGCTCACAAATCTCGCAAGCCTTCCCAAAGCCAACAATTCCCGGAACATTTAGTGTTCCAGAACGCATCCCTTTTTCATGACCTCCACCAACTAATTGTGGTTTTAATTTTACTATAACGGACTTATTAAGGAATAAAGCACCTACACCTTTAGGTCCGTACAATTTATGTGCTGAAAAAGCCGCCAAATCAACAACTGAGGAATCAAAGGGTACTTTACCCACTGATTGGGTTGCGTCTGTCATAAATAATGCGCCTTTATTGTGAGCGATTTCTGCCAATACTTCAATTGGGTGAATGGCCCCGATTTCATTATTAGCGTGCATCACCGTAACAAGCAAGGTATCTTCGGTAATAGCACCTTCCAATGCATCAAGATTTATTTGGCCATACTTATCAACAGGTAAATAGGTAACCGTTATACCTTGATTCTCAAGTTTTTTACAGCAGTCTAAGACTGCCTTATGTTCTGTTTCGCACGTTATGATGTGTTTTTTTGAGGGGTGCCCTTCTACTAGACCAAACAGTGCAAGGTTGATTGCTTCGGTCGCCCCGGAAGTGAATACAATATCATTTTCCTTTGCATTGATTAAGGCAGCTACTCTTTCTCTGGATATATCCACTGCTTCTTCGGCATCCCATCCGAAAACATGTTGAACACTAGCTGCATTTCCAAACTTCTCCGAGAAGTAGGGAAACATTTCATCAAGCACTCGTTTATCCACTGGAGTTGTGGCATTGTAGTCCAGGTAAATCACGTCCTTGTTCATGAAGTAAATAATTTTACAGCATCACCAACATGTATAATTCCACTCTTAATGACCATGGCAGTCAAGCCACCATGTCCTCGCATGGCATTGTATCCTCCAGGTCCCAGGTTTTCCTCCATACGGGAACAGGGGTGACAGTAGCCTGTTCCTTCGAAAACTACCTCACCGATGCTAAATTTTTGATCTCGTATAGAAAACAAATTGATTCCACTTATGACCAAATTTCTTCTTGTTAATGCGGGAGAAATTTCCTCTTTACCTAAGATGGATGCGACACTGTCCAAGTGTTCTTTTTGTATTAAGGTGATTTGTCTCTTCTTGCTGAATTTAGAATTAAAATGATCGCCTTCCAACCCACTTTCCAATGTCACCTTGACCTCTGACAGGATCTTGAGCGGCTGCTTTCTAATCGGTCGAATCCCTATCCATTCCAATGTCCCTACTTGTGGGATATTATTCATTAATTCTCGAATGGGAGCATCAACAGATTCCTTCATGAGTTGAAATTAGCAAGATCTGGCTTGATTAGCTATTTTGGTCAATAAAATAGAAAAACCATGAAGCTTCGTATTCAAGAATCTAACATTACGCTACGACTACTTGCCGATGAAATCGAAGAACTAGCTACCGCAAAAACATTGAACCAGGCGACACAATTGCCTGGCGGTAAGGTAGAGATTAGGGTTGCTGTCAAGGAAATTTTGGATATGGAATTTTCGTTTGAAAACCAGGTTTATTCCTTTTCCATTCCAGCGAATCAAGTTGAAAACTGGAGTACTACCAATAAAATTGGTTTCAAGCACAATTATGATGACCTCCTTGTTGTCGTTGAAAAGGACCTTTCTAAACGTAAAAAGTAATCAACTACATCCTCCTTCCACTTTCTTTCTTTTTCTGCCACCAGCAGGAATAATGATTTTGAATTCTGTTTTTGGTAAGGCCTTGGCTCCTGAGAAAAATTGTCTTGCAGCTAATCGCTGTGTATAAAGGTCAATCTCATCTTTTGGCGCGTTCGTCCCGGGGTATTCAGGATCCAAAATATCTTTTTTCCACGCTTTAAGCCCTCCTCGAAGCATGTAAATATTTGGAAAGCCTTCATATTTTAGTTTCAGCCATGCTGCCTTTTGGGATTCAACATCGTCACTGTAAAGCACATTTTTACGAACGTTCTGGTCGAATAAACCAATGAAATTATCCTGAAATAAACTGTCAGCCGGGATATTAACGGCTCTTCTCAGCATGGAATCCGCTTCTTTTTCTGGTCGAATATCAATGAGCTGAATACCGGGATCACCGCTTATTAGCAAGTGAGCCAATTCATCTGGAGTGATATAGTAAAAATCTCTTTCGGCTTCTACTTCAAGTTCTTCCATGGACAATCTTCTGAACTTATCGTTTTTGGAAGGTAGAATAGCAGCTATCGTGCCCAGCATCAGCAACAGAATGGATAGTATTTGTCTTGTATTCATGATTAAATCTCTTTAGTAATATCGGGTCTGCTGAATTTTTTTTCTGCCCACTCACCAACCCAGAACATAGCTACCGCAGCAGCGATTACCAGTAATACCAGTAAGCCATCAGAAATGCCTATTGCTGTAGATAGCTTAATGTCACCGAGGTAGTTTTTAAGATAGATGTCCTTCCAGAGGCTGTACGTTTCTCCAAAAAGGAAAATCCCAATTAAAGACCCTCCGAGGTACGCCATCGCATCTATCTTGCCAATGGCTGCTGCGCAAACTCCTGTTCCAGGACAGAAACCACCAACTATGAATCCGAGTCCCATAATAATGCCTCCGATAATTGCTGAGTTGACATAGTATTCATTGATATAGACAATGCTCATGTCAATCATATTGAAGTGATTAAGAAAGGTAAGCCCTATCAGCGCAGTGATTGCGGCCGTAAAAAACACTTTCAATACGGTAGTGTCATACCCATAAAACATACCCGCTAATTTTCTGCTGGATGAAAATCCTGCCTGCTCTAATACAAACCCAAATCCTAAGCCAATTAGAAAGGCGATGAGGAAATTGAGCTCTTGAGATATTTCGTACATTGGAACTATAGGTGCCATGATTTAATTTTTTGAAGGTTAATAACCAGTGTTATTTGATTCGAATGAATTAAATGCTGGCTTTTTGTCTCACTTATTGTCAAGATGGACTCCATGTTAAATCCAGTTTTTTCTAAAGAAATACGCGAATAAAAATGCAGTGCCAAATATGGCCATCATCGTCACAAACCCTGCTAGGGATAAGGTGGCCATCCCACTTAATGCTGCTCCACTTGTACATCCTCGGCCCAATTGAGAACCGAATCCAAATAGGACGCCTCCAAGAATAGCGAATACAATTCTTTTCTTTGAACTCACATTTGCTGGCCGCTCATTCGTTAGCTTTAACCTTCCGGCGAGGGCCCCGGAGAGGAATCCTCCTACCAACACACCCAGCACCTGAAAGACCAGCCAGCTTTTCATCGGGCTATTTTCTCCGGCTATGTATTTACTGTAAAAATCAGAAGAAGCCGCCTTTTCATGGGATACGGTTTCTATGGAAGAAACAACAACACTTTTCATGGCTCCACTTGCTCCTAATCCTCTACCCGTCAGGTAAAAAGCGGTAAGAAGTACGATTCCAAGTAGCACACCGGCGATATACGGGTTCATGTACTTGGTCTTTCCTGTGATATAATTATGATGTGACATTAGTATAAATATCTACTTGACTGTCCGGCGTAAACAATAATGAATCTTAGCATGACATTTCCCATAAGGATAAGAAAGACCGGGATAATAACCGGGATCTTTTGACCTCTCAACTCCAGGAACTCCAGTAAAGCGGGCACCAGCATTCCAAGGAATACAACAAATATCCAGAAGGGTAAGGTGTAAGGACCATCCAGGAACAATTGGGCTGCTTCAATTTGTACTTGCGTACTTGCCAGAAGCCCCATGAACATATGAATGATAAAGAATAGCTCTGCACCGATGATGATGATGTCGATTTTACTGAAAAGCTTACGTTCAATTTCACTTTTTGAAAATAAAACAATGACTGCAGCCCCAGCTGATAAACCAGAGGCAAGAAACAGTGGACCTAGTATGGAGGTATTCCATAGAGGTCTTGCATTGAAAGCACTCAATAGTACACCGGTATAAATTCCAAGTAAGACAGAATAGACCACCATGATCCAGGCTAATGGTCGTTTGTATTTGATAAAGAAAGCTTCCAACTTATTCAGCCACGCGAACTTCCAATCCCATTTAGGGAACACTTCTTTCAAGTGAATGGCTGACCAAATGAACGATAGCGGAGTAACCACCATGAGCGTCCATGCTCCCCAGGACATGGGTGACTCCAGACGGATCGTTGTATACAGTCGCCAGAAATAGGCTTTATGATTCAGGTCTAAGAAGAGTGCAATTAACCCAATGATCAATAGGAAAGGTGTGATCATGGGTGCAATTTTAACGGCTGCCGGATACTCTTTTTGTTTCCCGCTTATGTAATAAAAGGAAGCAAAAAACAAAATACCCGCAGCTAACCCTCCTACAAACAGGTAAAAAGGGATTTCCCAATGCCAGATATTGAGTGTGGGATCGACCCGGTAGTTATTTCTTCCACTGATGATTAATTCTTCTTCCATGATCTTAAATTAAAAAGTACAGTTGTGGATCGGTACCTGCCTCGGTTTTCAATCGCTTGTATTTTCGGGTGGCTATCTTCTGAGAGACCTCACTATTAGGATCATCCAAATCGCCAAAGTATAGGCATTTGGTAGGGCAGACTTCCACGCAAGCGGGTTGCTCTCCTTTTCTCACCTTATGAATACAGAATGTGCACTTATCCACATATCCATCTGGATGCGGATAACGGGCATCATAAGGGCATGAAGCAATGCAAGCTCCACAACCGATGCATTTATCAGGCTTGACTAATACAACGCCTCCTTCTTCAATATGACTGGCACCTGTCGGGCAACATCTGACACAGGGTGCATTGGCACAATGATGACATCTTTCTGATCTGAATTCCATTTCAAGGTTAGAGTAGGTGCCACTTGTTGCTTCCACGACCCATTCCCTACAGAATCCGTCAGGAACCTTGTTTTCTAACTGGCATGCAACTACGCAATCACTGCATCCTACACACTTTTTGGTATCGATGGCCATTGCGTATCTCATGATGCTTCTTCTTTAAGTTGTGGTTTTTCTGTTAAAAAAGTGACAAAGTTTTCTCGCATACCCGTACCTCCCATGATAGGGTCAACTTTCACATTGCTTATCAATTGGGTGTCACTGGCACCTTTGCCAAAGGCTCTGGAGAGCCGTTTGTCAACATTGCCAAACCCATGCACCATATATACAGAGTCCCATCGGATTCGTTCAGTGATTCTTACTTTAATCGAGAATTCAGAAACTATATCATCCTGATTTTTTAACCACACATACTGCCCATTTTTCAACCCCCATTGTTTGGCAACTTTAGGGTTAACCCATAAATCATTTTCCTTGTAGATACTTGTGAGCTTAGGGTTATTTGCCGTTCTGCTGAAGGTATGAGCAGGTGTTCTTCCATAATTTAATCTGTAGAAACCCTGTGGTGGCTGATCATGCTCTGTATAGGTTGGCAGTGGGTCATAGCCTTCTGCAGCCATATCTGTTGCATACAATTCGATTTTCCCAGTAGAAGTATTGAATTCAAAAGGCTGTCCATCTACCAGGTACAAGTCATCGTATTCACGCTTCATCTTTTTCACCCCTATTTCTTGCATCTCTTTCAACGAGCTACCAACCTGCTTCAACTGCCAATCCAATACTTCCTCAATGTCATGGTACCTGAAGTATTCTTCCAGGCCTAAACGCTCACCGATTTGCTTGGCAATCCACCAATCCGGTTTAGAATCGTATTTTGGTTCTACGGCCGGCATTCGAAGTGAAATGACTGGCTCTCTATGAGGAGAGTTCCTGATGGCGTCATAACGTTCCAGATAGGTACACTCAGGAAGTACTACATCTGCATAGCCAGTGATATCCATAGGCATGGTATCTATAACAACCATTAACTCTAAATTTTGAATTGCCTCAAGGGTTTTCTTTTGATTTGGAAGTGTATGGATGAGATTCGTCCCATTGACAATCCAACCTTTAATATTACAGTCTCGTTCTGGTGAAGGTGATGTGACGTCACATAAACCATTCGATATTACCTCAGTAGCAAGTTTATATTTTCCATCCAAAGCATCGAGATAAGACCTTTGTGGTTTCGGGTATTCTGGATGAGGATAATCAGGAATAGATACTTTATCTGGGAAGTAGAATCCGCCTCTTCGTCCCCATGATCCTAGTAATGCGTTTAAAATCGCAACAGCTCTTAATCTTTGTGTGTCATCTCCATACCAGGTGACATGTCTTCCTGGGTGTACAATTACGGCCGGGGATGCATTGGCCATCTCTTTTGCTGTTTCTCTGATTTGCTTAGGTGTTAATGTAGTGATACCATACGCCCACTCAGGTGTATATTGCTGCACATGGTCTTTTAATTGGTCAAATCCGAAACAGTATTTGTCCACATATTCTTTGTCATACCAGCCTTCATTGATGATCACGTTGATCCATGCAAGCAAGAGGGCCATATCCGTGGCTGGTTTTATTGGTAGCCAGTGTTTGGACTTACTGGCAGCAGTTGAAAATCGTGGGTCTACTGTAATGATGGTAGCGCCTTTATCAATGGCATCTGACATCTCCTGTACCTGACCATTGTGCATGTTTTCACCGATATGTGAACCAATTAAGACCAAGCATCTTGTATCTCGTATGTCGGTTCTTTCAGGTGATAAAACCCCCTCACCAAATGTGGAGTAAAAAGCGACTTCTCTAGGTCCCCGGCATTGAGCAAATGATGGAGCGGTTATGTGAGGAGAACCATAAGCTTTTAGCATGTGTCCAAGGAATTTTCCTCCGGAACCATGGGTGAAAAGTGCCATGCATTCAGGCCCATACTTTTCCTTAATATCCTTCATTTTCCCAGCAATGAAGTCAAGTGCAGTGTCCCAACTAACTTCTTTAAAGGTTTGCTTCCCATCTATCTCAACCCTCATTAGTGGTTTTTTCAGTCGATCTTCATCCTGATACATGCCGACTCCACCTGTTCCTCTTGGGCATAATCGTCCATTGCAATGTGGGTCATCTTCATGGCCAATCACTTTCCAGATGTCTCCTTCATCATTTTTGTAGACCCATCCGGCGCATTTCCAGAAGCATACCTCACAATAAGTGGGTGTTTTGGTGTATTTAAGCGTTTTTTCTACTTGACTCGTAAGGATACTAGCTGTTGCCTGATCAAAGAAAGTAGCTGATAAGGCTAACCCCCCAAGCCCCAGGGATGATATTTTAATAAAGTCTCTTCTACTTGTCTTCATTCAGGATTTTTTAAATCAGGGGCAAGCTATAGGAAGTCCTATGTGAAGGAAATGATTATTATCACCTAGTAAACTGATGATCTTAATTTTTAAGTATTTGTGTAACATTTGTTACAACCGCTTCATGGCTTCTTGATAGTAAAATGAATCTCATTTAATAAAGAATAGCCTCTCGGGAGTTAGGTGAGGAGAGGCTATTTCTAGTAACTGGCTAGAAGGGCGATTAAGGGGCAATAGAACCCCATTCTCAATTTCGAGGCAAATAGAATGTCTGTGGTGTAAATATTCTATGATTACTGTTAGGCCAGTAAATGATCTTTGCTCTGAGAAACGCTTCTAATTATCTTATCACCAACCTTTCACTATTGAAGATCAGGGTGAGCAAATCATAGTTGGCTGAATAACTTTTTCATCATTAGAAAAACAAAGCCTTGGTACTACAAGGCTCGTTAATGTAAGGGCTTGCTACTCCGTCCTCAACGTCTCCGATGGATTTTTACTGGCATTGATCCAAACTTGAGAAATGATAGTAAATGCAACTATTACAACGACAATGGTGATTGAAGGAACGATAATAGTTGCATCTAGAGGAGCGTAATATGCCATCTCGTACACCCATAAGCTGTTGGCCCATATACCTAATGGAATGGCAATGAGTGAAGTGATCGTGATCATTATGATGAATCCTTTGCTCATTGAAAAAGTGAGGGATCTAAAACTTGCTCCTAGCACCTTTCGAATGCCAATTTCTTTTACCCGGGTTTTTAATTCGAAACTAATCTAACCATGCCTAAAAATCCTAAGGCTGTAATAGAAAGAGCAATGGATGCAACATAGATTAGAATATTTTCAATATCAAAGAAGAATTGGTAAAACTCATCTAATTGTTCATCCAAAAATCCACCTTCGAAATCTCGCGCTGGATCGAAATCAATCCAGGCTTCTTCCATTTGATTTTTCATGCCATTCTTAATCGCATAACTAATTATTAATTGGTGCTAAATTATGATCGTTAATACTCTATAGAAGTGGCAATATGGATGAATTGTTCATTTCTAGGTGTCGCCATGAATTCACTTCGGTTACAAGTTTCCAATCATCATTCCTGCAAACGTTAATGCCAAGAAAAAGCCAAACATATCTGTCACGGTCGTCAATATTGGTCCTGACGCAAGTGCCGGATCTACATTCATTCGCTTCAGTATTAGCGGAATGGATCCACCAAGAGAGACGGCAACAATGGTGTTGATCGATAATGCACCACCAACCACAAGACCAAGGTAGATGTTTCCCTTCCAGATCCAGGCTGCCGTTCCAATCAGCGTACCAAGTACAAGACCATTTATCAGTCCAACTGAAATTTCTTGCATCCATACGCGTGCCACTTCAAATGGCCGAATGACCCCTAAAGAAAGTTCTCTTAAACTTACAGCCACGGCCTGATTACCAGAGCAACCACTCATATCTGAAATAATTGGTAAAAAGACTGCTAAGGCAATAACTGCCGATAGCGTATCCTGGTAGACAGCAATGATGCTGGCTGCTGCTATGTTAAGTAATATATTAACACTGAGCCAGGAGAGTCTCCTTCTAGCCCGCAACAAAACAGGCATCGTTCTTAATTCTTCTCCGCCAACAATACCTTGTGTCTCGAGATGCTCATAGGTGGCCAATTCACTTTGGGCCTCTCGTAAATCTTTTCTAAGCACCACGCCTTTTAACTGTAAACGATCATTGACTACCGGAACTCCATAAAAATCATTCGTGTCAAAAAAATGAATTAACTCGTCTAGAGAATCTGTATCCTGAACAGTTAGTGCGTTTCTAAGAACAATTTCTGACAGCTTAATAGTTGGCTTGGATAGCAAGAGCGTTCGCATGTTCAGTACACCTGAAAATTGCCCTTCATGTGTAACGTAGATGTATTGTAAATTGTATTTTTCGTATTGCTCTGCATTCGTTTGAAGATTGTCTACGACTTCACCTACGGAAGTGGTTTCTTCGAAAGATAGAAACTCTGTCACCATTAGTCCTCCAGCCGATTCTTCATCGTAATGGATGAGCTCCCGAAGATTTTCAGCCTCATCCGTAGGCATTTCCATTAAGATTTCCTCAACACCCTTTTCCGGTAATTCTCCTAGAAAATCTGCTTTTTCATCACTTGGTAGTTCGTTTATGATGGCTGCAGCTTCCTTTGGTGTAACGTCTTTGATAAGGTCAATGGCTTGAACCCATGGGAGACCATCAATCAGTTCTGCAGCATCTTCAGGAGATAATAACGATACTAATTTTAATCGTTCATTTTCATTGAGGTGGCTAACAATTCCAACGATATCTTCTGAGCCTGCTTGATCTAAATAGGATTTAATCTCCTCAGTGCTATCTGAGTCAATGAATTCTTTTAAAAGTTCCCAGGGTTTTTTTTCTTGTATCATAATGAACTGAATCTTTGCTTGTCTTAATGTAAACTATTTGCTGAGTTTCAAAAATGAAATTTTTATGAAATGGGAATTGGTAGAAGTATACTTGACAGGTTAAGCGTTATTTGATCTCTTTCTCATTTCTGGCATTTACAAAGAGAATATTGCCTGCCTCATAATAATCCTCAAATACTTCGTCTCCTAATTGCTTGACGGCCTCAGATCTAAAACCTATGATGGATAAGTCAGCAGAAGAGGAGTTTTCATTAATGAGTTCTTTGTTGGTTTTTCCTTCCACCTTACTTATCACCTCAATATTATTTGATGAGATGGGAAGTCTTCCTTCTTTGGTCAGTTCCAGTAGTTTATTTCGTTGCTCTTTTATGCCCTCATCCGGGAATATAGCGAAGATCTTTATTTCGGAATGCTTCCATTCTGGATGCCCCATTAGGATGTAGCCTATCAGAATCATCAAGTTGGCATTTTCATAATCATTTTCCGTGATCCAGATATCGATCTCTCGCTTGTAACCAAAACCTCTTTCAGAGGTGGAAAGGATGCAAGTATCAAAATCAGCGGCAAAAACTAGAGGAAGATTTTCAATGATTGCTTTGAGTCCATTTCCATTTATTCGAGAATACTCGAACAAAAACATGTTTCCCTCTTTTCCTGATATGCTAGGAAGCTGTAAAGATTGCGCTATTGCGGTCGTATAAGAAGGCGAGATCATCGTATCAATGTAGACATTGCTCTTCACCTCTCCTGCTACTTTTATTAAATCTTTCAAGTCTTCCTTGGCCTTCCGTGACAAGTCTCGGGAAAGATACCCCTTGATAAAATGAATGTAAGTACCAAATCCATACCGGTGACACATCCATCGGATCAGGTCAAAATCTGCCGTTCGCTTGAATGCGTTTTGTGAAATACAGGTAACTGATGGACGCCAGTCCTGATCGTCTTTTTCTGCCTTTTGCAGAAAGACCTGGATCTTCCTGGAAAGCTGAAAAATAACTCCCTGGAAAATCTTTGCCAATCCCTTATTATCCACATTCGAGCGGTTGATGATGTTGTAGATGATCACCATGATCAACAAGGAGCCGAAGGCATAAGGTGCATTCATGGAAAACATCAGGTAGAAACACATGATTGCACCGATCAAGGAAAAATACCATTTGGATTTAAATGCTGGTCGGTACGACGGATCTGCTGCAAAATGATGTAAAAAGGAAATAAGACAGATAGCTCCATAGGTTACCATGAAGAACATGGAGATGATTTTTGCTACAAAATTCACATTGCCTATTGCCACGAAAATAAATGCCAGAAGACTGGTGACAAGAATTCCATTGATGGGTTCACTGTTTTTTCCGGTCACTCGACCTAGCCAGGTGTTGACAATGGGTAGCCCGAATACTTTATCGTTAGCCAGCGCCTGTAGGGTACGTGGTGCCACCATGATGGACCCAAGTGCTGACGAGATGGTAGCACAAACGAGTCCAATCGGAATGATTGGTCCCCAGATTGCAATTTTTGACATGATGAGTTGATCATTAGCCAGATCCTCAGGGCTTGCAGAGACATTTAGCTTAAATGCGGCAGCCAGGTAAACAAGCATTCCGGCAATTGTAGCCCAAAGCGTACCTGAAGGTATGGATTTTTTAGGTTCCTTTAGATCGCCGGATAGACCGACTCCAGCTGCCATGCCTGTAAATGCAGGGAAAATGATCGCGAATACATAAAAAAATGAATCTCCATCTGGAACGGCACTAAGAAAGTTGATGGAATGGGTTGCTTGAAACTCGGTAGTGCCTGCAAAGAACATCACCAGGGAAATGAAAAGTATTGTTACAACCGCATACAATGCTTTAACACCGATATCAGCTCCCTTAGTTAGCATCAAAACGGACACGATAAGTGTGAGGGGTATACTCACCAATCGTTTGTCGGTAAGGGCTAATCCATATTCTGAATTGATGTAATCAAAAACCGGGGAAAACGCTTCTGCACAGGCAATGATGTAAAAAGCGACACTGATGGCTTGAGATAGGTAAAGTGTGACTCCTATGGCTGCTCCGATATTGATACCAAAAGATCTTGAGATGATATAATACACACCACCTCCTTCCACTTTTTGGTTGGTAGCTATTTCTGCAACCGCCATAGCTGTTGGTAGTGTAACCAGATGGCCGATAACAATTATGCCTATCGTGCCCAATAAACCTACATGACCAACTGCATAGCCAAATCTTAAAAAAAGTATTGCCCCCAGAATAGTGGATAGGGTGGTCATAAATACTGGCAGGGTACCAAAATTTGCTTTAGACATGTTCTTGTTATGCTTAGGAATGTTTTTAGCAGACATTAGATGTGTCAAAGTGTTTGCTATGTTCTATCCACCTATTTGTGATAGCTACTAAGGTCATATAAATACTTGCGAATATTGTCTAAATCCACTTTTTCTTTTTGAAGTAAATGATCATCCCAAGTGTAACCAATAGCATGATCCCCCAGGTGATAAAATACCCATACCTATAACTTAGCTCCGGGATATACTCAAAGTTCATCCCATAAATACCTGCAATAAAAGTCAATGGGATGAAGATGGTCGCAACTGTAGTAAGCACTTTCATCACTTCATTCATGTTTTGACTAAGAGAGGCAAAATAAATGTTGGAAAGCCCCTCTAAAGATCTGAGGATTGCGTCTGCTTCTTCTATAGCTGTGGTAGTTGAGCTTGCTAAATCTCTGAAGAATTTGAGATTTTCCTTATTGATGAGTTTAGAATTATTGTTCAAAAGACTTTGTAAAGCTTCTTTCATTGGATTCAATGATTTCTTGATCAGTTGAGCAGCTGTTTTCTGGGATTCCAGTAAGATCAAACTTGTTTTTGTTGGATTGCTATATATTTCTTTTTCCAATGCAATAATTTCTTCATTCATTTTTTCCAGTGTATCGAAAAAATTATCAAGAATCGCATCTAGCAACTGATTTAATAAGTAGTCGCAACTTCTTTTTCGAATAAAGCCAATGTCATTCTTCATTTTATCCCGAATGTCATCAAAATGATCACCAACTAATTCTTGGAATGTAATCACAAAGTGTTCTCCTAGTACAAATGAAATCTGTTCTACTTCCAGTAAACCGGTCTCTGATTTAGTAATCGATTTATAAATAGGTAATGATCGTAATGCTCAATCTTAGGACGCTGAGTGGTATCCAATATTTGTCGTAGGGTTAATCGCTCTAAAGCAACCTTGGAGCCAACCGTCTCAATATGGTCTACATCATGAATTCCATGGAAATTAAGCCAGTAGTTGAAATCTTGCTCGGGTTTTTCTAGAAATTCGAAATTGGTTAATTGTTTATCTATTGTATTTGAGGAAGGATTGAATTTAAAAAGCTGCGTTTCTACTTTTTCAACTTTTTTGGTGCCAATGTGAGTTAATTCTGCATTCGCTTTGGCTTGTTGTTTTTTTGTTGAATATAAAGTGCTACCAACACTACTCAATGAGTTTATGCCATAGATAAGTAGTTTATCAGGTCTTGCTAAATCAGTAACTTTCAATTTGAATGGGTTCATCTTTGCCGGATTATCAACGCAATGAAAATACTAACTTTTAATTAGATGAAAGAAACTTCTGTAATCAATCTGGCTGGTGAACAAGTGCTCCCGGGTGAGAGTAAACAAATTCTGGTTAGTATATCCAGACTCCCCTCCAGAACACAAATAGAAGTACCCATTACTATCAGCAGGTCTAAAAAGCAGGGTCCTGTTCTATTGCTGATGGGTGGAATGCATGGTGATGAAATAAACGGAGTGGAGATAGTCAGGAGGATTTTGGTAAATAAATATCACAAACCGCTGATTGGAACAGTTATTTGCATCCCCATCGTCAATGTATACGGTTTTAATAATTTTTCCCGAGAAGTACCGGATGGTAAGGATATCAATCGATCATTTCCTGGAACAAGAAATGGATCCCTGGCTAGCCAGATCGCATTTCATTTTAGCAGAGAAGTATTGCCATTAATTGATTACGGAATAGATTTTCATACCGGGGGTGCCAGAATTAACAATCATCCTCAAATCAGGGGATTAATGGACGATCCAAAAAATATTGAACTTGCCGAGTGTTTTAATCCTCGCTACATCATTAACTCACCTTTGCGAGATAAATCTTTAAGAAAAGAAGCAGGTAAAATCAATAAAAATATTCTCGTTTATGAAGGAGGTGAATCCTTGAGGCTTAGAAAGAATGCCATCGATGCTGGGGTTCATGGGACTTTACGTGTGATGAAACATCTGGGTATGAGGAAAGAGGCTCCGGATCCTGACTATAAATCGATTAAAATCAGCAAATCACAATGGATTCGGTCCATTGCTGCCGGTTTACATTATTCATTAATAAGACCAGGAGATGTAATCAGCAAAGGTCAAAAGATCGGGTTGATTGCTGGTCCTTTTGGGGAGTTCGAACGCCGAATAAAGTGCAAACAGGATGGACATGTAATTGCTGTCAATAACAATCCGGTTGTGAATAGGGGTGATGCACTTTTTCATATTGGATATGAATGAGAAATTTACCGGGTCTTAAAAATCAAATGATCGGATCATATGGATAAATATTTTGAATGGCTTGAGGCTATTCCCACCATTCAGGTCGGTTTGACGATTACGGCTTTATTGCTTTATGCAGTTCTCAGAAGTTCTTTTGCTAAGCTCGTGGCTAAGCGGGCGCTATTGGGAGCCTTTGACCAAACACGGGCCAATTTTGTGAAGCGGTTGATCAAGCTGGGTGCTTTTGTGCTTTTCATTGTGGCGCTGGTTCTTATTTGGGAAGTATCACTGGAGGGACTCTCTGTCTACATCGCCTCATTTCTTACGATTGTTGGTGTAGGTCTGTTTGCCACCTGGTCGATCGTTAGTAACATAACTGCCTCCGTGATCCTTTTCTTTTTCTTTCCTTTTAAAATTGGGTCTCGGGTTAAAATAAATGATGGGGATAATTCTGCAAGTGGGGAAGTTGTCGGGCTATCTCTTTTTTCAATTACGATTAAACAAGAGGATGGAAACATTATCTATTATCCAAACAATCTAGCCATTCAGAAATCAATTGTTGATTTAAGTGACTAAAACTCCTAGCGACTAAAATATGCTTGATTAATCTTTATTGATCTTTAATGGAGAAATATCCTCTCCCCAGTAAATGGTACGATGAGGGAATGGTATTTCTATACCTTTCTGATCAAATGCCGCTTTTAGTCTACGATTAAATTCTCTTCCTACACCCCATTGTTCTATGGGCAGCGTTTTCAAACGTGCTTTAATAACAATGGCACTATCACCAAACTTATCTAGCCCAAATACCTCAATTGGTTCGATGATCTTGGGGCCAAACGTTACGTCATTTCGTAACCCTTCACCTACTTCTTTAATCGTCTCAATTACCTGATCAACATTTTCTTTGTAGGCAACACCCACATCAAAAACCATCGCAGACCACTCCTTGGTCATGTTAGCGAGTGTATCGATTTTACCATTTTGAAACGTGTGGACAATTCCTGACAGATCTCTTAAAGTGACAGCCCGCAAATTAATGCTTTCAACCAGGCCGCCCGTTCCGTTTATGGATACTACATCACCCGTTCTGATTCGATCCTCTAAGATGATAAAGAAACCGCTTATACTATCGCGAACCAGCTCCTGAGCTCCAAAACCTACGGCAAGTCCTATGATCCCAGCGCCGGCCAAAATAGGTCCAATGTCAACACCAAGCTCTTTTAATAGAATAAGAAGGAAAACTCCCCATAAGGAAACAATAATCGTACTTCTGATAAGCCCTGTTAACGTTTCAGCTCTTTTTTCATTTTCAGCGGCGTTCGCTTTACTTTTTGACACATGGCTTTTGATGGAAAGGGTAGCTATTCTAAGTAATTTTTTTAAAACCCATCGAAGTAAAATGAATAAAATGATGAGCAATAGGACGGTAGGCAATTTTGAAAGCGCCCATGTGGTGACATCCCTTAGTATAGTGACAATGTATTCTTGGCTGAATAATTCGTTCATAATTAAATCTAGTCCATTTAATTGATCAGAAAAACAATCCATGAAAATCAGCAAAATTTAATAGATTGAGGTTGCTGAACCTTAACCTAAACCTATACTTACACAGGATTTCATCGTACGATTGCTCATTGACTTGCTGACAATGATTGTACTCATTCGATTTATTTATTTCCCGACGTACAAAAAGTGGGATAATCTTTTTCCGTTTTTTGTGCTCAATTTTCTGGTATTTCTATTGGCCTTCATCATTTTTAAAACAAAGGTCTTTTCTTCTTCCATGGCCGGATTTGGTGGATTAGGTCTATTGGCAGCATTCACATTATTGAGATTTCGTACGGAGACTATTTTCATGAAAGATATGACCTACCTGTTTGTTGTATTAACGCTAGGAGTGATCAACGCCATCATTAATACAACTCATGTTGAAATGGCTGCAATCAATAGTTTAATTCTACTCGCTGTTTTCGGAGCTGACGGTAATAAAGTCATTAAAAATCAGCAGTCTAAAATCATCGAGTTTGGAGATATAACCAATATAAAACCTGAGAACCATGATCAATTGATTGAACAGTTAGCAGAAATGACAGGTCTTAATATCATAAGTGTAGATATTGAAAGCATCAATTTTAGAAAAAATATAGTGCTCGTAAGAATCTATTACCTCTGATTCAGAGCAGCAACTATCAAAATGTATCACCATGAAAACACCAGTACCTTTTTTTCTTAGTAGTGAGCTTTTCTTACGCTCAAGAGGCTTCAATCTCACCACTTTTTGCTTCTCAGGAACCCTTAGATCTTAGGCTGGATTTCTCCTTCAAGGAATTCAGAGAGGAGACAAATGACTCGACCTATCTCGATCGGGTGATGTATTTCAAAACAGGGGATAACCAATGGGATTCGATTGATGTAAGGCTGAGAAAACGTGGGCACTTTCGGCTGGAAAGATGTTTTTATCCACCGGTTAAAATTCGGATAAAAAAGAAGAAAAGAAAAGGGACCATATTCGAAGAAGACAAAAACCTCAAGCTGGTATTGCCATGTCAGAAATCGAAAGAAGCAAACGCTCTTGTGATCAAGGAATACCTATGCTACAAGATTTATGAAGAAATCACACCTTACAGTTTTGGGACTCGCTTATCACCCATCAATCTTGTAAACAAGGGAAAAAAGAAGGACCAGGAATATCAATTATTAGCTTTTTTAATTGAAGATGATAAGCGTGTAGCTAAGAGGAATAAGGGAGAAATAAAGGATGATGTAGTGATGCATCCCTTAAGATTACATGATACCACAGCAGTAAGACATGCCTTATTTCAATACCTCATTGCCAATATGGATTGGTCCGCGACCTACCAACACAATGAAAAAATCATGCGGACGGAGAATCCGGGAAGAAATATTCCATTAGCCTATGACTTTGATCAGGCAGGCTTTGTAGATGCTGCCTATGCTGTATTAAATCCAGAATTTGAACGAGCTACTGTAAACCCTGCATTTGTAAGAGATGATGTGAGAGATCGTATTTACAGGGGCTTTTGTAGGAACAATGATGAGCTGATGTACTTTGTGCGAGATGAGTTCGTGGACCTTGAAGAAACTATTTATGGAATCATAGAAGAGCATAAAAGCTATATGAATGAACGAGAGTATAAGTCGTTGAAAAAGTTCATAGAAAAATTCTATAAGGTTATTAAGGAGGATAAGCTGTTCAGTTACTACATCTTGGAACAGTGTAGGACTGAGTAAACAATGTTTGATTATCTCAAGGCATATTATAAATGATGAATTATAATTTCAAAATCTCGACATTATTTTTGCGATATGTTTTTAGAATTCATCCTTGATCGACCACTCTACCTATTATTTGTATTAGCCAACATTTGGATCATTTACAAATTCATAAAAAATGCACTTTCTGATGGTAGCGATGATGATAGTGAAGACGATGATGACGATGGAGGGATTACCCTTACCGATCCCGACCTTGATTTACCTCCGGGAGTGACCCTTCCTAAAGACGAGTTCGAACCTGTGGCCTGATGTTTTTGATGAAGGCGTTAGCCGAAGTGACTCTATTAAAAAAATCAAGGCCTTTTGTTTGTTTACATTGTTTGAATGAACAGTATGATTAGTACTTGGTTTACATAAAAAAAATTATATGTATCTGGTTACCATTTTAATTTCATTTTTTATGCAAACTGAAAGTATTTACCGTTTCGAGGCGGAGGCAATCGACGGTTCTGTTATAGATTTTAAATCTTTTGAAGGCCAAAAATTATTAATTGTCAACACAGCATCAAGATGTGGATATACGTCTCAGTACGAAGATCTGCAAAAACTCCACGAGCAGTATGGTGATAAAATCACAGTTTTAGGTTTTCCAAGTAACAACTTTATGGGGCAGGAGCCTGGTTCGAATGAGGAGATTGCTGAGTTCTGTAAAATCAACTACGGTGTTACATTTCAGATGTTTGCGAAAATAGATGTTAAAGGAAAAGACCAGCACCCCATATATGAGTGGCTATCTTCTAAGGAAAAGAACGGGTGGAATGATAAAGCGCCATCCTGGAATTTTTGCAAATATTTAATCGACGAAGAGGGTAAACTAGTGAAGTTTTTTAAGTCAGGTACCAATCCGATGGATGATGAAATACTTAGCTTCGCCAAAGCAGACTAATTTTCAATTAACGCAATAATGTTACCACCTGGATCTTTGAACCAGGCAATATGGGATCCATTATCATCCCATGATATTCCTTTCTGGTCAGTTTTAAATGGTTCATCATACTGGATAAATGCTATTCCATTAGCAATTAGTTCATCTACAACTAATTCAAGATTTTGGACTTGAAAGTTGAGTGCAGTATTTGTCCCTGCTTGATGGGATTCTTTCTGGTAAATGACGAGTAGACTGTTTCCTGGAAGGTGAATATGTATGAATCGATCAGGCACTAAATCGACTTCAAGTTTTAGTTTTTCCTTATAAAAATGGTAACAATCCTTAAGCCTATTGGTAGATAAGCTGAAGAAAGCAGTGGAGTCTTGTAACATAGTAGTAAAGTTGATAAAACTATCAGTTATTGGCACGAAGGATTTCGATTCCTATCAACTCCTGAAGCGAGAGCTTCAAAAAGAAGTGATTGACGTCATTGTGACCGGGGGAAAATTGGGCCCCGATATCCTTTTGCAAGAATATGCTCATGAGTTTGGTATTCAATCACAGATATATCTTCCTGATTATCGTAAGTATGGCAGGTCAGCAAACTATCAGAGGAACCTTGATATGATCCGCAACTCTTCGAGAGTCATTATTTTCTGGAATCAACTATCTAAGAGTCCATTCAACTATCTTCCCTATTTAAAAGAACAGAGAAAATCCTTCAGAACGGTGATTTATTAACAATATGTAAATCATCATGTTAATAGATAATGAAATCGAGGGGATTTGAATACTTCTATGAAAGATTGCTTTCCAAGCAAACAAAGGAGAAGGCTGAAAAACTAATCATTTGGGCGTCAATAGTAAGTTTCCTGATCCATCTGAGCGTTATTGGTCTCGTTCAGGTTGGTTTTATTGAGTTGAATTATGAATCAGAGTTATTAACGAATCCCATTTCGGCAATCTATACACCCTTTTCATTCATCTTGTTATTTGAAGTATATCTTTTAGTTTATCACATTCCCCAGTCAACTTCTGATTACATCGCTAAACAGTATGAGATCATAACCCTAATTGTGATAAGAAGAATTTTTAAAGATCTCGCCAACCTGGATCTCTCTATTAATTGGTTCACCGATAAATACGATTTGCAATTCACGTATGATATCATCTCAACACTCATACTTTTCTTTCTTATTTACCTCTTCCATCGGCTGAATGGAAAAAAAGAAGTACCAAAAGAAATAAGTAGCTTACCCCATAAGGTTCAGGTATTCATCAAACGCAAGAAATTAATTGCTATAGTCCTTGTGCCGGTTATTTTGGTTATGGCTGTTTATGCTTTCACCAGTTGGTTCGTTGAATGGTTGGTTTGGATGAATGCGGAAAGCGGACCTGTAGGTAGTTTCACAGACGTCAATAACATTTTCTTTGACGAATTCTTCACCTTATTGATCCTTATGGATGTGCTGCTATTGTTGTTCTCCTCCCCGGCAGCCACGGTCGATGGATTGCCTTCGACAATCACTGTTCCCCCCTCTTCTTGGTCATTCTTCTGGTCAGCAACCTCGAGTAGTAGGGCATGCTCTCGCTCCGAGGCTTGCTGCTGTTCTTGCTGTTCCAATAACCGCTGGACGACTTGTTCTTCGGTCAGGTGTCGTTGACAACGGGCAATGGCTTGCAAGTAAGTCTGGCATTCCTGATCGAGACGTTCCGTGGTTGGATACCGGGTCGGTAGAACAGGGTCTGTGGTCGTTGTCGAAGTTGCCGTTGCCGCCTCCAACTGTTGCATGTCTTGATGAATTTGCCGCAATTGGGCCGCCTGGGCACAGGGATGGCCTTGTCGAATGGATTGGACCGATTGGGACAAGGCCCGGGCTTCCAAGACGAGGGTAGCGGCCGAAATGGCTCCGCCTGCAAATCGGGCAAACCGGGCCGTGCGCATCAAATTGGTTGAGGTGCGGGAAAAGAAGCGGGCATTTTTGCCCGCCACGGCACCGACTTCGGTCCCGACCGTGGCCACCCGTCCAATTTCCATACCGGCCACGGTCATGCGACCGGCCGTCAAACTGCCTAGTAGGGTGGTCCGATGTTCCGACAGGTAGGCCTCGACCATGTCGGGG
>CAYWOQ010000036.1:0-34238 GCA_964459925.1 uncultured Roseivirgaceae bacterium
TTCCAAGTCAGTTGCTCTGGTCGAATCGTCGAACCGCAGCTGAGCTATGGAGGCAATATCTTTTATTTACTACACCTCTCGTTTGAGGTGGATCATTCCAAGTCAGTTGCTCTGGTCGAATCGTCGAACCGCAGCTGAGCTATGGAGGCATTCAAAACGGTCTGCAAAAATAGCTAGCCATCACTACTTTGCAAATCATTTGTGTTTTTTATGATGAAATTGTTGACAATTGAGATTTAAGCGCCTGAAGCTCTTTCTCTGCAGCATCAATCTTATCTTGCATCTCTGCCTTAAGCTTATCAGCTGTAGCCGAAGAAGCGAAAAACTCCATGTTCGTATTCCACGTGGAAATATCGTTTTCCAGGTTGGAGATTTTTCTCCTGATCGAGTTTTCCTTTCGTTGGATTTTTTGATTCCCTCCCGGTGTATTTCTCAAACGACCGTACTCAATGTGTCTCTTTAAGTCAATTTTATCACCTTCATCCAGCACATCAAGCTCAAGAACTTTCCCAACAGCCTCTTCAAATCTTCGACTGATCTTTTTAATGGCACTTTTCGGAACAAATCCAACGGAGGTATAATTATCTACCAAATCATAAACATCATCTAAATTGATGGTGTCCTGGTTGGTTTGGGCCTCAATCTGATCACATATCTGTAATTTAAGCGTCAGGTTTTCATCATAGGCCTTAAACTTTTCTTTATTCTGGTCCCTTCGTCTATTGAAGAAATGATCACATGCCTCCTTAAATTTTCCGTAGGTCTCTTTTCTTACTTTCTCCGGAACAGGCCCAACCTCTTTCCACTCCGCTTGAAGATTTTTCAGTTTTTGAGCGGTAGAGTCCCACTCATTACTTTCCTTTAATTCTTCTGCCTTCTGGATCAGTTCCTGCTTCTTTTGAAGGTTCTCTTCTCTTTTACCCTCCAGTTCTTTAAAAAAGTGATTCTTATTTGAAAAGAATTTCTTAAATGAATTCCAAAATGCTTTATTGATTTCCTTGGCTTTCTCTTTCGGAACCCCTCCTATAGCCTCCCATTTTTTTTGCAGCTCTAAGATTTCTTTTGTTTTAGCATTCCATTCCGTAATTCTATCAGAATGGAAAGCTAGAAAGTCCTGTACCTCTGTGATCAGCGCTTCTTTCTTGACCTGATTTTCCTCAAACTGAACTTTCAGTTCTTCAAAATACTCTTTCCTTCTTGCATAAATAGCATCTGAAGCTGCTTTAAATCGTTGCCACAAGGGTTCTTGATCCTCTTTTGGCACGGGTCCAATATGTTTGTACTCCTCGTGCAGTTCATTTAGCTGGACAATAGCGGCTTTTAAATCCTCTAATTGCGCTAGTGCCTCTGCTTTCTCACAAAGCTCCAATTTGAGACCCATGTTTTTCTTTCGGTCCAGGTCTTTAAGCTCGAAATAGATGCTTCTGTGATCGTAATACCTGTCTAGTAATGCATTGTAATTAGCCCACAGCGTCTTGTTTTGAGACCCTGGAACAGGTCCAATCTTTTTCCATTCCGTTTGCAGCTCTTTTACAGCATTTATGCTTTGTGTTGATTCTTCTCCATCCACGATCTCCCGAAGCTGTTCCAACAGTTGCTCTTTCTTCTTAAGGTTATCGTCTCTTTGGTTTTGAAGATCTTTGTAGTGCTTATTTCTTTTCGATTTTAGCTGTCCATAAATGGCAATGAACTCTTTATCATCTTCATCACCATTAAACTGAAAAGCATCAGCCTCATTGCCTTCAGATACAAAAGTCGATAGGGCTGTATTTTTTTCTAATTCGTATAATTCGTCGAACCTAGGTTTGATCGCTTTGAGCACTCGATCCAGAAGAAGCATGTCTTCTTCATTCTTTATCTCCTTGATTTTAGCCAAGAGTTCCTTTTTATCTGCATGACTAAAATCTATTTCCTCTTCATGCTCATCCTCCTCGTTTTCCTCCTCCTCTTCATCTGCCTGATCATCATCCTCCTGCTCAGCAGAATCAGTAGCATTTACCTCCTCTACCTGTGTGATATCCTGATCTGATTCTTCAACTGAAGACGCTTCCTCCGCCAGGTCTATTCCTTCAACCTCTTGCACTGAATCCGTCTTTTTTTCATCAGTTACTTCTGCCAGGCTAAGATCACTAGTATCTTGTTCCGCTTCTTCTGAAGAAGAATTGACTTCATTCTCGTTTATTTCTGATGCATCTGATGATGTTTCATCAGGTTCATTCTTAACAGGTTCTTCATTTAATTCAGATGTACTCTGAACTTCATCAGGTGTTTCCTTTTCAGGATTATTAGAAACATCCTGCAACTTTTCCGCATTATCCATTTCTGGGAATCTATTTTTTAACTAAGACACAAAGCTAACCAAATACCCTAATTCAACCGGGGATCTTTAGGATAGTTGGACATGAGACGAAACTTTCCTCCCATGGTTTTTAGACACTCCTTCCATAGGTCTTGGTTGTCCCAATCAAAGACCATCTCTGCAGTAGCACCTTTTAAAACAATCCACGATTTGGCTTTCATTTCATCCATTAGCTGGTCTGGGGCCCAACCGGAGTAACCAACAAAAAAACGGATATCTTCTGGTAACATGGCTTTAGTATTCAATAATTCCAATAAATGATCATAGTCACCACCCCAGTAAATATCGTTTTCGATCAATTTGGAGGAATTAGCTAAATCTGAATCTCTATGGATGTAATGCAACGTATCTTGTTGTACAGGACCTCCAATATATAAATCTGAATGATAGCTTACCTCATCAATTACGTCGGATAGTTGAACGTTTGCCAATCGATTCAGCACAAAACCGAAG
Source organism: uncultured Roseivirgaceae bacterium (assembly GCA_964459925.1). GTDB lineage: Bacteria > Bacteroidota > Bacteroidia > Cytophagales > Cyclobacteriaceae > Ekhidna. Next base: position 2,813 of record CAYWOQ010000036.1, read on the forward strand.
GTGCCATTCTCATCATGTTCACACAAATAGACGACTGTCCTGTCAAAATTTGGATCAGGTAAGTAAGGTTCAGAAATGAGTAAATCACCTCGCTCAGGTTCTATCAGTTTATCTGGTGAAAAAAAATCCATTTAATGTAATGCCGATCTTATTGCTAATTTATCAATAATTATTCCTTCCTTCTGCTTCATTTCTTCTAATCTATTGTAGACTTGTTCCTCCTCAAAATAATTCAGCGCCATTCTAACAAAGACTTCACCATGTCTTGCCTCAGAAGCCCATAACCGATGATAAAACTGCTTTAATTCCTCATCTTCCAGTGCTTCGTATATCAGTTTGAACCGTTCAGCACCTCTGGTTTCTACCAATGAGGCCAAGAGCAATCGATCCATGAAGCGTTCTTCTCTACCATCTCGACAAATTCCGATAAGATCCTGGATGTATAGGTCTTTGGGTATGGAGTGATTTAACTGAATGCCCCTTTTCTGCATAATATCGTAGACATCCCTGAAATGCTCCAGCTCTTCCACCGAAGTGTCAATCAACTCGGGTATGATCTCTGTTCGGTTAGGGTACTTTGCCACTAAACTTAAGGCCATTCCAGATGCTTTCCTTTCACAGTCTGCATGATCCTGAAGAAATGAGTCAAAGTCTTCCATGACGGCATCTACCCATTCTTGTTTGGAGGAAACAGTGAGATCAATCCTAAACTTCATCTACTTTTGAGTTGTTTATTAATAGGAGTCAAAACTAAAGATATGAGGGAAGATATAGCCTCCATTCGCAAAGAATATACGCAAGCTTCATTGAATGAAGATTCAGTATCTGCTGATCCATTCAATCAGTTTGAAAAATGGTTTAACGAAGCGTTGGAAAGCGAAATAATTGAGCCTACAGCCATGACGTTGGCTACTGTAGATGAAGTGGGACAGCCCTATCAACGAACGGTACTGTTAAAAACCTTTAGCCTGGATGGGTTTGTTTTTTATACAAACTACAACAGCAGAAAATCAAAGCAAATCAATCAAAACCCAAAAGTTTCACTTCTCTTCCCATGGTACACGTTGGAACGCCAGGTAATAATCTCTGGGTCTGTTCATAAAGTATCCACCAAAGAGTCACTTAACTATTTCTTATCCAGGCCGAGAGGTAGCCAGCTGGGGGCGTGGGTATCCAATCAAAGTGAAGTCATTTCTTCACGAAGCATTCTTGAAATGAAACTTGCGGAAATGAAAAGGAAATTCAAGGAGGGCAAAGTGCCACTTCCTGATCACTGGGGAGGATACCGATTGGTTCCAACTTCCATAGAATTTTGGCAAGGAAGATCGAACAGACTACATGACCGAATCATGTATGAAAAGAAAAATGATTCATGGCAGATCAGTAGACTTGCTCCTTAATGTCATCCGTTTATTTAGAAAGATATGCATACAAGGAAGAACTATTTCCTGATTATATCCCTCCGGATAATCTGGGACTTATTCTTGTCATCCCTGCCTTTAAAGAAGACTACATAGAAGTTGCACTGGATTCACTTAATTTATGCCAGCAACCCGAAAAGGAGGTGCTCATTATCATTGTGGTAAATGAACCAAAAAATTCGAATGATGAAATTTCTAAAATCAATGCCAAGTGCCTGGATATCATTCGAGCGTTCAATTCAAAATTTCAGATCCTCACCACCTACCTAAAACTTCCAGAACAAAAGGCTGGGGTTGGGTTGGCACGCAAAATCGGGATGGATGAGGCCGTGAGAATTTTCCGAAAAGTAGATCATGATGGAGTTATCATCTGCTACGATGCTGATAGCAGGTGTGATGAAAATTATCTGACCGAAATAGAAAAAGCCTTTCAAGATGATCATGTTAAATCAGGTATCGTCTTTTACGAGCATCGCCTTAACAGACAAAATCATGATGCCATATTGCAATATGAACTCTATTTAAGGTATTACATCGATGCACTACGTTTCACCGGCTTTCCGTATGCTTTTCAAACGCTTGGTTCATGCATTACTGTCAGATGCTCTCAATACGAAAAGGTGGGAGGCATGAACACACGTAAAGCCGGTGAAGATTTTTATTTTCTGAATAAAACAATACCTCATGGAGGTTTCGTCGAAATCAACACTACCACGGTAAGACCATCCGATCGTGTTTCTGACAGAGTGCCTTTCGGTACGGGAAAAGCCGTACATGACATCATTCTTAGTGATGAAATCTATGACGTTTATCATCCGAACTGCTTTGAAGACCTGAAGATCTTTTTCAATAGACTTGACTGGATCAAAGAATCTAGTGAATGGATGATTCCTAAAAGTATTCAAGCATTTTTAGGAATAGACTGGAGAGATCAAATTGAAGGATTGAAAAGCAAAGTAGCTTCCCAGGAAAATTTTGAGAAGCGTTTTTTTCACTGGTTCGACGCCTTCAAAATTTTAAAATATGTACACTATTGTCGAATTCACTTTTACCAAAGTGTGGAGTTAGAAGAAGCACTGGATTGGTTAAGACACCATACACTTCACCTACAAGGATCAATAGCGTCACAGCTTATTCAGCTGAGGTACTTTGATAGAAAAAACAGCCCTACTAGACAGTAGGGCTATAGGTTTGGAGATCCCCTCGCTCAACCTATTATTTTTCTAATGTAACCCTAACTTCTGCAGAAGAACTTTCAGCACCAAACTTAGGAATTACACGATTTCTTGGATTCAGGAATCCAATATCGTTCGGTAGTGCTTCACAATAAAAAGTGATATATTTCTTTCCGCTTAAAAACTCTCCATCAAACCTTAAGATGTATTCGATTTTTACTTTGACCCTCTCATTTGTATTATTTTTCACCCACCACTTCTCGGTACTTCCTTTCTGAACATAGCCATCCATGTTGGGAATAAACCCACGATACACCTCTACATTTTTATCGTAGTTTTCATAATATGGCTCTTTTTGAGCAAATGTTAAACCAGGTATTGTCTTAGTATAATCAACCAAATTAATTGTCTCCTTTACATTTAGGGCACTCACGAATAACTCATCATTTATAGGATATTTATCTTCAGAGGATGTGAATGCTATGACATTGAATAGAGTATCTACCAAAAAGTAGCTTTGTCCGCTTTTGGCTGGAATTTTACCTTCTGAATTAAAGTAGAATTCCGGGAAAAAATCTTCCTTATATTTCTCTGCTATTTCAAAATCATTGGTTGTTTCAATCAGATATTTCCCATTTCGATCAATTAAATTAAATCCGTCAGCGAGTCTAACAATAGCTCGGTTGAAACGAAAGTTTCCAGCACGTATCACTTCCTGAGGAAATGTGAAGAGCACCTTTCCTGACTTATCCATTTCAACCCAAATACCATTCGATTTAGTTACCACTTTGCCATTGAGAAATTCATTGGTTACATTACCATCTTCCCATTCTTCATAATGAAATGAAGATTTTTTCGGCTTCATGGTTCCCCCCACATTTTCAACCTTAATTTCATCAAGGTTTTGATCCAAATAAACATACTCTCTTTTTCCTTTTTTGTCTGTGTAGGTATAATCAACTACTCCATATTTATTGAATCCATCAACAACATTTAAGTTTCCTTGTCTTGTAAAGACAGGCTTATCAAGTGTTTCAAAATTTTGCAATGTATTATCAACTGTACCAAAGATGTAAACAGGTTGCCAAATATAGTTCTTATGAATCTGTCCAATGATCGGAGCTTTTCCATTGTAGAACTCTCCTATTTCAAAACCTTGCTTCGTTAATTTTTCATCGTGCTTCTTTTCATTCATGAATTTTGGAAGCTTTCTTCCTTCATAGGACTTTACTACTTTATCATATAAATCATGTTCATGCATTAGATATTGCAGAGGTTTTCCTTTCTCGATTTTATATGCAGATAATGCTACACTAGCCGTTTTATCAGGCTTCCAAAGTGCGCCATCGCTGATAAATGGAGTCACTTTCTCAGGGTCAAACCATGCATCAATCAGGAAACCTACACCAGGCCGATAAAAGTTATAATCTTTATAGACCTTACCACCATGCCGACCTTCGTAATACTTCTGGACATATGCAACATCATATTCAGGATACCAATCTACACTTCTAAATAGGTATGGGTTGTTTTGGTTTGCAGAATAAGCAGAAACTTCTCCATTAGAAATAATATATCCAATTCCAAATTTGGTGATTGTTTTTTGAGTGAAACCCACTTGAGAAAATATGACCATCACCAGGGTCGCTACTAGTTGATTTTTCATTTAAATTTTGTTTAGATTGAGCGTAAGTCAAAAGTCTCATCGTCACTGATCGGATCAATCAGTAGAAATGGGCAAATTACTACGTAGTTTTGGGTATGGACATTTGGAAAAGGGAAGTTGAAAGCTAACTAACCAGACCAGCTTTAATGGCAAAACGAACCAGTCCGGCCATATTTTTGATTTCTAGTTTTTGATGGATGTTCTTGCGATGCGTTTCAACCGTGCGAATGGATATATGAAGCTGGTCACCAATCTCTGCCGATGTTTTGCCTTTGGCGATTTCTTTCAATACTTCAATTTCACGTTCAGAAAGCATAGCAAGCTGTTCAAGCTCATCGTTCCGAACGAATAACTCTGAACTTCTGACAAATCCTTGAACTACCTCTGTTTGATAGTATTTTTTTCCTTTTAAAACTTGGGTAATTCCTAGCTTCAGCTCTTGCTGATCTGCATTTTTAAGTAAATATCCTGATATACCAATTTTTATGAGCTTTTCTAATATTGAACGTTCTCCATGCATTGACAAGATTATGATCTTTAGCTGAGGAATCTTTTTCATTAATTGTGAAGAAGCTTCAAAACCATTAAGTATTGGCATATCCAGATCCATTAATACCAAGTCAGGTTGAAGAATGGGAATCTTTTCAAGCGCCTCCCTGCCATCATTGGCAATGCCTATCAACTCTACATCATCCAATTCATTGATAATCCTTTCAAGACCATCTATTACGATCTGGTGATCATCTACTATGTATATTCCACTTGACATTAGATTGGAATTGAAATGGTGGCGATGGTTCCTGATTCGATGCTTGGTTCTAGATTGACCCTCCCCTTAAAATAACTTAATCGGTTTTTGATATTCAAGATGCCAACACCATCGGTACTTCCATGGTTGATCCCGTCTCCATTATCCTCTACAATTAAAATCAGGTTAGACTGGTTCTCGAATAGCTGAACATTCACTTGACTGGCACCGGAATGCTTAATTACATTATTAATTAACTCTTGCAAAATTCGGTATACGGCAACTTCCTTTCGTTCATCGTATCGAGACTTTAAGTTGTAATGCTCAAATTCAAAAGCAATCGAAGATGGCTTAAGTGTCTTGTTTAAGGAATCTTCGATCGAAGGTACAAGACCATACTCGGTTAATGACCTAGGCATCATTTGATGGGAAATTTCTCTTGTTTCCTTAGCAGTTTGATCAACAAGATCCTTTAGCTGATTTACCTTGACTCTCTTATCGTGTTTAAGGTCTTTGACTAATTCCTCAAACCCTCTTTTGACAGCTGATAGCTGTTGGCCCACTCCATCATGAAGATCCTTTGCTATTCGTTTTCTCTCTTCTTCTGTCGCATTAAATACCGCTTCCAGCCCTTTTTCCTGAGCCTTTATTGTTTCAAGCTGATAATGATTTCGTTGTTGAATAATTAAACGGTATCTATGTGCCATTGCGATGGTGAGGACCAAGATTTCAATCAATGTAACTATCTCCCAATCAAGCGGATTTTTTGAAGACGTTAGCTGTGCAGACGTTGCAACGAAATGTAAAACAAAAAAAACGAGTGGTGCATATCCGACCACATAATAGATAGCCATCAAGTTCCTTTTTAAAGCAAAAAAGACTCCTAGACCGTACAGATAAAAAGTGGTACCAATCAATAGAACTTTTGAGAAAAAAAATGAAAATTGGTAAAACCAGTATTTATCCCTCAAAAAGAGAGCGAGAAAGAAAAAAATGAGAATAAAATAAGTAAACCTTCTAAGGAAGGTAGCGATGCGCTTATGGGATGCCGATAAGTTGAAAAAGTAGATTACATAATTTATTACAAAGAAAAGCTGCAGATAACCAAACATTTCAGTGTGGTTATTCCCCAAGAAAAGATAGTTGTCTACATAAGGTATCAAGCCGTACAAGTTTCTTAAGCATATTAGATTAAGGTAAATGACAACTACGAAACCCAAATAATATCCATAAAGAACTTCCTTACTTAAGATCCAAAAAGCAAGAGTAGCCAGACAAACAAGAAGTACAAAACCGGTAAATATATTCAGCAATCCACTTCTGAATTGAACATACTGAAGCCTGTCTTGGTAGGCAATTTGAGTTGAGATACTACTCTCAACCAAAAAAGGACCATCATTTTTGACAGCTAAAACATAAATATCTGCAGTACTTTTCCTTTCGAGCGTAAAAGCGTAGGAATAAAACCGATGCATTTGAAAGCGATCTTTGTTGACAAATGACTTATCATAAATCCCCTGCTTAGGAAAATCTATGAGTGTATCTTCCATTATGATCCATACGAAAACAGAATCTACATATGGCTGACCAAATTGGAATACAAGATCATTTTTAGTTGACTGATTTTGGACCTCAAAATGAATCCAATGGAAGCGATGGTCAATACCTCCATTGATATAGGGTTGATTAATCTCTATGAAGTTTGAGGATGATTGAAGTACTTCATTAAAGCTTGTTATCTGGTTCGTACTAAATAGCTCATGATTGGCTATTATTACTTCCGGTTGATGATCGGTTATAATGACAGAGTCAACAGCCTTTACTTCAAACTTCCAAAAGATCAAAATAACGAAAAGAAAAAATAATGAATACGATCTTACAGGAATAAGTGCAACCAAAACAGGCGAATATTTCCTTAAAAATATATCCTAAGTGCGATAATGACTTATATCAAATCAAACATATTTTTTACACCTATTGCTCCTTTCGTTGTAAATCCCTCGGCATAATCCACACCAATCTTTTGTCCCCAAACAATGGCACGAGCATCCAACATGCGGATGAAATTTTGAGAGCTGATATAGGTGGCAGGTTCTGAGCTATTTGGATCAAAAAACTGAGATTTAAAGGCTTGTATGGCTTCTCTTCTTTTTTCAATCACCCCTGAGATGTCCACCAGAATATCTGGTTCACGATCGATACTCTGGATACAGAAATATAGTTTTTCAGGCCTGTAAGCTTCTTGTTGTTTTCCGTCCCAATTAGTCTTGATTTCTCTTAGACCAGAAAGAAAAAAGGCAGTTTCAACCAATTGGGCGCCTCTTGTATGATCCGGATGACGATCATAAATCGCATTGGTAATGACAATTTTGGGTTGAAACCTTCGAAGCTGCTCAATGACTTTTAGCTGATTTACTTTATTGTTTTCAAAGAAACCGTCTTGCAGCCTTAGATTTTCTCGTGCGTCTAACCCAAGAATTTCACTGGCCCTTTTTGCTTCCTCAGCCCTTATTTCTGGAGTTCCTCTTGTTCCTAACTCCCCCTCAGTTAAATCAATGATTCCGGTTTTGTGGCCCATCTCTTTATGTACTAATAAAGTGCCACCAAAAGAGAGTTCCGCATCGTCAGGGTGAGCTGTGATACCCAGTATATCAAGTTTCATAGTTATTTAGAAGTGATTAGTTTTCCTTTTTTTACGATGAGTTGAAACACCAATTTCAGAATAATGGTTTTATTTACTCCATTTATTTATCAGCAATATCTTCTCTCAAGCTCTTATACTTGAATGAATTTATTCGATTCAATATCTTGATAAAATGTTCAAAAGGAAAATTTATAATCTAGGAATAGCCCTTAGTGGCGGTGGAGCCAGGGGATTCGCTCACCTCGGTGTATTGAAGGCCTTGGAAGAAAAAGGTATTAAGCCTGATATCATTTCCGGTGTAAGTGCTGGATCAATTGCCGGAGCCTTTATCTGTTCAGGTAAGAGTCCGGAAGAGACATTAGCGATCATTAAGAAATATCGATTTTTCGAATTATCGAGACTAAGGTTTCCCAGGCTTGGTCTATTTACCTTGGATAATGTGAAAACCTCGCTAAGCAAAGAAATTGAATACAAGAAAATTGAGGACTTACCTCTGCCTTTAATCGTCGGTGCCACAGACATTCTAGACGGTCAAATAAAATACTTTTCCAGTGGAAATATATCAGAAGTGGTTTTAGCATCGTCTTCTATTCCAGTGCTATTTAATCCAATTGAAATTGATGGAAAGCTTTACTCTGATGGTGGAGTTTTAGATAACCAGCCATTAAAGCCTCTTTCAGATTTATGTTCAAAAACAATCATGGTCAATATCAGTCCGGTAAATCCAGTAAAAGAAATTAAGAATTTAACGCAAATGACTACCCGACTCCTTCAGCTAGGTATTAACGGGCAGGGAGAAGACTACATGTCAAAATGTAGCTTATACATCGAACCAAAGGATATTGATAAATATGAAATTTTAGACACAAAACATGCAGATGAAATTTTTGAGATCGGTTATAATCACGTAAAGAATCTTACCATTCGACTATGACTGTTTCATTTACTCAATTCAGTCGAGTATGCCATATTTAGTCAATAAAATATTAAATCACATCGAAAAGAAACCACAGACCGTCTTAATTACAACTTAGGTTTTTGATTGAGGGTCTATCTTAAACATAAAAAGTATCGCCCCATGAACAAACAAGCAGTTATTGAAGATATGGAAGAGCACTTAAGAAGTGCCAGAATTTTCAGAAATGAAAACAGGTTCAATGAAGCAATTATGGAACTGGACGCTGCGCTTGAACTTTGTGAAGAATATAAAGTAAACAAAGAAAAACGTCAGACGCTCTCACTACTCGCCAATATTTATTACGACCTGGGAAATAATAAAAGATCATTAGAGTCCTTTAAAAATGCACTATCCCTGGCAGAAATGGAATCTGAAGAGGAGCAAATTGCCCATATTACCAGACATATCGCTGATGTGGAGTGCGAAATAGGTGATTTGAAGTCTTCCTTGAATCATTATGAAAAAGCCCTGAAATACTATCGATCCAACATGAGTAAATACTCATTGAATTATGCGAATGCAATAAGAGGATTTGCGGTCTTAAAAGAAAAGACGGTAGACTATTCTTCCGCCCGAAAGCTGTGGAAGGAAGCAAAATCGATTTATGAAAAATTAAAAGTTGAAACCGGAATCAAAGAGTGCATGGCCCGGTTAAAAAAACTAGATGTAGCATAAAAAAAGCCTCGTGAGTGCAAGGCTTTTTTATTTTAGGCTTGAGCTTCTTCTAGCTCCACTTCTTTTTCGGCGATCCACTTCTCGGCATCCAATGCCCCCATACAACCTGAGCCTGCAGCTGTTACAGCTTGCCGATAAATCTTATCTTGCGCATCACCAGTAGCAAAGACGCCTGGAATATTTGTCTTAGATGACCCAGGTATAGTTTTGATATACCCTTGTTCATCCATATCCAACCACCCCTTAAAAATTTCTGTGTTCGGCTTATGACCAATGGCAACAAAGAAACCTTGTGCATCGAGTATTCTTTCTTCTCCTGTCTGATTGTTAAAAACCTTTACACCGTTTACTTCCTCGTCACCTAATACTTCTTTGGTCTCTGTATTCCAAAGTATCTCGATGTTGGGCGCATTTTTTACTCGTTGCTGCATAATCTTAGAGGCTCTCATCTCATCACGTCTGACAACCATGTAAACCTTCTTCACAATCTTTGATAAATAACTGGCCTCCTCAGCAGCAGTATCTCCAGCACCCACGATTACGACATCTTGATTTCTGAAAAAGAACCCATCACAAACAGCACAAGCAGATACTCCTTTGCCGTTTAATCGTTGTTCGCTTTCTAAGCCAAGCCATTTAGCTGCCGCTCCGGTAGAAATAATTACAGCCTCTGCTTCAATCTCCGTTTTTTCATCTACAGTTACCTTATGTGGCCATCCGGAAAAATCGACAGCAGTGGCCATTCCTGATCTTATTTCCGTACCAAACCTCTCCGCTTGCTTTTGGAAATCAATCATCATCTGTGGCCCCATGACCCCTTCCGGATAACCCGGATAGTTTTCAACATCATTCGTTATGGTAAGTTGACCGCCTGGCTGACCTCCTTGATATAGAACAGGATGTAGTCCTGCTCTTGCAGCATACACAGCTGCTGTATATCCTGCTGGACCAGATCCAATGATTAATACTTTTATTCTTTCAGACATATTATTTCAATTTCCGATTTAAGTTAAATAAAAATGGTGTCCGAATAGAACACCATTATGATCTTATTTGTGCCCAAGGCTTAAATAGAAAGTGTCATTGACACTACTCTTCTGTTTTTTCTTCTTTCTTCTCCGGTTTAGGAGGTCTTGGGATCAGTACTTTTCGGGAAAGTTTGAACTTACCCGTCTTCTTATCGATATCGATCAATTTTACTTTGATCTCCTCTCCTTCTTCCATCACATCCGAGACATTCTCTACCCGCTCCCATTTGATCTCCGAAATATGAAGAAGACCATCTTTTCCTGGCAAGAACTCAACAAAGGCTCCAAAAGGCATAATAGATTTTACTTTTCCATCATAAACCTCACCAATCTCTGGTTGCTGCACAATGGCTTTAATGCGGGCAAGTGCATTATTCAATGAATCTCCATCCACTGCAAAAATGCTCACTTTACCTCCTTTATCATCCTCCTCTATATTAACCGTTGCCCCAGACTCCTTCTGGATCTCCTGGATGATTTTTCCACCAGGTCCGATAACAGCACCAATCAACTCCCGGTCAATTCTCATCATTTCCATTCTAGGCGCATGTGATTTAAGACTTTCCCTAGGCTCAGCAATGGATTTAGCCATTTCATTCAAAATGTGAAGACGACCCTCTTTTGCTTGATTTAATGCTTTTGCTAGTACTTCGTAAGAAAGACCATCTACTTTAATGTCCATCTGGCAAGCAGTAATCCCTTCCGTTGTTCCTGTTACCTTGAAGTCCATATCTCCAAGGTGATCTTCATCACCTAGAATATCTGATAAGATGGCATATTTTCCAGTTTCACTGTCAGAAATCATTCCCATGGCAATACCGGAAACAGGTCTGTTAATCTTAATTCCCGCATCCATTAACGCCATAGTACCTGCACAAACGGTTGCCATAGAAGAAGAACCATTTGACTCTAAAATATCAGAGACCACTCGTATGGTGTACGGATTACCCTCATCTTCAGTAGGTATCGTAGGCTTCAATGCCCTCATCGCTAAGTTACCATGCCCCACTTCTCTTCTACCGGGTCCTCTGTTAGGTCTTACTTCTCCAGTTGAAAAGCCAGGGAAATTATAATGAAGGATAAATTTGTTATAACCGGAAATCATGGCACCATCAATCATTTGCTCATCTAGCTTAGTTCCAAGCGTTACCGATGTTAACGATTGGGTCTCCCCTCTTGTGAAGATGGCTGAACCATGGGCAGAGGGTAAATAATCAACCTCAGTCCAGATAGGTCGAATTTCATCAGGTTGACGCCCATCAATTCTCTCCTGGTTATCAAGTACAAAGTTTCTGATCGCCTCTTTCTCAATGTCATGGAAATATTTTCCTAAAAGGAAATCGTCCATTTCTTCTAATTGCTCTTCAGAAAATTGCTCGATGTATTCATTATATACCGCTTTAAAGGATTCTTTTCTTGCGGCCTTATTCGGATTTTTTTGAGCAGCTACTGCATAAAGCTTTTCATAGACTTGCTCTCGCATAGATGCTTTTAATTCCTCATCTTTAGGCTCATGCTCATAGGTTCTTTTCTCTAGGGCTCCAACCTCTTGAGCTAACTCTTCTTGTGCTTTGCACTGAATCTTAATTTCATCATGCGCCTTCTTGATCGCATCCAGCATTTCACTTTCATCAACCTCTTTTGATTCCCCTTCCACCATCATGATGTTATCATTGGTGCCTGCAACAATGAGATCAAGTGTTGCATTTTCCATTTGCTCAGGTGTAGGATTTACAATGTATTCCTCTCCTAATTTGACCACTCTTACTTCAGAAATTGGTCCACCAAATGGAATATCTGAAACGGAAATTGCCGATGAGGCTGCTAAGGCTGCTAATGCATCAGGCATTATGTTTTTGTCAGCAGACATTAATTGTATAAATACTTGGGTGTCTGCATGGTAATCATCAGGAAATAATGGACGAAGCGCTCTATCGACCAATCGACTGATCAATACTTCGTAATCTGATAGTTTCCCTTCTCTTTTCAGGAAGCCTCCTGGTATTTTACCAGCTGCTGCAAATTTTTCCTGATAGTCTACAGATAGTGGAAGAAAATCCACTCCTTCTTTAGCTTCTTGTGATGAAACTACGGTTGCCAAGAGCTTGGCATCTCCCATACTCACCACGACAGACCCATCTGCTTGTTTTGCTAATTTCCCTGTTTCGATGGATACTTCCCTGCCGTCTGAAAGTTGGAAAGTTTTTGTCATTACGTTCATATATTATTATTTCTTAAAGGACACCTTTTGCCCTTCGGGTGTATAAATGAAAAAAGGGAGTCATTAGTTGATCCCCTATTCCTTATTTTCTAATGTTAAGTTTTGCTATGATGCTACGATATCTTTCGATATCATTTTTGTAAAGATAATCGAGTAGCCTTCTTCTTTTACCTACTAATCGTAATAAACCTAACCTTGAGGAGTGATCCTTTTTCTGTTTTTTCAAGTGTTCAGTCAAATGATTAATACGAGTTGTGAATAATGCTATTTGACCTTCTGCAGAACCTGTGTCAGTGGCTGATTTGCCGTGTTCTTTAAAAATTTCTTCTTTTTGTTCCTGTGCTAGATACATTCTAAATCTTCTTCCGCTTTTATTGAGGCGCAAATTTAGATTTATTTCGCTTTTCCAGCAAATCTTGTACGAAGCTTTTCAATCCATATCGTGTATATATCAATATCAAAGAGCCTTGCATCTATTCTTGCTTGCCTTAAAAAGAACAATCCAAAAGGTAACAACACCGCATTGGCCATCCAGGCCGCTGTGTATGGATCTAGTTGGAGTTCTTTGGTTTGTTGCTTTCCTATGCTACCTATTATGTAGTACACGATAAAGAAAAGTATTGCGATAATCACCGGTACGCCAAGTCCTCCCTTCTTTATGATGGCTCCTAATGGAGCGCCTATCATAAACATGATGATACATGCCAATGACATGGAGTATTTCTTATCTCTTTCCAGTGTATAGAGATTGACACTTCGTTGAAGGTTATACATCTTACTCTTAGTTGAACCTAAGTTGACCTTAATGTTTCGTGCTTTGCTGAGTGCATTACTTATTACATTTTTATTCCTCAAATTCTGTTCATTAAGATATCTTTCGAGATGAATCGTCGTTAGCGTATCAAGGTCTATTTGGTCTAAAACAAAGTTCTTGTAAATCGACGTATCGATTCTAAAAGTATCTTTAGCTAAAGCAATACCTGGCCTATTTCTTAAGGAATCAAATGGGTTAATTTTATATCTTTTGGAAATTTGCGCTGGGCCTGTTTTCTTCTTTACTTCTCCCTTAGATTGGTTTTTTGATTGTTGAAATAAACTAAGAGGGAACATAGCAGCCGATTGATTGTATCTTTTCTGGTAATACTGTTTAGTTGTATCTAAGTCAGCAGTATCACTTTTCACTGGTTGGTTTTCCTGTAAGATCTTTTCTTTGTTTTCCAGGTGATAGGCAAAGTACCTTCTGGTATTTATGAGAAAGCTTGCCTTTTGATTTACTATTTCATTTTTGAAAGAATCAACATCTTGGGTAAGCTCCGTTAAATTTTTCATCTGACGGTTGTTTTGAAATAGCTCTTCGTTTCTTCTTTTTAAGTCGAAGGAGGCCAGATTAAAAACAAGGTCCATTTTCACAAATTCTGTTCGATAGAAGTCATCTACTTTTTTGCCGGTTTTTGCTTGTTCTGAATAGTAATGACCATTGAACAATTCCAGTTTAAGATATCTTTCATCTAAGATGGTATACATTAAGCTGGAATCCGCAAGAATTACGGTCTTATTACCTCTACCCTCCGAATGATCATAAATAATGATGTCTTTAAGGGTTTTACCATCAGGATACTTCTCTTTTGCTTTAATGCTATAATCCGGAATTCCGTTATAGAAAGCACCTGCCTTAATGTCTAGTGCCGGTTTAGTTTGCTTAATATCGTATAGTAAGCTGTATGCTTTGAGGTTAGCGGCGGGGATAATATTGTTATTGAAAAAGAATACCCCAACTGATATGAAGCACACCAAAACAAAGATTGGTTTTAGTGTTCGTACCAATGAAATCCCGGCACTTTTAATAGCCGTAAGCTCAAAGTGCTCCCCTAAATTCCCAAATGTCATGAGCGAGGCAACTAATACTCCTAGCGGGATTGCATTTTGAAGCATGTTAAGTGAAAAGTAGAATAACAATTCACCAAACACGGCAAATCCCAAATTCTTTCCTACCAGGTCATCAAAATACTTTAGGAGGTATTGTATGAGAAGAATAAATGTTGCTACCCCTGTTGTCAGTATAAATGGCCCAATGAAGGATTTCAACATTAATACATCCAGTTTCCTCAATTTCATAGCACAAAATTAGGAAAATGGACTAGCAATAAAGGTACCAGCTATTTAATCTCCGTTTTATCCTCCAACTATTTCCTTCAGGTCATGTATCATGGACTCCCATAGCTCACTCGCTTCTTCATCATCCATGTCAGAATAATCAGTTATTCGTACATAGACAGACTGGGTCAGCTCATTAACATCAATCTTAAATTCGAAGAAATTTGGATCGTCATCATCTCCATCAATTACATCAAACCTAACATGATGATTGGTTCTGTTGGAAGTAAGTTTAGCTTGGGTTTCATCTCCATCCCATATAAAAGTGTACACCTTATCTTCATTGTTGATGTTAACATCATCTGCGAACCATTGAGCAAGACCAGAGGCTGTACTGAAGTATGGAAAGAGCATTTTCTTTGAGGCATTAAACTCAAATTCACCGATGTATTCATTCTTAGCCATAGACTTCTGAAATTTTTTATAAGGTAAATAAAAAATCTATTTCGACCAGCCGGACAAGAAAAGAAATCTTATTTAGATTTGCGTTCCTTTTTGAACAGTGGTCTTGAAATCACTACATGGCGAGGTAGCTCAGTTGGTTAGAGCGCAGGATTCATAACCCTGAGGTCGGCAGTTCAAATCTGCTCCTCGCTACTCATAAGTAGCTCTTCTGAGCTGCTTTTTTTGTTTTCAGTCCAATTTTACTCCATCTGCCAATAAATACCTGTATTTGTCAGGGTGTCTTTTTATATAGGCCTTCACGAAAGGACAAGTAGGGATTAGTTTGTTTCCTCTTTCTTCAATAATGGCCAGTGTCTCCTTTACCATTTTGGAACTTATCCCTTTAATTTGGGAATTGACCACTTCTGTATGAATCAAATACCAATTGCCAGACTTACCGATTTTATAATCGATAAAGGCAAGTAATTCATCACCACTTTTTAACTCAAATCTTGAGTTCTCAGGATTATCAATTGTATTCAGTTGATCAAGATTCATTGACTAATTTTTTAATGTAATCGGGCACTTTTTTAGCCTCAGAAAGCTGATTATCTTTTATTGGGTCCTCATATTGAGTAGTGATCGGAATAATTCCGCACCATGGATCCTGGTCTCCCATCTTAACATTTACGTCTCCACTTCGAACCTTAGCTGCCGAGTTTTCCAGAGAGAGTTTAATGATTTTCGTGATTTCAATTTGCTCATCGGTTGGTTCACCAACATCAACGATTCTACCCGGTATATACCTATCCGTAAAAATGTTAAATAGTTGGCCCTTCATTTTTGAATCCAGCACCTCTTCAGCCATTGAAAATCCAATAACCGAACGGTAATTGAACGAATGATCAAAAGCTGTAGGTGAGAGCACCAGTGCATCCAAGTGTGTGATCGAATAGCTAACCTTCTCTCCGATGATTCCATTGATGAATGCGCTTTTTGAAGACGCATGTATGTAAATATCGTTTTCAACTCTGCAGAAGCCGGTTGGTATTTGATAAGGTACATTTTCCTTAATGTATGCTACGGTACAAAAAAGACCCTCATCAACGATATTGTATATGGTCTCTCGATCATTTACACTTCTACTCGGGTATCTTGAAGGTTTGGTGTTAATCATTTGAAGATAAAACTACTTGATTAGTGCAAGCGAGTATATTCAATTTATCGATAGAAAGAAAAATTCAAAAACAAGAATGATTTTTTCGCCTTAATCTCTACATTTGCGTTCCGTTTCAAAAACAGGCTTGGAGCCTCAGCTTAAATCAAGCATTTCGGGGTATAGCGCAGTCCGGTTAGCGTACCTGCTTTGGGAGCAGGGGGTCGTAGGTTCGAATCCTACTACCCCGACAAGAAAGTAAAAGTCTGTAAGAGTTCTTACAGACTTTTTTCTTTTCTGGCGAGTGGAGTTTTACTCCAATGAAATAAGGAAAAGAAAAAGTAAGGAACGTAGTGACGATACTTTTCTTTCAGAATTTTTGAGAACGTAGGATCATGCAAATAATCCTACTACCCCGACAAGAGTAAAGCCTGAAAACTATGTTTTCAGGCTTTTTATTTTTATTTCCTTAATTCAATTGATGCTTAATCTGGAGCCATGCGACATGCGTGGTTGTAAATTCTGCCGGCCGTGAGCTGCTGGCAAATTGATAATTCCATGTAAACGAAAAAGTCAGTTTTCTATTCATTTTCAAGGATGGACTTACAATCAATCGGTTTTGATCGAAAATATTGTGAACAATATCATTTCCAGCATTAAGAAAAACTTCATTCCCAACATTTAGCAATACAGCTATGTCTTCATTGTCCTGAGACAACTTGAACAGTGGAATGCCTAACGTAACCGAGTAACGAAAGCGTACATTAAACCAATTGGGCGTTTCGCCTCCATCGTTGATGGCATTAAAAAAGCGTTCCTCTATCCGATATCTATGACTTAACGATATCGTACCAAAATTTCTTTTTACACTTACCTTCTGGTAAGGCCTGATTTCTATTGTGTTTTGTTCTCCATCTGAATAGAACCCCAGGTTGGCGATCCCGGTGGCTATTCTTACTTCAGGTTTCAATGAATAACCAACTCCTGCTCTAATAATGTACTGAGAGCGCTCTTCAAACCCATCCCTCCAGCGTAAGCCACCATCTGCGAGTAATGACCACTTCTTATCTAAATTAAACGCTGAATAATATTGAATCCATTGCTGGATCGTGCTCGACACCCGTTTTTTTTGCCCATTCACCTTCCTTACATTGAAGAAAAGCATGAAGAATACCACCAATACTATCAGAGGGTATTTGCGCACTAAACACATTTCTATTGTTCTAAATAAATCTGCCAGTGCAATTGTTATGGTTTCTTTGTTTTCCTTAAAGGATTGGGCACTTTGCTTTGTAGATTTCAACATCAGTAGTCGATGATATAGAGTAAGTTGTATTAGCTGTAGCCGCAACAACCTCCCCTCTTTTAATTGTTAACGATATTTCATTTTCCTGCACTAAAACATCACCCTTCAAAACAATCAATAGTTCCAGTCCAGCTGTTTGAGACTGGTATAAGTGGCTGGGTCCAAGGTTTATTTTACTCAATTCAAAATCAGGTGCCGGACTCTTGTAAATACGTTCAATTCCATCGATTTGTAATTCACCTTTTACTATTTCCGGTCTCGTTTCCTTAAATGAAATATGCTTCATTAATTCTTCAACATCTACATGTTTAGGTGTCAAACCACCTCTTAATACATTATCAGAGTTGGCCATCAATTCTAAATTCTTACCTTCTAAATAAGCATGTGGTATACCTGCTGCCTGAAAGACCGCCTCACCTTCCCCCACCTTCACGATATTGAAGAAAAAAATGGAATAGATACCCTTATCAATTGTTCCCTCCGAGCAAAACGTTAGAAATGCTTTAGCCGCCCAATAAGATGGTTGATACTTATCAAAATTTCCGTTATGATATTCTGGCAAAATACGATCAATCAAAGGTTTCAGCACTGCTTGCGTATCCTCATCCGATTCTTCCATGACTGTCCGATATAACCCTTTGTAGCTCTCCTCTTCAAATACAGAAACCAAATGATTGAATTCCTTGATTTCCTTAAGTGTGGCCAATAACTCATCATGCGGCTTAAACCCATGTAATAGCCAGAAATCACTTATTGCCACCATGATTTCCGGTTTGTGATTATCATCCTTGTAGTTTCTATGCGGTGCTGACAAGGGTATGCCTGCTTGGTTTTCCCGCTCAAATCCTTTCTCTGCTTCAACCTTGGTAGGGTGCACCTGAATGGACAGCATATCATTTACATCCAGCACCTTAAACAAAAACGGTAGTCTACCAAATTGTTTATAAACTTGTTCACCTAATATTCCATCTGGATCTGTGGCAATTAGATCATTCAATTGAACCCCTGTTTCTGCAGCAATGGAAGGAGCCTTATCGTGAGCGCCCATCCAATATTCTGCATACTTCTTATGACTTTCTACTGATTCACCAATTAAACCAGGAATGAACGTTGACCCTCCCCAAGCATAATTTTGAATAACACCCTTGATCTTAAATACCCTCATTCTTACTTAAATAAGTAAAGTCAAGCGAAATTAGAGATATCTGAAAAGTAGGTTCTGGTAAAAGTTGATTTTTTAAGCGATACCCACAAAAAACAACCAAACCACACCCAGAAAATGCCAAAATAGAAAAACATTATAGGCATAGTGACTTGATTTAGAATGGACCCGGTACTCTCTAATTTGTCGGAATACGGAAATAAGCAATATCAGACCAACAGTCACATGAATAAAGTGGACCAATGAAAACGGAAATAGGATATTTCGGTAGGTAAGGTTAGAATCTAAAAGCTCGTTCCAACCAATAACTTGTAGAATAGAAAAAAGTAAACCGAAAAACAGGCCCAAAGCGGTAAAACGAAACGCTTTTTCAATCTCATCTTCTCTAATCTTGAGTTGGCTCATGATTAAAAGTGCACTACTTACTAATATGAACCATGTAGCAACTTCGTATACTTCGGGAATAGTGATTTGAGGAAAGTTCTGAAGCAGCCAAACCACAATAAATGTTACAAATATTAAAGAACTCGTAGCTATGAATAGTTTGGTCATATGCCTCGCTGCGTTTTGCATACGTTGCTTTTCTCTTATCCGTTCCTGTACCAGTTCTTTATCACTCATAATCAATCAAACCCTTAAACTGAAGGAATTAATTTTATGTTTTAGGAAATCATTTTATTTCGATAAAGTTCAGGATTAATCAGGAGTATTTCATGAATGTCGATCGAAAGGTCAATAGCACATCAATCAGATTTAACAATGATCTCAACCCTTCCAATTACCTTTTATATCCAATTTATTTGGTGTTCAGACGTAATGAAAGAATAAAATTGGTTTACGAAGACTCTGCGAAATAAGCTTCATCTAAAATATTTCTCTGGTTATCTGCTGCAAAACATGATTCAACGATTATTCAGGTTGACTAAAAAGTTTGTGGGTTAATTAGTAAAAAAATCAATAAAACTATGGCACTTTTCACACTCTCAAGCAAACAAAAAAGACTTCTTAATCGAGCTTTAGCCATCTGCGCTTCTGGATTGGCTCTATCACTAATTCTGGCAACAGTGCTGGCTTAAAAAAAATTGTATTTGTCACTCAGGGAAACTAAAGCTATGGAATATCCATGGCTTTTTTTATTTCAACAGTTCGACTGAATGCATAGGGACTGACGCTTAATGATAATTAACTCATCAAAAACGCATTCCAATCTATCGTTAGAACATAAACCGACTGATTTCGTATCTTTGCTACAGTGGAATTCGCTAAAAAAATAGGAAGTAGCCTACTGGTAATTACTTTACTGATTGCCACCACAGGTATTACCCTCAATAAACATTATTGCATGGGTAGATTGAAGTCTGTGGCTGTATTTGAGCATGCAAAAAATTGCTCTGGCACAGATGAAGCTGATCCGATGCCTTGCTGTGAAGATGTAAGTCAGGAATTAAAAGTTAATGAGATCACTCAGGTTGTTTTTGATTTCGATAGCCAACCGCAGCTATATGAATTGATCACTATACAATTTATCGCTGCTAATATTTCAGTTGCTTCACAACTGGAAAAACCGAAATTCACTGACTATCTCCCACCTCCCCCTACGATCAATTTCCAGGTTGATCACCAGGTGTTCATCATATAGTTCTGATTGTATTCTTACTGATCCTACTGATCAGGTCTCAATGCCATACAATTGATCCATACAATCATGAAAAGTTTCATAATACACTTTATCCTTATATTCTTAATTACTACCTCCATCAAAGCCCAAACTGTCAAAGGAATGGTAGCCGATAGGGAGCACCAACCATTAATTGAGGCTACCGTTCTTGAGCTTAATACGCAGAATGGAGTTATCACTGATGTCAATGGTCGCTTTGAACTGGACGTATTTAGTGAAAAAGCACGGTTAGCTGTGGCCTACTCTGGTTATATCTCTGACACGCTAACTGTAAACCTCACTGAGGTAATGCATATTATGCTAAAGGAAAATACCGCAGAATTAGAGGAAGTTGTCGTACGGGCCAGCAGCACGTTCGTCGACAACCTAATACCCAGACATAATGAAGTTATTACGGAAGCAGAATTAACAAAAGCTGCCTGTTGTAACCTATCTGAGAGTTTTGAAACTAACGCTTCCGTTGACGTTTCATTTACCGATGCAATCACTGGAGCCAAGGTAATCCGTATGCTGGGTTTAGATGGAGGGTATGTGCAAATCAATAGAGAAAACATCCCGAATGTGCGCGGACTGGCCGGCAGATATGGCCTTTCTTTTGTTCCTGGTACCTGGGTGCAATCCATCGATGTGGGAAAAGGAGCTGGTACTGTTGTAAATGGATATGAGTCCATGACAGGTCAGATCAACGTAGAACTTAAAAAGCCAGAATCAAGTGAAAAGTTGTACTTGAATGCTTATGCCAATTCATTTGGCAGGTTAGAGGTGAATGCTAATCATGCAAGAAAATTAAATGACCGATGGCACGGTGCCTTGCTTCTTCATACTAATTATTTCAATAATGAGATAGATTCGAACGATGATGGATTTGTGGATCTACCTAAAGGAAGACAAATTAATTTGATGAATCGATACAGGTACCAAACGGATAAATTAGTTTCTCAAATAGGCCTCACAGTGATGAGAGATGAGAAAGCCGGTGGTCAATTAGGTTTTGACTTTAAAGATGACTTTCGAACTTCCTCCATGTATGGATTTATGAATAATACGACTCGAATGGAAGTTTTTGGAAAGACCGGTTTGTTATTTCCTCACAAACCCTATAAAGGCTGGGGATTTATTTATTCTGCGGCTATGCTTGATATTGATGGAGGGTTTGGAAGGAACAACTATGAAGGTCAGGAAACAACCCTTTACGGAAACATCATTTTTCAGAACATTATCGGCAACACCAAACATCAATATAAAACCGGAGCCAGCCTATTGTACGATGATTTTGATGAAGTCTACGCAGACTCAGCAATTAGCAGACAAGAAATTGTACCTGGATTATACTATGAGTATACATTCTCTCCTAACGAGAATTTTTCCTTACTTGCAGGCGCCAGAACAGATTTTCATAATCTCTATGGAACTTATTTCACCCCAAGGCTCCATTCACGCCTGCAAATTTCAGAAAACACAACCATAAGAGCTGCCATAGGAAGGGGCTATCGAACTGCTAATGTGATCATTGAAAACAGTAGCATTCTCGTTTCCTCCAGACAACTCATCATCGAAGAAGAACCAGAACCAGAAGTAAGCTGGAATGCGGGAGGTAGTTTAGTTACTTCATTGAATATACAAGACAAAAAACTTAATCTTATTGCAGACTATTTCTACACCAGCTTTGAGAATCAACTGATTTATGATATGGATGCAAATTCAAACGAATTAAGGGTTTATAACCTACGCGGTGATTCTTATGCACATAGTTTTCAGCTAGAGGGTAATTATCAATTTTCTGATAAACTGAGTGCAAAAGCTGCTTATAAATTATATGACGTAAGAGCTACTATAAATGGTGAGCTCAGGCAAGTGCCCTTCAACGCTAGAAATAGATTTTTTCTAAATACTTCCTATGCAACCAAATTCGATAAGTGGAAAGCTGATGCTACGTTAAATTGGTACGGCTCAAAAAGACTTCCAAACACGACAGACAAACCAATCGAGTTTCAACGCGACGTTTCGTCACCTCATTTTTTCCTACTCAATGCCCAAATTAGCAGAGGCTACAGGTGGGGTAATGTCTATATAGGATCAGAGAACTTATTAGGATTTACACAAGGTGATCCTATCATTGATGCAGAAAATCCCTTTGGCAATGCGTTTGATGCTTCCATTGTATGGGCACCGATAGCAGGAAGAATGATTTACGCAGGATTCAGATATAAACTGAAAAAATAATTATGAAAAATATTATCAAAAATTTTCTGACAACCTTGACCCTGTCCCTGATCATCACCATCGCATACGGTCAACAAAAACCGGTTAAAGTTTCCAATGGAAACAAAATCGAAATTAAGACCTCAGCCATTTGTGAAATGTGCCAATATGCACTAGAAAAAGACCTGGCATTTGAAAAAGGCGTCAAAGAAGCAACACTGGATCTCGAGAATAAGGTTATGACGGTCGTATACAATCCTAAAAAAACAGATGACCAGACAATCAGGGAACGAATAACCAAAGTTGGCTACCATGCGGATACCTTAGCAAGGGATCCAATAGCCTATGAAAATCTACCGATGTGTTGTAAAGATGGATCTAATGGCACACCGATTCCTCAAGTTCCTCTTGCACCTAAAAAGGATAATTAACAAGTGAATATTTATCAAAAAACGCTGGATGAGCTCAAACAAGCCTCCAGGCAATTATCCATTAGTGATCGTAGGATAAGTGCGGCGAGATTGTTCGCTATGCTTTCCATTGGAGTACTCATCTATCAGACAGCTAATTATATCTATTACGTCCCAATAGCGATACTCCTAGTGGCTTTTTTTCTGCTCATCAAAAGGCATCAGTCCATCAGGTGGCAAAAGAAACTGAATGAATCCAAAATCGCGGTTAATCAAAGGGAACTTAACTTTCTTTCGGGACACGATTTCCCGTTTGAATCGGGTGAGGAATTTATTCAATCTGATCATTCCTACTCATACGATCTGGATTTCTTTGGTGAAAGGTCTATATTTCAACTACTCAATAGAACCGGTACCGTTCGAGGTAAAGAAATGCTTGCAGCTGGGTTGCTCAAAATCCTCCCCAAAAATGAAATAATCAACACGCAAGATGCCATTAAGGAACTGGCTCCACAACTGGAATGGCGTCAACATTTTTTAGCGCTGGGATCAATCGATAGAGAAACAAAAGAAAATTACGAGGACATCATTGAGTGGTCAAATCGAAAACCATTCAAAGAAAATAAGCTCTTAATGTTCCTTTCCTTTTTGCTTCCAGCAGCCACATGGGTTTGCCTGATTTTGAGCTTCGTGGTAGCAGATGGAATCTATGGAAACATGACTTTACTCTTATTCCTTGCGAATCTTGGAATGCTGGCAACCAAGACACAAACAATCAAGGATGAACTGATCACCTCTACGAAGGTAGAAGTGATTCTCAAGCATTATTCATTATTACTTGGACTCATAGAGAATCAACCATTCAATGCTTCGAAGCTTCATGCATTACAAAAAGAGTTGATAATGCAACAAAAAAAAGCAAGCACTGCCATTCATCACCTGTCACTTCTTTTTGGTCGCATGGAGCATGTGGTAAACATATTTGCCAGCCCCCTACTCAACGGTTTTCTGCAATACCATATCCATATCCTTCGTGGTTTTTCGAAATGGAGACTTTCCTATGGGAGCCATATCAAAGAGTGGCTGGACGCAATCGGTGAGTTTGAAAAACTAAACAGCCTGGCTAATTTCAGCTATAATAATCCCGAATTTGTTTTCCCGGCAATCAATACAGATTACCAGATTCAATTTGAGCATGTAGGACATCCGCTTTTAACTAAAGAAAAAGCCATCACCAACTCCATCAACTTTGATAAACATCGGTTTTTTATCCTTACCGGATCGAACATGTCGGGTAAAAGTACCTTTCTCAGAACGGTTGGTGTAAATATGGTCTTGGCTGGAATTGGTGCCCCTGTTTTTGCATCTCAAGCCAATGTCCATCCTCTACCTGTGCTGGTCACCATGAGATTATCTGATAGCCTGACGGATAGTGAATCTTATTTCTATGCAGAAGTGAAACGACTGAAGTACATTATGGATCAATTGGACCAGCAACCCTCTTTCGTCCTTTTAGATGAAATACTCCGAGGAACGAATTCGGATGATAAGCGAGAAGGCACCCTGGAAGTGATAAAAAAAATGGCGCAAAGACAAGCTTTTGGCGGAATTGCCACGCATGACCTGGAAGTTTGCAAAGTGACGGAAGAATTTCCAGATGTATTAAACAACAAACGCTTTGAGGTTGAAATAGTGAATGATGAGTTGGTCTTTGATTATCAACTGAGAGATGGAGTTTGTGAAAACAAGAGTGCTAGTTTTATTATGAAAAAGATGGGTGTCATCTGATCCAGGATGATGTAGGTCATTATTTTCATTGCTTATGCACTATCTTTCGAGAAAGAATCATCACCATGCGCCTGTTGATTTTCCTCATTTTTTCCTTTTCATTAACAAAATTTCGTTGTGCTCAAGGTAAAATAGATGACCCGAAAATCACAGAGTTGGTCATGTCCATGTCTCAACGTTCCCTTGTCATGCCAGGCTATCTCACAGCGCTAAAAGCACTTATCGCAAAACAAGCATATAACTTCTGGAAGGACGGAAATGTAGATCCTTATGTATCTCACCTCAACGTCTATCAGGCACTTTATGAAGCCAATAAATACCTGGGATACGATTCAACAAGAAAGCTTGCCTTCAATCAAATTGGTTTTCATTCAAACGCTGTTACTTCGGTCGTATTTGGAAAGGATCCGAACTTCTACTACTCCTCCTCCACTGATGGTAAGGTGTTGAAATGGGACATCAACAATCCGAAAGCGATACCTGAAACAATCTATGAATCTGAAAAAATCATTCAATCACTGGAAATATCCGATGATGGCAACGTGTTAATGGCTATTTTTTATCAACAAGGACTAGCATTAATACCCACAAGTAAAGACTTCAAAGGAGATATCTCTGTGTTAGAAGATCCTGAACGGATTCAGACCGCTACCTTCATGCCTGGAGAACGAAAGTACCTAAGCGTAACAAAAGAAGGACAGTTGATGATGAAGGGGTTTAATGCACAAGTTGACAGTGTGGGAAAAACAGCCTTGACCATCAATCAGATTAAAGTGGATCCACGCAGTGGGACCATTTATGCCGGTTCAGAAGAGGGGGTCCTGGAAGCTTGGCAAAAACCTTATGCAGTGAAAGAGTCTCCTATTGAAGACATCATCGGTGAATGGAAAGAACAAAGCTACTTCGGCTATCAGTTGGGTTCTTTTTCCATTAATTGCCTCGATGTGAGTCCAAATAAAAACATTCTGGCCATTGGAAGAGATCGTGGAGATGTCATCCTCTGGAATATTCCTGGGAAAAAACTCATTCGGATCATATCAGGTCATCAAAGCACAGTAACCGATCTGCAATTCAGTCCTGAAGGCAATAAGCTCCTGACGACAAGTAGAGACGGAACGGCTAGAGTTTGGTTTCTTAGTGAATCAAGAAAGCTTCCCATTATTTTAAATGATCACAATGGCTGGGTGCTAACCGGCAGCTTTGACCCGACTGGGAAAAGAATCATAACCGGATGTGGAGATGACTTCATTAGGACCTGGCCGGTTGAACACGCCCAATTAGCATCACGCATTTGTGAGTACCTCGACAGAAATATGACCACTGATGAATGGAATGAATTTGTCGGTAAAGACTTTCCGTTCGAGTCTAGTTGCTATTAGCCTTACTTTAGATCAACTCTTTTTCCCTCTTTCGCACTTTTTCGGGCCGCATCCAGGATTTCCATAACGATCATATTGTTTTCTAAAGAGGATAAATCAAAAGATGGAGGTTGAATCTCTCCATCGATAACAGCAGCGAAATAGGAGAAGGGATCATCATAGGGTGAAGCTCTTTCTTCAAGTGTCATTTGCGCTTCTTCAAATCCGTCATAACCTTCAGCTATACGCACCCTTAACTGATTACGATTATCTGAGAAGATGGTACCCCTCAACCCGTGTATTTCCATGTCCTTCCTCCCAATGGGCCAGTTCCAAGACGCCTGAATAACCCCAACCACCTCCTTGTATTGCAGTAGAATGATGGCTTCATCATCCACCTTCGGGTTGTTTTCGGGTTGAAGTTGTTGGGTTATCGCTGTGACTGAATTAGGTTTTTTACCATCCATCAACCAAGTCATCAGGTTAGCACCATAGCATCCAAAATCGGTTATCGCGCCTCCTCCATTTAGTTCCGGATCAGTAAGCCAAACCAAAAATTCATCGTCTACACCAATCTTTTTAGGACCTCTGTGTCCATCTCTTACGATCACTTTACGAACCGCTCCTACTTTTTTTTCATTGACGAGTTTAAATGCCTCATGATTGGTTGGATACCAGGTCGTTTCATAATTGGTGAGTAAGTGGATTTGGTGTTGCTCGGCTAACGCTTTCATCTTTTTGGCATGTTTAAGATTTACAGCCAGGGGCTTTTCTACCATCACATGAATCCCACGTGGAGCAAAGAATTCGACAATCGCTAAATGGTCATAAATCGTACCGAATGCAGTGACGGCATCAATCTTCTGATGGTTTATCAAATCCTCCATGGAGTCGTACATCCGATTCGTTGGGTAGTTGTATTGATCTGCATACCGTTGCGCTAATTTCTTATTGGGTTCTACAATTCCTGCAATTGCGAAATCTCCTCTTTCCTGACTCCCAAAAATCCAATGAACATGGGTATGCGTAAGGCCTATGACTCCAATTTGAAGTGGTTGATTTTGTGCATACATGCTAGCTGATATCAAAATGAATAAACCAAGGATAAAGGTGAATCTGACTTTCATTGGGGAAAGATATAAATGAGGCCATCCTTTTAGAAATTAGCCATAAAAAAAGCCCCTAAAAGGGGCCTTCCTACTAATAAATATACTAACCTATCACTTACTTGCTTCCAGTAATTCAACCTGCTTGTTCTTAACGTAGCTCATCAGATAAAAAACCTCCTGCCCAATCTCTTGTACCGTTTTATCATAGGCTGCATTCTGTGAAGGGGTACCATCTGCATACCTTGGGTCATTATAAGGAAGTGAAAACCGTGCCTCCGCACCCTTGACGATAGGGCATGACTTATCCGCATCCGAACACACCATGATGGCTCCAAAATCTTCAGAAGGATTTTGCTTATCCATGTATTTTTTTGAATAATGAATCCATGTTCTGTTTCCGGCTGTTACTTCGTATTTAGGATTATCACCCATTCCTTTACTGACACTAAATCCTGCTCTTTCCAATGCTTCAACCGCATTTCTATTTAAAAGCGGTCGCCTCAGTTCCTCCGGAAAAAGCATTAATCCCCTCTACCCCGTAATACATCGCAGCAGTTTGTAACCAAAGCTGGCCGATGTGACTTCTCCGGGAATTATGTGTACAAATAACCAACAAATTGGCCTTTTGATCCATTTTTAATTCCTCAAGAACATAATCACCAATCTCTTTCAGTGATTCCGCTCTTTCTTCATCTACCTGATCAATAGAAGCAGTTAAGTCATTCGTGTAGTTAGCTAATTTTTTACTGAATTCCTGAGCCAATGAAGGTGAAATCATTAGTACAAAAAGCAGCGTTACGGTCATTCTGAAATTTGAGAACATATTATTCAATTTTAATTTATCGCAATATTACAATGTGACGATGTTAAATAATAAATTAACACGTTATCAATAAGTTACATTTTCTAAAAAAGGCAAATCATCCATTTGTCTTATAATTGTCGAACCAACCGCAATGAATCCTTCGTTGCCAACTCTATGAAAAATTTCCATTTTATTTGGCTCTTCCTACTTGTGGCTTGTCGTCAAGCGCCAACAGCTCAAGACATAGTTGATAAGGCCATAAAAGCTTCCGGTGTAAAAAAACTAGAAAATGCCGAGGCGTCATTTACCTTCCGAGCCATTGATTATGCCTATCAATTGAGAAATGGTAACTATCGATACATACGAACCCAAACGGATAGCCTGGGAAATGAGGTTAAAGATGTGTTGGTCAATACAGGCCTCAACCGATTCATCAATGGAAGCATGGTTGAGATTACTGAGGAAAAGAAAGCTGCCTATACTTCTTCGGTAAATTCAGTGATCTATTTTGCTTTTCTACCACTTTCTTTAAACGATGCGGCGGTCAATAAATCGTACATCGGACAAATAACCATCAGGGACAAAGAATACCATAAAATCAGGGTCACTTTTGGTGCAGATGGTGGAGGTGAAGATTATGAAGATGTGTTCTACTATTGGTTTGACGGGGAGGATTACAGCATGGATTATTTAGCCTATAGCTACAACGAAGAGGACGGAAAAGGTGTACGGTTCAGAGAAGCCTATAATTCCAGAAATATCAACGGTGTTATCATCCAGGATTACAAAAACTACAAACCCATCGAAGAAGAAAACTTCGATTTAGCTACCATAGACCAGGCATTCATTCGTGAGGAGTTGGAATTATTGTCTCTGATTGAATTGGAGGATGTTGTTGTGAAATGAGTTGATTCCTTATCTCATTTGCAGTTACCTTAGCCTTTTATGCAACTCCAGTCCATGGCGGAGCTGGCCGCCACCTACGTAAATACCACCAACCGTCACATCTTTTTGACCGGAAAAGCTGGAACCGGAAAGACCACTTTCCTCAAATACATCATCCAGCATACGCATAAGCACACGGTTGTTGCGGCACCAACAGGGATTGCAGCCATCAATGCAGGTGGGGTGACCCTGCATTCGCTCTTACAACTTCCGTTTGGTTCCTTCATTCCCGAAATGATCCCTTTAGATGCATCGGAAAGCAAAATCACGACGCCACAAACGCTCTTCAAAAACAGCCGTTTCAATGCGTCCAAGCGAGAATTGATCAGGGAAATTGAGCTGCTGATCATCGATGAGGTAAGTATGCTTCGAGCGGATTTGCTCGACTGCATCGATCACACCTTACGGCACATTCGAAAGAGTTCCTCTCCTTTTGGAGGCGTCCAGATATTGTTCATTGGGGATCTGATGCAGCTCCCCCCGGTGGTAAAAGATGAAGAGAAAAACCTGCTAAGCGCTTTTTATCCCAGTCTGTATTTTTTTGAAGCAAAAGCGTTGAAAACAGCTCTACCGATTCATGTAGAGTTGCAGAAAATCTTCAGGCAGCAGGATCAGGATTTCATTGAATTGCTCAATCGGTTACGCCACAACGAACAAACCTATGGGGATGTACAATTCCTCAACAGATTCCATAACCCGGACTTCAACCAGGCAGAGGAAACCGGTTACATTCATCTGACTACTCACAACTACCGGGCAGACAAACTGAATCAACAAAAACTCGGAGCGTTGGAGGCAGAGCTTTTCACTTACCATGCCCACATCGAAGGTCAGTTTCCGGACAGCATGTTTCCTACAGCACCCGAACTACACCTGAAAGAAGGCGCCCAGGTGATGTTCATCAAGAACGACCCCAGCCATGAAGGGCAATACTTCAACGGGAAAATCGGCCTGATTTCCAGCCTGTCCGAAGAAGAGATCTGGGTCAAGTTTGAAGATGGCACAGAGGTGCTGGTCACACAGTATCAATGGGAAAACAAACGATACACGCTGGACCGTGAGACGAATGAAATCGAGGAGACCTTTTTAGGCAGTTTTGAACATTATCCGATCAAGCTGGCATGGGCGGTGACAGTTCATAAAAGTCAGGGTTTAACGTTTGAAAAGGCCATACTGGACCTTTCGGGTACGTTTGCTCCCGGACAATTGTATGTGGCCCTTTCTAGGCTTACCTCACTAAAGGGTTTGGTCCTTTCCTCTCCCCTTCCGGAAAACCCTCCTCCTATTGATCAAAGCCTGTCACGCTTCAATGAATCAACAGCCGAAGAAAAAGAACTCAAGACCAATCTACAAAATGACCAACGTTCCTTTCTGCATGACATGGGTAAGGTCGTTTTCGATTTTTCCCAACTACTCAAGGAGCTGACCTCTCATGAACGAAGCTTCACCAAAGAAGAAAGTCGATCCATCAAGCAAAAACATACCGAGTGGACAAAAGGAATTGTTGAAGAGACGCTACCCCTACAAAAAGTAGGTAATGGATTTACCAAAGAAATCTACCGCATTTTACATAGCACAGAATACATCAACCACCTGGAAGATCGGATAGAAAAAGCCAAAACCTATTTCCTGGAAGTGCTCTCCCCAATCGCAGAAAAAATTCAGAAACAAAGGCAGCTGGTTTCAAAAGAAAAGAAAGTCAAAGTTTACCTGAAGGAGCTCGGTGAGCTGGAAGATGCCTTCATCAAAAAGATCCGTGACATTGAGCGGATGAGCTTCCTGGTGACCACCTTAAAAACAGGTGAAACCCCCAGCTTCAAACCTTCCACTTCACAGGAGCTGACCCAACGAAAGCTCGTGACAAGCAAAGTACCAAAAGACAAGAAACCAACGGCTCTAATCACCTATGAACTGTTTCAGCAAGGAAAGAGCATCAAGGAAATTGCCCATGAACGTAACCTGGTCACAGGCACGATTGAAAGTCATTTGGCGCAGTACGTAGAGAACGGTACCATACCCATTGAAGACCTGGTAGATGCTAAAAAGGTCAATCAAATCGTACAAGTATTGGAATCGGATGCGGTTGGGTTAGCGGAGATCAAATCCAAACTCCCCAAGAGCTACAGCTATGGTGAGATCAAACTGGTGATTGCACACCAAAAAGTGGAGCCATAGCCGATTCATTGCGAGCAGATAGTAATTAACGGATGGATGTGTTATTCTTATTTGCTGATATATCTGTAGTGCGTGTTATATCCGACAACAAACGCTTACAAACGACTATAAATTGATTTTATGGCTGATTTTCAGTTAGTTGAAAGAACACAGGTGAAAAAGATATAAGATAAATATCACGCACTTGTGCGTGATACATTAATGTTAGGGGCAATTTAAACCAGCCTTTGAAATAAAATGAAAACTAAGGAAAAAATG
>CAYWOQ010000037.1:0-23866 GCA_964459925.1 uncultured Roseivirgaceae bacterium
AATATCCAAAACTCAAGCCCACCTTTTGATTATTCTATTGAATAATCCGGGTTAATACTATCCAACTGGATTTTATTGCTTAGAAAATCGGCATGTAATTGGCGGAGTATAACCTTTTCCCGGATTCGATTCTTACGCTGGATGTTCCAATTATCTATTTGAAGAGCAATCAAAATCCCTATAACAATAAGGACAACCTCACCAATGGTATATAAAAGGAATCGTTTCACTTTTCCGTCTTTCAGCAATTTTCTTTTGATTCGGTTAAGGACTCGAAGCATTAATTAAAAGGAGTCTTTATTTGATCATTCGTAAATGAAGCGCTCTTCCTTATCAAACCAGGTTTTATACATGTCCTGGTGAATGTCTTCTACCCTGGATCTTCTCACTTTCATTGAAGGGGTCATAAGTCCATTATCCACTGTCCATTGCTCTTTCATGACTACTGCTTTGGCTAGCTTTTCGTGAGCCATCAACGTTGGGTTGACTTCATCGATTATTTGTAAGACTGATTCCTCAAGTTCCTTCCTACTTTTTGCTTGCCCTGCTTCCGAAGGAACAATTAAAGCAATCGGCTGTGCGATACCCATCCCAACTACACAAATCTGTTCTAGATCCGTGTTTTTTGATAAGAGCATTTCGATTTGGGAAGGGACAACATATTTACCTTTATCTGTTTTGAATTGATCCTTGATTCTACCTGTGATAGAAAGATATCCATCATGATCAAACTCTCCTTTATCACCTGTTTTCAAAAATCCATCTTCCGTAAACATTTCAGCTGTTTTTTCTGGCTCTTTATAGTAGCCAACCATCAGCGTTTCATTCTTTACCTGGATTTCACCTTCAGCTGAAAGCCTGGATACCACTCCCGGTAGAGGAGGTCCTACTGTACCAAACTTGTTGGCACCAATAATATTGAAGTGAGAAAGGATACAGTCCTCAGTCATGCCATAGGCTTGGAGAATATTAATTCCGAGCTTATCATACCATTCTTGCAAGCTCAATGCGAGCGGAGCAGCACCAGCGTAGCAATGAGTGGCTTGGTCAAGACCTAATTTTTGTCGAATTTTTTTCTTGACAATCTTGCCGATGAGTGGAAGAGCAATCAGCTTGTCCAGTTTCTTCTGCGGAAATTTTTCCAAAATCTTTTCCTGGAATTTTTGCCATATCCGAGGTACAGCCATAAACATGGTGGGATTAACTGAAGCGAGATCTTCTCCGAAGGTGTCTAGTGTTTCGGGAAAACTAATGCAACCACCAGCATAGATAGAGCCCATTTCAATTCCAATTCTTTCTGCAATATGAGATAGGGGCAGGTATGAAAAATAGCGACCATTTAGTGAGACTTTGATCGCATCTATAGATGCTGCACCCATGTGGTTGAAAGAACTCACTTTGTGCATGACTCCCTTCGGATTTCCCGTTG
This sequence comes from uncultured Roseivirgaceae bacterium, assembly GCA_964459925.1. Classification (GTDB taxonomy): domain Bacteria; phylum Bacteroidota; class Bacteroidia; order Cytophagales; family Cyclobacteriaceae; genus Ekhidna. Next base: position 1,430 of record CAYWOQ010000037.1, read on the forward strand.
TTCCGGAAGTATACATGATGGTAATTAACTCATCAGGGTTCAGGCCTGGAGCTTTAAAATCACCATGCTCTTCTTTGATCAAGTTTTCCCAGGAATACTTCTCTTTAATGCCATATAATTCTATCCCAATTGTTGGGATGTCGGGGATACCTGCCTGTTGCTTTGAGTAGTCATCAAGCTTACCAACAATAATAGCTTTTGCCTCACTATGAACGAGAATTTCATTGATAGTACCCTTATCAAGTGTAGGATAGAGTGGTACTGAAACAAAACCTCCCATCATTATGGCTAAATCTGCCATGAACCAATGGGCACAATTTTTGGAAATCAGGCCTACATGATCTCCTTTCTTCAACCCCATTTTATGCAAAGAGGCAGCAATGGCTAAGGCCTGATCATGAGCCTCTTGTCTAGAATATTCTATGAATTTTCTGTTGATGGGTTGTCTAAGAAAAATAAAATCTGGGTCTTTTTTTAGCCAATAATTAAAGGCATCAAGCGGTGTTTGGTGTGAACTCATTGAAATAGGGTTAGGGTGAATCTATTAAAGATATGATTTTTTCGCGAAAGATGAACCCATTTAAGCTACCCTAACTGTATTTCAGGTCTTATTCTATAACCTCCTCCCTGTAGTACTGTCTTCCGATCCAGGAATTATGGGTTTTATCCCATGTGCTGTAGTGGCCCATATCTGAGAGACCCGAGGCTGTTGTACCCCACGTGCCAGCACTCATCAGAAAATCCGCTCCTTCCACATTCATGGGTTTTTTATTGGTGGCGTATTCCTGATAATACCTGATAAGTGATACATTCAAGTTCTTGACAATTGATTGCATGATCAAGGAGGAATTCAAATGATCTGAATGATCATCTGGATTTGCTACTGTATCTGTTTCTGCAATGTTCAATACGATGGATTCATAGCCTTTAGCCTCATTTTTAAGCATTTTAGTAAGTGTGGCTTGCAAGTCTTTGAGACCTTTATAGGTTGTTGTTTTGTCTATAGTGGTGATTGCATCGATTGTTCCTTCATATAGTTTTCTTAAACTGGTGGAATCATGTAACTCATAGCCCGGTCCATAATAATTACCATCTGGAATGCGTAGAAAATATGCTATTGTATTCTCATAACTCTTTTTAAGTATTGGATGGCCTTTGATTTTCTCTATTTGCTCATTCATTTCATAGCCCATTCCCTTTCCTTCAATCAACGAATTACACATGAAACGAATGGCTCTCAAACTTCCTTCTTCTCTTGCTAATGCATAATTATTATTACCCATTCCATGACCAGCATCTCCAGCAGTAGCGTGTAAAAAGATCACTTTATTATCTTGATTTTTTACACTTTGAAAGGCATTTGGATTCATAAATAATTGCCAATCATCTGGATGGGCTGTGACATATACTTCAAGATTTTGTGAATAGCTTGAAAATAGCAAAGAGAAAATGATAAGGAAGAGAGAGGCTTTCATACTCGATGTTTTATGAAAGATACAATAGAAGCTATTCAATCTGAAATGTAGAAGAGGAGACTAGATTTTCCTTGCTATCCATGACTTTTATTAAATAGGCTCCTTTACTCATCGAGGCGCTAAACCAGAATTTCATTTTTTGATTTCCTTGAATGGATTGCCATAGGAGTTGATTTCTGAAATCAGCTAGTCTATGATCTTGATTGATTTTATACTTTGTATTTGAATAGTTGATTTTTTTGGTGTTTTCTAAACGAATATTTTTCTGGTATTTGGGATATGTCCTAAAATCAATAACTCCGGCAAACTCAAATCCATTAATGATCACGTAATGAGGGTAGGCTGAAATGCTCTTAACATAATTTGGATTGACAGCAAAAAGTTCTTGCGAAGTGAGTGGTATTCCATTCAATAAGACTAGTGTGGAATCACTTTCGCCGATATAATTCAGACTTTGTGCAGATAGTATTTTTTGTCCATTCTTGCTCCTGATTCGTATTTCCGGAATATATTCAACAATGGGATCCTCTAGTTTTGGGAAGCGGGTATAATCATCAAGGAAATACGTTTTTCCTTCGAGATAGTTAAATAGTGCAGGCGCATTATCATTTATGAGTACTTCGTACTTTTCTGCAAAGAATGCATCTTCAATTTGCACTTCTTGGGCTCTTTTGAGAATCCATGGTTTAAGTGACGAATTAATTTTTATTGATGGAATGTCCCAATTAATAGAGCTGCCAATGAATGGACTTTTTATTTCTATGGTAGAATAATCCGCAGTTTTCAATGTAATTGAACCAATTCTTTGATTCTCTTCAATAAGAAATCTGAAGTTTCCTGAAGCATCTGAATTCGAAAAGAAAACACTATTATTCTGATCCGTATTGGTTAATGAAATTGTGGTTGAAAGCGGTCTTCCATTTTCATCTTGGATCTTTCCTTCAAGCAGAAATCCAAAAGGTTCTGGAACGGTGTACTCATTCAATTCATATTCTTTTGAATAACTAAAAGTATTAGATTGTTCATGATTACTTCTCTCATCCAATTTCTCTATCGAGAGGAAAAGATTTTTAGTAGACAAATCATAATCTGGTACTTCGAAATACAATGAATCGTCAGTATTGATTTTCTTTTTGACCAGCTCAATGTTTATTGCAGTTTCCTTGGACACATTTTGATTGGATACACTGTCCATCCTACTGAATATTTCACTTGATATTTCTTCAAATGGATTTATCACACCGATCATTTTTTTCCCAAAATGATCAAGTGAAGCATTCTTCATCCACCGGGTGTATGCAATCAAGACATAGTTGCCTGTTTTGAGCGAGGAGGGAAGAAAAATAGATCCGTTTAAAATTCCCTTATCCAAAGGAAATATTTCTTGAATCCTAGATTGACCATTTTCATCAATCAACTCAACATAGATGATTTTGCTTAATGTGGTTGGTTTATTATCATGTTCACAGATCGCACCAAAAAATACACTTTCTCCAGTCAGGTATAGGTTTTGATTTGTTACAAGATCAACTTTTTCCGTTTGAGCGTATAAGCTCAACGTGGTTAGAAATAAATAAATAGTTGACTGGATGACTCTCATTCTTCCCAAAAATCCGGCTGTTGATTCGTTCCGTATTCGGTGCACTCAGAGCATTCTCGTGGAAAGAAATAAGCAAAGGGAGGGTTGTCCGTAAAGTAAGTCAGTACCCAGTCTTCACCCAGCTCTTCAAGTGCCTCTGCGACTGCTTCCGGTGTTTTTAAACTTGTAACAGAATCTACACCGAGGCACTCTATTAGGTCAGTTCTTATCACCCGAAAGCCATCATCAAAGAAATCCTCACGGTCGTATTGCCTACGAGAGGAAACTTCTTGCGAGGCTTCAAATATTCCTAAAACTAATTCTGAAGGGTTGCTAAGGGATCGTATATTGCCCACTATCGTTCCAGGTTGCGAATCTGATAGTGAACCTTGTTCTTGACTGGTTTGCTGTATCTGATTCCAGAAATTATAGGATGCCTGAGAAAGACCGTACTGCTTGACTTCAATGCTGAATCCTCTTTTCATAAATCCCTCCTCTGAATGGAACTCATAGATGGGCAATCTATTGACACCAGCATCTAGCACTTGCAGCTCTTGTATAAATAAATCATTCCCTTCCCTTGACTGCCAGCAGACTTCTACTTGCAACGAATCGTTTTCACTTCCTCTTTCACGAATGATGAATTCATTATTGATAAATAACCATCTTGAAGGCCTTCTTAAAGAAAGTTCAAAAGTAGAATTCCATGTCCACCTGAAATATCTGTTTGATTCCGTATTATTTCTTGAATCAATGAAAAAACGGAATCTTCCACCAAAAAAATTTTCAGTGACAGGCTCTGATGTGAATTCAGCATAAACTGAATCTATAGGCGATGTTGCCTGAACAGTAATAATATCTGATTCATAGCGGCCACCACTTGCAGTATTTATAAAAAGTTGCAATTGTCCACCGACATCCGAAGCATAGGGAGTCAAAGATAAGTACCTTCCTGGTTGATCTTCAGCAAAATCAACCCTCTCACCTTTTTCATTTGTTATCCAAACGGTAGCACCTGTTTCCTGTCTATTTAGACTTTCATTTATTGCGAGAGTCCTGCACAACAGGACTTCCTGATGTACCTGCTGATCTGTGATGAGTGCCTCAACTACTAATAAATCATCAAATTGGATAGTATCAGGGGAGATTTGTTCTATACAACTATTGGATAGAAATAGAAGAATAATAATGCGATACCCTTTAAATAACCTATTCATTAAAATATGATGTTATAAGTTAATGAAGGGATAGGTGAGGCTAAGACAGATAGTTGATAGCCCTGAATATCGCCATTTTCATCACTTCTGAAGAAAACGGAGTAGGCATTATTTCTACCTAATAGGTTATATATAGAAAATGACCAATAGGTATATAATAGGTTGTTTTTTCTGTGTGACGGTTCAATGTTAATTCCAAAATCTACCCGAAAATAGTTTGGAATACGGAACTCATTTCGATCACCAAAATGAACCACTTCTCTTCCAGAAAGTGTGTATTTGGCTGTTGGATAGGTCACTGGTCTGCCACTTGAAAAAACAACATTCAATGAGGTGCTGAACCTTCTATTGAGTTTGTAATTAGTTATTAAACTAAAATCATGTGGCTTATCAAAATTGGAAGGGAAATATTCCCCTCTGTTAATGGTTTCTTCAACGAATTCTGAGATAAATCTCTGTTCTGAACGGCTGTAGGTGTATCCAATCCAACCGGTAAGTTTTCCTGATTTTTTTCGAACGAGTAATTCCATTCCTCTGGCACGTCCATCTCCTTGAATAATGTCTCTTTCAAGTAGAGGGTTAAGAACCAGATCAGCACCAACCTTGTAGTCAACAATGTTTTCAAAATCCTTATAGTAAAACTCGGCTGAGAGTTCGAGTGAATTTCCTTGAAGGTTTCTATAAACGCCTATTGAGTATTGCCTACTCAGCTGAGGTTTAAAATTCTGGTCAGAAAGCTTCCATGTATCTAGTGGTGATACGGAAACAGTATTGGAAAGTGAATGAATATACTGCCTCATCATGGTGTAGTTCGCCTTTAAGGATAATCCACTTCTTACCAAATAGTTTATCGAAGCTCTAATTTCTGGGCCCGAATACGTTTCAATCACCTCTCCATCATTGTAATCTATCGTTTCAATAAGAGAGGCATCATTTCTTAGACTATTATCCTCATAAATGTTAATCGACCTTGGTCCGATTGCCGAGAACAGGGAATATCTCAAACCAATGGAACCCGTAAGATTGTCGAAAATGGAAATATTGTCTGAGAGGAAAAAGGAGAACTCTCTTCCTTTTTCCTCTTCTAGTTTTTCAGGGGCTAACTGAGACTCACTGCCTAAGGGGTTAATAAATCCCGGATTCAGATCGTAAATTTTTGCATCAATACCGAGTGAATAAAGATTTTTGGGTCTATCTAAACTTATGAATGACTTAAAATAAAGGTCTTGAATATCAAACCCATAACTAAAAGACGCTACCCCAAGATTTTCATTCTCCACATTGAATGAGTATTGACTCAGTGTGGCTGAGGTATTGAGGCTTAATTTTTCACCTATTTGATAATACCAATTTATTGAAGCACCTAGATTACTGTAAGAGAAAGCAGAGTCTAAAGTAAGCTTGAACCGATCCTTACTGTAGTATCCAAAAGCTTCAAGGGTATGTTTTTCTCCGATATTTGCATTTAAACTTGAAGCGATATCAAAGAAAGAAGGGTTGCTGTTTTTGATGGTTTGGTTATTTACCGAATTAGTAATCCAATCAGAATAGGTTGCTCTTCCACCAGCGACCAATGAAACTTTATCCTTAAAAATAGGGACATTAGCACTCAGCTTGCTGGTAACTGGAGATAAACCCACTTTTCCGGAAAATTCCTGCGCATTCCCTCTTTTCATGCTTACATCTAAAATCGAAGAAAGTCTTCCTCCAAATTCGGTAGGAATACTACCCTTGTATAGGTCAGTGCCACCAATTATATCTGAATTAAAAGCAGAGAAAAATCCAAAAAAATGGAATGGATTATAGAGGGTTACTCCATTAAATAAGACAAGGTTTTGGTCGGTTTTCCCACCGCGTACATTAATACCTGCTGCACCTTCCCCAACACTTTGAACCCCTGGCAGAGCAAGCGCAACTTGCACTACATCGTTTTCACCAAAAACCTTAGGTATAGTCTTCGCTTCTTCCAGGTTGAATTTGGTCAGACCAGTAATGTTTGAAGTAACATTGATGTCTGCGTCTGCGATCACATAGATTTCATCCAGCACCTCTGCAAGTTCTTCCATTACTACCTTATAGTATCCATCCCCATTAATTAACACTTCATGGAACTTGGTTTCGAAACCAACACTTTGGGTTTGAATTTCATGCCTTCCAATGGGTAAGGACAAAGTGTATGCTCCGCTTGCATTCGATATATCGCTAATCTTTAGTTCTTCTACATAAACAAGGGAACCCACGATTGGATTATTGTCCAAATCTTCTACAATGCCCGTGATAGTAGCAAATTCACTCTCTCCAGACTTTTTGCCTATTACAATTAAGTCCTTGTTATTTGCTTGCTCTCTTGAGAATGTTGCAACAACTTTATTAGTGCTTGTCTGGTCAATTATCAGCGAATCAATGATTGGATTTTGTGTAAATATTACATGGTTATCCTTCATGAAATGTGAGAGTCCAGTATTTGCTAAAAGTCCCCTCAGCAGTTCCTCAGGACTATCCGTTTGAATTTTTAATGTGATGTAGGTTGAATCAATCCAGTCTTGTATATAAAAAAACCTCAGATCACTTTGGGATTCTACTTCTTTAATGCAACTATCTAAAGAAACATTTGCCCAGGAAAAATCCAGTCTTTTTGCTTGTGAATTCCCGAAGAAAAAAGACATTACTAAAATAATAAAAAAGATTATCCTATTATTCACCGCTTACTTCATCAACCGCCTTCATGTAACTCACCAACATATCTTCGTTGTATTTTGAATACTTTAAATTACTATCCAATGCTTTAACTCTTGCGGAAATTTCTTTGTAGTTTGTAAGGGTTTGCTTCAACGTTTTTCTGTTCTCTAGTTTCTTTAATTTGTTATTTATCTCCAAATAGTAAGTATTCAGGTCTCTATAAGTGACTTCAGAACTAGTGGTAACCTCTGTTTTGGATCGATCTACCAGAAAATTAAGGTGTTGGCCTTCGAATAGGACTTCAAAAAAATTCTCTTTAGAGGCGTTCAAGGGTCTTCTAAATACATTATCACCGATTTCAAAGTTTTCTATTTTCCGCATGTCTGCGAGCACTCCAATTACTTTATTCGGGTCCGGATATTTAAGGATTAAGACTCCTCGATTGATATCATACAGTGACTCCAAATCTTTATGAATGACACCATTGAATGACACCATCGTTTGCTGCCACCCACGTGTTTCGAAAAATGGATGTGTAGATCTGGACTTGCTAGCAAGCGGATCTACTTTTCCAATAAAAATTGGATTTGTTGAAGGAGTAATGTGTTGTTCATAGAGGTATAATGGATCTGGTAGCTGCTGAGCAAACAGATTAATTGTAAATAGATTGATTAGTAGCAACGCGTACCTCATGAAGTTGTTAAATATAGAGGGAAATGAGAGAACAGCCCATAAAATCAGTTAAATAGCCCTTATGCCTCTCACCATCTCTTTTTTACCCATGGCACCCTGAAGCGTTTCTACTCTGAATCCGGCCTCAGACAGGTTTCGTTTGAATTGACCTTGGGCACAGTAGGTAGTTAGAACTCCACCTTCATCGAGCAGGGAGTAGCATTTTTTCAGATTCCCTAAAGACCAAACTTCGGGTTGCTTACTAGGAGCGAAAGCATCAAAGTAGATGACATGAAAATGGTGATTGGAAATGAAGTCTTCTAGTTTAGAGGTGGTTTTATGAAGGTTGAAAAAAGGATTCACGCCTATCTTCTTCTCCCATTCTGTGTCATGTATTTTCATTAATAAGTGCTCCTCATCTGCTGTGGAAGGGTAATTGAGTTTCTGGTAAATGGGTCTCTCAACTGGGAAAGGTTCTAAAGACGTGAAGCTTATTTTCTGTTGGTTTTCTTGAGCAAATAGAGCCGTTAAGAAAGCATTGAGTCCTGTTCCTAGTCCTATCTCAAGAATGCGGATTTCTTCAGCTCTATTTTGGTTCATCCAGTATTCCAATCCTTCCTTGATGAATACATGGATAGATTCACCTCTTGCACCTCTGGTGGAGTGATACGTTTCATTCAGGATTTCATCAAATAAACTGTGAGAACCATCTTCGGTGGTAATGATTTTGATCGACATCAGTCCTTATAAATCAAGACAGTTGCATGTGCAGCAACACCTTCTTCCTTACCAACAAAACCTAGTTTCTCGGTGGTAGTGGCTTTAATAGAAACATCTTCCTCAGAAATATCCATGACCCTGGCAAGTGTTTCTTTCATCGCTGGAATATGTGGGTTGACTTTCGGTTCCTGAAGGCAAATCGTAGTATCTACATTCCCTACTTTATAACCTTTTGTTGCAATTAGGTCTACCGTTTTCTTAAGTAAGATTTTGCTGTCTATGCCCTTGTATTGAGGATCTTTATCTGAAAAGTGAAAGCCTATGTCTCGCATATTAGCAGCTCCTAACAGGGCATCACATATCACATGAATCAACACATCTGCATCCGAGTGACCAAATGCCCCGTGTGTATGAGGCACTTTAATACCTCCGATCCAGAAGTCAACACCCTCTGCAAGGGCGTGAACATCGTATCCATATCCTACTCTAATGTTTGGCTTCATTTACCAGTATTTTTGAATTGTATCAAGAAGTTTATTGTGTACTCCTCCTCCAGCTACCAATTCTCTTCCGAAAATAAAATCTTCTCCCCCCTTGAAATCTGTGATGGTACCACCAGCTTCCTTAACTAGAATTATGCCAGCAGCTATGTCGTAAGAATTAAGATTGTGTTCAAAAAAACCACCGTATCTTCCACAAGCTACATAGGCCATGTCAGCTGCTGCACTCCCCATTCTTCTCAGACCTTGGGTGTTTTTCATCAGCCGGTTCAGGATTTTTAGGTATTCATCCAACTTTTCAAAGTTGTAATAAGGGAAGCCTGTGGCTAACACAACATCTTTAAAACTTGAGTTTTTATTCACTTGAATAGGGTTGTCATTCAGGTAGGCACCACCATCTTTCCAGCCATAGAAGCATTCATCATTGGCTACCTCATACACAACCCCTAAGATGATTTCATTTTCATGCATTAATCCAATACTGACACAGTAGTTGGGGATGCCATGAATGAAATTAGTTGTACCATCAAGTGGGTCAATGATCCATGTATATTCTTTTCGACCCTGATCTGTCATTCCTTCCTCCGTGATGTATCCAGCATTTGGGATAAGAGAATCCAAACCTTCAATGATTCTTTTTTCAGATTCTTTATCTACATACGAAACCAGATCACTATGTCCTTGCTTATATTCTACTTTGTCGTAGGTGAAGGTCTGTCTTTCAGTTCTGATAAACCCACCAACATCTACGGCTAGATTGGTGACTTTTTTGGTGGTGTTCTGTAAGTTCACTTTTTCCCTTCGATTACAATCGCGAATTCTCCTTTGATGGATTTATTTTCAAAGTAAGTTAATACTTCATCAATTGAACCGGTGATGGTCTCTTCGAATTTTTTCGTTAATTCTCTGGAAACTGAAATCTTTCGATTTTCTCCTAAAATTTCTTTAAAAAGCGTTAAAGCCTTAAGCAAACGATGTGGAGATTCGTAGAGTACGATGGTTCTTTCTTCCTCTTTCCAGGATACAACTCTGCTTTGCCTTCCTTTCTTGTGAGGTAAGAAACCTTCATATACAAACCTGTCCGTAGGAAATCCTGACTTAATTAACGCAGGAACGAAGGCTGTAGAACCGGGTAGTGCTTCCACCACTATTTCATTTTCCAAGGCTGCCCGAACAAGCAAAAAACCAGGATCAGAAATGCCGGGTGTACCAGCATCAGAGATCTGAGCAATATTTTTTCCCTCTTTAAGTAGCTCAATGGCATAATCGACTTTCTTATGCTCATTGTGGGCATGGAAGCTTTGAGCTGGAGTTGAGATCTCGTAATGTTTGAGCAAGAAACCCGATGTACGTGTGTCCTCAGCAAGAATGAGATCAACATCATTCAGCGTTTGTACGGCTCGATAAGTCATATCGGCCAAATTGCCAATGGGGGTGGGTACGAGGTAGAGTTTACCGATCTCAGAGGCCATAGGGTTAAGTTAAATTAAATGACGCCATTGCAAACGAAGTGAAGCAATTTTAAAAAATATGAGATCGCTTCGTGCCTCGCGATGACTAGTTAAACCAACTCATCAATGGCTTTTGCCAGCTTATGATCCTTCTCTGTTACCAAATCACCGGCATCATGTGTGTTCAGCTCAAATGAGACGGTGTTATAAACATTGCTCCAGTTTGGATGATGATCCATTTTTTCAGCAATGATTGCCACTTGACTCATGAACCCAAATGCTGCCACAAAGTCATTGAACTCAAAAGTCTTTTTTAGTTTGTTATCCTCTTCCTTCCAATTCATAATTATAGTGCGATTATCCCTTCAATTTTATAAGCCTGATTGTATACATCGATCACCTCTTGGCTTGAGTTCATCTTCTTGTTCATTGTAACACTAACATACTTATTTCCCGAGCTAGGTTTTAGTTTTATTTCAGCCCCCTCAACCAACGATTCTACTTGTTTCTGATGCTCAGGTTTTACAATGAATTTAAAAATATACTCTCCTGGGAAATCGTGATTATTTTCCAGCTTTTCTTTAAATGCTCTTTCGTCCCAACTCATAGTTCTATCATTATTCTTCGAATGCCCATTCAATCTTATCCTTCATGTCTTTTACCACAATCCCTTCACGCTTGAGTTCTGCTCTCAATTTATCTACTTTATCAAAATTCTTGTTGTACTTAGCAGCTTTATACTCATCTAAAATGGTATTAATTAATTGTTGAAAATCCACATTTGTTTCGACATTTAATCCCAGTACTTCTTTAGCAAATCCAAGAAACGTACTTTTCATTTTCTCAAAAGTTTCCTTTCCAATTTCTCCGAACTTCAGTTGGCCAGTATGTAATGAATTGATCTTCTTTACGATGTTGAAAAGATGCCCAATTGTCAAAGCGGTATTGAAGTCATCATTCATTGCATGGTAGCAATTATCACAAAATTTGTTGATTTGATCCCTTTGCTTTTCGTTTGGTTCTCCTTCATCTTCGGTCCATTCCATCTGTTCCATCAATCTGATCCCATTTGCAAGTCTGATGTATCCCTTTCTTGCAGCTTCCAGTGCATCGTTAGAAAAGTCCAATGTACTTGCATAATGCGATTGAAGCATAAAAAATCGAATGGTCATTGGACTGTATCCCCTTGATAATAATTCATGATCACCGGAAATAAGCTCTCTTGGAAGGAATGAATTGCCCAGTGATTTACTCATTTTCTGACCATTGACGGTTAGCATGTTCGTATGTAGCCAATATTTTGCTCCTGTCTTACCATGTGCTCCTGCATTCTGGGCGATTTCACATTCATGATGTGGGAACTTCAGATCCATTCCTCCCCCATGAATGTCAAATTCTTCACCCAAGTACTTGGTACTCATGACCGAACACTCTAAGTGCCAGCCTGGGAATCCATCGCTCCATTCCGTTTTCCATCGCATAATGTGTTCAGGTGCTGCTTTCTTCCATAATGCAAAGTCAAGTGGATTTCTTTTGTCAGAGCCACCATCCAAATCTCGCGTGTCACTTATCAGATCCTCAATATTTCGTCCGCTAAGTATACCATATTTGTGATCTTTATTGTATTTCTCTACATCGAAATAGACAGATCCGTTGGACTCATATGCATACCCATTTTCGATCAATTTTCGGGTCATCTCAATTTGTTCCATTAGATGCCCGATGGCTGAGGGCTCTATGTCCGGAGGGTTCGCATTAAACAAAGTCATTACGTCATGAAAGTCATTGCTATACATCTGCACAATCTCCATGGGCTCTAGCCTATCCAACTTAGCCTTTTTGGAAATTTTATCCTCACCTGTATCTGAGAGGTGTCCTACATCGGTGATATTTCTAACATAACGTACTTTATATCCAATAAATCTTAAGTATCTACTGATTACATCAAAGCTTAAAAATGTCCGGACATTTCCAAGATGTACATTACTGTATACGGTAGGTCCACAGACATACATTCCAACGAATGGAGCATTTAGCGGTTGAAATTCTTCTTTCTGTTTTGTTAATGAGTTAAAAACCCTGAGTTTCCCGACCATTCAAAATTGTTTAATAGATGCAAAGAAAGGAAATAAGGAGTGATTTGTAAGGTTTATCGAATACTCTAATTGGACTTAAACATATTTCGGAAATTTGAAAGATAACAAGATTTTTAATCGAGATTGTTATAAGCTGGATTTTATAAATTCGCAGTTTATTGTCTCACCACTGACTATACCATGAAAAAGAGTTTTTGTCTTTTATTGACATGTATTGTTTCTGGAACTCTTCTATCTCAAGACTTCAATCAGCTTATTTTAGAAGCAGAACGAGATATCAAGAACAATCATTGGGAACGTGCTTATCAAGATTTAAATGAGTTGATTGATACCCGAGAAGATGAGCTCACTTATCTTCAAAAAGCTCAGGCGTATAATTCCCTTGGATACCTAAACTTAATGTTTATGGATCTCAATGAAGCAGAACTTGATTTCAATCGAGCATTATTGTACCACGAAGAAGCAGGAATACCAGACGAGAAGAAATACGCTGAAGCACTGTTGAATACGAGCATGCTATATCTTGAGCAAGTAGAATTTGATCTTGCAAGAGATTACATTAAAAAAGCATTAGATATCCTCAAGAAAAAGGATGAATACTACATCGACTACCTGATTGCAAGAACAAAACTCGCCAGGATTTATGAAGAGGCTGGTTCATACACCTTGGCATTGAGTATTTATAATGAGAGCTATGATCAACTTGTGTCACTAGGGAATGAACTTTCACCCGACTTTGCTGATATCTGCTCCCACAAAGGAAGAATATTGACATTAACAGGAGATCCAATTGAAGGAGAGCGCTTCATTAATCTTAGCTCTACCATCTATGAGTCATTAGGCCCTCAATACAACGTTCAGCGAGCAGAGTCTATGGAAGACCTGGCTTTGTTTTATGGGAAGATGGGAAGATATAGTGAGGCTGAAGAGCTACTACTTGAAATAGTAGCTTTAAAAAGATCGATCCCTGATGAAGCAGAAATTCTGATCATTGAAACGCTGAATGACTTAGGGCTTTTATATAACGACCTGAGGAGGTTCTCTAAAGCTGAACAAATGTTTAACGAAGTAGTGAGAGAGTCAGAGGAAAATGTGGGAATGAACCATCCTTTCTATGCTACCGCCAAGAATAATCTAGGGATGATAGCGCTGAATCGGGGAGATTTTAAGGAAGCAAAGTCCTCACTTGAGGATGCTTTGGCTAAATACAAAATAAGGTTTGGATCTTCACATCCTTATTATGCGAATACACTAAATAATTTGGCACGAGCAGAACTGAAGCTTGGTAACGTAAATCAGGCTGAGGCTTACTATCACGAGGTACTTAAAATCGATTTGAACTTATTTGGTGAAAATCACCCAAATTATGCAACTACATTATTTAATATTGGTACGTTACTAAGTGCGACAGACCGTGAGAGTGGTGCAGGAGAATACTATCAGAAGGCCATAGGAATAAGGAAAAAAGCACTGGGTCCCAATCATCCATCTTATGGTAGTGCATTGGAATATCTAGGCTTGCACTACCTGGCAGTAGGAGACCTTGGAGGTGCAGAGGAAAGTTTTCGAGAATCACTTCAAATCCAACTACATCTTGTCGAGGCACTCTTTCCCATTATGTCTGAAAAGGAAAGAGAGCTTTTCCATTTTCAGGTGAGAGAAAAGGTGGAACGGTATCATGCTATTGCAAGTCAGCTACTGGAACAAGATGAAGAATTAGTGAAACACATATTTGATTTTCAAGCTAAGACCAAAACACTCCTTTTTAATTCTTTAGATAAAATTCAAGAGATCGTTTCGGATTCAAAAGATGTGGTTCTTGAGGCAGAATACCAAAAATGGCTTTCTGATAAACGACTACTCGCTAGCTACTATCAAATGGGTGTCGATCAGTTGGCAGAACTTCATATCAATCTTGATCAGGTTGAATTAGAAATCAAAACTCAAGAAGCCAACCTCAGCAAACAAATAGGTGCTTTTGAGGAGGCTCTTCCGTATGATGAGCTTGATTGGCGGGTTACACAAAAAGCGGTCAGGACAAATGAGTCAATTGTTGAGATCATTCGAATTAAAGAATTCAAACCATTAGTAAAAGGACGTGAAAACATCTTTGGCTTTTCTGGAAACTCCAGTTACCTGGCAGTTATTTTTGATGGTAACGATATACACTATTCTTTTCTTGGTGAGCAGAATTTAACAGAGGAAGAACATATTACGGCCAGCCAAAAATCAGGCAACTCATTTGAAGCGTATTGGAAGCCTATTATGGATCGGACGAAAGATTCTAAATGGCTTAGAGTTATCCCTGATGGGATTTATTATAAAATAAACCCTAATCAATACCAAATTGACGATAAGACTTATGTATTAGAAAAACAATACGTGACGTACCTTACAAGTGTTCATGATATAATAAAACCAATAGTAGACGTTTACGCTAAAAAGTTTTATCATATAAAAAGCCCCCAATTTGGGGAATTCAGTTTTGAAGAATTATCAGAGTATAGTCTGACAAGCGAATCGTCTTTCGAATCAATCTTTTCTGATTGGAAAACGACTAGTTATCAAAATGAAGATGCAAATGAGTTTAGAATAAGAACAGCCTATAATCCAACGATTCTTCATGTTTCTGCCCCGGTTTTTCTCGAAAGCAAGAAAACTTTTATTAATTCAAAGACACCATTATCAGATGCGTTATTTAACTCCGGTATATTTTTGTCAGGAGTTTCGGATGCCTACACCAAATATCAGAGAAGTATACCTTGTATCCCTGAAAATGATGGGGTTTTGATGGTATTTGAGGCAATGAAACTTGAACTAGAACGTACTAGATTAGTATTTTTATCTTCCATGGAGCTTAACAAAGAGAATCTAAATGGAGGAAATGGTTATTTTGGTTTGTTGAGGGCATTCTCAGTAGCTGGTGCCAGAAATATAATAACTAGTGTCACTGCTGTTGATGCAGTGATAAAGAATGAATTTATTGACTTGTTTTACAAAAAATTTTTAGAAACGGATCAAATACAATCTTCGTTTAGGTATGCTCAGCTTCAAATGAAGAATCGGTATGAAGATCCGAATACCTGGGGAGCTTTTATGGTGACCGGAAGCGGATCTTAAAAAAAGAAATGTTATGCATAGAATAGTTGTCCTACTTTTTTTGACATTGCTATCATCACAGTTGATAGCTCAAAAAAATGCTGCAAGAGCGTCGGGCTTTGTAAAAGAGGCGAATGGTTATTTCAGAGAAGGTCAATACCTGGAGGCAGTTCCCAGATACAAAGCAGCCCTTGATCTGGATGAAAAAAATACATTGGCCCAGTTCAAACTTGGTGAATGCTATCGTATGATGCAGGATTATCAGAGTGCTCAATACTATTATGAACTGGCAGGTCAGGATCCTGATCCTCGATTTCCTGAGGCACCTTATTATTTCGCATTGATGCAGAAGTACAGCGGGCAATATGATGCGGCCTTAAAGAATTTTCAGAAGTTTGGTAAGTTTTTGCAAGAAAATGGCCTGAATAATAATAAAAATCTTCAGGTCTTATACAAGCAATCGAAGGTCGAAATAGATGGCTGTCAATTGGCATTGAATCAGATAAGTATGGTTCACCCAGATCGTGAGTTCGGCATCCTCGAAATACCGATAAATTCAGAATACAGTGATTATGCAGCCTTCACGATCTACGATGACAATTTGGTCACTCTTTCTTCCGCCAGGGCAAGAGGTAAGGAAAGTTTAATTGAGCCTCAGTATGGTGAATCATTTGCTGATATTTATCGATTTAAGAAGAGTGAAAGCGGAGGATGGCAGGAGTTCGAAACGAATGATAAGTTTGAAAGAGCCATCAATAGTAAAGGTGGCGATGGTTCCGGAACCTTTAATAGAGAAAGGACTAAGTTTTATTATACCTATTGTGGTGACGATCTGGATGGCGTATGCGAAATATATTTATCCAAATTGAGTGGCGGAAGATGGTCTGACCCAATTTCTCTTAACCACAATATCAACGAATATGGTTCAAGTTCAAAACATCCTAGCTTAACTGCCGGAGGTGATACACTATTCTTTACTTCAGACAGAGACGGCTCAGTAGGTGGTATGGATATCTGGATGAGTCTCGATGCAGGCTATGACACGTGGGGACCAGCTATCCATTTAGGGAACGAGATAAATACACCTTTTGATGAGAGATCACCGATGTATGATACAAAAAGTAAGGCGTTATTTTTCTCTTCTAATGGACACAGAGGGTTTGGAGGTTATGATATCTACCTCGCTAGAGGTGCAAAATTTGAAACCGCTGAAATCTATAATGCAGGAATACCATTCAATTCTTACCGTGATGATATGTTCTTTTTCTTAGGGGACAATAAAGGGTATTTATCCTCGAATAGGGATGTTATAGAAGCCATTGGAAAATTTGACATCTATGAATTTAAAATTGATTCGAGGAAGGACATTATAGATGATGTTTCCGGTGAAGGAACTATTGCTGGAAGAAATTCGCTATTTACCGATGATTACAATTTTGATAACAGCGAAACGGAAATAATCAATCAGATCATATCCAGAAGGCTCTCTTCTTCTGTTTCAGATGTTGATTTGATTCTTACTACTCGCCAGCTGGCTGTTTACAATTCCCTAACTGACGATGATCTTGAGCGCATTGATCGTATCGTGAATGCAAGAATCAAGAAAATGACTGCCAACATGATGCGATCTATTCGCACGGAAGACGATTATTATTACAAACAACTAAGCGTCGACAAACGAAGGAAAGTTGACAATATCGTTTCTTCGTATTTGGAACAACAAGGGCTCGGTAATAGTGTAAGTTTATCAAAAGACGTTTTTCAGTTTTATAATGATGTAGAGACAGAAGAACGAGAGAAAATTGATTACCTCGTTTCAGAAAGGGTTAGAAACGCAAACGACTTTAAACCCGCAGCTCCAACGTATAATTCTTATTCTAATCAAGAAAAGCTAAGTCTTGATGCCATTGCTATGGAATTAATCAAGCAAAAAAAGAACGTACTTGACCTAAGACTTGGCATGAAGGAGAAAGTTTTCCTAAGAGATCAACTTAACTTATCCAATGATGAGGATTTATATCAAGCCTTGAGGGAGAGATTAATTACCTTAAGTAACGAAGATGGTAATGCAATAAGTAAAACAGAAAGGGATTATTATGATGGATTAAGTGATACAGAAAAAACGTATCTCGAATCTCTTGCAACGACTTACATGGTCTCTGACGCGAATACACTAGGAGAAAACATCAATGAGGAAGACTTAGAAGTCTTTAAGGGGAAAAATATTAGTGATCAGAATAAGCTAAATAAACTCCTATTGAAATTAATGACGAATTTGGCTAACTCAAGTACCTATTTGGCGGAGACTACTTTTACTGAAGATGAACTTCAATCGGCCATCAGCGAAGATGCCAATGAAACAGTTAATAATTTACTACAGATAAAGCCTGACCTGACAGATGAACAGAAAAGGGCACTGGAGAGATTTGTGAATACCACCTATGACTCTTATCTGGTTGAACCGGAAGGTGTATTCTTTGAATCTCCATCCTCAATAGTTGCTTCGGCAGGTTTAAATACCGGAGGAGATCCAACTGCCAGACTTTCCGATAGCGATCTTAATCAATACAATAGCCTTCCATTAGAAAAGCAACGGTTAATTGATAACCTGATCGGATTAGATTATCTAGAGGATAACTTTTACAACAGAGCGAAGAAATTACGAGATGAAGCAGAGCTAAAGAGAGTACCTAAGGCAGAAAGAGTACATATCGCCATTCTTTCGAAAAAAGCGGCAGGGCAAGAAATCAAAGAGTTTGAGAAGAGCTTTTTATCTGCTGCATTTGCCCATTACAACAATCTTTCAGAGTCAAGGAAGGCATTTTTTAACAGGGTCGTGCTGGATGATGCTTTTGATTCAAGAAATGGTAAATACGTGCTATCCGAAAAAGATGCAAAGTTGAGAAGCCAATTATCTGATGATGAAAAATCATTGATAGAACGTATTCGAAAATTCAGGTTCAATAATGAAAGAATCTTAACCGAAAATCTTTCGGTTGAAGCCAAAGATATCAATGAGTTCCCAGTAGATATAATCTCCTTAGCTGCAGAAGTTGAGGACGATAATAAGGCTGAACAAATTATTGGAACACAAGATATCTTGGCCACTGAGGAGCTTGGTGAAGTGAAGATCAGCTTGCCGATTGACAAGATTGAAGGGTATTCAGAAATAACCATAACTGGTCAGCTAGTCGGTGAATATTCTGGAAAGCCACTTTCTTCGTACCCCATCACATTAGTAGCATTTGATGATGAGGCTACAGTAGTCGAGGGATATACAGACGCCGATGGCTTTTTTGACTTTACCATTTCACCTAGAAAATACGACATTCGATTCAAGAAAGCATCAGGCAATGATGATGGTGTAGGTCTTGCAGCCTTTAATGTTGAGGGTAAAAGAAGAAAAGACAGGGAAACCATGGTTAGCGCTACACGTGCCTTTTTTGATGTCAATTCTTTCTTATTAAGGCCTGAAGTAAAAATTCTTTTAGATGAGATAATAGTTGCTTATCGTAGCATCGGTAAGAAAATAGAAATAGAGTCCCATACGGACAATACAGGATCTCTGGAGTACAACTTGAAGCTAAGCAAGGACAGGGGATATGCAGCTCTTGACTATTTAACTGCAAATGGAATTGACAAATCTAATATTTCAGTCATCTGGCATGGTCAAGGTAAACCGATAGCCGATAATGATAATCCGTTCGGAAGACAGCTAAATAGAAGGTTGGATATAAGATTAATTGGTAAGGAGGAGAGAAATTTTGGTAGCTTTTATTTGATTCGACCTGGAACGACTATGGGTTCATTATCACAAAGCTTTGGTCTTGATCCATACATCTTAAGGACTATCAATGGTATAACGGATGATTTAAGTGCTTACCAACCAATAAGGATCAAAGCTGGAAGGCCTGTGATTGATTACAATTTAGTAGTACCTGCTGATGTCAACCCTCAAGCCGATTTTACTTACACAGTACTTAAAGATGATACACTTGGAGAAGTGGCTCGTAAATTCAATGTACCTGAGGAGTTGTTGATGGAACAAAATAATATGACCTCAACAGTATTAACACCCGGTACAGAATTGATTATTTATCCGAAGAATTAAAATAAAGGATTAGAGAATTTCTTAATTGATCGCTTATTGCTAAAGTAGTATTGGATGGAGATTTCAACTGAGTTTTGAGCTAAGTCAAAGTCTTTATTTTCAACAAATAATGCGCTGTTAAGATCATAACTTGCACGTAATGTCAATTTATTTACCCTTACTCCTCCCATAAAAATGAAAGAGTCTCTAAATCTATACCAAGTGCCAAATAAAAGCTGTGTGTTTCCTTTAGCGGAATATCTACCGGTTTGAGGTGAATAGCTGACATTGATCCCGGCATTGTATTGGTAATTCCTGCTTAAATAGAGGAAGAGTAAACTAGGTGTAACAAAAAATTTATCAATCTTAAACTCAATTCCCCCATTGTACTTTAAGAGAATGGGATCAGAAACGTCTTCTGCGACACTGAAAGAGGTGTTAGGGCTATTAAGGTTAGTTGCCGAAATTCCAACAAACCCACTGTAAGTATATTGAAAGTAGTTTCTGTCAGGATTAAAGTAGTACATAATCCCACCATTGACGATCAAACTTTGAGTTTGGCCATCAAACTCTGTAATCGGAACGGCTCTTGTTTCATCAAAACCAGCTAAGAAAGCATTATACTGGGATCCCCACTGTAATCCACTGAATGAAAGATCTCTAATATCATATCCTACCTGAGCACCTACTGAAACAAGATAAGACCCTAGCAGTCCAAATTTGAAGTTATGAGCATAGTTCAAGAATATCGAGTTTCGTTGATACACGCCTTGAAAGGCTTTTTCATTGAAAGCCATAATGCCGACCCCACCAATGGAGCGCTCATTGGGCTGCCCTGATTTAATAGGGAGGATAAGTGAAATTTGCGTCAGCTCATTGATTACTTCTGACGTTTGAATTTGCCGCTTATGATTCATGTGGAAAGCAGGTTCATTATAGATTCCACTGAAACCCGGATTTAAATACAAGGATGCTGCATAATATTGCGAAAACTGCGAATCCTGAGCTTGAGAAAGAAAAGCCCATAGTAGAAATGGTATGGTAAATAGCTTTCTCATCATCTTATCATATAAAAAGATTTGCTCTGTTCTATTATTGAAGCGTTATCGAATCTAATCCTCACCGAATAGAAATATACACCAGAAGGTTCTTCAATTCCTGCCGCATTCCTACCATCCCAACCCGTTTCATTGGCTTGAATAAATGATGAGGTTGAATACACCTCTGCGCCAAGTCTATTAAAAATTTTAAAACTAAAATCTTGATTAGTAATACGCTCACCAAAGACTTTGAACGTTCTATTATCTGGATTTTGAGCATTCGGTGAGAAGACTTCTGGTATGAAATAAAACGGTCTACCCGGAACTTTCGGTGCTAAACCAATGGCAAAATATAACTTTTGACCCGAATCCAGCTTTACAGGTCTTTCCGCCAGAATCGTTCCAAAGGTTAAAGAATCTGAATTTGTGATTTCCTGCGTTCCAAGCGATTGCCATCTATTGGTCAGGTTTTCAGTAAATGCAATGGATGGTTCATTTGAAATGTGACGAATAAAATTTCTGATTCGAAAATCTGTAAGGTCTTCATCACTAAATTCCAATTGAATTTGAGATTCGTCTGATACTCCCTTGATCAGTTCCAATTCCCAATAACCTCTGTTTGATACCCCTAATAAACTATCACCAGGTTCTGGGTCAACAGGATTGTCTCGATTATAAGAGGCTTCAATCTCAACATTATTTCCAAAAACGTCAAGTAGCGTTAGGGGCGAATAGACTCCATTTGATCCAATGGGAAAGACTTTGATTCCACTGCCTTTCGAGATCAATGAACCATCAAAGTAAGAATCGTTTGATCCTCCAATCACACTCGCATTTTCTCCAAGAACGAAGCGTGTTTCATCACCGATTTCAACTGTACCGAATCGAAATTCGATACGATCTCTCACGATATATTCTTCACCAAGGAAGTTGATAGAACCCAATGTATTTACAGTAAGTGAGCTAATTTCCAATTTATTTGGTCTAACCATTTGATCTTCACTTCCCAAAAACCGCAGCTCTCCTTCTATTCCGTTAAAATTATTATTTGCCGTCCAATCATTAAATAGCGAGATAATTCCTAGGTTTTGTAAAGCGCCAAAGTTTTGTAGGTCACCTCTAACTTCGAGATTCGCTCCATCACTCACATGTACCAAAGCGTCTCTGCCAACATAAAATTGCGAGCTTGCCAAAAATGGAATCAGCGTTAGTATGTGGAAAATTCTTCTCATCTAGTGACGAATTAAATAACCCTGGAAATAACTGTTCGCTTTATTAGCTTGAACGTTTTGCGAAATCGGACCTCCTGCCATATAAATGAATCTTAAATCTACCACATCACCTGCACTAAGATTTACTATTTTACTAACTTGAAAGGTTGTAAATCCGCCACCTACTGCCCTTAATGCTTCTCTGGCAATTCCAGTTGCATTAACTCTAAGAAGGAGTTCATAATCTCGATCAAGCCCGTCATTCACATTGATTTGTCCTATAAAATGATAAAGACCAGCAACTGGTGCCGTGAATTCAAAATTTGTTGTTGCATCATAAGCAGTATGCGTATCAAATTCAACCGCATCGAAAGGAATCGTGGCGTTATCATTAATGCTCACGGTACCGGCTTGTGTGGTAAATCGAGCTTCGAATGCTACAGGTCCATCTCCTACTGCAGTTTCAAGTTCCTGAAGCGATTCCTTAACCGTACTATTATCAGCAATAATTACCCCTGTGAACGTGCCTAAGGTAGTAACATCCGAAATTAACGTACCTGTAGTAGGCAGGGTAACATTAGTAGCTGCGGTTGAAGTTAAAGTAGTTG
>CAYWOQ010000037.1:23966-25090 GCA_964459925.1 uncultured Roseivirgaceae bacterium
TTCCATCGGCAAGTTTGGTAGCATTGATACCAGCTAATGCTTTTATGTCAGCATCTTCAATATTGGTGATGGTGTTATTATCTGCATCAATGGATTTGTTGGTCAATGTTTCAGTGCCTGCTAATGTTGCAAGAGTACCTGTAGTAGGCAGGGTAACATTAGTAGCTGCGGTTGAAGTTAAAGTAGTTGCATAAGGTCCGGAAGTAGAGAAAGCTCCAGCGGTATTGATATTACCTCCAAGGGTAATGGTATTGGATCCATTGTCAACCCCTGTACCACCTCTGGATGGGTTAAGCTGCGCTTCTTCACTTAAGATTCCAGCTCCATCGTAGATGGCAACATAGTTAGCGGTACCCGAGGTACTGTTAGAAACTTCATCATCCACGTATGTTTTTACTGCTAGCTGTGTAGGCAGGATGGTATTTGCCGCTCCCGACCCATCAATGAGATCTGTTTCTATAGAGATGTTATTTACGGTTTGTCCAGTACCACCGAATTGAAGGGTTCCATCAAGTTGCGCATTGTTGAAGATGACATTGTCAGTTGTGGCTAATCGCTGATCGAGGTTATTGATGTTTTGTAGCTCCGTATTGGTGACCGTTCCATCGGCAAGTTTGGTAGCATTGATACCAGCTAATGCTTTTATGTCAGCATCAATAATTTCATTATTTAAGATTTCATCCGAACCAACAGCATCTGTTCCGATATCGTCGATATCAACTACTCCGTCCTGGATTTCTGCAAAGATGTCGTCTTCAGCTAGATTAACCTCTATTCTGACATCTCCTTGAACTATATCGCTCAAGAAACCGCTCGATGTACCAATTAATATTTCATTGGGGTTAGGAACAATAGCAAGTCTCAGTTCATTACTGATTCCATCAATTGCTAAGCCACTTCCTACGTTAATGTCCAGTGCATCACTAGTGGCATTTCTTTCAATGCCAGCACCTGCAACATCATCATTGATTTTTGCAGCTGTCACTTGATCATTCTGTATTTCACTTGTTTGTATCGCATCCATGCCTAAGTTGACAGTACCTGATAATACATCAATTCCACTATTTAAATCAACATTACCACCTAGCGTTACTTGACCGGTTCCGGTGGTCACTGTACCATTC
>CAYWOQ010000037.1:25190-33744 GCA_964459925.1 uncultured Roseivirgaceae bacterium
CTAACTGGATGTTACCATCCGGATCTTCATTCAAACCATTGTCAGCAGTGATGCTGCTGTTGATTGCATCACGCACGGCCTTTTCAGTGGGAAGATTGGTATCTAATCCGGTGGCACCGACAGTCGTAACAATATTATCAACGGGGTTACCAGCAGGGTCAAACTGAAGGTTTCCATCAATACGTGTATTCCCTGTGATGTTTGCATTGTCAGTAACATTAAGATCACCACTGGTTACATCGATACCGTTGTTAGCATCAAGGTTGCCATCTATATTGGCTGTTTGGTCAACATCTAGCGAACCTCTTACAGTTGTTGCAGTTCCTGGTGCTGCCAGGTCTGTTTGACCAGCAACATCAAGCGTGCCATTGAGATCGGTATTATTGGTTACGACCAGATCACCACTGGTTACATCTACACCATTAGCAGCATCTACATTACCTGCGAATGAGACTTGGCCTCCGGTTGTTTGTGTAATGGCTTGGTTATCGATGGTAAGCGCGGCACCTGAAACATCTACACCGCTGTTGGCATCAACATTACCACCTAGCGTTACTTGACCGGTTCCGGTGGTCACTGTACCATTCCCTACAGAGATGTTTCCATTTTCATCAAAGGAAACGGTAGCGTTTTCTGCCGCATCAGAGATGGTGAGAGAAGTTCCTGTTTCTACCCCGATATCGGTAACTTCGATGAGATCACCACCTAACTGGATGTTACCATCCGGATCTTCATTCAAACCATTGTCAGCAGTGATGCTATTTGAGATTTCTTCGTCTACATAATTTTTGGTTGCAGCGTCTTGAAGATCTACTGGATCAAGGACATTCGAAATGTTCGATGTGCTCGCATTTATAACTCCAGGATTTCCACTAGTTCTGTTCGGGTTTAATACAATGGGACCATCTGCATTTGTTGATGAAATGGTGTTTCCATCAATTGTAATGTTGTCAACATCTAGGCTTGTCACTCCAGTGACTGCCCCTCCAGTAGTTGAAAGGGAACCATCCGTCAAAGTACCCCCTGTAATAATGCCAGATGTGGTAACATCTTGTGCTCCAAAATCTGGACTAATTTTAGTTCCTGCAATCGCTGCAGCTGCATTCACATCCTCATTGATTATAGTTCCATTTTCAATATCGTCAGTCGATACCTCATCGTCTAGAATTTTGTCTGATGTTACTGCATCATTAGCTAGCTCATTATTTCGAACGCCTAGTGCTTTGATTCGCACTTGATCTGCATTGGTTTCTAAGGTAAGGTTGTCAACATTAACGTTTAGTGCTCCTTGATCTTCTACTAGACCGTCTCCGGCGAGAATATCCAGATCAGCAATGATTGTATCATTTTCAAGTTTGACACCATTACCAAGATTAACCTGTAGGGATCCATCCGTATCATTTTTACTCAAACCTAATCCAGCAACATCAGCGTTTACCTTTTCTTTTGTTACGGCTTCATTTGAAATATCAATTGTTTGAATGGCACCATCTTCAATTTCATCTGTTCCTACTCCTTGGCTAATGATCTCATCAGCTCCCACAGCATCTGTACCAATATCTGCAGAGGAAACAGTTTCGTCCAATATCTCAGTGGATGTAACAGCAGATTCATTTATTTGGAGGTTGGCACCGGTATTATCATTCGTAGCTGTGATATCTCCTGAGACAGGTTGGCCTTCTGCTATACCTTGAGTATTACCAATAAAAATGTTGTTTTCTGCAAGTGTTGAAGAAACAAAATTGGACCTGTTTTCCCAAAAAACCTGGCCACCGGAATTAATACCAAGCACCCTGTTCGTATTACCCTCCGGATTAATTTTAGCAATAGTTATTGTTCCATTAGCAATGTCTTCATTTAATAAGGATAAATTCTCAATATTTTCTGAAGTAATTAAAACCGGTGTTTCTGCAAATCCTACAACACGACCTTTTTTGTCTAATGATAGTCGTACAATGGTAAATTGGTTACCATATGTACCTGGAGTGATAGCATCTAAATCTTCTAATTTGGATCCTGTAATTGCACCATTAGCAACTTTAACATTAGTTATGGCATTGTCCTCTACTTTGTCTGTGGTAATAGCTCCATCTTGAATCTTATCTGTTGAGACCGCTGATGCCGCTAATTTATTATTGGTAACTGCTTGTGAACGTATAAATGGATTCGGAAACTCTCCTTGAAGATCTCCGCCTGCAGTACCTGTACTTAGTATACCAAGACCTGCTACCCATTCGGTATTGACCCAGTAATAAAATCTTTCTTCATCCGTGTCATATACCATCAAACCATTGTCTAAACTGGTAAGTCCAGAAGACATATTCAGACGATTGATTCTCGGAAGACGAGGAACCAAGAATCCTTGATTCAAATCCGGGGACTCTAGATGAAGAACTGCATTGCGGCTTGGGTCATTTGTATTTACTCCTACTGAGTTTTCCTGACCGTAAGATTTTAATGAACTAACGATTATCAGTAGGATAAAACTTTTCTTGAGAAACTTCATTTGATTAATAGATTTTACTATCGCTGATCTGTCTAAAGTGCAAATCGTACTTTTTATGAAAAGGAGGTGACAATATTTTTGAAAAGATAAAACGTCTAGTAATAATATGCACAATTAATTGGCAAAGTATCAAAAGGTTATGTGCATTTAGGTAATCTATTAGACCATTAAGTCCATTTTTAGGATGAAACAATATCTAATATAATTTTTTATAATTAGGCTGCTTTTAAAATTTGTTACCTACTTTTGCAGAAAATATATTAAATAGGAAAGAGGGGACAGTCGTCCCCTCTTTTATTATACTTAGTGGAAGAACGCAGAATCAGGGAAACTGTAGAATCATTACTTCAGGAAGAAAAAGAACTTTTTCTTGTAGATGTTCTTATTAAAGGCAACGTTGGTAATCAAAAAGTGTTGGTTTTTATAGATGGTGATAATGGTATTTCTATTGATCAGTGTAGTAAGTTAAGTAGGAGTTTAGGTTCGTTTATAGAAGAAAATGATTTAATGCCTGTAAAATATACTTTAGAAGTATCCTCTCCAGGATTAGATTTTCCACTGGTATTGAAAAGGCAATACGTCAAGAATATCGGCAGAACCTTGATGGTAGAAACAGTAGATGGTGACAAAATAGAAGGAGAATTAGTTAGGGCAGGAAAGGATGATATTTCATTAATGACCAAAAATGGAGAAAGAACTTTCTTGTTCGAAGGAATAAAACAATCAAAAGTTAAAATATCATTTAAATAAATGGAAGCGTCAGTTTTAATCGATTCTTTCGCTGATTTTGCGAGAGGTAAAAACATAGATCGTCCTACGATGATACGTATTTTGGAGGATGTTTTTCGAACGATGATCCGAAAGAAATACGAGACAGATGACAACTTTGACATTGTCATAAATGCCGATAATGGTGATCTAGAAATATGGAGGTTCAGGGAAATAGTTGATGACAACTCCGAAGATATTTGGGATCATGATAAGATAAGCTTTTCAGATGCTCGAAAGATTGAACCTGATTTTGAGATAGGTGAGGAAGTTGCAGAAGAGATCAAACTTGAAGATTTTGGAAGAAGGGCGGTAATGACCGCTAGACAGACATTAATCCAAAAAATAAAGGACTTAGAAAAAGATATTCTTTTTCAAAAATATAAGGACCTTGTGGGTGAGATAATTCAAGGAGAAGTATATCAAGTTTTAGGTAGAGAAATCTTACTCACAGATGGTGAAGGTAATGAGCTTACTATACCAAGAAATGAACAAATACCTAAGGATAGATATCGAAAAGGAGATACCGTGAGAGCTATTGTGCATAGAGCTGAAATGGTCAATGGAAATCCTAAAATCATTTTGTCTAGAACTTCCCCGGTATTCTTAGAGCGTTTATTCGAAGCTGAGGTGCCAGAGGTTTATGATGGACTTATTACGATAAAAAATGTTGTACGTGAGCCAGGAGAGCGAGCGAAAGTAGCCGTTGAATCATACGATGATCGGATTGATCCAGTGGGAGCTTGTGTTGGTATGAAAGGCTCCAGAATTCATTCAATCGTTCGAGAGCTTCAAAATGAAAACATTGACGTAATTAATTATACAGATAATTTAGATCTTTATTTAGCCAGAGCGTTGAGTCCAGCTAAAATCACAAGTTTAAAAATTAGTGATGACAAAGAACGAGTAGCGGTTTACCTAAAACCAGATCAGGTTTCTTTAGCCATTGGAAAAGGAGGTCAGAATATTAAGTTGGCAAGTAAATTGGTTGGGATGGAAATTGATGTCTTCCGAGAGCTGGATGAAGCCTCTGAAGAAGATGTTGATTTAGATGAATTCACTGATGAATTAGAGGATTGGATCATTGATGAATTAAAAAGAGTGGGTCTGGATACAGCCAAAAGTGTATTAAAACTAGGCAGTGAGGATCTAATTAGAAGGACAGATTTAGAAGAAGAAACAGTGCATGAAGTCATTCAGATTTTGAGTCAAGAATTTGAATAGACTTAACTTTGAGAGTATTATATGGCAGAATATAGATTAAGTCAGGTAGCACGTAAGTTAAATGTTGGGAAAAATACGATTCTTGATTTCCTTAAAGAGAAAGGATATGAGGTAGATTCAAATCCTAATTCCAAAATCCCACAGGAGCAGTATGACATGCTTGCAAGGAAATTTGCGGATAGTGCTCATGACAAGGAAGAAGCATCTGAACTAACTATCGGTGGAAAAACAGATGACTTAGTCATTAAAGCCGATAAAAAACCGGATGAAAAAAAGGATGATGAAAGAATTCTGATTAAGGATAATGTAAGCACAACTGAACCAGAACCTGAGAAAATTTCTGCAAAGAAAGTGCTGGACGGGCCTAAAGTCCTTGGAAAAATTGATTTGGATAAAAAGCCTGAACCAAAACCGGAATCAAAACCAGAACCAGCGGAACCTAAAACGGAACCGACTGAAGAGAAAAAGGAAAAAGCAGTTCAGGAACCTAAAGTAAAAGAGGATGTAGCTCCTCCAAAGAAAAAAGAAGACGATGCTACAAAAACACCTGAAAAACAACCGGAAGAAAAAAGTGAACCGAAGGTAGAAGAGAAAAAGGATAATGAAGTAATTAAGGCTAAAGCTGATTCACTTAGAGGCCTTAAGATCTTAGATAAGATTGAATTACCAAAGGATAAACCAAAGCCTGTGGCATCCTCTGATATCAACCAAGATCGAAAAAAGCGACCTAGAAAGCGCATTCAATCGGAGCGTGCAAGACCTCAATCTGGTCCTCAAGGAGGAAGACCTGCTCATGATAGAGGAAGAACTGCATCTGGAAGAAAAACAGAAGAGCTATCCGATAAAGAAATTCAAGATAAGATTAAAGCCACACTTGCAAAATTAAGTGGTGGCAGTGGAAAGACCAGTTCACAACGATCGAAGTACCGGAAAGATAAACGAACAGCTAAAGCCGAGGCGGAAGAGGAAAAACAGCTCCAAGAACAAGAATCATCAAAAATACTTAAGGTAACTGAATTCATATCGGCAAGTGATTTAGCCTCTCTTATGGATGTGACTGCTAATGATGTAATTTCAGCATGCATGTCTTTGGGGATGTTTGTTTCAATTAATCAAAGATTAGATGCAGAAACAATTACAGTAATAGCTGATGAATTTGGCTATGATGTGGATTTTTCTGAAGCTAAGGAGGATACTGAAATAATTGAGAAGGAGGATGATGAAAGCCAATTGGATGATCGTGCACCAATTGTAACGATTATGGGACACGTGGATCATGGTAAAACATCATTGCTTGATTATATACGGGATGCTAAAGTAACAGAAGGTGAGGCAGGTGGAATCACACAACACATTGGCGCCTATGATGTAATTACAGAAAGCGGAAAACGCGTGGCCTTCCTTGATACTCCGGGTCACGAAGCATTTACTGCTATGAGAGCTAGAGGTGCCAAGATTACAGATGTTGCAATTATTGTGGTAGCAGCGGACGATTCAGTCATGCCGCAAACAAAAGAAGCGATTAATCATGCACAGGTGGCCGGCGTTCCAATTGTAATTGCTATTAACAAGGTGGATAAGCCAAATGCCAATCCAGATAAAATAAAAGAAGACCTCTCTCAGATCAATATTTTAGTTGAAGACTGGGGTGGAAAATATCAAAGTCAACATGTTTCTGCGAAGACCGGAGAGGGAATAGATGAATTACTGGACAAAGTTCTGTTGGAGGCAGAGTTGTTGGAATTAAAGGCAAACGCGAATAAACCTGCTGTAGGTTCAGTAGTTGAAGCTTCTTTAGATAAAGGTAGAGGGTATGTATCCACCATAATGGTTCAAGCGGGTACGCTCAGAATAGGCGATGTGTTACTTGCTGGGCCTTATTTTGGTAAAGTCAAAGCGATGTTTGATCACAGAGGTCAAAGACTTAAGGAGGCAGGTCCTTCCACACCGGTTCAGGTATTAGGTCTGGATGGAGCCCCTCAGGCAGGGGATAAATTCAATGTGATGGAAAGTGATCGGGAGGCGCGTGAGATTGCTACCAAGAGGGAACAGATTTTAAGGGAGCAGAGCATTCGAACGAAAAAGCATATTACGCTTGATGAAATTGGTAGAAGACTTGCTATAGGTAATTTTAAAGAGCTCAATGTCATTGTAAAAGGAGATGTTGATGGTTCAATAGAGGCATTATCTGATTCCTTACTGAAGCTTTCAACAGATGAAGTGCAAGTAAACATTCTGCACAAAGGAGTAGGCCAGATTTCTGAATCAGATGTATTGTTAGCTTCGGCTTCAGATGCGGTTATTGTAGGTTTCCAAGTAAGACCATCTGCTGGAGCACGGAAAATAGCCGAAACAGAAGAAATTGAAATAAGGCTGTATTCGATCATTTACGATGCAATTAATGATGTTAAGGATGCAATGGAGGGAATGCTTGAGCCTACCAGTGAAGAGGTTATCACCGGTAATATTGAGGTTCGTGAAGTTTTCAAGATATCAAAAGTTGGAACGGTAGCAGGTTGTTATGTGACTGATGGAATCGTGAAACGTTCTAACAAAGTACGTCTGATCCGAGATGGAATCGTTGTTTATACAGGTGAAATCAATCAACTGAAGAGATTCAAAGAAGATGTGAATGAGGTGAAAAATGGTTACGAGTGTGGACTAAGTATAAAGAACTTCAACGATATCAAAGTCGGAGATATTATTGAAGGATTTGAGGTGAAAGAGGTGAAGAGAACACTTTAGAATAACAAGAGAACAATAAAAAAAGCCCCATATTTGGGGCTTTTTTTGTTAGAGCTTTTCAATATCAACTCCATTTAATGGTACAACCGATTGCCCTTTTTTCTGTGACAACTGGTTTTTTCCCATTTAGTAATGAGTTGATCGCATCTTCTACATAGGTTTCTGAAACATCATTTGGGTCATTAGGGCTATCATCAATCGCACCTATGAATTCAACCCGATATTTACCAGAACCTTCCTTGTTAAGCACATAAACATGCGGAGTTTTAGATGCTCCAAAGGCCTTAGCAATATCTTGTGAGTCATCACGTAGATAAGGAAAACTATATCCTTTATTTTGTGCTCGTTTTTTCATTTCATCCATGCTATCCCCGGGTTGTTTTTTTATGTCATTTGGATTAATCGCTATGACAGGGAAGCCTTTTTTCGAGTAATTTTTATCCAAATCAATGATCCTTGACTCGTAAGCTTTGGCGTATGGACAGGTATTACACGTGAAAACAACGACAAAGCCTTTAGCTTCTTTGTAATCAGACATGGAGACCATTTGACCATCAATGTTGGGTAGTTTAAAATCGGACGCATAGTCTCCGATTCCATAACCAGGTATAGGTTTGGATGCATTCATAAATAGTACCGCTACCACTGCAAGTACTCCTACTAATAGTATAAATGTTCTTTTCATAGACTTAGACATGGTTAATTAAGATAGTTTTTAACAGTTTTTTCAAGCTCTTCTTTAGTGAAAGCCTTTTCATGAAAATAAGTTTTTCCAAGATCTGTAACAAATAGGGTGGCAGGGATGGCACCAGACCATTCCTGGCTTACCTTAGGCATATAAGAATCAGGATCTTTTTCATCAAGAAATAATACCTCAGATTGTAGATTTTTCTTAAGAACAAACTTCTTTACTTTTTCCAGCTGGTTTGGAAAATCAAGGCTTACTAAGTAGACCTTAATCTTACTATTTGAATCAATGGCTTCAAAATACGGGATTTCTTTGATACACGGAGCACACCAGGTTGCCCAAAAATTAAATATGGTAAGCTCCATATTTGTAGATAACATTTTTTCCTGAAGATCAGGAAACTTAACGACCTCTACACTTTGTGCAGATAAATGAATGGAAACCAGCAAAGCCAGCATCAAAAGGTTTTTTTTCACAACTTATAATAAACGGATTTTGTCCTATAAAAGTTATTGAATTTGTTTCTATCACTCAATTTAATGGATTGGATTATTTTAAGTTACAATTATTAACCTCGATTATGCATTAGGATTTAATAATTAGTCCAAAAAGTTTGATTCTAC
>CAYWOQ010000038.1:0-33283 GCA_964459925.1 uncultured Roseivirgaceae bacterium
GACTCAATTTGACTTATCTTTCTTATAAATACCAAATGTTTAGGACACTATTGGTCTTGAATGTTTATTAAATCAATCGTTTGGTCTTAATCTCTATGTATTTATTTATTACATCTGCATTGAGGTGTTCCGGACTGGTGTAAAGAGACATGATTCCATTTCTTAATAGCACTTTTTGAATGTTTGCTTTTTCATCAGCAATTTGCTTCGCTATGGATTTATTGTAGATATCAATTGTAGCGTTCGAAGAATCACTGATTACCCGATCAAGCTCAGTATTTCTAAAAAAGATCAGTAACAATAAATGATGCCGGTTGATCATTTTCAAGTACGGTACCTGACGCTCAAGTGTGTAAATGGACTCAAAATTGGTATAAAGTAATAGTAAACTACGTTGCTTAACTTTTTGCATGAGAAACCAGTAAAGCGTGGCAAAATCAGGTTCATTAAATTGTGTGACCTGATTGTACAAAGTCTCCAGTAAATAGTTGATCTGAAGGTTTCGTTTTTGTGCAGAAATAAAGGTCTCAGGTTTATGTTGAAAAGTTATCAGCCCTGCCCTATCCCCTTTTTTGATGGCAATATTGGAAAGTACCAATGATGCATTGATGGAGTAGTCTAGCAAGGTCATTCCGCCAAAAGGCATCTTCATCGGACGGCCTTTGTCTATAACAGAATAAATAGGTTGAGATTTCTCATCCACATAATGGTTGATCATCAGATTCCCTCTTCTGGCAGAAGCTTTCCAATTGATATGTCTCGGATCATCTCCCAGCACATAATCTTTGATGTGGTCAAACTCTGTACTTTGGCCAATTCGTTTCATCCGCTTC
Organism: uncultured Roseivirgaceae bacterium; assembly: GCA_964459925.1. Lineage (GTDB taxonomy): Bacteria > Bacteroidota > Bacteroidia > Cytophagales > Cyclobacteriaceae > Ekhidna. The sequence goes on from CAYWOQ010000038.1 coordinate 834, forward strand.
TGACCACTCAACTTCAAAGACTGTGAGATGGCAGAGAGTTCATATTTTTCCAGGTTCAAAAACGAAGGATATACTTTTACGGTGCTTTGCGCTCCAAATCGGAAGCGTCTATTGATTAAACCAATACGTGAAGTGACCAACACATTAGTCTTGCCGAATTCGTACTCTCCACGTTCAGACGGTTTCAAATTATATGCGGGATTGATTTGTTTTCCTGCTTTAAGCTTTAGCTCGAGCTTGAAGTTCCTATGTTGGAACTGTGCAGGTAGCTCATCAAAAATGAGTATGGAAACCTCTATTGGATACCTGTTGAAAATGGATAGCGTGACTTCATTTTCGTCACCATTTGAGAACCGATCTGGCAAATAACGCTCTAGAACCATTCGACCACCAGAAAGGAATAGCAACACAATATCTATCAATAAGCCTATGAATAAAGCGATGGTTAGTCCCCTGGCAATGATGAAAACGAATGGATAATAGTAGCCAAGAAAAAGCAACAAAATGCAGGAAATCGCCAGAATATAAAAACGATATGTAGGGAACAGCTTCACTATTTTGGAACCTCCACCTGCTGTAAGACTTGTTCTGTTACTTCCTTAATGGTAACGCCTTGTAGCTCAGCTTCAGGCGATAGTATAATTCGGTGTTCCACAACCGGTTTAAACAGTCGTTTAATATCTTCTGGAGTAACAAAATCGCGTCCCTGAATCGCTGCAAATGCTTTCGAAGCTTTCATCAGGTCGATCGATGCCCGAGGAGAGGCACCCAAATACAAGGAATGATGATCTCTAGTCTGACCGATTAGTTTTACGATATAATCAATCAAGGGGTCCTTCATCAAAACCTTTTCAAGATTCTCTCTCAGACCAACGATTTCATCCTTGTTAATGACAGGTTCAATAAAATCCAGCTTATGATGATTGGTATTCTTATTCGTCATTTGAAGGATCTGGTTTTCCTCTCCATTTTCAGGGTAGTCTACCACAATCTTGAAAATAAATCGATCCAGTTGTGCTTCCGGTAACCGATAAGTACCCTCCTGCTCAATCGGGTTTTGTGTAGCTAGAACCATAAAAAGATTTTCTAATGGATAAGTCTCGCCATCACTAGAGACTTGCTTTTCTTCCATTACTTCAAATAAGGAGGCCTGTGTTTTTGCCGGGGCCCGATTAATTTCATCAATGAGTACGAGATTAGAGAATATCGGTCCTCTCTTATACTCAAAGGCGGTAGATTTTGGATTAAAAACGGATGTTCCTAATACGTCCGAAGGCATAAGATCTGGTGTAAACTGGATCCGTTTGAAATCAGCATCTACCAATTTTGCAACCAGTTTCGCTGCCAGCGTTTTCGCAATCCCTGGGACGCCTTCAATCAAGATATGCCCACCAGCAAATAATGCCGTCAAGGACAAGTCCAAGAGCTCCTGCTGTCCAATTAACGCTTTGGCTGCTTCTTCTCTTAGTTTGTTGACCTTATCAGCTAATTGGCTTAGATCAATTCTGTTTTCAAAATCACTCATACGAACTGTTCAATTTTTTTTGATAAATCAATTAATGTCTTTTCATCGATCTGAGAGCGGTCTCTTATTTTCAAAATCAACTCGAAAGTTTGAATTACCTCCTTGATCCCAATTCCAGATTTTGCACTAAGATGCTTATAGAATTTCTCCGTGTAGTCTATGTTCAAATAGTATTTCTCTTTTATGTCACGAAGGAAATGGTTTACTAACCGTTGGGCTGCTTTCTTGTGGTTCTTTTCGCGGTAAAAAAGCACACCAAGTGTCTTTACATATTCTACCGTAGTATTAGCGGGAGGTGTAATAACAGGTACTGGGCGCTGGGTTCGTCTAGAGGTAATAACTAGGAATACAACTATAATGAACAGCCCCAAATACAATGAACATCTTAAAGGAGGTTGTTTTAGAAAGTAACGGAAAGGAGTTGTTGCTTCGCCTTTTCCCAATTGATAGAACTGAGTGAAATGGGTTCTCTTTTCCGGCAGATACGAAAGCATTTCTGAAGCTGCATGGTAATTCTTATTGAAGAGTAATCCAAAATTGGTAAAAATGTATGGGGTTGAGCATAAATGGAGTTGCCCTTTTCCTATTGTTCGAGATATAAGAATGGGATTTCCTTCCAGCGTCGCGTTTATCATCCATTCCTGATCTTTTTCCAACTCAAAATAGTTAGAAACAAGGGAGAACGGATATTCGAATTCAGCAGAGTCAGCCAGAACAATGGTGCTGGTCGCTGCTTCAAAAAGGGTTTGATTGAGTAAGTGAAAGCTAAAGGTTTCATCAAACCCTAGCGAGTCCTTCATTACCGGTGAAAATTGATTGGCTCCAATAAATACATTCACTCCACTATCCAACTTTGCAATTAAGCTACGGTAGTCAGCTCCAGTAATTTCCGCAACGTCTGAAAGAATCAGTAAGTTTTCCAGTTGGAAAAGCTCAGATATGGTTTTATTGGAAACTTCAAATGATCCCTTAAAGAGATCATCAGATCGTTCTTTAAGAATATAAGCACCAAAGGGATTTTTATCCTTATAACTGAAAGTTACGGTCCAATTGATTGGCTTAGGTGCCAAAAAACTAGTTGCCACATAAGCTACAAACAGCACAATGAAAAGAATCAAAAACTTCTTCTCTCCTGTTAGCATTAGTTATTTGTCAGTTTTTGAGCCAATTCACTCCCCTTTTTAAACTCTTTTTCACCAGCCTCAAAATCACCATACCAGATGTATTCAAACAATTGAGCAATTTCCCTGTACGTATATGCTAATTCTCCTTTGAGCTCTAGTTGATAATCGTAAGGTGATTTCCATTCTTTTAAGCTTATCTTCCCCTTATTAGCAAGTGAGACCAATGACATCAGGTATAGATAACGAATGGCAAGCTTGAAATTCTGATCATTCAATGCCTCTTTTATAAGCAAATCAAAATCTTCCGGCTTTGATTGAGAGCTACCAGTGGTAGCTGTTCGATACGTTTGATAATCTGCAGACAAGCCACCACCATATCTTAGTTTGATGATATAGAATACGGCTACACCAACGACTAAAATGAGTAGGAGATAATAAGCGATGCGGGTCAGCCAGGGTGTATTAGGATTCAGAAAAATTTCTTGAATGATGCTCTGAAACCACCAGGAAAGACGCTCCCATATAGAAGGCGGCTTGACGGTATAATTCATGTAATCGAATGCACTATCTTCTGTATAGGTCTTCATTGCGTCTTCATCAAACGCTCTGTAGGTTATCTGCTGCCCCTGTAGAAGGGATAATGAACATACAAGAACAATTAAACCTAGAAGATGATTGCTACCTCTTGTCAAAATCTTCAATTTCTGTCATCAATCCTCTTCCTTCAGCGCGCTCAACCAAGTTGGCATATTGGTAACCCCAGGCAATTAAAGGAATGCAATAGGTTAAGTAACCCCCAACCATTGAAATGGCTAACGAAACAGTCATGTACCCATTGGTAAAAAGCCCTAAAAACGCAGAAGGATCTCCCGGATTATTCGCTGATTCCTCTATCAGGGTGAAAATATTCGCAAAATACACAACCATAAAGGGCAAGGAGAACACCATCTGAATGACATATGCCAGAATGTATCCAACCAACCCTATCCCGAAGGTGCTCCACCACTTTCCTTTTAGCAGGGAGAACGTACGTCCAAGGGCACCAGGAGCTGATACATCTTCAAAAACGTAGGTGGCGAATGCTAATGGCAAAACAAATAGCAAGAATATCCCCGGTAGGATGAAGAATAAAAAAGCAAAAAATACCATAATGGCAATCAAAACTCCCAGGATCAGGATGCCTCCGTATTTCTTAAATGACAGTTTGAATACATCACCTATGGGGGTTTCTTTCGCTACACCTTTGTTGTATAACCGAAGATATGTCAGAGATACGGCAATGATCATAGATCCTGCCAACCAGCTGATTAGAATCATCAAAAAGTAGTTTCCCCCTAAAACAGCAAATAAATTAATTGCCTGAAAATCATCAACCAAATCAAAGGAATCCGTCATGGATGAAAGGAGGTTCTTCAGCAACAAGCTCATCAACAAGGCTACCGGACCTCCAATGAGTAACAGGTTCAGGAAAAGTCGTCCCATATTCTCTCGCAGGAATTCGATAGTCGCATTCATTTTCGCACCAAAATCGCGAAGCTTGTAAAACTCAATTCGTGGCTCTGACATGTCGGTAGGTTTTTATGGGTAAAACAATGAAATAGTAGACAACTAATGCAAATGAAGCCAAAATAATCATAAGCTTGGCAGCCATGGGCCACTGGGTATACCTGGTTAAAAACGATTCTATGAATCCCGCCAAAATGAAAAATGGAAAAAGCCCCATTACGATTTTTAAACCACTCATAGCAGCTTTCTTGAAAGAATAACTCCTTGGGTAGGTTCCTGGAAATAGTAGACCATTTCCCATCTTTATACCCGCACCCCCTGCTATCACAATAGCGGATATCTCTATGGTACCATGTACCCAAACGGAAAGCAAGGTTTCACCAAAAAAACCCTGCTGAACAAAAAAATAATGGAATACACCTAGCATAATTCCGTTTCTAAAAAGGATCATTCCTGTACCAGCAGAAGTAAAGAATCCAAAAATGAAAGCGATGAATGAAACACGAATATTATTGGAAGTAATAGCAAAAAACATGTACCACTGATCCATGCTTCCGTATACACCCATCGGGTCTCCTTTCTTAATATTTTCCAAGGTCATATCGACATAACCATCTCCTAAGATCAGCCTGGCAAACGTTTGATCATTCGCAGTGCTAATCACGCCTACTAATACGCCTACCGTTAGTAAAAGAAATGAATATAGCATCGGTTTTGCAGCTAAAGCCATTTCATAAGGAACTTCATATTTCCAAAATCTTGCAAATCTTCCTTTACTTTCTGGCCTATTTCTGTAAATCAGATTATGAATTTTTAGACTCAATTTATTGAGATAAACCGTTAAAGAGGTTTTAGGATATTTTGCCTTGGCGAAAGCCAGATCTTCCGTCAGGTGTACATACATTTTGGTCAACTCATCAGCCGAAAGCTCTCCTCTGTTAAGCTGTTTTTCATAGCTTGTCCATTTATCCTGATTCAATTTGACGAATACGGCCTGCTTCATAAATTGATTTCAAATATGCGGAATAATGTGGATGGAATACAAAGTTTTCTGATAATTGCACAGGTTTCTTAAAACACGCACTAAAGGTTGAACATGCCCAAGTTTGTAACGAACCAGAACATAGAAATAGATCTAGAGCTTGGAAGTCTTGGTGATCGAATCGTTGCATTTTTTATTGATTTTGTTATCCTCGTAACCATTATTTTAATTTCATCTGCATTTATCTCCAACCTTGGGTTGGAAGGTTGGATGATTGCAATCATTTACATCCCATTAATGTTTTACTCATTCGCCTTTGAGTATTTTGGAAATGGTCAAACACTTGGTAAAAGAGCCATGAACATCAAAGTGGTTAAACTGGATGGGTCTACACCTACGATTGGAGGTTATTTACTTCGATGGTTGTTTCGCATCATTGACTTGTGGCTATACCCGGTTGTGTTTGCACCGGCAGTCATCACAATCATAGCGACAAAAAATGGTCAACGCATTGGAGACCTGGTTGCAGGCACTACAGTTATTAAAATTCGAAACGTGGAAGCTGCGCAAGCCTTTAGCAGCGTAGCTAAAGACGATCATAGAGTTACCTTTCATGCCGTTAAGTCGCTTACAGATGATCAGATTGAACTGATCAAAAAAGCGCTAAATATGAGGAAAGAAGGATATAATCAGGAAGGGGTGCCCATGCTGGCCCAGAAAATAAAAGAGAAGTTAAGTATTGATTCAGACCTTCCAGATGTGAAGTTTCTCTATACCGTCATAGCTGATTACGAGTACCTGGCTAACCAAACTTTCTAGAAAGAAAAAAACCCCTAACCGGGGCTTTCCATTTGAATTATTTCATTGCTAAAATGACCCTGCTGCCATTAAGCCACCTAGTAGTGCTGCTCCAAAAATGAAATAGAGAACAATTAAGATCGCATAAAAAATTAATACTGCTTTGGCCCAATTTGCTTTAACAACAGGAGCCCCACTACCGAAACCCCAAACAAAAAGCATAATGAAACCAACAATAGGAATAGCTGTGATGATTAGCGTGATGAGCCAATCCTTAACACTCATTGAAGAATCTGCCATAATTTTTTAGTTAGGTTAAATAATAAAATGAATTTATGATTTTTTGATCATAATCAAAAGACTAACCCTATGATCATAACAGACAGGTAATAACTACCAAAACAGTTTAATATTCAATTGCCAAACTTCCCAGCAGCACAACTTACGTAAGAAACCGCCTTTTGATAAAGATTGGAAGTCCCTTGCTCCGGGTATCCTAGATTACCAAGTACTTTCAATATTTCGTCTCGGGAAATTCCTTCCTGATGCGTGATATTGATTTTGGATTCCTCTACCTCCACCTCTACTTTATCAACACCTTTCAAATTTCCCAGCTTTGATGTCACGGTGGAAGCACAGCCATTACACTTAAGGTTATCTACGTATATTATTTCTTCCATTGTACTGATTTTTTGACTAAACTAATTCCTTGGATCACACACAAAACTAATATTTGTGTGTTTGGAACATGATTTAAGTTAGGATTAGTTCATTCGGGGTGGAATGTCTATCTCGCTACGAAAACGAAATCACTTCCCTTTTCATCAATTCCAAATTCTCCAAACCTAGGAGTTGTCTGAAGACGTTCCATGTATAAGTTGATTTCATTCAAAACAAGAATTCGATCCTCACCTCCATTCGACTTTAATGCCTCAATAAAATACTTGGCAAAGGGTGAATGTTGACCTCTGATCCCATCAGAAACATATTCTTTCCCACCTGATGTCAGGTACTTCCTGGTCTTTTTGGAAAGCTTCTTTACGAGATACTCTTTATCATCAATTTCATCATACAAAGCAGATCGGGTTGAAGCTAACACCGGGTCAAACGTCCCGCCAAAACAGGCATCCATCGCTAGAAATATATGATCACAAGGAATGTTATTGATATTACTTCTTATCCGGTTATGAGAAATGTAACTATTCTTACTGACATCTCTTTTGAGTGAATTTTTTGCAACAAGAAAGCCCTCACCAAATACTTCATCATATACCCCATGCCCGGCAAAGAAGATAAAAAGCTGGTCTTGTGGCTTGTACTTCCTTTGTGCATACTCTCGTAGCTTGGTCATTACATCGTTTTGGGAATTATCCTTCACGATCTCTACCTCGAAACCGTAACGAGTCGTCAATTCTTTGGCTATCGCATCTGCATCATAAATGGGATTATATAAATCAGACCAGTTGTCGTATTTGTTTGTAGCAAATAAAAGGGCATAGTCCTTTCGATCAATCATTACAGCATTGGAAACTGCATCAAGTCCAACAGAAATACTTCTACTTGATTTTACTTTGGCCCCATCGACCGTTTCTGCCTCGATCTCAATCCAGTTCACCCCATCGATTAAGTTCATCGTAAGGTCTATTACTACATTAAACTTATCATCCATGTCAGCCGCTCTTGTCCCAATCTTTTTCCCTTTTTCTCCTTTGCTTATCGACAGAAAAACATTTAGCATGGGAACACTAGAGGTAACTTTCGCCTCCAATTTTACACGCCGTTCCTGCGTATTTGTATACTCTAACTTAGGATAGATCCAATCAATGAAAGGCACAGAAGTATTGATAGATTGTTTCGTAAGATCAATAACTATGGAGTTGGATTGATCCGAAATTATCTGTGACCATAAGGCTAATGATGCAAAAATTAAGAGTGTTGATATGGCTGCTTTCATGGTACTTATTTTGTTAAGATTAACTTCTTTGTTACTGGTGATGAGGTCATATCATCTATAAAAAGGCGATAGAAGTAAACACCACTTTTCAGGTTTAATTGACCAAGATCAGTCATAAAGTCGTGTCGACCTGCTTGATAGGCTCCTTCTGCCACACTAACCACTTCTCTACCTGATAAATCAACAATGTTAAGCTTCACGGCATACTCCTTTTTAGTATCAGGAAGTATTAACTGAATACTGGATTGATTGCTTGTGGGATTTGGATAGGGATCACTTATATGCATGAACAGTGGTAACGGAGGCGTCATGTCCTCTGTCAAATAAATGGAAAGCGAATAGCTATCACTAAAGTTACTGGCATATCGATTCGTTTCATTCATATGGATAACTGTACCATTCTTCTCATCCACCAGCCACAGGTGATGCTTAGCATTTTCCATTTCACTATTGTCCCATTTAAGCTCTCCCTGGCTGATAAAGTTGGAAGCAATGGTAAAATGCCATGCCATCTGATCAGCGCTAGGCCTGATATCTTTGCGGAAATACGGATAGAAGTAATCAGTCTGTAATGTGTGCATTTCAAGGTAATTGACAAACCGTGGATAGGTGACCCGATCTAGTTCATCTCTGGATTTATCTGCATTCGGGTCCATGCCAATGGATGCGATTGGGTATTGATTTCCATTGGTCTCCATTGTGAAATTCAGCTGCCACTGGTCAAGGTCTATGTTGGAACTCAAAACTTCTGTGGTTATTCTACCACCGATCGACTTATCATCAGCAAGTGAAATTTGGATGGATCGGTCCTCGTTGGACCAAACAAAAGCACCGTTGAAAGGGTCTAATACCCCATTTTCAAAGAATGTACCCATCTGGGTGTTGTACAACAGCAATTCCTCTACTGCTACACTGGCTTGATTATTTGCTCGTACGCTGGACCAGTTGATTGATACATTGTAAGGATTACCTATTTGATTCCACCCCTGACGTAAATTCAAGGTGAATGGTGATTCTGTATTTACTGTACCGCCGCCTATATCTATCGTAATATCCTCTTCAGTCGTATAAAACCAGTACCCTTTACCTAATTCTATATCTGCTATTCCTCCACCATTTGCATCCAGGTAAGCTTGCCCATTGTAATGCATCAATCGCCATTGAGACCTGTACTTGAATGCGGCCATTTCGTCAAATACAGCACCTACCTGTGAATTATCCAAGAAATATGGAATGGAGAACATTTGCCATTGATTACTCAAACTAATGGTGTTCACGTCTTCCTCTATGTCTTGCCAGTAGATAAAATTTTTAAGATTGGAAACCTGTTCTACACCATCATCCACAAGTATTTCAAATTCCAATCCAATATCATCCATAAAAGAGGAAAGAATGATAAACTCATATTGATTACTGGAAGAAGTAATCGTATTGCTAATCCAATTATCATTTAAGATACCACGATATCTAAAGGTAACATGATGAATATTTGTACCACCAGTGACGGTAAAAGATACTGGAATCTCGGTAGTCGTTGCTTTAGAAGGGTCAGCTTCATAAATCAACCCACCTATGATTAAAGCTTGCTTAACAAACACGGTATTGGAATAACTGGACTGGCCTGAGGTGTTTTTCGCAGCAATTCTATACCAATGTGAAACACCACCTGATAATCCTGTAACCGCATAAGTAAGTGAATTAGACTCATCAATAACAATCATATTTTCAAAATTCTCATCATCAGCCACTTCAATGATGTAGGTGTCTACCGACCCTGCTACGTTATCCCAATTGGCATTAAATGCGGTTGCTGTTATGTTGGATGCATCTCGTGCCGTTGGATTTCCAGGAATTGTTGTAAATGACAATTCTTCTGAATATTGCGATGGCCCTGAATCATTGGAGGATCGAATCCTGGCTCGATAAGGTGTTCCTGTTGATAGGTTTTGAACCAACTCCGACGCTCCGGCAATGGTCTTCGGATTATACCCTGAAACGTTCGTGGAAAAGTCATTTTCAGTGATTTCCAACAAGTAATCATCCGCACCTACTACATCCTCCCAAGCAATTACAGCGGTGCTTTGAGACACATTTTGCAATGTGATTGAACCTACAATAGCAGGAACCGTGGCAATTGTAACTGGAATAGAATAATCAGAGAACCCAGTAGTATTAAAGGAACGAATGGAAAACTGATATGTCGAAGCAGGTAATAAATTAGAAAATATTGCCTGATTAGTAGATCCATCAAATGAGGTAATTGTACTATCACCATCTTTGAGCTGAAGAATATCAAAGCCATCCTGTCCATTTCCCAATACCCAATCGAATGTGACATTATCAAATGAGACATTCGATTGCCTAAAGGTTGGTGTTTCAGGCTTTGTCAAGAATTGTGCTATTTCGGAATAATTACTTACTCCTGCTTCATTAATTGCTAAAACTCGAACATAATAGTTGACACCCTCACTTAACCCAATAATCGGTTCCGATAATGCGGTAACTAAACGTTGCCCATACCCTCCCACAATATTATTCATACCTTCATCTCGTGCAACATCAAGAATGTAGCCAAGTGCCCCTCTTGCAGGGGTCCAATTTGCCACTGCTGAGGCTTCAGAAATCTCATCAATAGCAGATATAACAGGATCCTGGGGTATTAAGGTAACTTCCTGATAGGAAGACCAAACTGAACTTCCAGAAACATTACTCGATCTTATTCTCAAACTGTAGGTACTCCCAGGTTCAAGTTCACTGAAGGTATTTTCAGAAACCGCTCCATCAAACGTGATGATTTCACCGTCAATTTCTAATTGAACAGAATCCACTCCATTTACTGAATTCCACTTTACTGCAAAAGCATTTTGTGTAATTTCATCAAACGTAAAGGACGGAACATCTGGTTTTGTAATAAAGGAAACAACCGGTGATGTAGGTGAGAAGCCACTTTCATTCTGGGATCGTACCCTTAACCAGTATTCTATGCCTGGGTTTAGACCTAAAATATTTTCTTCGAAAGTAGTAATCACTTTTGAATTATAACCTGTAACGTAGTTTGTAAAAGAAGAATCAATACTCAGCTCCAACCTATACTGACTAGCCCCTGGAATATCATTCCACTGCGTTATTGCAGAATTAGTCTTTATTTCATCAATAGTTTCAATTATTGGAGTTTCTGGTATTGTAATAAAAGACGAAACCTCTGAGTAGGACGCAGACGAACCAAAACCATTTATTGATTCAATCCTTACTTGATATGAAGTTCCAGGGGATAAGTCTAAGCTATATTCTAAATCAGGTGTTCTGAATGTTGTCACTGAATTAAAATTATCTGAACTTACTTCTATGTCATAAGAATCCGTAAATGATGATTCTGACCAACTAATTTTGGCATTATCCTGACTGATTTCATCTACAAAAGGCACAATTGGATTTCCTGGTAATGGATTCATAGTAACTGACCAATTTTCTTGAGTGCCGTCCTCTGCTACAACAACATAAGTGACAGTTTGCCTAAAATCATTAGATGTGAACCCACTGATCTGTAACTCCTCACGAACAAAAGCGGAAGCATTTTTTGAGAGTTGAAATACTGGTTCAACAGAAAATAGGTCAAAATTATTTGGGACAGTGACATTTATTCTTTTATTAGATTGACTCACTGAACTATTAATTTGACCCTCAACAGTGAACGTTTCAATATTAGCATCAGCAAACACCAATTCTTGGATTTGGATCACCCCTTCAGTTTGATATGCAATTACAATATCAAGATCTCCATCATTATCAAAATCAGCCACATCACTATTCTGAGTTCGGATAAAAAATTCCTCGATTGGCACTTCAGGAAATGTACCGTCTTCATCAATTTTGTTTTCTGACCATGACAAACCTTGGGTTGGTAAAGAATTTATTAAATCAAGATCTCCGTCTCCATCAATATCTCCAAATCCAGTGTACGTTACAACACCCTTAACATTGTTTATCTCATTTGAAAATAATCCCCCTAGGTTTTTGAGCCAAAAAGAACTTGATAGCCGATCCGCGACGAGCAAATCTTCAAGATTATCACCATCTAAATCTTTCAAAAAGATATTTCTTGGTCCATATCTGGATGGGGCAAGAAATTCCACAGGAGAAGGTGGTAGAATTGGTGAACTGTTTACCAAATTTCCATTTCCATCATTTAAATGAATTTCAAGGGTAGAATTTCTTTGCTGGAACTGACCTGTTAGGACCGCATCGAGATATCCATCATCATTTAAATCCGAAAAAGCGAATTTGCTATTGGTTAAAGAACTTAAATAAATAGGTCCGTCAAAATTATTACCTCCCAGATTTCGGTAATATGCCATCCGCTTATTTGGGTCGACCAGTTCGCTTTGGTCCTGAATCGAAAAAAAGATGTCTAACAATCCATCTGAGTCTATATCAACTACCTCTACTTCTTGACCTACGGGATTTCCGATTGCACCATTATCTGGACGCAGTAAATCTGGGAGTACCTCAGAATTGAGCACTTGGCCATTACTGAGGGTGATCCATCTCGGTCCCCTTAATTGGGACGTAATTACGTCTAAATTACCATCCTTGTTTATATCACCTAAAACTAATCCTGCTGTCGTGGCACTCTCCGGTCTGTTGTAAGTTTCGTAGAGACTAAATTCTCCATTCCCATCATTTTTGAGGAATACAATTTGTTCGGTACCAGAGGCTACCACGTCCAAGAATCCATCATGATCAAAATCCAAGGATTTAACACCAAAAGCATTAAATAATTGTGAAAAGATGGTATTGCTTTTGAATGTAAGCTCTTTATTGGAATTATCGGTAAGTACTACAAAGTCTCTGGCAAATGAGCTACCACTTCCATTGCTTACAACAAGATCTAACCTCCCAAGATCCTCATCCGCCACCTCTGGAACTAAAACTTCGCAAAACGTTTCTTCCACACGGACTATCTCAGCTTGATAGCCTCCAAATGAGACAGAAAAGTCTGTTATCTGATCAAAATCATTGCTGTAAATCAAAATCGATTTATTTGGAACAGCGCTTAAACTCGATATCGATGTAACGAATGGAAAACCCTTGGCGATATCCGAATCAACTAAATTTGAAGTTAAACCTTCAAGATTGAAGTTAATTGGAAAAGCGCCTCCACCACCATTTGCATTGAAAAACTCGTCAATGTTCCTATTATCCTGAAATGGTTTCCCCTGCTCGAAATCAAAGTAGTATATTAAATCTTCCCCAAAACTACCTAGAGGTCTATTTTGATTAACCAAAATATCAAAACTACTCCTGTAAGTGCTCCACATCCGGATATCGTCCAGTGTCCCGTTAAAATAGTTTTGATCTTGTCCTCTACCTAAATAATGAAATGTGATGAACGGGATTGGAACAGCAATGCTGTTACTTGAGGCTACTATCTGACCGTTTATTAGAATTTCCGCTCTAGCAGAATTCAAATCATACCTTAGTGCTAAATGTGCCCATTGATTAATAGGCAACTGGCCTAAGAAATCAACTTTATCTGTTCTTGGAACACGAGGATCTTGATTGTCAAAGTCAAAAGTGTAATTAGAAAAATAACTTGTAGTTAGCTTTACTATTTGGGTATTATCTTGAGCCATTTCAAAGATGATCTGTTCACTGCTGCCTCCCTCCCAATAAATCCAGGTTTCAAAAGTGAACTGATCATCAATTTGATTGGGTAGGTCTGCATTGATCTTGAGATAGTCCTCATTATTGTTATCAAAGTTTAGCGCATTTCCAAAATCTGCGTTGCCACTTAATTCCTTACCGTTAACAAACAGGTTTTTAACGGTTGCTTGAGATAGAGAACCATCAAAAACGTATACATCATCGATTATTCCTGCTGAATAAATAGAATTTAACTCATCACTGCCTATCCGAAAGCTGTAGATAGAACTTCCTCCTAAATCAGTAGATGTGAATTGATTAATAAGAATGCCATTTAAAAAAACCTGAAGTCCATCCAGTCCGCTATTAAAATTAATAACAATATGATTCCATCCATCTGCAATTGTTTGAGATGATTGATAAAGATTACCCTCAACATAAATATTAATATTTCCACCTGAGTTAATATCAATTGAATAATCACCAGCTCCACTGAATCCTCTTCCTGCAAGAACTGCATATGTGTTACTTGTCCTGTAATACCAAAGAGAAAGACTCAACCCATCTTTTAGATCTAATGAAGGGTCATTACCAAAATCAATGTAATCATCTACCCCATCGAATAGATAAGCTGAGTTTGGGTTTCCAAATCGATCTTCTGTCAAGGTCGCACCAAAAACGGTACCATTATTAGCGTTCGTACTTTCATCGTTGGCATTTCCATTGAATGGAAAATCTGCTAACAGGGTCTGTCCGACCGATAGCTGAAGAAAAATACATGTGATTGCAAGGGTTAGTAAAAATCTCTTCATTGTTCTCTTGAGGGTAGTGGTGCATCATTTATTTCAAACTCCTTTTCTGGCAGCAGACTGTCCACAAGAATGGCTGTTCCTACTCCAGCAGCCAGGACACCTCCTACTTTTGCCCAAAGAGGAAACTTTCGTTTGATGACAAAACTGTTAGTAAAAACCACTTCATCCCGGTTGTTGTCATCGCTTATTTTAAATCGATAATTATCTCCCGGTTTAATATTAGAGGGAATATTAATTAATGTGTTACCCGTATTAGGGCGCTCTTCAAAGGTTTTGACCAAATCCTCACCTTGAAATAATTCAAAATTCAAAATATTATCTCCTCGACCTCCTGCCCAAATAATTTCATATGAAGAACTTCTCTTAAATTGTCTACCTTCTGAAATTCCTTCAATGGTGATAAAAGGGACGTAGAAATTACCTTTTACTTCTAGTTGCACCTCTCCTTGATAATCGGAACCTAATTCCTCTGCTATATTCCAAATGATTTTTTTATTGGGCCCTACTTTAATATCAACTCCCACATCTCCACTGACTTGTTCCATGGGTTGGATGAAATTATCAACAGAATTATACAAATCAATTTGATAAGCACGGTCTATTCTTTCATCAAGAATATTATAACTGATTTCAATTATTTGCCCCTTAAGCTGAATATTGGTGATATTGATTTGCTGGGCATTGCATTCAAACAAAAACACAACCAACCCAAGAAGACAGGTAGTGACTTTCTTCATAGTTTATTAGGTCTTCTTGGTAAATTAATTAATTATTATCAAATGATGATTTTTAGTTTTACATAGATAGAATTGAACTAACAAATGATCTCATTTTTAAATCATAACTGCAACTTAAAAACCATGAAACTAACCAGCCATTTACTCCTTCCACTCATAATACTAATTAGCTCATGTAGTACAAAAGATTCCCAATCTGAATTACTTGTTAATCACCTGGGCTATGGTACACAAGATCTTAAGAAGGTTATTCTACAAACGACCGCTGAAAATATCAATGAAGGTTTTGAAGTCGTGAATAAAACTGGAAGTGTCGTTTATGCTGGTAAATTCCAAGATGGTGGTAAGGTAGATAACTGGCACACTGGAAATGCGTTCGCGGGCTACTTTACTCAGGTAACTGATCCGGGAACCTACTTTATCAGAATTAAAGGTACTGATACTAAATCTGAGTCATTTACCATTCGAGAAAATCTCTTAAGGGATTCCACATTACCTCTCTTATTGAAAGGTCTTCAATCCATTCATCCCGAAGAAAAATATGAAGCATGGGATGCTAAGATTCCGTTTCATGGCGAAAGAGCTGATAGTGTAGATGTTCATGGCGGTTGGTATGATGCGTCCGGAGACTTCAGCAAATACTTAAGTCATCTATGCTATACCAATTTCATGGCCCCTCAGCAAACTCCGTTAGTAGTGTACAATCTATATGAATCTGGTTTAAGAATTGGCGGTTCCAATCGAGCTCTAGCTGATGCCTATATCAAGGAAGCAGCCTATGGAGCTGATTTTCTTGTAAGGATGCAAGATCCTTCAGGATATTTCTATACTACTGTTTTTGATACCTGGAGTAAGGATCCCACAAAGAGAGAAATTTGCGCTTACGAAACGCAAAATGGAAATCGTACAGACGAGTATCAAGCGGCATTCCGGGAAGGAGCAGGTATTTCTATCGGTGCTTTGGCTAGATTAGCCGCAGATGCTGTCTCTGGTGAATATGACTATAAGACCTATCTTCAAACTGCTGAAAAAGGCTTTGCTCACCTAATAGAGAATAATTCAATTTACTGCGATGATGGAAAAGAAAACATCATAGATGACTATTGTGCCTTAATCGCTGCATCAGAGCTATACAATGCAACTCAAAATCCTGATTATCTATCCTATGCTCAACAAAGGGCAGAAAATCTTAACAAAAGAATTGTCAATGATCAAGAATATAGTGGCTGGTTTATTGCTGATGATGAAAACAGACCCTTCTTCCATGCAGCTGAAGCTGGTTATCCGTTAATCGCACTAACAAGATATTTGGATTTTGAAATGGATGATCAGAGACGAAAGCAAACAATAAGCTCCATACAAAAGCATATCGATTTTAACCTGACCATTACAAATGAAGTAAATAACCCTTTTGGATACCCGCGACAGCTTGTCAAAGCGATAAATGAGGAAACAAGGAGTTCGTTCTTTATCCCTCACAATAACGAGTCAGGATACTGGTACCAAGGTGAGAATGCGAGACTAGCTTCCTTGGCCTCCGCGTTCAATCTATGCCAAAAATATATGACCGAAGAGCAAAAGAGTAAAACCAATGAATTTGTTCAAAACCAGATTAACTGGATTCTCGGATTGAATCCTTTTAATATCTGCATGCTGGATGGAGTTGGATACAATAACCCAGAATACCTGGAACCACATGACTGGAATTATGTAGGGGGAATAGCAAATGGCATTACGGCTGGTGTCGGAAATGAATCTGATATTGCCTTTCTCCCCTATCCACAAAATGAAGATCCTGCACAAAGATGGAGGTGGCCGGAGCAATGGATACCTCATGCAGCCTGGTTTATGCTAGCCGTTACAACCAGCCATTAAATTCAGACTTGTTAAAGAATTGATAACCGTAATTATGAGCGTTACCTCCTCGTATTTCCAAAACATTTTTTAATCTTTGGATTAAAGGAGGTACATAATTCAAAAGGAAAGTGAGCAAAAAGCTAGTTGTTGGAGTTCTGTGTTTTTTTTCTACCATTTATTTGCTCGCTCAATCCATCGATCAAATTTCTTTTGGAGATGCAGAGCCACTGATCGATTTGATCCCTCGGTACGATCTTAACTACCTAACCATCAGTCATCATCAATACAGAATGGCTTTTGTGGAAAAGCATAAAAAGCTGGGATTGGTTGAGCAGTTTCTGCATGAAAAGTACAAGTTTCATGGTAGTAAATGGTCGGTAGATATCTTACCTGATGCTAATAACGACAGCAAACTTGTTACTCCTATTGGCTTTGATCGGGAAGGTGGTTTATACTTCAACCAGGTGGTGAAGAGAGATGACAATCTGCTGGCATCAGTGAATTACCTGGATAAGAATGGGAGCTTCGAAGCAAACATTGTTCCTGAGCTGGAAAATTTCTCAGGTCTTCAAAGTGGCACCATTTCAAAAAACGGAAGATTTATGATTTTAAGTCTTCAGGGTCATTACACCAATGGGTTGGAGGACTTGTATGTGACTGAATTGAAAAACGATGGATGGAGCCCCGTAATAAATCTTGGCACCCGTATAAATTCTAAGTATCAAGAAATCACACCTTTTCTTTCCATCGATAATAAAACCTTGTTCTTCGCATCCAATAAACCGGGAGGAAAAGGTGGGTTTGATATTTATATCACTGAGAGACTAGACAACACCTGGAGAAACTGGTCTGTACCGGTAAACATAAAAGATATCAACACGGTAGACTCAGAGACTTCTTTTTGCTTTATAGATCCTGACCCTTACGCTTATTTCATTCGATCTGATATTAAGGATGCTTTTGGAGAAATAATGCAAGTACCCATTTCAGATAAAATTGAAGAAGATTCTACCTACACGGCCATTAAGGAGCTCTCCAACAACTCTTATTTCCAGATAGTAGATATAACCACTGAAAAAACGCTACCCGGTCAAATAGTTATTAAGGAAGACCAAACAGAAATGACTCGTGAAAGTGGGCTTTTTAAAGTGGATTCATTGGTAGGAAAATCCATACGATTTAAGTCTAAAGGTTATTTATCAGCCATTTTGAAAATCACCAAAAACGCTCCTAAGGGGTTAAATTATATTGGATTGGAACGCTTGAACATTGGTGCTAATATCAGCCTGCAGGATGTTTTGTTTGAGCAAACCAGTACACAATTTCTGGTTGGATCTTATGATCAACTTGACTTGCTTGCTGAAGCAATGCATGAAAACCCTTACATGGAAATTCTCCTGAAGGGCCACACGGATGAACAGGGGATACCCGTCAGAAATCTTAAACTATCTCAGGCAAGAGTAGACGCAGTAAAAGAATACCTGAAAGAACAGGGAATAAAGGCAAACAGGATCAGAGGTATCGGATATGGAGGAAAGTTCCCCATTGCCAGCAACGACACAGAGGAAACCAGAAGGCTCAATAGACGAGTTGAGTTTGAGATAATTCAAGACTAAAAAAGCCCAGCTTATCAGCTGAGCTTTTATCAATCAAATGAACTCTACGTATTCCATCACATTCTTTCTGGTGCGAGCTCCCATTTCTCAGGAGATCTCCAAAGACTTGACAATAACAATTCTCTCATAAATGTGAACTCCTTAGGAAGCTTGTCATACATTTTCTCGAAAAGTTCTTCGTGTCCAAGCACTTCTTGTTTCCATGCTTCTCGATCAATGTCCATGATCTCATCAAATTGTTCCATTGTGAAATCAAGGCCCTCCCAGTTAAGGTCATTGTACGTCGGCATCCAGCCAATAGGGCTTTCTACTGCTCCAGCATTTCCCTTTACTCTTCCAATGATCCATTCAAGGACTCTCATGTTTTCACCGAAACCTGGCCATAGGAAATTACCATCCTGATCTTTTCTGAACCAGTTCACAACGAACATTCTTGGAGGGTTCGCCAATGATCTACCGAACTGCAACCAGTGATTGAAGTAATCAGCCATGTGGTATCCGCAGAATGGAAGCATGGCAAATGGATCTCTTCTTACTTTACCCACCTGACCAAAGGCCGCAGCTGTCATTTCAGATCCAATAGTAGATGCTGAGTAAACGCCGTAGTTCCAGTTTGCCGCCTGATAAACAAGAGGTACTGTGGTACTTCTCCTACCTCCTACGATAAATGCACTGATGGGAACTCCTTCTGGGCTTTCCCAGTTTTCGTCGATACTTGGACACTGACTTGCAGGACAAGTAAATCGAGCATTAGGGTGAGCTACTTTTTCATCCGTATTGGCATCATGTACGTTTCCATGCCAGTTGATTGTTCCCTCAGGAAGATCCGTTCCTATTCCTTCCCACCATACATCACCGTCAGGAGTAATACCTACGTTAGTGAAGATACTGTTCTCCTTGATGGTCTCCATCGCGTTCGGATTGGTTTTGTAGTTGGTTCCAGGTGCCACACCAAAGTATCCGGCTTCTGGGTTGATAGCATACAATCTACCATCAGGTCCAGGCTTGATCCATGCGATATCATCACCTACGGTAGTGATTTCCCATCCTTCCATTCCTTTTGGAGGAATAAGCATCGCAAAGTTGGTTTTACCACAAGCACTAGGGAATGCAGCAGCAACGTATGTTTTTTCACCTTTTGGATTCTTCGCTCCCAGGATAAGCATGTGTTCTGCTAACCAACCTTCTTCTCGAGCCATGACAGAAGCAATTCGAAGTGCGAAACATTTTTTTCCTAGCAGTGCATTACCGCCGTATCCAGATCCGTAAGAAACGATACTTCTCTCTTCAGGGTAATGCACAATGTACTTAACTGTAGGATTACAAGGCCATTTTACATCTTCCTGACCTGGTGCTAGTGGTGCTCCTACAGTGTGTAGACATTTGATGAATTCACCGTTTTCGCCTAATTGATTCAAAGCATCAAGTCCCATACGGGTCATGATTCGCATATTGGTCACCACATATTCAGAGTCTGTGATTTCCACACCAATTTGAGAGATCGGAGATCCAAGAGGTCCCATGCAGAACGGAATGACGTACATGGTTCTTCCTTTCATACATCCTACGAATAAAGGATCTAGTGTTACTTTCATCTCACGAGGATCCATCCAGTTATTGGTTGGTCCTGCGTCTTCTTTTCTTCGGCTACAGATAAATGTTTTGTCTTCAACGCGAGCGACATCACTAGGATCAGAGAAACAAGCAAAACTGTTAGGTCTCTTCTCAGGATTCAATCGAGTAAAAGTGCCTTTATCAACAAGTTGTTGTGTCAGTCTGTCGTATTCTTCTTGTGATCCGTCACACCAATAAATTTCGTCTGGTTGGCATTTTGCGGCTACTTCAGAAACCCAGTTTCTAAGTTCTCTGTGTTGAACATCCAGTTTGTTCTTTGTGGGATTTTCGTCCATTACTACCATAATGTGATGTACTTAAGTTGGAAATTGATTTCGGTGACAAAACTAGAAGTGTAACCTATGCTACATAAGGATTAAAATCAGTGCCAATGCTTGAATAAATCAGTAGTATTAGCGAGATAGATGATTGAATTCATGGAAAGATATTACTCCCATAGTCCAAGCTCTTTCAGCTTGTCAATACGAACTTGTTTTCGAAGGTCAAAATCAGCCTTCATGGTACCATAAATGGATTTGAATCTGGGATGGTCTTTTACATTGGAAAAGATGGGATCATCATCTATGAGCAGAAGCCAATACATGTAATCTTCAGATTTGGAAAATTCTTCAAATACATCCAGTGCTTCATCGTTTTTTCCATCATATAGTAAGGCCATGGTCCTTAAAAGGGGTTTATAGATGGTTTTATTATCTGCGACAAACGATTCAAATGCGTTCCTGTAGGTTTGGGCTCTCATCGTATCTCCAAGTTCTCTCGATACATATGCAATGGTGATGTCCTCATCTGGAAAAAGATTCAAGCCGAATTGTTCTTTTGCACGTGTGAACTTTCTAAAATACCAATCTGCCGCTTTGTAATCCCGCTGCCCATAATGTAAAGTAGCGAGCTCCTTCAAAACATCTAATCTCGTAGTACCATACTGATAAATCTCTTCCATTCTCAAAATCGCCTGATCCATGGCTTCATTTTCATGGACCAGGTCGATAAAAATTTCTAAATATCTTGAAAACGTATTGAAAGGATCATAATCGAGTGAAATCTGAACATGTTCTTTCGCTTTAGCCATCATTCCAGACTGGGCAAAAGCATTCGCAAGAATAAGATGCGTGATACTTACATCCACGGAATCTGATTTTTCCAGGTCAAGCTGTAAAGCTAAGAGCGCATGAATCAAGTATTTCTCTGTGTCAGGAAGGTATGCATGGTAGATTTCAGATAAGAAATTATGTGTCCATGCAGAGTTTGGATTGTACTCAAGTACTTTTTCGAAGTATTCCCTGGCCTCCTCATATTTACTATTCAACATGTAATAAAGTCCTCTTGCAATAAGGGATTCTGGAAGTTTACTATTCAATAAGAGTGCCTTATCCGCATAAGAATCCATTTCTTCCAGGTTATCCTTGTTTACCTTAAAAAGGTCTTTGTAGTAATAACAGATAGCCACATACGCATAGGGGTTGGCAAACTGGTCATCCAATTCAATGGATTTTTTAAAATATTGAATTGCAGAATCAAGACTGGCATCAGTCTGCGTCCGCGTAAACTCCAAACCCTTAAGAAATACATCATATGCTTCAATATTTTTCGTAGGCACTAATTCTATTTGATCACTGACCTGAGGATTGATGATAACCTCTATCTCAGAAGCTATTTTCTTAGAGATTTCTGCCTGAAGTTTGAATACATCGGATAATTTTCGATTGTATTGATCTGACCATAAATGCCTGTCTGCTGCAGCCTCAATAAGCTGAACGGACAGCAGTATATCATCTCCGGATTTCTGACCACTTCCTTCCAACACATAATCTACTCCCAGATCTAAGGCAATTTCTGGTGTGGACATTTGCATGTTTCTGTACTGCTCAACAGATGTTCTGCTAATCACTCGTATATCCTCGATCTTCTGAAGGTTATTGAGGATCGATTCCATCATTCCATTTACAAAATAGACATTGGAAGAATCGGCACTTTCATTCTTGAATGGGAGTACAGCAATCGATTTTCCGGAAAATTGAACAGGTTCTTCTTGTTGTCGATTAATCAAGAAAATACCTACTGTAACCATGGCTATCGCACCAACCAGCAAGGCTATTCTCCTTTTTGAAGACTTAACTTCTGACTTTGGCAAGTCCGACTTCTCAGCAACTCCCTGTCGTGATTCGCCAGGAGAATCCCCATATTTCTTCTTGAAACATTTGATGAAATAAGAAGGGCTACTAAAGCCTGTCTCAAAAGAAATTTCAGCAATGGTTTTTTCAGTTTCAGCCAGCAATACTTTTGCTTGCTCCAGCCGAACCTCTTTAATAAATTGATTTGCTGACAAGCCAGTAGCTTTTTTACCATACGAAGTAAAGTGGATCGACTGACGGAAAAAGCTTCAGCCAACTCCTCTACCCCAAACCCCTCATTATCCAGGTTCTTCTCTACAATACGTGTTAACTGTTCTATGATTTCATCTTTAGACGACATAGCAATGACTGATTTCCACGCAAGCTAGAATATTGTTACTACTAAAGAAAATGATGCCTTTGCTGCATAATTGCTACGCTTGACGCATAGGTACTATGAATGAATCAAAAATGATGTTTCTTGAAATGAAATTACTAAACCTCGCATAAGTACCAGTGTGAGCTTTGTATCATCAATTTTTAACAAGAACATGATAAAGACAATCACACAAATCTCTGCAATTTTTATACTAGGTATAATGATGCTTTCCTGTACTAACTCACAAACGAATGAAACGAATAAAGAAGTCAAAGCGCCTTCAAAAACGATACATGAAGCTACCTTCTTTGGTGACTTAGAAGCCGTGAATCAGCACATTGCATTTGGTACAGATTTAAATCAAAAAGATGAATACGGATCAACTCCATTAAACGTAGCTATTACTTTTGGCAAGAATGAGATTGCTAAGGCATTAATTGAAGGTGGTGCTGACCTAACCGTTACTTCTGCTGATGGCTCCACTCCTTTGCACACAGCTTCATTATTTGGAAGGGTAGAAACGGTAGAGTTGTTGTTAAGTAAGGGTATCGAAATGGAAGTCAAAAATACCTACGGTTCTACTCCATATACAACCGTCTCCGCACCATTTGAGCAAATGAAACCCGTCTATGATGAATTAAGTCGAGACCTTGGTCCATTTGGATTTAAATTAGAGTACGATGTACTCCAGGTAAATCGTGAAGCAATTACGAAAATTCTTGGAGAAGCGCTTAACGCTCAAAACAATTGATATGAATGCCAGAAGATTTGATATCGACTGGCTAAGGGTAATCGCTATTGGATTTCTTTTGATTTACCACATAGCGATTCCTTTTCAGCCGTGGGGTGTATTCATCGGGTTCATTCAAAACACAGAGCCCATTGAATCACTTTGGATACCTATGTCGTTCCTCAATATTTGGAGAATTCCTTTATTGTTTTTTGTATCAGGCATGGGCGTTTATTTCTCTATGAGAAAAAGAAACTGGAAAGCCTTGTTTAAAGAGAGAGCCACCAGAATTTTAGTGCCACTAGTTGCGGGAAGTCTATTGATTGTACCTATACAGTCATTGCTATGGCAGGTTTATTATTACAGCCAGGAATTGACCCCCGTAATCTTTCCGGCCCACCTGTGGTTTTTAGGGAATATTTTCTCCTACGTATTGCTTTTAGCTCCCCTCTTGTACTACATGAAAAAACATGAAGAAAAACTAAGAAGCAAAGTCACTAAACTAATGAATCATCCATTGAAATTGATGGCATTCGTGCTTCCTTTCATTGTATCGACCATGCTTATTGACCCAGAAACGTATTCGATGTATGCATATTCGCTGAATGGTTATGTCTTAGGCTTTATTGCATTCTTTTTAGGCTACCTATTTGTCTTTTCAGGAAGTATTTTTTGGGATACACTCTCCAAGTGGAAATGGGGATTCGTGATTATTGGCGCCGGTCTTTATGTCACCAGGGTACTTGCTTTTGAAATGGAAAGTCCTTTATACCTCATGGCAACTGAAACGGTTGTCTGGATTTATTCGATTTTAGGAGTTGGATTTACCTATCTAAATTTCTCTAATAGGTACTTAAACTACCCAAGTGAAGCAGCTTATCCGGTATATATTGTTCATTGGGTATTTATTCACTTGGCGAGTACCTGGCTATTTCCTTTAGCCCTTTCACCATGGATCAAGCTCATTGGAGTAACGCTGATCACTTTTGCAGGATCATTGGCATTTTTTCATTTTATTTTAAGGAATATGAACCTGATTAGACCCCTCTTTGGGCTTAAGCTCAAACAAAGAAGTCAGAAAAGTGAAGTCTCCCTTCACCAGTTTCAAAAAGCTTAATAAATGACCAGTCAGTCAGACTGGTCATTTTACTTGTATATCCATTAAATAATAACTCCAACATCTATATTCTCCTTGTGGTGGATTAATCACCAAAAGATGGAAAATTGTGGAGATTGGAATTTTCTTCAACCAACAAAACTCAAGTAATAAAAATCATTCCTGATGGAGAAGATATCTTATTTGGTGGCTAAGTAAACATGGGATTGTGAATATTGCATTAAAGAAGCTATCACTTGAAATTGACGGATGAATCCAATAACTTCCGAAAAGATTGATTCAATCAACTGTATTCAAGACTTGGACTTTAAAACTCATCAATACTAACGCTATTCTGTGATGAAAGAAAAACACGAAAAAATCAAACCTGGTATCTCTAGAAGAACCTTCATTAAAGGAGCAGGATTGACAACTGTAGGGGCCATTGCTTTGCAAAATGGAGTTATGGCATCCCCACACGAAAAGGAGGAAACACAAAAAGACATAGGTCCGGATGCTGTTGCTATTACAATGAATATAAACGGCAGGGTTCGAAAATTGAATATCGAACCCAGAGCTACTTTAGCAACAGCCCTTCGCGAAGAACTACAATTGACAGGTACCAAGATCGTCTGTGATCGAGGATCTTGTTCTGCATGCACCGTCTGGCTTGACGATACCCCCGTTAATGCCTGTATGACATTCGCCATGGATGTTGGTGATAAGCAGGTCACAACCATCGAAGGACTCGCAAAAGATGGTGAGCTTCACCCGATTCAAGAAGCGTTTATTGAACACGATGCGTCACAGTGTGGCTATTGCACCCCAGGCATGATTATGAGTACAGCTCACCTGCTCAGTAAAAACTCAAACCCTACAATTGATGATGTAAAACATGCAACCCGAGGAAATTATTGCCGCTGTGGCACCTATCCGCATGTTTTTGAAGCAACCCTTTCAGCAGCTAAAAAAATGAAGTAGAACCATGGATACCAAAAAAATAAAAATCCCCTATGGCATTGTTGGAGAAAAAATCGAAGAAGTGGAACGAGAAGTTCCATTCAGCGAACCAGATGGCTGGCCCGTCAATGCAAAACTTAAACAAGTTG
Organism: uncultured Roseivirgaceae bacterium; assembly: GCA_964459925.1. Lineage (GTDB taxonomy): Bacteria > Bacteroidota > Bacteroidia > Cytophagales > Cyclobacteriaceae > Ekhidna. The sequence continues at coordinate 26,448 of CAYWOQ010000038.1, forward strand.
GGAAACCTGTTAACAGGCTTGACGCAAAAGCCAAGGTAACCGGATCCGCTAAGTACACTTCAGATATGCAGCTTTCCGGCATGTTGATCGGGAAAATGCTCACATCAAATGTACCCAGTGCTACTATCAAATCGATAGATATGTCTTCCGCGAAGAATTTGTCTGGAGTTTATGGTATACATGTTATGGCTAATGAGGAAGGTAAAGAGTACCCCATCATTCGTTATGCAGGCCAACCTATTGTAGCTGTCGCTGCACTTACCGAAGAGATCGCAGAAGAAGCCATTAACCTCATTAAAGTTGAATACGAACAGAAAGCATTTGTTGTAGATGTAGAAAAGGCGATGAGTCCTGAAGCTCCCATAGTCTATGAAGCGCCTGTAGAACAAGAGGAGTCTGAAGGAGGTGAGGAGATTTCAGAGGGATTGAAACTGGAAGGTAATGTAAGAGGTCCAAATGAGGGTCAACCACGCGGAGAGTTGGAAACAGGTTTTTCGTCTGCGGATGTGGTATTAGAAAATACCTATAAAACACAAGTACAAACCCACAACTCGCTGGAAACGCATGGTATGATTGTGGACTGGCGGTTTGATGGCGTCACCATTTATGCTTCCACGCAAGGAACACAAGGAGTGAGAGACGAATTTGCCGACCTGTTCGACTTACCGAGAAGTAAAGTACGCGTCATTGTAGAATTCATGGGTGGCGGTTTTGGTGCAAAGCATGGCCTGGGCACACATGGAAAAGCCGCTGGGTATTTAGCGAAAAAAACAGGTCGGCCGGTGAAGATGATGGCCAGCAGAAAAGAAGAACAGATCTCTCAAGGCAATCGACCCAATTCCATTCAGCGATTGAAAATTGGTGCCAGGAAAAATGGTGAATTAACTGCGATAGAGCAAGAATCATACGGTACTGCAGGTGTAGGACTGGGCGCAGGTGTTGGAGGAGTCGCTCAAACCATGTATACCTGCCCTAATTTCAGAACCAAACAATACGATGTATTTACCCATGCAGGACCAGGGGCCGCATGGAGAGCTCCGGGGGCCGTACAGGGAATATTTGGCTTAGAGCAAATGATGGATGAAATAGCCACTTCCATCGAAATGGATCCAATCAAATTAAGAGATAAAGCAGATCCCAGTAGAGTCCGTAAAGTAGCCAGAGATAAGGGTGCTGAGCGATTTGAGTGGTCTCGAAGAAAACCAACCGCATCAGATTCGGGTCCAATCAAAAGAGGCATGGGAATGGCACAATCCAGCTGGTGGAGAATCTATAATTACAACGCCACGGTTGAGGTAAAACTTTTGCGAGATGGAGCCATTGAGGTAAGATCGGGCGTTCAGGATATTGGAACCGGTACCAAAACAATATTAGCACAGGTGGTGGCTGAAGAGTTTGGATTAAACACCGAGGACATAAACGTGAGAATCGGGGATACTTTGTTCCCGGATGCTCCAGGATCTGGCGGAAGTCAGGTTACTGCCTCCATCACACCTGCCGCAAGAAAAGCAGCCTACCAGGTGAAATTGAAATTGTTTGAACGGGTAGCAGAGAAGATGGAAGTTAAGCCCTCTACCCTCAAAATGGAAAATGGCGACATCTTTTCCATGGAAGACAGTAGCAAGCGCATTTCATTTGAAGATGCGGTAAGTCAACTACCTGTCAGCCAGATAGCAGCGACCGAAAGCAGAACACCCGAGTACGAAGGTGATTACCTGCATTGGGATTTGGGGTCTGCACAGTTTGCAGATGTAAGTGTTGATACGGAGACAGGATTCATTAAAGTGCATAAAATTGTAGCTGCACATAGCTGTGGACGTCCATTGAATACCAAACAGGTGGAAAGCCAGATCAATGGAGGAGTTATCCAGGGTTTATCCTATGCGTTGTATGAGGACCGAATACTAGACCGGAATACCGGGCATATGGTAAATCATTCGCTAGATACCTACAAAACGACGTATGGTGCAGACATTCCTGAAATAGATATCGTCTTGATGGAGGATTACAATGCGAAATCATCCACGGATGCGTATGGTATTGGAGAACCTGCCAACATTGCGACAGCAGCGGCCATTGCCAATGCGGTTTATAATGCCATCGGCGTACGGATTCGGGAAATACCGATTACCCCTGATAAAGTGTTAAAAGCGTTAAACAAAGTTTAAAATCACCAGGTAATGAAAAAGATAAGTTGGTTTGAAGTCACATCCATATCAGAAGCACAAAAAGAAACCAATGCGACGGTCTCTGATGCGTTAGTTAAGGAAAATGGTGCAATCATAAAGTCAGGAGGTATTGATGTATTAGACCTGATGAAAGAAGGTTTGATCAATCCTGATCGAATCATTAATATCAGAAATATACCGGGCTTGGACCAGATCCAGTATGACGATAAGAAAGGATTAAGAATTGGTGCAAACGTGACATTAGCTACCATTGAAAGTAACGAAGACATCAAATCAAATTACCTGGCCTTGCAACAGTCAGTGGCTAAAGCGGCTACTCCTCAACTAAGAAACATGTCTACGCTTGGAGGTAACCTAGCTCAGCGCACAAGGTGCTGGTACTTCAGAAGTATAGATCATCATTGCTTCAGGAAAGGAGGCGCTAAATGTTTTGCCAAAAATGGTGAAAATGAATACCATGCCATTATAGATAATGGTAACTGCAGCAGTGTATATGCCTCTTCGGTGGCAACTGCTTTGTTGGCACTGGACGCTACCCTTGAAATTTTTACCCCTCAGGGAGATAGTAAACAAGTAAAAATGGGTGAATTCTTTGTGCCCCCTTGGGTAGACGAAGGAAGAGAAAATATTTTAACCCAGGGTGAAGTCATCACGGCTGTAACGGTCCCCCCGATGAAAAAAGGCACCAAAAGCTATTACATCAAGCAAGGAGCTAGAGCTTCCTATGACTGGGCATTGGCAGATGTTGCCGTGGTGCTGGAAGTATCAGGAAGTAAATGCAAAAAAGCGAGTATCGCACTGGGAGCTGCTGCTCCGATTCCTATTAGAGTCGAAAATGCTGAAGCAATTCTGGTAGAAGAAGGAATATCAGCAGATAGTGCATCCAAAGCCGCTGACGCAGCAATGGAAAATGCCAAACCACTGGAGAAGAACGGATATAAAATACCTATTTTCAAAACGATTATTAAACGAGCGATAGAAAAAACCGTATAGCTATGAGTAAATCACTATGTAAATATTTCAGAGCTAAGAGCCCAAGCTTTGGTATGGTTGGTGGAGGCATGACTCCTTTCGAACTGGAAAATGATAACCTCGCTAGCTGCTGGTGCATCAAGACCCAGGGTCCCATGGCACCTGACACGGGTTTTGTAGCTCCTTCATCTTGCACCAAAGGAAGAAAGTGCTACGTAAAAGCGGTTAGCTGATAAATAGTAAGGCACTAATTCGTAGTAAAACCCATAAATGAAAAACCCTTAGTATTAATCTAATACCAAGGGTTTCGTGATCCGCCCAGGACTCGAAAGTGTTGCTATATCCTGTTGATTATCAATTATTTAATGATATAAAATGAAAAATGGTACTGATTTGGTATTTCAGGTCCATTTTAAAAGTTGTATTAGGTCTTCTTTACCAATAACACCGGAAAAACCACAAAAACCAAAAGGATAGAAAATAATAGCCCACCTATCACACCAACCGAAAATGAAAACCAAAAGACTTCTTTCTGCCCATCAACCAGAAATGGTACGAGCCCCAAACAAGTTGAAACAATGGTGAGCATAATCGGTAAGAATTTTCTTGTACATGCCTTTATCAAATTATGATTTTTATGGATTGATGTATAATTTCTACTTTCATTCAAAATGAAAATAGTAGCATTTACTACAATACCTGCAAGCAAAATAAAAGCAGCATAGCCTCCCTGATCGAAGTAATAGCCACCCCAGGAAAACGTAATGAACACGCCAATAAATGAAAGAGGTATAATTAAGATGATGTAAAAGGGCAATTTTAAGTTTTCGAATGTGGCAGTACATATTACAAAAATCAAAACTAGAATGAGCAGGATCAAAGCATACTGTCGCTTTACCTTGTCCGCACCCCAATTAAATTCCAGCCAATCATAGGTATACCCAATTGGAAACACGTAATCGCTCAGGACTTTCTTCAAATATTCATCTCCAAAACGATAACTACCATAGTAGTCAAAAGACAGCACCCTTACGTATTGCCTACCTTCTCTGTATAATGCATTGGTTTTTAATTCTCTTTCTAGCGTGACATTATTGGATAGCCGTTCTTTTCCTTCATTCAGTAATCGATAGATCCCAAAGGTCTCAGAAGTTTCTTCTACTAAGTTTACCGGAAATCGACTGTTGCCAATGGTAACATAGGTATCCGGTGACAATCTAGTCGCAACATTCGATGCATAAGCAAGAGAAGTTAAATAAGGATGTCCTAAGGCTTCATTTTTTGGGAACAAAGTAAGCTGCTCTGTATTGACATCTCGCCAGGAAATCCGATCATTTGTGTTGACCTCTTTTATCCTTGGATGAACCATTAATCTATGAGCTAGAGAGTCTGCAAGCAATTCCAAGTCATAGTAATTATAGCCCATTAATTTTACCCGAAAAGAAGGCAGTGACTCACCCGATGCATTGCTAAACCCTCGGCCCACTCCATAAACATTCCAGTCCACACCTCCCCAATCTAGTGAACGCTGTATCAACCTGTTCTTAAGTATATAAGGGAGTGATCCATTCTCAGTCTCCTCATTAAATTCAATCACCACTTGTGAGTATTTCCCAGAATAGACAGTCGTTTGGTAGGTAGCCAGTCCTTCAACATCTGCTAGATACTCTTCGACCTTTCGAATGATTTCATCCATTTGGTTGATCGTGTGCCCTTCATCCAAGGATGCTGAAACATAAAGACGGGTTTTCTCAGGGGTTCGATAGCCGGAGCTTTCAAACACATTGAGATAGAATGAGCGCAGCATTCCTCCTAGGATTTTATCACTGAATGGACGAATATTCTCTTGGTAATAATCCGAACCTATGGTTTGATTGTAGAGGGAAAATCCTTCAATCGTTTTTGGGATCAGGTAGACAGGAAATCCAAAGCTCAGGATCATAACCACGAAAACCAGCTTTTTGTAACTGGCCAGAAAAAAGACAAATCGGTAATATCCTGATTGGATTTTCACCCATCGTCTTTTGAGATAATAGCGGGATACCCCTTCTTGGCTACCCCCTCCTATCAACTTTGAAATAGCCGGAGTGAAAGTCAGGGAGACTAGAACGGAAGCACTTAAAGCAATAGAGATGGCCATGGCGAAATCACTCATGCCCACACGCTCCTCTTTAGGAAGTACTAATATCACAAGTAAGGCAGCTATGGTTGTCAGGGTCGCCGCTAACAAAGCTATGATTACCTTCAAATCTTTTTTCCTTCTCCAGTGATCAATAACCATAATTGAATTGTCTATCACCAAACCGAAGGAAATGGTAAGTCCTGCAATGGTATATAAGTGTACTGGTACCGAAAACAGATACATCAATAAAGAAGAAAGCCCGAGTGTGACCAATACCGACCCCATGAGTACTACCAATTGCTTCCATCGGCGATACACCAGCAAAACAAGAAGGGACAAAATACCAATGGACAGCCCAGCTCGCTTACTGATCTTATTAAGCTCTTTCGTGATAAACTCCGTATCGTCGTAGGAAAGCTTCATTTGCATGTGGGGTGGCAGTTTTCTCTGGGTCAGTTCCAATTCTGATCTCAATAGGGAAGCTAACCGTGGATTATTCTCATGCTCATGCGTAAAAATCCGGATCAGAATGGAGTTCTTGCCATCTAACCTGGAAATATAGCTAGGCCTCATGGTGGACATTTTTGCGTTCATGATATCTCCTAGCCTGATCTTTTCTGTTACTTGGATATCAAGTAAATCTCCCAGGTCATGCATATCATTGCTGACTATAAGGCTTTTCGTCTTACCATGTGAGGTAAAGGTGCCAAGCTGGTCATGAAAGATGGATACTGCCAGGCAGGAGAATATCATATCCTGCGTAATGCCCAGAGCTTGAAGCTTAGCTATATCATAAGTTAGTTCTATGAATGGTCGACTGTCAGTGGACAGTTCCAGGCTTTTAATGCCCGGATTTAATCCTATTTTTGGCAACAGTTGCTGACGGGTGTATTCTACGATTTCATTTGTTGGGAGAGAGGAGGTTAATGAATAGACCAAAAGTGGCTGTTTGGTATTTTGTTTGGTACCCAATTCAATGGTTGGGAAAGAGCTACTGACGGGTAGCTGATCTCGAACCCGCCGAATGGCTGTAAGAATGGCCATCCTCTTTCTTTGGAGATCTCCTTCCTCAAAGCTAACAGTGATAGAACCTCCACCATAGCGAGAGACCGATTCAATTTTCTTCATACCCACGATGCTGCTAAGCGCACCCTCTAGTACAGCTGTCATCTTTTGCTCCGTTATGAGTGGTGGATCACTGTGCCCTACTGAAAAACTTACAACGAACGAATTACTAGTAGATGAAGGGGCGAAATCAATATCAAGGAAAAAAGAGGCAACAATCCCGATAAGGGCAAGGAATAGGAATATGAGCGAAGTTCGGAAAGGGGTCAAGGATTATCATTTTAGCCTTCAAAACTAGAAATAATTCAAATAGAATAAAATCTTAAATACTTATTTGGTCAGCACCTCTCTACATTGAGAAATAAAGTTCAAAGAGGGGATTCGATTCTCACTATCAACCACCTGATATATTTGATGTGAATTTTCAAAATTCATTAAACCTCGATTATGCATTAGGATTTAATAATTAGTCCAAAAAGTTTGATTCT